>MAAF01000012.1:0-35505 GCA_002163005.1 Colwellia psychrerythraea | reverse complement strand
GTCGGTTATTTCGACCACTGCAAAGAATATTGATTAATTGACGGCAACAAATGCGCAATAGACATTACGTATTTAGCTTTTAATCGACCAAGCGCGGCCGCTTCTTTTTTAAGAGCAACTAAGCCACCCGTAGGATCATAAACTGCATTTGTCTGGTAATAGAATGTTGACAAAGCTCCTTGTAAATAAAGTGCTGCAGGTCTGACACTTTCATTACGAATGTGCATTAGATCTCGTACTAAGTTATCAACCATTAACTTACTGAGACTTGATATAGGTCGCTCTGACAGTGCGAGTATTGCATTAATCAATACAACTCTATCACTAGCAATATCAGGGAAAGCATTGGCACTCATCCGTGATGCAGCTTGTCCAAATAATCCCAGCTTCAATAATTTATCGATCTCATCAAGTGTCGTATCGTGATTAAACTTAAAGTTACCTGAAACTAAGGCACTATCAATCCGTTTGGCAACGTCGATGAAATCAGCAGATGAATCACAATACCCAGCATCAAGCCACTGTGTTCGTGCTAATAAATAAGTAAATTCATCATGAGTAGTCGTTTCCATCCAGCAATCATCTAATTTAACGGGGATAATAACCGCAGAAGAACTTTGTGCTAAAATCACTTCTTTAGCGACCTCACTGGAGCCAACAATATTATTTGCTTTATCCCCAATTGAATTAGCACTTGTCATCAGTACAAAAACATCAATATCTTTTAACGCGGTGGCAATGTCTTTTGCGTAATAACCCCCGGGTAATATAGCGTCTTGATCAAACCAAACCTCATAAGAAAGTTGCTCTAAAGCCTCTTTCAATAGGTTTACCGCAGGTCTATCAGATGAGCTATAGCTGATAAATACTTTGCTCATTAACTTTCCTTCTTGTGTTGCTGTAATTGATTACGAATATTCTTAATCGCTTCATCAGCTTTATTGCTTGCTTGACTAGAGTCTAATTCAAACAAACTCGTTTTCGCTTCTGATATACGACCATCTACAACTCTTAACTCGTCTTCTTTTTCTTCAGCAGATAAGTCGTCATCTGCTTCAATGCTTATACGTTCATCTTCTAATTTTTGCATCAACATTTCAGGGCTGATCGTTTCAACATCTTTAGTCTGTTGGTGTATTTTTGACAAACTCTCTTCATTTAGAATCGTTAAACGAATCTTCTCTCCA
This sequence comes from Colwellia psychrerythraea, assembly GCA_002163005.1. Taxonomy (GTDB): domain Bacteria; phylum Pseudomonadota; class Gammaproteobacteria; order Enterobacterales; family Alteromonadaceae; genus Colwellia; species Colwellia psychrerythraea_C. The sequence goes on along the minus strand of MAAF01000012.1, from coordinate 34,318 downwards.
CTAGCAACCGATAAAACAATTTCAGTTGCTGAGATGTCTTTACTTTTATCTTCCCAAAAATCATCACGATCAACTTCTTTTTTGGCAATATTGGTCACGTCTTTGTAGTAAAAGGCATTTGCTTCCTTACCAACCGCTTTATTAGTTATAAAGTCATAATAAGTAGTGAACACATCAATTTTATCTTTTGTTAAAAAAGTGTACTGAATAAATTGAACAGCACTAACTAAGGTTCCGCCTTTTATCGGCCAGAATGAATATTCATTTTCAAAAACAAGTTTACTCGCAACTTGTGCTCGTCTTTCTTTGTCTTGAATTAAACTAAAGGTTGGTAAAATAATGGGCTCTTGATCTTTATAGATAATATCGTCTTTATCTAACCCACATTCATTCATCGCCAATTCTTGTATTTTACCACTGATCAATTCATCGATATGGGCTTGGATGAATTGTCCTTGAAAAAGATCTCTACTACCTTCTTGTAATACAGGTATTTGACTTGTTAATTTTTTTCGATAATTCTTAATATTCTCAATCAGTTGATAATACCCAGGTAACAAGACATTTAGCACGGCTAAATTATTATTTTCACGGTTAGCATTTTTATTATGCTTTCGGGATTTAGACCAAAATAACAACCAAAAAATCGACAAGAAAACCGCAGGTATATAGACAAGGAACTGTGGGTTTTGTTGAACAATACTCAATAAATCTCTGTTATCTGACACCATCGATTCGAGTAAGTCTGGTTGTTGTAATAAAAACCAGCCAGCTCCTACAGCTGCGGATGCCAACACAAAGAAAATCCAACGCATTGTGCCAAAAGTACCTCTTTTGGAGATATAGCGACGCTCTCTTTCCTCACTTTCTTCAATCAGGTTTAAGAGTGTTTTTTCTTTGGTACGAGCGGTTTTGATTACAGACTTTAGTGCCGTTTTAATTTTTTCAAATATTGGTCGACTAAAGAAATTCCAAACTTTCTGCTCAGTAGGATTATGGTCAAACTCTAACGACTGTTTTTCTAATTCGTGGTGTGCGCAAAATAAACTTTTTTTCGAGGCGAGTAAATTTCTAGCATGCTGAAAGTAGCTAACGTCAGGATTTTTTAAAATAAACTGTTCAGTTTCTCGACGTCCTTTTGCTAATTGATCAAATAAGTCGACAACATCTTTGTTGTTTTGATGTTCACTTTGTAAAGTGGCGTTTTCATCGAACAATGAAATGATCGAATCACTTCGCTTAATTAGCAGTTGTTTCGATTCAAGTTCACAATATGCTCCGAACACAGGAAATGAGAAAGAAAATGTTTTAATTAATTTCCCTTCTCCTGTCCATAGACTTGGCTTAGTATTTTCTGTCCAGATTAGCCAGTTGCCCGATGATAGTTGATGAGCTGATTGCAGTTGCTTTTTTTGCCCTTCAAGCTGTACTAGTTGTTCCCCTGAAAATTTCCAAATACTCACAGAGTTAGTTTCTTTGATTGCCACTATATCGTGATAGAGAAAAAACTTAACTTGTTCTAATGATTCAAGTGAGGTTTCTATTTCACTAAGCATTTTCCCGTTTTTAGTATTCCAAAAACGAAGAAATCCATCAGTACTGGCAGAAACCAAGTTACCGTCATCAAGCTCAATCAAGCCAAGTACACGTTCGTCATGGCCTGTCAGTGTTTTCAGATGAGGCCCCTGATTTAAGGATATTTGTAAGCTGTTTTCTAAACCTATACTGACAAAACAGCCTTCATTTTTAGGATGTTTTAGCGGTAGAACACCAATAATAGATTCAAGGTGGCGAGTATAGGTTTTTTGTTCATCTTCATCGTCACAGTAAATGGTAAAGCTTGAATCTACACCCCACTCTAATCTATATTTATTATCTAAACGTTCTTCCCTTACAATCTCTTTAGCAATTTCATCATCAGTGAGTGTTTGATAAAAGCTTACTTTTTCTGTTGTCATAATTAGTTTTCCTTACTGCTTAAATGCAAATTTTTATCTTTCTTTTAAGTCACTCGCCATTTCTGAACGGGTCCATGTGACATGTTCAAATACAGCTTCTTTCGCTAACTCCAATAACATTCTTTTACTGCTTCTGTTGGGCGTTTCTTCAAATAGTGTTGTCGCACGCTCATATAAAGTTTTGAGGCTGCTATAACCCAATGTAGTTGACTCATAGCCAGCAATTTCACTCCACAACACCACGATGCCCGCTAGCATCAATCCATATTGCACTATGTACATTAACGCGCTGTTAAATGAGTTGAACAAGTCAAATCCAACAAAATAAAACGCGCTCAAATTTAGCAGTAAAATAAGACCAAATACCACTGCAGTATAGAAACTAAACGAGGCGATTTTACTGCATAAATGGGCAGCGTAACGTGGCCGTTTATATAATAATTCACTGGCGGAATTTGCAGATAATACAAGTCGGCTATCTAAAAAACTTACCTGTTCATCTAGCCAAATATATTTAATAGACTCAGGGCTGCTTTGATAGCTTTTGTCCCACCACTGAATTTCTGTCAATTGAATAACATGGTTTAGCAAAGGTAAATTTTCACGATAACGCCTTGGAATTAAGGGCTCTGCTGTCGGCTCGACATCGGCAATATTTAGGAACTCTCGAATACGGACCGTTTCGGCAACACCTCTAGCGAGTTGATATTGCCATTTATGGTCATTTTTTTTCACATATTTAATAAGCAACCAACTACCTAAAATAGCCAGCAAAACGACAAAAAGGATATACACACCGATCAATTCGCTGGTGTAGTTACCTGCTAGCTCATACGCAATAAAACCTGGGGTAATGACAGTAAAAAATGCTTTAACGACTTGCCGATATTGAGTCTGATTTGCAATAGCAATAGCATCAGCTTTGTCAAAAATGGCACTCGTGCTGCTAGGCCCATCACTTTGAATGCTTGATTCAATAGGTTGATTTTGCGCTATTTGATTATAAAACGTCACTTCATCGAGCATTAATTGAAACTCATGTACTATGAGCTCATTTAATATATTTTTACCTTTCGTTTGCCCTATCGAGGAGTAAAGCTTGCCGATACTCACTTCTATTGACGTTAACTCGGTTAATTCTGTTAACTTTGGTGAGTCTGTTTTTCTCGAAACAAGAATATGGTGTACAATACCACTAACTTGACCGTCAAAATCTGAGGCTGGTAAAAGGTTTTTATCAACAATAATATCTTCTGACCAAGAAGGTGTACTGCCAAGTTTATATTGCACTGCATCGGCACTACCACCCGCACCTTTACTTTTATGCCCGTCCCATAAAGCCAATAAAACATTGCAATACTTAGCGACGAATAGACTTTGATTTAAATATAAAGCATTACGAAGCACGCCAAATTCATTGTCATTAATCGCGGTTTCAAATTCTGTCGTTGATAGCGGGTTTTTGAGTTCAAAAAGCTTATTATCACTGTTTGTTATACGCTCAATTATGTTGATATAGGTAGATAACGCGCCTGAATTGACAAAGTCTTTTCGAAACGCTGAATCTGGCATGGGCAAACAAGCAAGTAAGAGTATATTTTCGCCTTCACTTTGCAGTGCTAATACGGTTTCTGCAACAAGTAAATCGGCACCTTCTGCTAAACCCGTTAATAACCAAAGCGGAGTATTAGGGCCAATTTTTTTTTGCCAAAAATAGAGTGCCTGTCTTATTTGATCTTTAAGCGCTTCAGGTGAGTTTTCAGTAGATGTGAATAAATCACGATGCCCAGTGATACCTAAAATAAATGGAATATTACCCGTACAGTCCGCTTGCATATAATAAAGTTAATCCTTTGTTATTAATAAATAAAATCCTAAAAACACTTATAACATACTTAATTTTATTTTCCAATAAATGAATATACTCCCTGTTGATTATTATCATTAATATACGAAATAATTATTGCTATTATTTTTTATTGTAGATTTAATAAACCTACACTATCAAATTTATTCAGACCGCAGAGCGGTGCTAGAGTTAAATGGCAAAATACATGAATAAAATGTTAGATGAGCTTAGTAACTTGATGTTAGTAAAATGTTAATATAGATTATAGTAAGAGCGTTATTTAAAAGGATATAATGACCTAAACTAATTATAAACAATGAACACCAAGTAGGAATAACAATTGCGCATACCTAGTAGACAATTAACTTTAGCCTTAGCTGGCGTTGTTACCTTTATTCCTTACTACCTCATCGCTAGTTGGTTATCAATTTCTGAACACCTATTTTCAAACTTTGCTTTATCCGCTTTACAAATTATCAGTTGTATACTTTTACTTTTTTGTTATAAAAAAAAGACTTCGCGTTCATTTAAATTGTTTTGGCAATACCTGTTTTTAGCGACACTAGTGGTCATAATAAGTAAATTTTTAACCAGTACATCTACGATCATTAGCCAGCAGCTATATCAAGACTTTGCTTCACTCTTTATTTATTTTTTTATTTTATTGGCAATCGAGACCAACCCGCATTTAAGTAATATACCGCTCAATAAATATATAAGTGGCCGAGTACCAGCTATATTTTTCACCTTGATTTGCTTTTGCTATTTTATTCTTTTACCTGCTGAGTTTTCAGATCAAACATACCAAACAGCCAAGACTTCTTTGTTATTTCACTTATTAATAAATATGCTAATTATTGCTAAGTTAATTCAGTGCTTACTCAATTGTAAAAATAAATTCTGGCGTTATACTTTTGCTCTACTTTCGTTGAGCACAAGCTTTTTACTGATAGGTAATGCAAGCGCTTATCTTCATAATAATTCAACGTTAATTAGCTATAATAGCTATTATATTCAGCTTACTGCTTTACTGCCGTATTTTTTATTAATACTCACGGCAAACATCACCTTAGCAGCAACTAAACTACCGAAACCTATAGAAAAAGAAAATAATCCAGAGTTATACATTTTACTCCTTATGCTTATACCAACAGCAATCCATTTATATGGTTATGAACAAAATTTGTTTTACAGTGTTAATTCAAATCTACAATCCATTACCCTTTTCTTTTGGTTATTTATTGGTTCAATTTTACTAACAAGCATTGCAATCACTCGTCGTAATCACTCAAAGAAACTCAAGAAAAATTTGCTCTCTGAAAAAAACAGGTATCAACAACTCAATAGCCTAAATAATGACTTAACCGAGGCGCTGATTAACAGTGAAGACAAAGCGATAGTCCGCGCTTCAAATAATGCCATATTAACTACTACTGTCACGGGTGAAATATTATCTGCCAACCCAGCAGCCGTGCAGATGTTTCAAAGTCTTGAACATGAATTAACAGGGACATCAGTTAGTCGCTTATTTGCCGAAAAAGACGAAATGCACTTCTTTTTCGGCTTCCAAAGCAATGTCTACTCATTGCAACGTAAAGGTTTAGGTATATCGGTAGAGTGTACATCACTGCGTTCAGATGGTACTGAGTTTCCAGCACAAGCCGAATTACAATGGGCAAAACGAGATAAGCATCCCCTTATTGTTATAACTTTCATTAATTTGTCCACAAGAAAAAATGCCGAAAAACAGGCATTAGAATTAAAGGATAAATTCATCGCAAACATTTCGCATGAGTTTAGAACACCACTAACCATCATTAATGGCATCATAGATAGATATATAACCAAAACATCAGATGAACTAGAAAGTGAAGAATTAATAACCGCCAAGCGTAATGGGTTACGGTTAGTACGTATGGTTGAGCAACTGTTAGAGCTTTCACGTTTAAGTGACAATCCACAACTGTCGCTAAATACTTACCGATTAAAAACCTTAATGATGATGCCTGTTGATTCTTTTTCTCGTTTAGCATCACAAAGTAACTTAACTTTTAGTAGCAACATCCCTGACGGTTTGTGGTTAGATTGTGATGGGCAAGCCTTTGAAAAAATAATATTTAATTTGCTTGCCAATGCAATAAAGTACACACCAAAGGGGGGCTCGGTTCACGTAAATGCTTATGCAGAACAGGACACCATTATTTTAGATATTATCGATTCAGGTATAGGTATTAGTAAGAATTCTCAATCTAAAATTTTTGAACGTTTTCAACGAGCTGACGATGCTAAAAATCAAGCTACCTTTGGTGTAGGTATTGGTTTATCACTAGTTAATGAACTCGTTAAAGCACACGGTTGGCGCATAAGCTTAGTGAGTGAACATGGTCATGGTAGTAAGTTTAGCCTTTCGATGCCCCTAGCATCAGCAAAGGATGTTGAGACAGAGATATCGATAAGTCTCTCAGAAAGTGAGGTTACGTCATTACTAACAGAGCAGCGTGACTCAGCAAGTCCCCCACCCCACCACTCGCAGCAAGTAGTGTTAGTTATTGAAGATAATATTGATATGCAAAGTCATATAAAGCAAGTTATTGAGCAACAACATCACTGCATTCTTGCGGGTAGTGGTGAACTTGGTCTGCAGTTAGCGAAAGAATACATCCCCGACTTAATTGTCTGTGATTTGATGTTAACTGGCATTGATGGTTTTGCAGTATTAACACAACTAAAACAAGACGAAATGACCGCTCATATTCCAGTAATTTTACTGACAGCAAGATCTGATCTTGAAAGCAGGTTACGAGGCCTCAACTTAAATGCTGATGAATATTTAAGTAAACCTTTTAACCAATATGAATTATTAACAAGAATTCAAAATTTAATCGCTAACAGACAACAGTTACAAAAACGCTATTTGCAAAAATTTAACGATAAACAAAAAGCAGAGAGAAAAACGATAAGCCAGAAAAATGTAGCGAAATTAACTCAAGATACAATTGAGCAAAGCAGCCCAGAAGATAAGTTTTTACATAAACTAGAAGCACTGATTGCTAAGCATTACACTGAACCTGAGCTAGATATATCGTTACTCGCAAAAGAACTAGCTGTGAGTGAGAGGCAATTACAGCGAAAAATTAAAGTACTACTAGGTACAACGCCTAATAACTTCATCAAAGAATTTCGTTTGAAAAAAGCACAAGCATTACTCATAAATGGTTCACAAATAGGACGTATTGCTTTAGATGTCGGTTTTTCATCACAAACCTACTTTGGCCGCTGCTTTAAGGAGAGTTTTAATTGCACGCCAAAGCAATACCAACAACGTATTGCACAGCAAGACTCAACTCCTGAGCTATAAGCTATACCCAGTTACCACGGAGAGTTTTATGGGTATAGAACTAACTAACCTTGCTTTAATTTTAATAATTTACTTAACTCGCCAATATTTTTCTGCTGAATGACATCTAAATAGTTAAACGGTTGAATTTTTGGAGCATAAAACCCCAACCAACTCATTTTGTTATTGCTCCCCACTTTTAATGCATGTTCGGTAAGAACACTGACTTGATCCCATGATAGCGCCATAGGTTGCTCGAAATTAAACGGATAAAAGCTATAAGCCATACCTGATTGAATATTACGACCTAATGCTTGCTCAAAGCGGCTAGCTAAGCGAGTCACTAGCTCACGGGCATTATCGTCTTTCTCATAACCTATAATAACAAAAGTATCATCTGCCCATCGAATAACCAAATCTTCACTATTGCGGCTATAAAGCAGTAAATCTGTAAGGTCTACCAATTGGCTATTCGTTACTTGCTCTATATTTTCAACCTTTACCATGACCAGGTACAATCGTGGCAGTATACTACGTTGTACTGGCAGGATATTTTCATGAATTTGAGACATAAGTTGGCTGGCTTGTTCGATATAAATATCTAAATACCGGCGGCTTTTAACGCCTGTCACTTTATCCACTGTTGCTGCATCTTCCAATTGTTGGTTGGCTTTTTCAAGTTCAACATTCTTCAAATGAAACTCTTGTGTTTTTTCTTTAACTTGTCGCTTAAAAAGTTCTTTTTGTTGTTGTTCAACAAGTAGTTTTCGGTTTAAAAGACGCGAATAAGTCAATAAAAATAAAGTAATCAATACCGCATAAAGCACATACGCCCACCAAGTATTCCAAGGTGCTGGCTTCACCGTAACATCAAGTGATAAGCCAGGTTCACTCCAAATATTATCATTATTTCCTGCGATAATTTGTAGCTGATAACTACCTGAGGGTAAGTTAGTATAGGTGGCTCGTCGTGACTTACCCGCATCAATCCACTCTTCATCGAAGCCCTTTAACCGGTATTTATAACGCGTTGACTCCGGGGCAGCATAATTCAACCCGACATATTCGAACGAAATGAGCTGTTCACTATAATCAAATTCCAATTGGGATAACTTAGATAATGAGCTTCCTAGAGACATAGATTCATTCAACTTTAAAACACTCGTTAATCGTACTTCTGGTGCAACAAGGCTGGTATTAATTTTTTCCGGATTGATACTATTCATCCCTTTGCCTGCACCAAAATATATTGTGTTGTCCATTGAAAGGAATACCGCAGAATGTGTGTATTCTAGATCAACTAAGCCATGGGTGAGGTTGAAATGTTTAAAACTTTTATCACTCATGGAATAACGAGAGACTCCTTTATTTGTACTAAACCAAATATCATCATAAACATCTTGAGTGATAGCGTATATGGTCAAACTTTTCATACCATCTTTAGTATCAAAGTGAGTAAATGAAAAGTTGTTGCTATGACGATTTTCGCGGCTCAATATACTTAAGCCTGAAGATTGAGTACCAAACCAAAGGTTTTTGTTGTTGTCCAGTAACATGATCCATGAAAAGTCATCAGAGATACTGTTAGGGTTATTTTCCTCATATCGAAAATGAGTAAACGTTTCACTCTTAGCGTCAAAACGACTTATCCCACCGCCAAAAGTAGCTAACCAAATAAAGCCTTGGTCATCCTCCAACAACTGTACAATATGATTACTGCCAGGTCCTTTTTCTATGTCTAACTTGTTTTTTATAAAACGTTTAAATGTACCATCTTTATTAAATAAATTAATTCCTTGATGAAAAGTAGATACCCAAATATTGCCATCCATATCTTTAATAATATCAGTAATACTATTAGCCGAAATTGAATTATTGTTTTCAGCATTATGTTTATATGCAATAACTTTATTCGTTGCTAAATCTATTGAATATAACCCTGAAGCTCGCGTTCCCACCCATAAAGTGTTTCCATCCGCAAACAGTGTCATAATTCTATACTCTGAAAAAAAAGCATTAAAATCGACAGTTGAAATTGAATTATCATATTGAGACAACCGATAAATTCCAGCGCTATAGGTGCTAAAATACAAGTTATCTTTATCGAATTGAGCAAAACTAGTAATATTGTGATTTTTTAAAACAGGGTTAGTTTGAGTATTATATTGTCGAAAGGTTGCCATATTAGGATCCCAACGATTTACTCCAGAAAAAGTTCCTACCCACATCATCTTATGATTATCTTCAAAAAAAGTAAGAACAAAATCATTACTTATACTGTATGGGTTATTAGGAGAATAATTGTATCGACTAAAATTATTTGTTTTATAATTATAAATAGATAAGCCATTGTCAGTGGCAATCCAAATATTTTGTTCTGAATCCTGATAAATATTACTTATTGCATTACTGCTAATCGTTGACTGATCATTTACATTATCTTGATAGTGAATGAATTTTTTTGTACTAGGGATATACTTTAATAAACCGTTATCTACTGTGCCTATCCAAATATCCCCGTTAATATCTAGGTATAAACTACTGACAAACTTATTAACATAAGTAGCACTATTTTGGTCACCGTACTTAATAGATTTAATAAAGTTTCCTTGGAGATCAAATACCGAAATTCCTCCACCATTTGTTCCAACCCAAATTTCTTTATCACGGGTTTCAATAATTGAGAGTACAGCATTGTGCGTCAGGCTATTAGGATTTCCTAGCTCTTGGGAAATGTGTTGAGTTGACCATTTATCTTCATGAGAACTGAGAACATTTAAACCATTTTCGGTAGCAATCCAAAGTTTACCCTCACTATCCTCAAATAACGCATTTACGCTATCATTTGTCAGCACTGAATTTTTTGTCTTAGTGGTAAAATGTAGAAAATCTTGACTCTTTTCTCTATATAAATTCAAGCCCCCCCCGAAAGTACCCACCCACAATCGTTGCTGTTTATCAATAAGGATACGACTGATTACACTAGAACTTAGTGAATTAGGCTGAGAGCTATCATGCTGGAAACTTAGCGTTTGGTGTCCATCAAAACGGTCTAACCCCTCCGATGAACCAAACCAAATAAAACCATCTTCATCTTGAGCAATAGTTCGAACAAAGTTGTAAGACATTGGATTATCAATACCAAAGTTTTTAAACAGTTTGACTTCTTGCCCAAAAGTACTGAAGTTAATAAAAATTAATAATAAAAATAGAAGAATATTATTCACAAAACAGCTCTTATAAAGTGATGATATATATACCCGTTCCACTTGAAGATGCATGATTCAGCTGGAATAAAGGCATGAACTAAGCCACTGAAGTAACAGTGACTTAGTGGTAATCAAGCTATTGTTGTTCAACCCAATTATTAACCTTAATATCGGTAGCGTTATTAGCTACACTCATCCTCCAAATGATTGTATCTGACTCAACATTCATTCTCCAAATTATGGTGTCAGTCTCGACATTCATTCTCCAAATTATAGTGTCCGTTGACGCAGTATTTCTCCAGTCTAGAGCATTTTCATCAAAATTCATTCGCCAAATTATAGTATCACCATCAAGATTAGTATCATCTAATTCCCACACATACTCATCACCTAAACCTTCAACATAAAAATTGCCATCACTATTAATGTTAGCCGGTCCAAAAAAGTGTTCATTACCTTCTAAGTCTTGAGCAATATCTAATGCTTGATTCGCACATGCTGAAGCGGTGCTAGTTAATGCATCCGCAGCATTAACCATTCCAGAACCTTGCTGAAAAATACTATAAGCAAGTTCTCCATTATCATTAAATGCGGCATGTGCACTGTCCATTAAGTGACATTTCACTTCGTCAGGTGTTAACGTTGGATCTTGTGTCAACATCAGTGCCACAACACCGGATACAACGCCAGCAGCTTGAGACGTGCCTGACATTTCAAAATAACGCCCACCATCATGAAACTCAGGATGCTCTTGAACTATTTGAGTATCAAAAGCCATTAAACCTGATAAATGCCCGCCTGGTGCGACAATTTCTGGCTTAACAAATCCTTCTATTGTAGGTCCTGCAGCACTAAAGGTGGCTAATTTGTCATCGTTTGAATCAGACTCGGTATAATTATCTGTCATCGCACCGACTGTAATAATATAGGGAATATTCCCTGGAACACCAATCGTCATGGGATCAGGGCCGTTGTTACCTGCAGAAGCGACAACAACAATACCTGCTTGCCATGCTTTCATTACTGCTTGATTCAATGGGTCTTCCCAGTAATAAGAACGGGCAGGTCCACTGAACGACATATTCAATACTTTAAGGTTAATTTTATCTTTAACCTGCAGTGCCCAATCAATACCGCGAATAACATCGGCATAGGTAGCCTTGCCTTCTGCATCAAACGCCTTAATCCCCACCAAGGATGCATTAGGCGCTACACCATAAACGTTACCGTACACATCATAGTCGGCATTACCTGCAATACTGGCGACATGAGTACCATGACCACTTTCTTCATTGCTATAATTACTAACGTTGTTATTTATCGCGTCATAAGTTCCCCAGAACTTATCTCGTCCATATAAATCCGTAGATAAGCCTAGGCCCTTAGATGTTCCTTGTAACTGGTCGAGGCCAGTGTCCAAAAAGCCAATAGTTACAGCATCACCAAAATTGCGTGTTGCGTGTGCTGATGTGGCATCGATTAAGTCATTAACTACCGCTTTGGGTTGCCATTTGCGTTTCCCCCAAGCACTACCGCCAGACAATTCTACTTTATGGTTTTGAGAAACTTTAACATCAAGGTTTTTCTGTAATTGAGAAAGCTGAGATTGGTTCAACTCAACAGCGACAGCATTAATAATGGCGAGTTCATGGGAAGGCTCTGCGTTAAGCTCTAAGACTTTTTCTTTTAATAACTGATAATTTTTAGCGCTGATAATATAAGACTGAGTGCCATCGTTAACTGCACCGTTTAATGAAATACTGACTAGCCAAACTGATAAACCAACAAAGCCTAACAATGACAGTGGTTTGATTATTCTTTTTACCGAGTTATTCAACATTTTAATTCCCCTATGCCCAATACATCTTCAAAATACATACATACTTTTAAAACATTAGGGTGTTTTATTTTCATGTTTTAGTGTTTAGTCATAATTGTTAAAAATAAGTTACAAAGAAACACATCACTACGAAACATAAACTAAACACGCCCCATCCACAATAATTTTAGCCCTCTAACTAGAGCATTTAAAAGTACAAGGTGGCTTAAACGAAAATATCCAGCTCACTAGATGAGCTGGACATTAAGTATTTAAGCCGTTTAAAGTTAGAAGTTTACTGTTACTTCACTTGAACAATTATCACTACCTTGGTCACATACTTTAAAAGTAAATGAACCATAAGCTCTGAAGCTATCGGTGTACGAGCCATCGTTTGACGTCGTTGTTCTTAATGAACCATTACGGTAGATGTCGACACTTGACGTAGCCGCACCTGACCAAGTTACGTCAACTTTGTTTTTGCCTTTAGCACGGTACCCTGATGCTTCAGCTGTAATATCGCCGCCTACAGGAGGAGTTACACCACCACAACCATTAGCTGTTAGGTAATCGCTTGCTGCTTTTGCCTTAACAATACCGTGACCGAAGTAGTCATCGTGACCTGCAGCGCCGTTATCTTCAGCCGTTGCTTTTAATGCATCTCGAATTTCTGTACCAGTACAACCGTTATGATTAGACCAAACTAGCGCAGCCATGCCTGAGACTGCTGGCGTAGCCATTGAAGTACCGCTCATGAAACCGTAATCGCTAGTACCAATGGTAATATCAACTGTATTTGCTGCTAGTAACACGGCGCGGTCTTCAAATGCTGCTCCAACTGCTGGGATAGACGTAGCGTTAGTATCACCTAATGTAGCGTATAACATGCCCGCTTCATTATTAATGATCATTGCACCAAGGCCACCTGAGTTTTCACAGTTTTGTACTTTATCGTGGAAAGAGATTACGCCTCGGTCAATCAGACAGATATTACCATTTGCGCCTGAATCAGTTGATTCTGCAGTTCCCATGTAATAAGTACTACCTGAAACTGAACCCGCATTTTCCATTGCAGATGAAGCAAAATCAACACCATCAGCACTCATTGAGGCACTCGTTGCCATGCCTGCAGGATAAGTAGATAAAGTATCAACACCACCAGCAGTTACTTCTACACAAATCGCTTCATTGGTTGTTGTTGTTTGCTTTTTACCTCTACCAGTTGTTTCTGTACAACTTGGGTATTGTGAAAAGTCTGCGATATTGTTGTTATTGTCATTTGCGCCAATCATCATTACTGATGGGTAACCCGCAGGAAATGAACGTACGTTGTTACCGTCGTTACCTGCAGCCGCTACAACTAAACCACCATTATCAGTAAAGGCTTTAAATGCATTCTCTTCAGTGCTGTTTGCACCACCACCACCAAGACTCATGCTGATGATGTTAGCGCCTGCGCCTGAACATATGTTTGCTGCGTGAGCTAAATCAGAAGAGTATCCCCAACCGTCAGTATTAAATACTTTAACAATGTGCATATCAACGCCTGGAGCCATACCAACAACACCAATATTGTTGTCTGATGCACCAATAGTACCCGCTACATGAGTACCGTGTGGACCACCATTTTCGTCCCAGTTACCTGTACCTGAGTCGTTAGTACCAGAGATGTTGTTCCATGCAAAATCTGGGTTAGAGCGATCTAAACCTGAATCGATAATACATACTTTCATGCCTGCAGCTGCGTTAAAGTTAACTTGGTCAGCTTGAGATTGTACAACTGCATAAGGAGTCAGCTGCGAAGTCATAGGGTTGCCTGCAGTATCGCTATATACAGAAAGAGGCATACGACGTTGATCTTCTTCAATCAGTTGAATATTTGGGTTGTTTAATAAACCTTTAACTTGGCTTAAATTTTTACCCGCAAATGAAGCCGCGATAAAACCATTTCCGTCTACTTTTAATTCAGCGCCTAATTTTTTAGCTAGTGCTTTTACAATTCCTTTTTTACTCTCATCTACCTTAATAATATATCTGTCGTCAGCTGCTTGAGCTGTAAATGCTGCAGTAACCGCTAGGGCAATTATCGATGTTGAAAATTTAGAAACCTTCATATGTACTCCACTATATCTTTAATGTTAAGTCGTCTTATTGTTAATGACGCTAATTATTATTGTTTTGATTAACTGTTTAGATGAACTATCCGTTCTCCTTTTATATGCTTCACTTAATATATAATTTTGCTTAGCGTGGCTTCCTGCCTCTTGCATAATTCGATAGTATCAGTTGATAAAATGCCCCCTAGTAAAATAACGACAACTTTTCGAACAAACACGACAAACAAAACAAAAGCATTATTTTCAAGAACTTAACTAACAGTGAAAAATAAGACAGTCGGTTTTCTATTAATATCTGTCCATAATTTACTAGTTAATTAATGGATAAAGACTCAATCTCATAAGTGTTACATTTTTGTTAAATTCTTAAACAACTTATAAAAATAATACGCAGAACATAAGTGATAATAACTTTTGTTATAAGCGTAAAACACCAACGATGGAGTTAATGTCAGATGAAAAATAATAAAAAGATTGCACTGAGTGCTGTCGCGATATCGGTGCTAACCGTAACGAGTATTGCTAGTAATGCAGCTCCTCAAGCTAAACTTAATAAAGCAAATAAAGTTGCTACAGTAACTCAACCTTCTACGTTAAGTTTTGCCGAGTGGCAAGCACAGAAAAAACTTAGCCGTAATGATTACACTGACCGTTTAATTATTACGTTTAAAGATAAGAACCAAGGTAAAACTATTCCTCCAGGTCTAGCAAAAAAAATCGGCCTCAATTTAAAGCATGTTAAAGTTTTAAAAAATAATAGCCATGTTATCTCTCTTGACACAATGCACCCTGTAAAAGATATAGAAAAATTTATTGAAAAACTACGAAAGCACCCTTCAGTTGAATCAATTGAACCAGATTACCAACGTTTTTTATTTTCGCAAAACCAGCCTTGGGGTATATCAAAGACACAATCGGATCAATTAGCAGACACAGATGCATCAAACATGACCGTTTGTATTATTGACTCCGGTTATGAGCAATCAAACCCTGATTTAAATGCGAATAATGCATCAGGCACTAATAACTCAGGTACTGGTAACTGGTTTCAGAACGGTGGTTCTCACGGAACACACGTGGCAGGTACTATTGCTGGCGTAAATAACAGCGAAGGTGTTGTTGGTATTTTGCCAAACACTAACGTTAACCTTCATATCGTTAAAGTATTTAACGAAAGTGGTTGGGGATACTCTGGTGACTTATCTGACGCAGTTGATACCTGTGTAAATAACGGTGCTAAAGTCGTCAATATGAGTTTGGGTGGTTCTGGTTCAAGTACTACTGAAAAAAATGCACTGCAAGCTGCAGCTGATACAGGGGTATTATTAATTGCCGCTTCAGGTAACGATGGTAACTCTACTCTATCTTATCCTGCCTCTTATGATGTAGTAATGGCTGTTGGCGCTTTAGATAACAATAATCAACATGCTGAATTTTCTCAATACACAAGTCAAGTTGAAGTATCTGCACCAGGAGAAGCTATTTTATCAACCGTTGCTGGTGATGGCCGTTTAGGTTATATCACTGTTGGCTCAACCACCTATGGTAATGACAATGTAGTACCTCAAACTCATTACATCGAAAGTGCTGGTAACTTCGTGGTTAGCAATATTAATGGCAGTGCTAATGGCGTATTAGCAAGCTGTACTATTTCTGGTAGCAGTTACAACTGTAGTAATGTAAATGGCAATATATGTTTAGCAGAACGTAATGATAACCAAAAGGGTAGTAACTACCCTGAAATCAACCCAGCTAAAGCCTGTGCCGATGCAGGTGCATCTGCCGTTATCATTTATAGTGACATCACACGTCCGGGGTTACAAAACCCTTTCCTTGTTGATGCAAATACTGATGTATCCGTACCAACCGTTTCAATTAGTCGTGTTTTAGGTCAGCAACTTATATCTCAACTAGGCACTAATGCTAGTTTAACCGTCAATGGTTCACAAGATTATGCCTATTACAATGGTACTTCTATGGCAACCCCACATGTTACTGGTGTTGCAGCATTAGTGTGGAGCAACAATCCAAACTGCAGTGCAGACGACGTACGTAATGCATTGAAAAATACAGCAATTGATTTAGACGTAGCTGGTCGCGATGACAAAACAGGTCATGGTTTAGTCCAAGCAAAAGCAGCATCTGATGCCTTAGCAGCTAGTTGTGGTAGTACAACACCTCCACCAACAGGTAATATCCTTGATAATGGTGTTGCTAAAACCAATATTGGCTCAAGCACAGAACTTAACTTTACCATGGAGGTTCCTGCTGATGCCACAGACTTAAGTTTTGATATGGCTGGCGGTACAGGGGATGCCGATATTTACGTTAAATTTGGCTCATCACCAACAAGTAGCAGCTATGATTGTCGCCCATATAAAGGCGGTAATTCTGAAAGCTGCCCTATTGCTAACGCTCAAGTGGGTACTTACTATATTAAAGTAGTTGCTTACTCTACATTTAGTGGTGTTAACTTAACAGGTAGCTTTACCGAAGCTAGTACTGGCGGCGCTATAGGTGGCAGCGCTTCATTAACAGACATTAGCGTTGCTCGCCAAGCTTGGACATATTACACCATTGATGTTCCTGCAAGCATGGCTACATTAGACTTTGCTATGAGTGGTGGAACAGGTGATGCGGATATGTATATTAGACGTGGCTCCCAACCGACCACTTCTACTTATGATTGTCGTCCATACAAAAGTGGTAACAGTGAAGCTTGCTCATTTACCAACCCGACAGCTGATACTTGGCATATAGGTATTTACGGTTACTCGGCAGCTAGCGGTGTTAGCTTAGACGTAACTTACAACCCATAGATAAAGTTATTACCTATTAAGTAAAAACTAAAAATCTGATATAAGGCAATTTGTATCAGATTTTCTTTAGTTTACAAGAACCTTTCTAAGATGCGTCTAACTCCCAGATATTGGTCAAACAATTTACAACGTTTGTTTAAATTGCTTACCTATACGACAAACTTAGCAGCCAACTTTTCAAGATTGTTAGCAATATCTACTTGCTCGTTAGCCGCCAGAGATACATCCTGTGCTCCTGACGTTATTTCAGAAGACTTTTTATCTATATCATTAACATTTTTATTGATGTCTTCAGTGACACTAACTTGCTCCTCTGCCGCGGTAGCAATTTGCTCTATCATTAGGTTTATATCAGATACTGCCGTGACAATACTTGTCAGTGATAATTCAATTTGATGAGTACCGTCAATACTTTCATCAGCACGTTTTTGGGTGCCAATAACCATAGTATTGGCATTACTGGCTTCATTTTGTAATTGGTTGATAATTTCTTCAATTTCGATGGTGGAATCTTGAGTGCGTTGAGCTAAAGTCCTAACCTCATCGGCGACTACTGCAAAGCCTCGTCCTTGCTCTCCTGCTCTTGCTGCTTCTATCGCTGCATTTAGGGCAAGTAAGTTGGTTTGATCAGCGATGCCTTTAATAACATCAATAACATTAGATATGTTAGACGTAGTTGTATGCAGTCCTGAGATAAGTACTCCTATTTCAGAGACTTCTGTCGCTAAATTATTAATTGCTTCTAAAGAGTTTCCTACAACAGTTTGACTCTCTATCGCTTGGCTATTTACTTGATGTGTCGATGACATCGCCTCATTAGCATTACGAGAGACTTCTTGCACTGTTGCTGACATTTCTTCTATCGCGGTAGCAACTTGGGCAGTTTCATCACGCTGCTGTTGCAGACTATCAACGTTATTATTCACAATGATAGATGATTGTTGTGCGGATGCTGCAAGAGAAACACTACTATTTTTTATTTCAGTAATAGCATGAGAAAAGGTGCTAAGCGTTTTATTTAATCCTTTGGCGATATTACCCAACTCATCGGTGCTAAATACACCTGCCTGTATTGATAAATCATTATTTTCAGTTACTTTTTCCATCGTTACTGAAATTTCATTCAGCTGTTTAAGTAAATTGACCAAAATAACGTAAACAATAAAAATAGTAATAACAAAAGTTGACATTATAATAATCAAATTAACGATCACTTTACTGCTTGCTTCACTAAGCAGTTTATTAATGTCTGTAATGAACTCATCAGCAACGAGATTTTCAATATCTTTTAATAAATTAATTCGCCCTGTAGCACTTTTAAACCAGACACTCGCATCAACATTGAAAGGACCATTTTGACCTACAGATATGGCCACTTCTCTCATTCGCTCCACTTCAACTGCAGCAGAATTTTTTAATGTGTTGTTATAAGCATTTACCACTGCTAATGACGCTTTTGCACTAAATTGCTCTAAATAACTATCTTGTAAAGCCACTAGTCCAG
The DNA here is from genome assembly GCA_002163005.1 of Colwellia psychrerythraea. Classification (GTDB taxonomy): domain Bacteria; phylum Pseudomonadota; class Gammaproteobacteria; order Enterobacterales; family Alteromonadaceae; genus Colwellia; species Colwellia psychrerythraea_C. The sequence goes on along the minus strand of MAAF01000012.1, from coordinate 15,706 downwards.
TAAATTTTTGAAAGGCTGCTTGTGTAAAGGTATCTTTTGCAAAACTACCACTAACAACCGCACGCTCTATACCAGCTCGCTCTTTAGCTTCTAAAAAAACATAATATGCAATGGCATTACTGACTGTTTCTGTGGGACTAATAGTTGAGAAAAACTCTGTTAAGCTAAGCATTTCATGGTGTTGAGTTGTGTAGTAACCAATAGCCTTACTTAGTGGGATTGAAAGATCATCTGAACTAGTTCTAATACCCTCTAATTTTAATAATCCACTTTTAATCGTTAAGATAATATTATTTACCTTATCATTATCAGAAGAAAAACTGTTTAACTTTGCATTTAAATGGGTGTGAGCCTTATTGGTAAGTTTGCGTTGCTCTTTTAATTCGTAAGAAAATTTTTCGCCTTTACTGCCTAGATAAACAGCAGTGGCACCACGCTCTTTTTGCAACTCATGAACCAGTGCGTTATTAGCAATTGTTAGGGTGATCAATTCTTGAAGTTCTTCAAGCTGCCCTTGCTCTGATGTTAAGGCATTCAAATTACTCAAGCTAAAATAAAGTGTGGCTAAAAGAGGTATCAATACAAGTAGAATTAACTTTTGTTTAAACACCAAGTTATTGAGTAAATTCATAAGGTTCCTTATTGGGATTTTAACAAATATTTAAACAGAAAAGTAACGAGAAAGCCCTAGCCACTCATTATTGCTTCAATATTTTTTACATTTAATAAAATTAATTATTCATGCGTTCTAGTATAAACACTTTCAATAAAAGGTGATGATACATCGGAATCAAAAGTAACTTATCTAAGAAAAAGTTGGCCTAAATCAAAACCATTGTTAATTTTGACTTAATATTTGAGCTTTTAAATGATAAAAATAAAATTCGAAGTAATGTATCCTAACCTATTTCACTTTTTTAGTGTCACATTTCACCACAAGGTTTCCAATAAATATGTATATAAAATAATCAGTTACTATAATTAATAAAATGAACGACTGCCATCAATTTTAATCATTATTTATAAATACATGATAAAAAAAAGTCCCACCGTATGAATACGGTAGGACTTTTATAAAGATATTAGCTTGAAAGAAAAAGCTATCGAAACTAATTGCTTAAGGCAAGTAGCTCTGACCCATTAGATAACTGTCAACTTCACGTGCACAGCGACGACCTTCATCAATTGCCCAAACAATCAAACTTTGACCACGGCGACCATCACCAGCAGCGAACACGCCTTGCTTGCTGGTAGCAAACTTATCGTATTCTGCAGCGATATTAGAGCGATTATCTTGCTCAAGACCAAACTGCTCAACCAAACCACCTTCAGGACCCATAAAGCCCATTGCGATAAGCACGATGTCAGCTGGAAGCACTTTTTCACTGCCAGCAACTTCCTGCGGGATCATTTGACCTTTGTCGTTACGTTGCCAAGTAATATCAACAGTATGAACCGCTTTAACATTACCTTGCTCGTCACTTTCGATTTTCTTAGTCATCACTAAATATTGACGCGGATCTTGACCTTGAATTTCAATCGCTTCTTTTTGACCGTAATCAACTAACAAACGTTTTGGCCATTGTGGCCAAGGGTTGTTATTCTCTTCACGTTTTTCTGGTGGACGCGGCATGATCTCTAACTGAATTGCGCTGCTACATTGATGACGCAATGAAGTACCAATACAATCGGTACCAGTATCACCACCACCAATAACCACTACATTTTTACCTTGCGCATTAATGTACTGGCCATCTTTGTGTTCACTATCAAGTAAACTCTTAGTATTTGCTTTCAAGAAGTCCATAGCAAAATGAACACCGTTAAGTTCACGGCCTTCAACAGGTAAGTCACGTGGCACAGTTGCGCCAATACATAACACTACGGCGTCAAAGTCAGTTTCTAGCTGCTCAACACTAACGTCTTTACCTACTTCGGTATTTGTAACAAATACAATGCCTTCATCCGCCAAAATATCAACGCGGCGTTGTACTAATTCTTTTTGCAGCTTCATATTTGGAATACCGTACATTAACAAACCACCGATACGATCGGCACGTTCATAGACAGTAACCATATGGCCAGCTTTATTAAGTTGTGCAGCAGCAGCAAGACCCGCAGGACCCGAGCCAATAACAGCAACGTTTTTACCGGTACGTGCTGATGGTGGTTGAGCGACTACCCAACCTTCCTTAAAGGCATGATCAATAATTTCTTTTTCATGTAGCTTAATAGCCACAGGGTCAGCATTGATACCAAGTACACAAGCGCCTTCACAAGGAGCTGGGCACACACGCCCGGTGAACTCAGGGAAGTTATTGGTTTTATGCAATAACTCTATTGCATCTTTCCAACGGCCTCGGTAAATCAAGTCATTCCATTCAGGAATAACATTGTTAACCGGACAACCCGCCACGGCAGGTGCAAACTCTGATTTTGCCGATTGGCAAAATGGTACACCACAGTCCATACAGCGAGAAGCTTGTTTTTCTACCTTTTTTTGAGGTATTTCTTCGTAGACTTCAAGCCAATCAATTAAACGTTCACCTGCGTTACGTTCAGTTGGCAAGGCACGACCTACGTTGATAAATCCAGTTGGATTTCCCATAATATATTCTCCTTGGCAGCTTAAGCTTTAGCGCTAGCTAGTTTATTTAAATGGATATCGAATGCTTGAACGGCAATGTCATACTCTGACTCAAATTTTCCGCTACTGCGTACGTCATTCATGTAACCTTGCATTCGCTTATAATCAACTGGCATGACTTTAACAAAACGTTTCACGTTATTGTCCCAATCATTAAGTAATTCATTAGCGACATCTGAACCTGTTGCGGCAAAATGTTCTGCAATTAATGCTTTTAACTCAAGGCTTTCTGCATCGGTATCAACGGTTTCTAATGAAACCATTTCCATGTTGCATTTAGGTGCAAAGTCTTTGTTATCATCAAGTACATAAGCAACACCGCCAGACATACCCGCGGCAAAGTTACGACCCGTTGCGCCTAAAATTACGGCTTTACCACCAGTCATGTATTCACAACCGTGATCACCCACACCTTCAACAACTGCCGTAGCACCTGAGTTACGAACACAGAAGCGCTCGCCAGCAATACCACGTATAAAGGCACTACCTGACGTTGCACCAAAGAAAGCAACATTACCAATTAGAATGTTTTCACTTGGTGTAAACTTAGCTTCTTTACTTGGGTATACCACAAGGTTTGCACCAGATAGCCCTTTACCAAAGTAATCATTCGCATCGCCTTCAAGTTCAAAATGCAAACCTTTAGCAGAGAAACAACCAAAACTTTGACCAGCAGAGCCGTTAAACTTAACCTTGATCGTATTTTCTGGTAAGCCTTTATCTTGATATTTCTTCGAGATTTCATTAGAAATCATCGCACCAATCGTTCTATCTGTATTGATAACATCATATTCAAGTGAAACACTTTGCTGACTATCAAGCGCCACTTGCGCATCTTTTATCATCTTGCGATCAATAATATCGTCAATCAGATGTTTTTGATTAATTGACTGATAAAGTGTTTCGTTCTCATCGCACTCTACTTTGTGCAATAACGGCGTTAAATCAACACCCTTGTATTTCCAATGGTCAACGTTTTCAAGTTGCTTAAGACACTGAGTCTGACCAACCATTTCTTCAATGCTTCTAAAGCCAAGTTCAGCCATGATTTCGCGTAAACCTTCTGCCATCATGGTAAAGAAGTTAACTAGAATATCAGCACGACCAGTAAACTTGTCTCGTAAACCTTTATCTTGTGTTGCAATACCCACTGGGCAAGTATTTAAATGACACTTACGCATCATGATACAACCTTCAACCACTAGCGCAGTAGTTGCCATGCCGTACTCTTCTGCACCAAGTAACGTTGCAATCGCTAAATCGCGTGGCGTTTTAAGTTGACCATCTGTTTGTACGGTAATACGACTACGCAGTTTATTACGTACTAAGGTTTGATGAGTTTCAGCCAAACCTAGTTCCCACGGCAAGCCAGTGTGTTTAATTGAACTCAGTGGTGAAGCACCAGTACCGCCATCGTGACCTGCAATAAGTACTACATCCGCATAGGCTTTCGCTACGCCTGATGCAATAGTACCTACGCCCGCTTCTGATACTAACTTAACGTTAACGCGTGCTTCACGGTTAGCATTTTTAAGATCAAAAATTAGCTGTGATAAATCTTCAATAGAATAAATATCATGATGTGGCGGCGGCGAAATCAAACCAACACCTGGTGTTGAACCACGCGTTTTACCAATCCAAGCATCAACTTTGTCGCCAGGTAACTGACCACCTTCGCCCGGTTTTGCGCCCTGCGCCATCTTAATTTGTAATTCGTCTGCATTAGCTAAGTAATGACTGGTAACGCCGAAACGACCAGAAGCTACTTGCTTGATGCGCGAATTCATTGAATCGCCATTTTCTAATGGTGTAAAACGAATAGGATCTTCACCACCCTCACCGCTGTTACTCTTACCGCCAATACGGTTCATAGCAATAGCTAAGGTAGTATGTGCTTCCCACGAGATTGAACCAAATGACATAGCACCTGAGGCAAAACGTTTGAAAATATTTTCAATCGGTTCAACGTCACTTAATGGAATTGATGGACGATCGCTGCTCAGTTCAAGTAAGCCACGTAAGGTAAAGGCTTCTTTACTCTGATCATCAACAGTTTTGGTGTATTGCTTAAATTGATTGGTATCGTTACTTGCCGTTGAATGCTGCAGTAAACGAATAACTGTTGGGCTAAATAAATGACGTTCGCCATCATTACGCCATGAATATTCACCACCTGTTGGCAATAAGTTTTCAACAGCAATACGGCTCGCTTCAGGGAAACCCTCACGATGACGTAATAACGCTTCTTGTGCGATTTGATCTAAGCTTAATCCTTGGATTCGACTAACCGTACCAGTAAAGTACTGCTCGATTACGTCAGAATTAATACCCAGGGCTTCAAATACTTGCGCGCCTAAATAAGACTGTAATGTTGAAATCCCCATCTTAGAGAAGGTTTTCAATAAACCGCTGCCTACTGCTTTAGTATATTTATCCGTGATTTGCTCATTTGATAACTTAGTATCAAGTACGCCTTCATCACGTAAACCATACATACTTTCTAGTGCTAAGTATGGGTTTACCGCTGCTGCACCATAACCAATAACGGTAGCAAAATGATGAGTCTCGCGAATATCGGCAGATTCAAGGATAATATCAGCATAAGAGCGTAATTTTTCACGAATTAAATAATGATGAACTGCCGCTGTTGCTAATACTGAAGGAATGGCAACATGGTCACTATCAACTTCACGATCACTTAATATGAGTATTGCATAGCCATCTTCAACAGCATTTTTTGCATTAAAACATACGCGATCCAGTGCCTTTTTAAGTGCACCAGCTTCACCGCTAGCTTTAAAAGTAATAGCGATAGTCTTTGACTGTAGATGATCATTATCAATGTGTTGTAACTTGCGTAATTGCTCATTAGTCAGCACTGGCTGATCAATTTCAACTTTATGACAATGCGCCGCAGTTTCTTCAAGTAAGTTAAGTGACTTACCGATATAACCACGTAATGACATAACCAACTCTTCACGAATCGGATCGATTGGTGGGTTAGTTACCTGAGCAAATAATTGCTTAAAATAATGCGATAATTGTTGTGGGCGATCTGAAAGAACAGCTAGTGGCGTATCTGTGCCCATAGCACCTAATGGTTCTTTTGACGTGCCGACCATGCCAGCAAGTACTAAATTAAGATCTTCGCTAGTATAACCAAAGGCTTTTTGTATTTTACGTAATTCAGCTAATGGTGGTTGTGCAATAGAAGCCGTTGGTACAGGTAGTTGCTCCAACTCAATTTTATTGTCTGATAACCACTTGCCATACGGCTGTGCTGAACTTACTTGCTGTTTTACTTCGTCATCACTGATGATGCGACCTTGCTTCAAATCAGCAATGAATATTTTACCTGGCTGCAAGCGACCTTTTTCAACAACAGTTGATTGATCAACACATAAAGTGCCGGTTTCAGAGCCCATCACTAAAGTGCCGTCGTCGGTTAACAAGTAACGCGAAGGACGTAAACCGTTACGATCCAGTGTTGCGCCGATAACATTACCATCGGTAAACGATAATGAAGCTGGGCCATCCCACGGTTCCATGATACAAGCATAATACTCATAAAAGGCGTGCTTAGTTGCATCCATATCCGTTTGGGTTTGCCATGCTTCTGGCACCATCATCATCATAACTTGGGCGAGTGAACGTCCACTAAGTACCAATAACTCAATCGCCATATCAAGGTTGGCTGAATCAGAGTTATCGTTATTACAAATTGGATTCAACATTTTCAGTTCAGCATCGCTGAAGTTAACTGAGCTGAATAATGCTTCACGTGCATTCATCCAGTTAATGTTACCGCGTACTGTATTTATTTCACCATTATGGGCGATATAACGGAACGGTTGCGCACGACGCCAAGCTGGAAAAGTATTCGTTGAGAAACGAGAATGGAACATTGCCATACCAGAGATAGTACGTTCGTCTTGAAGATCAAGGTAATATTGACGAACTTGCTCTGTAGTAAACTGCCCTTTATAGACAATTTTAGTTGATGACATTGACGTAACATAAAACTCATCACGTTCTGTGATACCGCTAGCGTTAATCTTATGTGAGGTGTATTTACGCAGAACAAATAACTTACGTTCAAACTCTTGTGCAGTTAATGCTGCTGGTTTGGCAATAAATACTTGTTCGATGTTCGGTTCGCTATCAAATGAAGCAGCGCCCAACATAGAGTTATCACCTGGGACATCACGGTAACCTAGTAAGGTTAAGCCCAGTTCAGTAATATTTTGATTTAAAATGTCTCTGCACGCTTCGCTTTGCGCTTTATCGCGCGGAAAGAAAATCATGCCAACGCCGTAGTTTCCAGCTTCAGGCAAGCTAAAACCTAATTTGGCAGTTTCTTCGCTGAAAAAATCGTGTGGGATTTGAATAAGAATACCGGCACCGTCACCACTTTTGACGTCAAAACCAGTACCACCACGATGTTCCATACAGCTCAACATGGTGAGTGCATTTTCAATAATATCGTGAGTTTTTTTACCCTTTAGGTTGGCGACAAAACCAATACCACAGCTATCATGTTCAAACTCGGCGCGATAAAGGCCTTGGGATTTTTTGCTCATATCATTCATTGCTTATTCCTATTTCATCAAACTATTTCTATTAGCTTCTTTTGCTTTTTAATTAAGCTGCTTGCTAATTAAGCTATATATTCATAATGTTCAAACTGTGCACTACTGATCCTTCAGAATATTACTTAGAATTTCTTGAACATCGAACGCCAGACTTCTACTGAGTCTTTATGAGACGAATGCAATTGTGAAAGTCATTATTAATTGCGGCCGGCAAAATTACCCGTAAAATGGTTCTGAGTCAATCATTTTATGAATACATATACAAAGTAATTGAATACAAAAACAAAAAATAATGGTTGAAAATTACTGGGAACTATGATTTTTTGTGCTAAATAGCGACTATATTTAGTACTGTACTCACACGCCACACACTTGCCTGTTTGAATAAAACGCCAAAAACACCGTATAAACAACCAAAAACACCCTGAGTGTAAAGTAAAAAAAACAACGGTTATACTTGGCCTTGTGCCACAATCACCGTGCTACATCGATATGTTGTCTACGAATAAAATAGTGCTAAGTCTATTAGGTTATTTACCGCTGAGATTGCGTAAAAGGACAGAAAAGCAAGGCATCGCTTGAAGAGAATAGTTATTCAGGAAATATACACTTATGACAATTGCTTTTTCATACTCGAATAAGGGTACTATCAATACCATCAGCACCCCCTAAGAAGCAAAATTCGGCCTCTAAATGACTTTGCAACCCCATTAGTGCAATTACTCTTATTAGACTTATTAAAAGGTTAATTAGAGCGTATTACGCAAAAATCATCCAATGCAACTAAACGAGCATAATTTTTAGTCAAGTGAGTCGAAGAACTTGCTACGCCCTACTTCAACCTTGCTTAATATATATATCAGCTTCAGATTCGCTACAGTTGACGAGGGACATCAGTCCTTTCGATAAAGATTTGGCAGCTTAATATGAAATCTAATCGCCAATGCACGTAAAATAAAAGCAATAAAAAAACCACCAATCAAATCATAATTAGCAGGTAGACTTAAGGTATTAAGCCAAAGGTACATAACTGAACCAGCCAGAGTTGTGGTGATATATAGTTCTTCGTTCATTAGTGTAAGGTTGCTACCACTGAGTACATCACGTGCGATACCACCAAAGCTAGCTGTCATTACTCCCATACAAATGGCAATCAAGGGAGAAGTACCAAACTCTAGCGCAATTTCAGTTCCAACCACTGCAAACAAGGCAATACCGACCGCATCCATCCAGATCAGTGCGCGCGTTATAGAAGCCAATTTTGGTGCGATAAAATAGGTTATTGCTGTCGAAACCAAACAGACGATGATCCATATCGGCTCACGTATCCAGAATACGGGGACATTACCCAGTAGCAAATCGCGAAGCGTACCGCCGCCGATGCCCGTAGCCGTACCAATCAGCATGAAACCAAGAATATCCATTTTCTGGCGAGCGGCATCGAGTGCCCCCGATATTGCAAAGACTGCCACTGCAGACAATCCCATGATATTCACTACATCGGTAATTTCAAATGACATCGCAGCATTCTCATAACTTTCATTTTAATTAGACTTTACCCAACCCTCTTATTTTCTTCAATCGCAAAAGTTAAAACCAACAGATAAATATACTCTTTCTTCTTGCTAGCTCGATTAAATCACATGCTCTCATAGCTCACAGCAAAATTTAAAAAAGGAGGCTTTAATTACCAAGAAAAACGGCTCATCAGATCTAAATAAAGATCTGATGACCCAAAGAACACTTACTCAATACCCATCAACAAACGAGGTAAAAATAATGCTAAATCAGGTACGAAGGTAACTAAAACCACCATAGGTAAGTGACCAAAGCACAGTAACTTAACCGTCGGCACAATATACTTATTGAGCGGTAGCTTCGCGACACCTCCTGCCATATAGAGCATCGGGGCACAGGGGGGAGAAACATTACCTAAGCCGAGGTTTACCCCAACAATAGCGGCAAAATGAATAGGATGAATGCCAAGAGCCTGTACTACCGGCAAGAAAATAATCGCCGCTAAAACACCTCCGGAAATATCATCAACTATCATACCGATAAGCAATAATAAAAGGTTAATCACTAAAAGGATGACTAGCTTGTTATCAGATAGCATTAATAACGCTTCGGCAAGTTGCTTAGGCACCTGTTCTAAAATCATTGCCCTGCTCATAATAAACAAGAAGAACAGCACGGCCATAATTGAACCCGTCATAATGACAGCACGAACGGTGGCACTACCTAACGTTTTAAAGGTTAAGCCCTTGTAGACGAATAAACTTACTGGGATTGCATAAATAACAGCAATTGCCGCCGCTTCTGTTGGCGTAGCAATACCCGTATAAATAGCACCTAATATAATAACAGGCATCAACAATGCCCAAAATGCATTATAGCCAGAAGTAACTACGCCTCGCGCTGCTTGAACAAAAGGAAGCGCAGGTTCGACTTTTATTAAGGTGTTATTACGTAAAAACCAAAAGTTCAAACAACAGTATATTACCGTTAACATGATGCCAGGAATAATGGTTGATAGAAAAGCTGCACCGACAGACAATCCGCCAGTGATTGAAAAAATAATCATGGGAATACTTGGCGGTATTAACAGTGCAAGTACAGACGAACAAGCAACTAAAGCCGTCGCATGTCCCTCTGGATAGCCTTCTTCTTTCATTCGCGGGATCATAATCTGGCCGATTGCCGCAATGGCAGCCGAAGAGCTACCAGAAATAGCACCAAATAGTGCACAGGTTAAAACAGTTACTGCACCTAAGCCGCCTTTAAGACGACCAACAATTGAATTAACAAAATTGAGTAAGCGATTCGAAATACCACCTTCAGCCATTAAAATCCCGGCGAGAATAAACAAAGGTAATGCTAATAGAGCAAAACCACCGCTGGTGTTAAAGCCATGAATAACCAAAAATGAAATATCATTACCTGTAGCAAAGGTAAACATTATTGCGCCAATACCAAAAGCAAAGGCAACCGGAAGTTCGGCTAATAATAAGACAACTATGACCAGCATAGATATGAGAAAAATAACCATAATATGCTAGTCCTTTCCGTTGTTTAAAAATTGAAGTTTTGTCGATTTCGACTGGGCTTTGGCGGTTAACATCGCACGGTAATCTTTGACGATTTGCAACATAAAATAAAAGACCATCATGGCAAAACCAAAGATCATGCTGGCACTCCATAATCCTTTAGGCCATTGCAGATATAAGCTCATGCGTCCTTTTTCAATGACAAACAATCCATATTTAGTCGCATAGTAGCCAAAAACACACGCAGCAATAGTGCAAATAATTGAAACAATAAAGCGGATCAATTCAATTTTAAATGGGTCTGTAACAACCAAGCTGACGATGCCACCGTGGATGTGTGCTCGTTCTTTAGTTGCATAGCCCATGCCGAGAAAATAAATCCAAACCGCCATTAAAATTGCTGCTTCTTCTATTCCTGCAAAAGGAGATTCGAGCACATAACGCATGATCACTTGGGTGAACATTAATATGGCAAGTCCGAGACCACTAAAGACCATGGCCGCTTTGAGACAGAAATCGACCAGAAATTCAAACTGTTGTAACATGGTTTTTTTGGTTTTACTTGATAAGTCAACTTGTTGAAGTGGACTATCGGATTCTAAGGTACTGGTTTTCATAAACATATATCCTTGATTTTGTAAATTATAGGCTCAGGTCACTTACTTACTGACTTGAGCCCAGATCACACCTAATAAGGAACTACTAAATACCAGCTATCTTACGCATCATTTTCATGATGTCGCTTCCTACTTTTTTCTCCATGTATGGCCATTCTTTTGCGTACAAAATACTTTTAGCCTTCGCGCGATCCTTATCTGATAACTCAATAACCTTAATGCCACTTTCGCGCACCTTGTCTAAAAACCCATTATCTATAGTCTCTGCTTCCTGCCATGCCCATTTAAGGGTTTCATCAGCAGCCGCTTGCATCTTCTTTCTCTCAGCGGCCGGAAGATCTTCCCACCAATCTTTATTAACTAACCAGAAGGCATGTTCAAAATAATCACGGGTTAAAATGTAAGCTTCGAGCACATCACGCATTTGATAAATTTCAACGGCAGGGCCAAATGCCCTGCCATCAACAGTACCTAACTGCAGTGCGGTATAAAGCTCAGAATATGGCATAGGGACAGCAGAAAAACCCCAGTTTTTAAAACGCTCAATAGCCAATGGCGATGGGATCACCCGCATTTTTATGCCTTTTGCATCTTCGGGAAAGCTGGTCGGGATTTTATCAACACCTTTACGTATGGTTATAGAACCAAAACCGGTTGGGATAGTACCTAATGCCACGAGATCCATTTCGGCAAAAATCTTATTGTAAACATCAAGCATCGGCCCACCAGGACCATAAACTTTGCGTGCGCTTGCCCAGTCATCAACCACATAACCCAGCCAAGTCAGATCGAGTCGGCCATCAAATTCAGACGCACCATAAGTAATTGTCATGGGAATAACACCCATCATTGCTTGTTCAAACTGCGAGGTCCAATCGCCTAAATCACCGCCCGGATGATAATCAGCTTTATAGGAAGAGCCTTTATCGTTGAGTTGCTCCATGAACTTTTCAGAAGTATGATGAAAAATATGTTCGGTGTTATAGGCTTGGGCAAAAATAAACTTACTATCTGCTACTGCAGTATTAATTACAGATACACTTAACACAGCAGCCAGCGTACAAGCACTAACAAGCTTATTTTTGGTAATCATTGTTGTAATTTTTTTTGTCTTCAACATTTTGAATCCTCTGTTTTAGGTTTTATATGCCTTATTTCAGAATAATTTTTTATTCCAATATAGGCGAGGTCAACATCAGTCTGCCTCGTTTTAAAGTTCAGATAAATGTTATATATCTTAACTAAAGTTAATTATTTGCTTACCTAAAAAACACATGTTCCAACAACACAAAAAGTACTAATCAATCCTGCTTGTTAGCTCTTTGATTAACCTAAAATTAACGGACCTATCGCTAAAGGATCCGTAGTTAAAGTTTTTGGTGGGAATAGCTAGATAGCGATGTTGGGTTAGCTGTTTTCAAATGGATTAGTGAAGATAATCTGATGAAGAGATCTACTGAGGTAAGATGGCATGGCTCTGCTTTGGATACCCTCTCGTGGACTTTTAGCTGATGGACTTATTCCAGTTTTAATTTGGGTGTTAAAGGGAGTCTTATTCTTCTTTTCGCCATGCCCGCTAATGAGAAGGATTGTATGACACCCACTTTAATCAGGTGGAAGAATTAACGATACCACTACACGCCAAGCTTAAAGTAATAGCGATATTATTAATAACTTTTCATGCCTATGTAGTTAACTCAGGAGCTTACTGTAAACGTCATCTTTGAAGTCACTGATCGAAGATCCATCACTTTTTAGAAACTGGATCCCCGACTAAGCCACTAAGGGGATGACGTCCCTGAGCCATGTGCATAGGCATGTAACTTTTAGTCTTTATCAGCCTCATTTAAAGCGTATTTATTTCTCTGTGTTCTTAAGGAGTAGCTCCATAAAGTTATCTAAAATAATGTTTGAGCGGGCACTTTTTCGGGTAACAGCCGAATAATAGCTTTCAATGCGAAATTTATCAGGTTTTATCGCCCTGAGCTTACCATCAGTCACCCATTGTCTGGCAAAGTGTTCGGGCAAATACCCAATATAACGTCCAGTAAGAATTAAAAAGAGCAGGCCTTCACGGTCCGTAGCACTGGCTGTGCTATTGAGCTTTTGCAACAAGTGTCTAATTTCAGGCGTCTGTTGATAAGATAGCACCACTGCGTCACTTTTAGAGATTATCGTGTTGGTAAGCTGCTTATCATCGAGAGTAAAATATGGATGGTCTTTACTGCAATATAGAAACGACTCCTCTTGGTATAGTTGATGATAATTGAGGCCTGAAAGGGGTCGAAGTTCAGGAATTACACCAACATGCAACCGGCCGTCAAGAACATCGATCTCAATTTTATCTGGCGGCATCATCCTTAGATTTATTTGTATTTCAGGCCCTAAATCTTTTAATGCCATCAAGGCATTGGTAAGTTTCATATGCTCAATGGTAACCAAATTATCGGTAATACCTATATTAAGTTCGCCTTTAAGCTGCTCATTAATGCCATTGACCTGGGTTCGAAATGTTTCCAATGCACTAAGCAACTCAAGTACAGACTGATAGACCTCTGCGCCTTCTTCAGTTAAAGAAAAACCGGTACGACCCCGTTGACAGAGTTTTAGATTAAATCGTTTCTCCAGATCTGAAATAGCAATACTAATTGCAGGGCGACTAATATTTAATTCCACTTCAGCTGCTGAAAATCCACCACAATCAACCACTGTTTTGAATATACGTAACATCCGCAGATCAATATTACTGACTTGTCCTGTGAAACTTCGTTTTTTTAATGTCATAGCTCTCCAATAGGTAAACAAATGTTTAACTTAGGTTAATTATGTTTGAATTTATTTACGTTAGCCGTTGAGCAAGTATAAGTCAATATCGACACTTTGAAAGCAAATAATGAGTGTGTGACATCGGGCTATCACCTTAATGTGATTATCCACAGTCGATATTAAATCGTAGTAATAAAGCTTTTTGTAGCAGCTCAATTGCTGAGAGTTATAAATCAACAGAGATATAAAAAAATAGCACGTAACTTACTAAGTTTCGCACTTAAATAATAACTATAACAATATGAAAACGGGGAACACTATGAATAATTTTAACGTTAAAACATCACTACTTACTTTAGCTATTCTGTTACCAACATCTGCAGCCTATGCAGAGACTTCTGAAGAAAGCTTAACAAAACAGCTTACTGAAATTCAGGCTCGTTTAGCGCAATTAGAAGAGTCTAAAAAACCAACAGCTGATGCTAGTCAAACATCTATTAATTTTTATGGCTCTTTACGACCTACTTTTGGCGTAACAAGCAGTGATACTGAAGATAGCTGGGATGTTGGTGATGCATTATCACGCATTGGTATCGGCGCAGAGCATAAATTGAGCAATGGTATGACGGGTTTTGCAAAGGGTGAGTTTAAAGTTCAAATTCAAGGTGATGCGCACTTTGGCGATGCACGTAAAGCTTATGTTGGCATAAAAGGTGATTTTGGTCGTATTGCAATAGGTAAACAAGATACCACTCAATTCGCCATCATTGCTGGTCCAGTTGATATTTTTAACCGTTCAGCATCACCACTTGCTTATGATGATGTTAGCCCATTTCGTCAACAAGAAATGATTAGCTACAGAAAGAGTTTTGGTAACTTAGATTTTCGTATTGAAGGTCAATTCAAAGGTGAAAGCGATATTGAAGGTAGTGACTTAGTTAACGGTGGTGTTCAATATACAGGTGATAGCTTTACTTTAGCTGCCGCTTACCTAACCAAAGACCTTGCAGGAACTGACGAAAACACCCTAGGCGTCTCAGCATCAAAATCATTCGGTGACTGGTACCTTGCTGCCGCTTATCAAGACGTCGATCGTGGCGGTAATGGTCAAGATATCAATACTATTGATTTAGTTGGCGCCTACCGTATTAATGATAGCTACAAGCTTAAAGCGGGCTACTCTCTATTTTCTGACGATTTAATGCCTACCGATAGTAATGAAGTTACTCGCTTTAATACCACACTAGAATGGCAAGGAAGTCCAGATTATCGTTTATTTGTTGAATTTCAAAATAGCAATTTTGAAGCTGAAGGTAGAGAAGACAATAATCAGCTAATCGTTGGTATGCGCTACAACTTTGATTATAAATTTTAGCTTGTTTTGTAACTACTCAGCCTAAATAAAGTTATTTCAATACTCAAAAGGATCGAGTTATTTGAGAGTTTTACGGCGCTGTATCATAACAGTATAAATGATAAAGCGCTTCAAGCTCCCAACTTTAAAGATGCTCAAAGTTCAAGCCCACATTAAGTTACTGACTAGAAATTTTGACCATAAAGATGATTTCACTTCGGTGACTATCGGTTTTAAATATAATTTCGAAATCGAGTGAGCTGGATAATACGCCCAATGATAAGAGCTTACTTAACGTCAGAGTTAATCTTAATAAGGTAATTTTTTACTTAACCTTTTACTTAACTATTTACTTAACTAAAGTTCAATAATTATAAATTTATTAATCTTACAGATTGTTGATAATAACTAAATCTTAAGTCTGTAAGACTCATATAATGAGGTGAAATATGAACAACCAAACAAAACATGGCATCAGTCAGGCACAACTCGATGCGCACTGGATGGCATTTACTGGCAACCGTGAGTTTAAAAAAGACCCACGCATCATCGTTTCTGCCCAGGGAAATTATTACACCGATGCCGACGGTCGAAAAATATTTGATGGTTTATCTGGCCTTTGGTGCTGCGGCGCTGGTCATAGTCGTCCAGAAATTACCGAAGCGGTGAGTAAACAATTAAAA
>MAAF01000016.1:61813-71924 GCA_002163005.1 Colwellia psychrerythraea | reverse complement strand
ATATTTTAACTTGAAAAGTAGCCGTCGACGGCAAAGGAGGTAAGTCAATCACTTCACTTGGTGGTGTATAGGTAATAGGTGCAGACGTTGTATTCGTTTTATCTGTTATCGTGTAAGTAAAAACACCAAAAGCATCTTCAAACACATCGATACGCATTGGCATTGCTGCTTGTGCATTCACGGGATCAAACATATCAACTATGTCAATTGATCCTGCGCTAACATTATTGTCCGATGGCGTTATATCAACTGCTGAACTTGCGGCAATGGCATTGCCATCTGTTAATGTGGTTTGCATTAATGCCGCACTATTTTTGGTCGGTATAATAGTAAATTTATCACCTGGCTGAAGTGAGCCACCAGTTTCGATAAATGAAAAACCATACTTTGAGGTATGTGTACCTGCTGGCGCACTTGCTGGCACACTAGCTCCTTGTCCACCTAAGTTTTCAGTGTCACCCGTTGTTAAGTTATATAGGGTAAAATTGCCCCCCTCAAAACGTACTTCAAACTCATCTGTTGGTAGTAAAGACACATCATTAATAATAACTTGAGGCTGGGTTGTACCGATATTACTTGACGGTACCATTACTCTACTTTGCTGTAATTGAGTAGAATTTATATCGGTGAAAATATTAGCGCCTTGCAAGGCGTTTAGATCTAATCCATCGGCTTGGCTGTCATTTAACGTAGATGATATTGCCATAGCCAAACGGTCTATATCAGTACGGGTTTGGCTTAAGTGCTCGTCTCTAAATTCAAAACTTGCCGCCAATGAGCCACCTAGGGTTGATCCATTTAGTGCAACACTACTGCTACCACTGACTAATCTTAATTCTGTTTTTTGTGCATCAGGGTCGCCAGCATTTACTTGCAGGGTCATTGGGGTTATGCCGGCAACGAGTGTGGTGCCTTGACCAATCATAACCGTCATAACATTATTAGCATCTTTTACCGTGGTTACTCGGGTAAACTCACTCAACTCGCCTATAAGTTGATCACGCTTATCAAGGAGGTCATTAGGCTGTCCTCCTTGCTGTGAGTGCATAATGGTTTCGTTAATTTTGGCAAGCTCTTTTGATATTTCGGAAATTCTGCTGGCTACTTGCTCTATTTCACCATTAATCGACTTGCTCATGGTGTCAAAGTTGTTAGTTAACTGGTTAAAGTCATTACTCAGAATACTCGCTTGATTAAGTACGATACTACGTAGACCTGAATCATTAGGGTTGTCTGCAACACCATTTAGCGCTTGGTAGAATTTATCTAATGAGCCAACAACAGATTGTCCTGAAGTAGACATAACTTGATCAAGTTGCGTTAAACGCGCGTTAAGTGAATCCGCATTACCTAAATTACTTTGGTTCGCCACTTGTTCTTTATATGAAAACTGATCATAAAGGCGCGTAATGTCTTGAATATAAGTACCACCGCCAATGTAGTTATTGCCACTATTTAGACCTAGCGATGCGCTCTGGTCTGCACGTTGTCGGTTATAACCATCGGTATTAACGTTGGAAATATTATGACCAGTTGTCGCCAGCTGCTGTTGAGCAGCTAATAAGCCACTCACACCTGATTGGTACAAACTCACTGACATAATATTGTCTCCAATAACAAAGCAAACGGGTAAGCAGTCAACCGTAGTTCAGCTGTATGCTTGCTATAAATAATGTTTCATGAAAAGTTGCAGCGATAAAAATTTTTATGCCTGCCTTACGGCGTAACCCTTCCCTAATGTGCTCAGATAATTTATCGATATCATTTATTGAAATAATTTTCTGAGCTGATTTACTTAGCCTATTTACTTGGCTATTTATTTAGCTAGGAGGTTAGTAACAGTTTTCAACGTGCCTAAAATTTTGTCAGCATATTGAGGATCTGTTGCGTAACCTGCTTTCTGTAAACCTTGCAGGAAGTGTTCCACATTGCCTGAATCTTGCAATGCGTCTTGGTAGCGTTCGCTAGTAGAAAGGAAGTTTATGTAATCATCAACACTATCGGTAAGTGATTGATAAGTTCTAAAAGGCTCTGATTTTTTGATCATAGCGCCTTGTTCAAACTCTAAAGTATCTTTAGTGATTTTATCGCCAGCCCAACGAGAGTCGGCTTTAATGTTAAAAAGGTTATTTGAACTGCCGCCATCTTGGTCTTTAATCATTTTTTGTCCCCAACCTGTTTCAAGTGCGGCTTGGGCAATAACCACTGCAAAAGGAACACCTAAGGTTTTTTGCACTTTTTGAGCGGGTTCAATTAAAGCGGTGACAAAATCTTTGGGTTCATCAAAGCTGTGATTTGATAAGGCTGCTGAATTATTGACGCTTTCTGATTGGCCGCTAACTTTAGTCGTTCTTTTATCCACTTCGCGGATAACAAATTGACTTACAGCACTGTTCACTTGATTACTAGTAATGTTTTGAGCTTGATAGCTGCCCGCAAACGGAATATCAATATCAGGCTTAATTTGATTTTTATCTGCCAGCATTTTTTCTATTAAGGAGTTGTGTTGGTTGTCTTTATTAGCTTTACTGGTTTTATCATCGGTAGATTTAACACTATCCGTTACCGTCAAATTCCCATCACTACGTAGCACTGAGCTTGGTTTGAAAGTCCCGTCATCACCACCTAGTTGTCTAACGATTAAATCAGTCAAGCCTAATGAACCATTAGAAGATAGCTCAACCGCCATTTGTTGATCATGCATATCACGGTAGAACTTAGTTGACTCAGAGTTAAACGGACTATCTGACTCGAGTACTTCTTGTGCTTTACGCATACTCGATAAAAGCATTTTCATAAAAATAGCTTCGAACTGCTGAGCAGCTTCTTTTAAAGCTTCCTTTTTGGCCTCGCCATCTCCTGTTCGCGATTGCTGACGAATATCATTTAAACCATTTAGATCAAGGGCGTTACGCGCTTGATCATAATTTTGTTTTTGGCTTGAGTTGATATCCATAATTTCACTTACTTAAAATATATTTAATTACTGTTCATTCAAGTATCATGCCTATATTATTAACTCAGGACTTTGCGTGAACGTGATCTCTGAAGTATCGGGTCGAAAACCCATCAAATTTTAGAAACTGGATCCCCGACTAAGCCACCACGGGGATGACGTCCCTGAACCCTGTGCATAAGCTCGTAAAATATTAACTTTTACTTTTGAACTGTTAACAATTATCTGTTCAGTTATTAGCGTGCTAGCTTTAAGCTGTATGGTTCAAGTTAACCAATAAAGCACGGAGCTGACGAATGTCAGGACTCCGTACATCCTGTACTTCACCTTTCAGGTCATCCTTCGGATGTGCAAATTATTTCTCGAAGAATTTGTGAGTACTTTTGCCGCCTAAACTGAGCCCTACAGCGACAAGCTCAGCTATATAATGACTAACTCGCCTCGTATAGCACCCGCCTGATCTAATGCCTCTAAAATAGCCATGACATCACCAGGACCTGCGCCTACTTCATTGATTGCGCGAACCAGGGTTTCTAATGTTACGCCCGGTTTAAATACAAACATTCGAGCATCAGAGTTGCTGACATTAATGTCCGATTGATTGGTCACTACCGTTTCACCTTCAGCAAAAGCATTCGGTTGAGACACATCTTGAATTTCATTGATGGTGACTGTAATTCCACCATGAGTTATAGCAGCAGCAAGCAGTGTAACTTCTGAGCCAATAACAATAGTGCCCGTTCGTGAATTGACAATAATTTTTGCTGCTGGGGATGCGGGTTCAAACTCAAGGTTTTCAAGTACCGACAAAAAGCTAACTCGGTCACTAATATCTCGCGGCGCTGTAACGCGTACAGACGTTGCATCAAGTGCTTTGGCCGAACCTTCAATAAGTTCATTAATGGTGTCAGACAACAGCTTCGCGGTAGTAAAATCAGAATGACGTAAATTAAAAGTAATATGATCACCTGAAGAAAAAGGTGATTTAACTTCTCGCTCAACAATACCGCCATTGGCGATACGTCCAACGGTAGGAATATTCACTAATACTTGAGAGCCATCTAAGCCTTGTGCCCCTAAGCCACTGACGATTAAAGAACCTTGCGCTACGGCATAAGCATTACCATCAATCCCCATTAAAATAGTTTGTATTAACGTACCACCTCGTAAACTTTGTGCGCTACCCATGCTAGAAACGGTAACATCAATAGTTTGACCTGGCTTGGTAAAGGCACTTAACTCTGCATGAACAGCTACCGCTGCAACGTTTTTGATTTTTGGTTTTAATTTATCTGGCATCGTGATACCAAAATTACTTAACATCGTTTTAAAACTTTGCTCGGTAAACGGGCTTTGCTCTCCAGTGCCTGGTAAACCTACCACTAAGCCATAACCAATTAATTGGTTTGAGCGCACACCAGCAACATCCGCTAAATCTTTAATGCGCTGAGCATTTACTGACAATGAAGCCAATAAGGAGAAGAAGATAAATAGTTTTATTACAGCTTTCATATTTTACTACCTTATAAAAGTACCTTAAACAATACCTTAGACAATATCTTAAAATAAGACCTTTATCTCAGATCTTAAAACAACAGAAGTAATACTTTTACAGTGTGATCAACTAAAATGGCCACCAAGAACTGTTGAAAAACTTAACCAACCAACCTTGTTCATTGGAATCGGCAAAGCTACCCGTACCTGCATATTGAATGCGTGCGTTGGCAACTTTGTTAGATAAAATAGTATTATTGGAATTAATATCTTTTGAGCGAATAACGCCAGTTAAGCGGATATATTCATCTCCATTATTTAACGTTAACCATTTTTCACCACGTATCATTAAATTGCCATTCGGCAACACTCTCAATACATGTACTGAAATATTGCCGCTTAAGCTATTTCCTTGATCAGCTTTAGCGTCACCTTTAAAATTTGAATCTTGGCTGATACCAAACTGTAATGACTCACCATTAATGCTAACGGGAACGCCACCTAAACCGGTTACCGCATCTAAGTTAGTTTTGTTTGCTTTTTTCAATTCTGTTTTAGCATTTTTCTTCGCTTGAGTTTTCTCACTCAAAATAACCGAAATAATATCGCCAACACGGTGTGCTTTAGAATCTGAATAAATGTTATTAACATAATGCGGTTTAAATAATGAGCCAGAAGGGACAATGCGTTCTTCTTCTTCTTCAGGCATTATCGGCGCAAAATCTGGATCATTTGGTAGTGCTTTACTTAACTCTACGGTATTACTACAAGCCGTAGTAACAGTAATTAATAAGCTGATTGAAAGTAACTTAACTGTATTTAGCCTACTTTTATTTTTCATCACTGCCTTCCATTTTTTAGATTACGAAAATAATGCTACATTTGTTGGTTGATATAACTCAACATTTCATCAACCGCTGAAATCACTTTCGAATTCATTTCATAAACACGCTGACTTTCAATTAAATTAACCAATTCTTCTGTGGTATTTACATTGGATGTTTCTAAAGCGCCCTGAACTAACATACCGTAACCTTCTAAACCAGGAACTCCTTCTTGGGGTGCTCCACTTACCGCAGTTTCGGTATATAAATTTTGCCCTATCGATTGAAGGCCTGTGGGATTAACAAAGTTAATTAAGTTGATTTGGCCAACAACCGCTGGATCAGCTTGCCCTTGTAGTGTTACTGATACTTCACCATCTTGTGAAACAATAATACTCAAGGCATCTTCAGGAATAGTCACTTGCGGTTGGATCATATAGCCAGCACCGGGGGTAACCATGTTACCTTCATCATCCATGGTGAATTGGCCGTTACGGCTATAAGCAGAACTACCATCAGGCATCTGTATTTCAAAAAAACCTTCACCTTGAATCATTAAATCAAGGGCGTTATCTGAGGTAATCATGTCGCCTTGAGTATGAATTTTTTGTGTCGCGACCACTTTAGTACCTGCACCCAGCATTAAACCGGAAGGCGCTTCAGTATCTTGCGCGGTACGACCACCTGGTTGATTGATATTTTGATAAAGTAAATCTTCAAATACTGCTCGGCTTTTCTTAAAGCCAATAGTACTGGCGTTTGCAAGGTTGTTAGAGATTACCGCAATATCTTTGGTTTGCGCATCTAAGCCTGTTTTACTGATCCATAATGCTGCGTTCATACATCACCTCTGATTGAGTAGTAGCGGTTAGCTGAGTTAATTTTAATTAAGCTAACACGACTGATAGATTGCTATGCTTAGAAAGCACGTAACAACGAAGAAGCACTTGAATCAATTTCTTCTGCTGTTTTCATCATTTTTAATTGCATTTCAAACTGACGCTGTAAGGCAATCATATCTGTCATTTCATTAATGGGATTAACATTACTCGACTCGAGTGCGCCACCAAGAACATTGACACTAACATCGGCAATTAATTGCCCGCCATTTTTAGCACGAAAAAGACCATCATTACCTTTATCAACAAGTCGTGTGTCAGGGTTAACCAGTTTGATACGACCAACCTCTTCTTGAACACTGCTAGGTGCACCTACTGGCTGAACCATGATAGTGCCATCGCGAGAAATTTGAATGTTATTAACCGGTAACGGCAGCGTAATTGGTCCATTTTCGCCAATGACTAATTCACCATCATTGGTTTCTAATGCACCCGTTTCTGTTAAACGAAAGTGACCGCCACGGGTATAAGCTTCTTGCCCATCTTCGGCTTGTACTGCAAAAAAACCTTCGCCTTCAATCGCTATATCTAAAGAGCGACCAGTATGGAGAATAGATCCAGAGTCAAAATTTTGGCTAGCACGTTCTGTCATTGAAAAAACACGCGAAGGTAGTCCTTCGCCAAATGCTTGCATACTTCGCGCTTGTGCTAAATCAGCTTTAAAGCCTGTAGTTTTAGCATTCGCCAAGTTGTTGGCATTAATTGATAAGGCTTGCATGTTTTGTTTAGCGCCACTCATGGCGATATAAAGCAACTTATCCATAATGTATTTCCAAAAAGTAAAAGGTTATACCGGATAAATGCAAATAGAGTGCCAGCTATTGTCAAAATTAATCGAATGATTAAAGTGAAGTGGTATTTAGGATTGGGAATATACCCATGATACTTCAAAATGCGAGTTTCAGGATGCCTGATCGATTCATGAGCAAGGCGCATCTTTTTATTAATGGTTGTTCCATTAAAAACAGATGCAACGAAGCGCATGAGTTGCTCAGTCATCCCCAAAGGGCTGGTTTAGAAACGCTTTATGCTACGTTATTGATTTCGACAAGGGAACAACCATTCTCTTCAATCAATGCCTTGCCTAAAGACGTTTCTAATTCCAGCTGAATCCTGCATCTTGAGGTAACATGGGTATAGTAATAAAAAAGCGGCTAGTTAAGTAGGTAATACTTAACTAGCCGCTTTATTGGTAGAGCGAATACTAGCTTTAGATTGCTAGCAAATTAGTTTTTTACTAACTATCTAATTTGTAAAATAGTTTGGTTCAATTGGTTATCAACTTCTAACGCTCTTGAGTTAGCTTGGAAGTTTCGCTGCGCCGAAATCAAATCAATTAACTCTGTTGTTAAGTTCACATTCGATTGCTCTAATGCCGAAGAGTTAATGGTACCAAAAGTACCTGAGCCCGCTTCACCCGCAAGGGCTTTCCCTGAAACAAGACTTTCTTTCCAGTTAGTGCCACCTGTTTGTGATAAACCTTGTTCGTTAGCAAAATTCACCATGGCAATACGTGCTAAGGGTTGAGAAGTGCCATTACTATACGTCGCTCTTACTAAGCCATCAACGCCAATCTCAATACCCGTTAATCGCCCCACCGCTAAACCATCTTGATTCAAGGCTGTTACTTCAAAATTTGAAGCAAACTGAGTAGGTTCATTCGGGTTCGGTCCTCCTGTATCTAAATTAAAATCAATTTTAACCGTTTGCGTTGGATCAGCACCATTAGGTAAATGACTAGAGAAATCAACGGTTCGGATGCCACCGTTAGTTGGCGATGGTGACTGAGAAATAAAATCACCAGACGTGTTATACGTTAAGCGCGCCCCTTTTGTTCCTGTACCACTTTCAGGGGTGGTAGCCGATATTGCTGTGCTTGCGATTTTCAAGCTATTTGTCAGGTTTGTTTCTGATACGGTTTGCGCATTTAAAGCTGCATCTCTTGTGATGATTGCCGTATCTCTCGTTGCAATAACTGCAGCTAATGTTGCAGCATCTGCAGGTGTTGGAGCCCCTATTGCGTCATATGTTGCCTGTGCTGTAATGACGTTCGCTTCTTCCGTATTTAACGTAGCTTGTGTTGTATTTAAGGTTGTTTGCGATGTTAATAGTGAAGCTTTAGCGGTTACTACATTAGCTTGTGCAGTCACGACAGCGGCATCTGCTGTTGCCTGCACAGCAGGATCATCCGCTAAGTCGATAGGTTTTCCATCAACAGACGCAAACATCATCCATTGGTTGGGCGCGACTGCTGGATCATCTTTAACAAAAAAGTAGGTCATAATGTGACTCTTACCTAATGAATCAAAAATAGTTACTGAAGTTGAGCTATTAAAGGTGAGTGGATCTTCGGGATCAAAATTAGCCGGTGCGCTAGTAATATAGGCATCACCTGCTGGTAAATTCATTCGTACATCAACTTCACTGGTTTTTGTTGGTGTACCCGATTCCGTAGGTATGCGAATCGGCTCTGCAGTACTTAAACTTACTGAAGCTGATGAGCCATCAGGGTTAACAGGAAAACCTAAAAGATGACCACCTTGCGAGTTAACAACAAAATTATCTGAATTTAACTTAAATTGACCCGCTCGTGTATAAGATGTCTCTAAAGAGCCAAGCTCAGGGACAGTGGCAAAAAAGCCATTACCTGTGATAGCTAAATCAAGCGCATTATTGGTAAATTGAATGCTACCTTGAGAAAATTGCTGTGCTACATCTGCGGTTAAAACACCATCACCCACTTTCGTTTTACCTGCAGCTAACAATGATGATGCATATACATCAACAAACTCGGCGCGTGACTCTTTAAAACCAACCGTATTTACATTGGCAATGTTATTTGATGAAACATCTAAGTCTTTTTGTGCAGCGTTTAACCCGCTTAATGCGATATTAAATGACATAATTTAATCCTTTTAAAATTCAATATTTTGCTTAACACCTGTACTGCTCAATACTTAAGCTGTCAGGTAAAGTTTATAATTTCTGCTTACTTTTTTATTAAAATACTTAAATGTCGCCTTCAGATACTTCAACCACATCTTCTAGTGCCATCGCACTGCCACCATTAAGGTTAAGCACTATTTTCCCACCGCTACCTGCTAACGTAACACTATCAACTTTACGGTACGTTTGGGCTTCTAATTCAGCTGCTTCACCTTCGACTAAACCTACGATACGAAAACGATAAGCGCCTGCTGCTGCTGGTTCACCTTTAGCCGTTTGCCCATCCCAAGTAAAAGTAAATCCGCCTGCTTTAACATCACCAACAGGGACGGTTTGAATGACTTCACCTGCAACATTCTCAACATAAATCTTTACATTACTGGCAGGTTTATCTGATACCAACTTCCCTTTAACCGCTTCACCTTCTGCCATGCCAAAGACATTATCTTCCACTAAAACACTGCGTCCAACTAATGATGAAGCTTGTAATGCTTGACTAGAGGTCATTGAACCAGCAAATGAACCAAAAGAATCATTAAGGGTCCTTACGCCATCAGTCGTAGAGAAGGCTGTCATTTGCGAGATCATCTGATTATTATCAACTGGTTTTGTTGGGTCTTGATTCGCAAGCTCTTTAGTGAGTAGGGCAAAAAAGTCAGACTGCGTTAGCATCCCCTCACTGCCATCACTAATTTTAATGTTTGATCGTTCTACACGTTCTTGAGCTGCAGCTCTCATCTCAGGAGTAGTAAGAGTTAGCCGTTGTCTAGCAGCTTCAGCGGCTGCAGTAGCTGCTGCCTGAGCCTCTGCAGTGGCAGTTTTAGTAGTAATCATTGCGTTTACCTTTGACCTAAAATTAAGGCTTCATTAAGTATATTTGTTACTGAGTTAGCCAGTTGCACGTTGTTTTGATATGAACGTGACGCTAAAATCATCATGTTTACCATACTTTTACTTTTCTCAGTCATGGCCACGACTATCTTTGCCCTAAC
>MAAF01000016.1:0-61804 GCA_002163005.1 Colwellia psychrerythraea | reverse complement strand
ATCTTTGCCCTAACTGTAATGTTTTATTCAACATATTCTTGGCTGATTCAGCCAACTGCACATTTGTTTGATATGAACGTGACGCTGAGATCATGTTGGTCATTTCTTCAATAACATTGACATTCGGCTTGTAGATATAGCCGTCTTTATCGGCCATAGGGTGACTCGGTGCATATTCCACATTCAATGGTTTATCACTTTCAACAATACCTAAGACATCAACACCAACCCCACTACCATCACTTTTCCCCTGCCCTGCGGCAGCTTCTTGCATGGCAGCGGCAAAAACAGGATGCCTGGCACGGTAAGTTTTATCGGCACTGCTACTAACACTATCAGCGTTGGCAATATTACTCGCGGTAGTATTTAGGCGGACTGATTGTGCGCTCATACCACTACCAGTAATATCAAATACGTTAAAAAGACTCATAATTATTGACCTCCGCTGATCACTTTCTTCATGGCTTTAATTTTGCCATTAAGAAACTGAATGCTTGCTTGATATTCCATTGAGTTTTTTAAATACAAGTTTCGTTCCACTTGTACGTCAACCGTATTACCGTCACCTGTGTCAGGGTTATTAGGCACACGATAATCGACGGAATTATTTAACTCTGTTCGTACATCAAAGTGTTTATCATTAGTGCGAGACATGCCCATTTTCTGCTTATTTGCCGCTTGTGCTAGTGCTTGATTAAAGTCTAGCCCTTTAGCTTTGTAGCCTGGGGTATCTGCATTGGCAATATTACTGGCAATAACCTCTGCACGTTGAGAGCGGATAAGCATGCCCTGTGTATGCAGTTGAAAGCCTTTATCAAAACCTATAGCCATATTAGCCTCACAATGATTAACGATTAGCTAAAAGGAATACAAAATTTGTGCCAATGAGTAAATCAATAGAGAATAAAAAGGGAGGAAAGGGAAGTGAATGATAGGGCTAACAGCTAGGAATAATGGCTGTTAGCGAGGAGTTTTAACTGAGTTATTTTTTCTGATAAACGATACCAGGATTGCAGCGTAGCATGGTAAAGTCTTGGTTTATCCCTGACAAGGACTCTGAAGCACCGAGAAATAAATAGCCATCGTTATTCAACACGCCATGAATTTGACTAATGATTTGTGCTTTTATTTTTGGCGAGAAGTAAATTAATACATTACGACAAAATACAATATCAAAACGACCCATAAGGCTATAGCTATTGAGTAAATTAAGCGGTCTAAAGCTCACCATTTTCTTTACTTCATCTTTTATCTTCAACATACCGTTATCACCCGGTTCAAAGAAGCGTTGTTTTCGCTCAGCAGATAAGCCTCGAGCAAGCGCTAGACTGTCATAGTGACCATATTTGCAATGCTCTAGCATAGTCGTTGATATATCAGTACCAATGACTTGTACGCCACGTGGAAATGCACCTGGATTCTTTTGTTGATATTCCAGCACTGACATAGCAATAGAGTATGGTTCTTGACCAGAAGAGCTTGCCGCAGACCAAATTTTAACCGGCGTTTTACGATCAGAAAAATTAGGTAGCAACTTACTTTGAAGTAATTTAAAAGGGTAGTCATCACGAAACCATAAGGTTTCATTGGTGGTCATAGCATCTATAACGGCGGCACGCATTTGCCGCTCAACAGGAGTTAGCGTACGATTAACTAATTCAGTCAATGAACTGAGGTTAAATTTAGCCATCAGTGGCGCTAATCGGCTTTTAACTAAATACTGCTTATTTTCACCGAGTACTATGCCACATTGCTGCTCTAAGAAGGTTCTAAATTGATTATAACTTTTTTCATCAAGTTCTCTTGCTGACACTATTGCTTCCTACTTATTTCGTATTTTCCTAAACCCTCCATAAATTGGAGGTCGTCGTTAACTTTCGATAACGACTATTTAGCTATATACCCGTTCCACTTGAATATGCATGATTCAGCTGGAATTAGAAACGCCTTTAGGCAAGGCATTAATTGAAGAGAATGGTTGTTCAGGAGAATAAGCTCCTGCATTCTCTAAGAAGCTACATCCATGTAGCGTCCTTGTCGAAATCAATAACGCAGCATAAAGCGTTTCTAAACCAGTCCCTTGGAGAAGGCTGGGCAAATCATACTCTGCGTTACATTTCTTTTTAAGGGAATAACCCTTAATAAAAAAATGTGCCTTAATTATGAATCGCTCAGACTTCCTGAAACGAGCATCTTCAAGTGGAGCGGGTATAGTCAGAGTTAATCTTCTATTTCCAACCATTTTTTCACAGCTGTTGCTAGCTCATCAGGATGAAATTTAGGAATAAAATCTTCTGCACCAACTTTTTCAACCATAGCATTATTAAATACACCACTTAATGAAGTATGTAAAATAATGGGCATTTTCGACATGCGATCATTACCTTTTACCTCTGCAGTTAAAGTATAGCCATCCATTACCGGCATTTCGATATCAGAAATCATCAACGCCACTTTTTCAGTGATGCTATTTTCACAAGTCGCTTCAATCGCTAATAATTGATCCAAAGCATCACGGCCATTTTTAGCTAAAACCATATTAATGCCTAACGGCTCTAGTGCTCTTCTTACTTGATTTCTTGCTACTGTTGAGTCATCTGCAATCATCACCAGCTTATCACCCAAGCTTTCACCGATAGAAACATCAATGATTTCTTCACTTACTTCAGTGGAAACGGGGCTAATTTCATTTAAAATTTTCTCAACATCTAATATTGAAACCATCTGACCATCTATTTCAGTCACCGCAGTTAAGTAACTAGATTTACCTGCACCTTCTGGTGGTGGCATGACGTCTGCCCAACTTAGCGTTACGATTCGTTCAACACCGGCAACAAGAAAACCCTGCACACTGCGATTATATTCGGCAATAATAATATAGCTTTCCGCGGTTTGCTCAATTGCCCGCCCGCCCGTTGACAAACTTAAATCAATAACTGAAATGGTTTGCCCCCGGATATGAGCAACCCCTTTTATAAAGCTATCTTGCTTAGGTAACAGAGTTAACCGCGGACATGGCATAACTTCACGTACTTTAAAAACATTAATACCAAATCGCTGTCTTCCATTAAGCTTAAAAAGTAACAATTCCAACCTGTTTTCACCAACAAGTTGAGTACGCTGGTTTACTGAATCGAGTATGCCTGCCATATGAACCTCATGTAAGACTGTAGCAATTATAATGTTTAATCTAATAAACACATAAGGCACAGTTCTTGAATTGTATTTAATATATCGAGTTGATAATCACACTAAGCGTCTGAAACTTGACGTATGATAGAACCTTATTTCACACTGCTGACCCAGGTTAAGCATAGACGACTATTTGCATTTACTTAACGATAGATAACAAAATATATGCGCCATACCAAACTTTTTTTAACTTTTTTATTCTTATTGCTTATTAAGCAAACAACTACTGCTGCAACTGAGCTAGACAGTGCTTTTATTGAGCAATTTGCAAAAAATTATTTAACAGAGCAATTTCCTTCAACGGAGGAAGAAAAGGTGCGCATTTCAGTTGCTCATCTAGATCCCAGAATTACGATTAAGCCCTGTAAAATTCCCTTAACTGCAAATATACCTGAAAAAAATGGCGCTATAAATGTAAATGTTAAAATTAGTTGTGATGAATCAATACAGTGGAAAATATATTTATCGGCAAAAGTAGAAATAACTAAAGCGGTTTTAATAGCAAAAAGTACAATTAGTAAAGGAGACAAACTTGACGAAAGTAATGTTCAGCTAGCCTTCATAGCCATTAATAAAATTCGTGGTAACAAACTAACTGATACAAATATAGTTTTTGGCGCAAAAGCGAAAAGGCGGATTGCTAAAGGTAGAGCCATTAGTAAGAAAAGTATCTGTTTAATTTGTAAAGGTGATATGGTGACCATTATTGTTTCATCCGATAGCTTTAGCATCAAAACCCAGGGAGTCGCGTTAAGTTCGGGTAATATTAATGAACAAATACGAGTCAAGAATACTCGGTCAAAGAAAATAATCACCCCTCGCGTCAAAGGTATGAACCAAGTCATAATTAATCTATAATCAAGATATACCAATAGAGTTAACAAAGAATGTCGTTGTTAACTTACTCAAGATATTATTTATAATTTAATCTATTTTTAACTAAAGTTATTACGCCTATGGCCGATAACGAGATAATAGAACTCTTTTGAAATATCATTTCATTGTTAAAGGATGAAATTATGGCTATAAATATCAACAACTTGAATACTAACAATCAAGTTCAGCAAGCCCAACAAAATAAAGTAAAGCAGCATTCTGCGCAAACGGCATCGAGCAATGCTCAAGTAAAAAGTTCAGGACAAGATTCTGTATCGATTACTCCGCAAGCAAAGCAGCTTAATGAATTACAAAAAAAAGCGGTGGATGCGCCCGTGATTAATCAAAAGAAGATTGATGAGCTGAAAAAAGCCATTAGCGCTGGTGACTATAAAATTAATCCAGAAAAATTAGCCGCTAGTATTGCTAACTTTGAATTTAAGCTTGTTTAACGATAGACTGTAAATACATCATTTATAGTAAAATCAAAGGCAAACTTTATGTCCTCAGGGCCAGATTCTCAAGGATTAACCTCCAATGAACTGCTTGTACAGCAACATCAGCAGTTAACCGCACTTGCCCAGATCATTGCTAACGAAAAGCATATTTTACAGCAGCATGATCCTCAAGCGCTGCTAGCCATCAGCCAAGAAAAAAATACGTTATTAGTAGCAATTCAACAGCTCGACCAAACAATAGGTCAAAATCAGCATTTTGCTCAAGATAAAGCGGCGGGAAAGTTAACGCAAGAACTTGCTGAAATAACCGAGCTATTAACTCATTGCCAACAGCAAAACATAGTCAATGGTCAAATTATTCAACAGTCTCAACTTGCGGTAGAACGCATGAAAACCAGCTTATTAGAAAATCATAATAAGAACGCAATTACCTATGACAAGAAAGGTAAAAAGAGCGCAGGACTCTCTAGCCTAGGACTAAAAGCCTAACGCTAATTATCGACTCCTGATTGCTAACCAAAAAAAGAAAAGGCGTTAATCCTATGGATTAACGCCTTTTTAGTATCCTTTATTGCACAGCTTAAATTAGAAGTGAGTTACTTCTTTAATTTCTTTTCTGTGCTGGTTTGCTTGATAAATATTATATACATCTTCAAAGTTTAACTCTAACTCAGTGGTATAAACGTCACCAACAGGATAACTTTTAACAACTTTAGCGCCGCGAATAATACCTTGTATTGAAGCAGTTAGTTGCTGATCTTCAATAAGTAAATCTGCCATAGTAACTTTTCCTGAAACTTGTTGGCCGTATACTTGTTCAGCTAGCTCCGCATAAGCGGCAATTTTTGACGCTTTAATGGCCATCAGCATCCGCTGAGTTTCATGGGTTGATTTTTGCATACTGATGGGGGCAAACCCTGTGGCGTAAAGCACAGGAAAAACCTCAGGTTTTACCGTTTGCCACTGCACATGCTTATCGTAAACTAGGGAGCATGCACTGGTCAAAATAAGCGCGCTCAAAATAAAGATGAACCTAGTTAATGATTTAATCATAGATACTCCTTTGATAATAATCGCTGATAAAATAGCATTATGTTGTCACTCTTATTGGTAAATAATTGAAATATGAAATAGAGAAGTGATACTAGTTTTGTATAATCACAGCGCGTTCATCGTTATGCAACATAGTATTATCACGAATAATCATACCGTCTTTCATTTTCACTTTTTCACTATGGCTCATTTCATCACCCAAAACCCAAGTAGGGATAAATGACTGAGCGGTAGCAACAACAACTTTTGATTGAATACCTATCATACGGGCATTAACTAAAACCCCATTTTCCTGCTCAAGCATAGTGCCAGATACTACATAGTCAATTATCTGACGTTCGGGTAACTCCTGCCAGTCTCTACTAAAGACATAATCACCTTTTTTAGTGACACGAATATGCCCTGTCGTTTTATAATCAATTACGACTAAACCGTGACGCTGTAGCTCATGCACGAAGCTTTCTGCAAGCTGATTGCCAAGCCAATTAGTTGTTTCAAGATTTTTAAGATCGACAAAAGAAGCTACAGCTACCGGGGTTTTTGCATTAACAAAACTACTGCTTGTCAACATTTGATAAGCTAGCCCTTTTACTACGTCATTAATGGCATGCCGTGGTAATTCATAACTATCAATTTCACCTTTTTCAATATGAGTTGTTTGATAAAACCCCTCATCAGGTGTGGACTCACACGAGAGCAAAGCTGGCAGAATCAATGGTATAAGCCATTTTTTCATGATATTCCCCTTTAAAACTAAGTACTATGTTTATAGTCGCAGTATGTTAATTTAAACATTCATATACGTATACACACAGTGATGCACATTTTAAGCCAATAATCACCACTAAAGTAAATCCACTACAATGTGATGAGGCATGAAATATGCATCCAGATAATTATTAAAATATTAATCACCATTATCGCCCGTATTCATCAGTTTTAGTCCTTCTTATCGAACAAATGATATGACTAAAACCAAGTTAGGAAAATGATCAGTCTTATGTATAAATTCATCACATCATTAGTTTTCATCACCAACTTTTTATGCAGTTTTTCCGCGAGTAGTCAATGGTATGAGACCCAGGGTCATGCGCGTACCAATAATACAAATGTTGAAATTGCACGTACCAAAGCGATGGAAAATGCGCTTAAAAAAGCGCTGCTGGTATCAGGTGCTAGTGTTTCGAGTGTTCAGCAAGTAGTAAACGGCTTACTGACACAGGATCAAATAAGTATA
This sequence comes from Colwellia psychrerythraea, assembly GCA_002163005.1. Taxonomy (GTDB): domain Bacteria; phylum Pseudomonadota; class Gammaproteobacteria; order Enterobacterales; family Alteromonadaceae; genus Colwellia; species Colwellia psychrerythraea_C. The sequence continues at coordinate 54,988 of MAAF01000016.1, read as the reverse complement.
AGAGCAAGTGGCAGTGTCAACTCTATTGAATTAGTTGATGAAGTACACAGCGATAACCTAATTACAGTGACAATTCGCGCTGATATATTTCCGCAAGAGAAAAAGTGTTTCGCAGTAAATTTTAAAAAATCATTATTAATTACTCGCAGTCAGTTGTTACAAAGAGAACAAGCTAATATAGGTGAAATTTACCTAATTGATAAGGCGGTTATGGGTAAACTCGCTATACAACTTAACCAGCAAAGTACCTTTACTAAAACCAGTAGCATACTCAATAATAAAACTGAATTTTCACGCCTTAATAACAGTTTAGCAAGTGATGAAATATCTCAATTAACTCAATCATTGAGTGATAGTACTAATAGTCAGTATGTAATGTTCAGTGAAATCACCAATGTTTCATTCGATAAACAAGCCACTAATAGTTGGTTGTTTTGGCAACAAGGTGTATACCCAAGAAATTTTGCTATTACTTTCTATTTATATAATGGTCTCAACGGCGAATTAGTGTGGCAACAAGGTTATCAAAATACTGCCCCATGGACGTTTACAAAACGCATAAAGGTTGACGTTGATGGTAATGCTTTTTGGCAAAGTGAATATGGCGTAATGATCGAGAATATTATCGATAAAGTGATTAAAGATATCGATGAAAATATTATGTGTGAGCCAAGCCGCGGAAAAATTATTAAAGTGGCAGGGAACCAAGTTACGATCAATATAGGCAGAGATCATGGTTTAAAAATAGGTGATGAATTTAGCTTGCTGCACCTTAATCATTTTACAGATAATTCAGGAAAATCTTACGCTGGCTTTAACTTAAGCCCTTACAAAGTGAAAGTAACTAAGCTATCTAGACAAACAGCAACGGCAATAACACCAGATGGCCGCTTATTTGGTAATATCCAAGTAGAAGATTTAGCAGTGCGTTATTAAAGCGATAATCAACTTGGTATTAGCAGTTAAATTGTCTAATACCAATAGCAAAATCTAACCTGATTAAAATAAAAAAGGGCGACTAAGCATTACTTAGTCGCCCTTTTATAATTGTTTATTAACAATCAAATTCTATTCAATAAAACTTATTGCAGCCGTTATCGCGGCAACTTGTGCCTTGATACAATTCTCATCATCCACTAGTGGGCTGTCAGGGTAAACCTCTGTGGTGGTAACATATGGCGCATCGGTTAACCCCATACATAAACCTAGCTCTCTTCCCGCATAATTAATAACGCCAAATTGCTCAATATCAACACCTATCAATTTACCATTGTTATCTTCTGGCGCGATATGAGTCACTTTTGCTACCGCTTGATTAATTGCACATTGAAAATCGGCTTCAGGTTTAGTTGAATCCCCAACCAAGTAGAAACCATCAGGAATATTCCAGTTTTTTTGCTCAATGGCATCACGTGCAGCAAGCGCAGGTCTAAACTCACTATTATCCGTATCAGTGGTTTCATGCAAATCTATATGCATAGCAATATTAACATCAAGTTCATTAATAAAAGACATTAATGCCGCAGATTCTTGCGCGGGACTATCAGGGTAAAATGAACGGTTTGGATCAATCGCCTGATTATTCCAGCGATTGATCGTTTCATAACCCCAAGGGCTCACACAAGGCACTACAATGATGTTGAACAGTTGACTAAAGTCCTTGGCACTTGTTTCTAAAAAGCGGATCGCACCTTGAACGCCACTGGTTTCATAACCATGCACCCCGCCAGTAACTAGCACGGTTTTATTCTTGCTTTGCCAGTTTTGACTTTTCATGGCATATAAAGGGTATCTACTTTCATCAATAGACAAACTACCGTACTGAAGCATGTCAAAGGAAGAGCTTACTGACTCAAGTTTCGCCAGTACTTCAACTTGATAACAACGCTTAATAACTTGTTCGCTAAGCCATAAATCTTTATCTTCATCTGTCCAGGGATGTCCTTGCGTACCGATCGAATAAACTGAATCACTCATGATGTAACCTTATTGTTCAATTAGTTATGAATAGTTATTAGCTGTAGCCCTGCTTTCAGGCATAAAAAATGCCCGAATAGTCGAGCATTTTTATGAGCTACTCAATAAAAAGTAACAAGGCGTAAGCCGTTTATTTTGAGTCAGCTCGACCCATAAATTTACGCTCTTCTGTATTTACTTTAACTTTATCACCCGTTGAAATATGCTCAGGTACTTGGATAGTTAATCCTGTAGAAAGCAGCGCTGGTTTTGTACGAGCACTAGCTGAAGCACCTTTAATAGAAGGGTCCGTTTCTGTAATGAGTAATTCAACACTAGCAGGAAGAGCAATACCTACCGGTGAATCATCAACAATGATTACAGAAATTCCCTGAGTCTCTTCGTCGATAAACAAAATTTCATCGGCAATTGATTCTTTATTTAAGTTATACGGCGTGTAATCTTCATTATCCATAAAGACATATTCTTCACCATCAATATAAGAAAACATTGATGGACGACGACTTAAATCAGCAAAATTCAACATATCTTCAGCTTTAAACGTTTCGTCGACTTTACCGCCTGTAACTACATCGTATAAACGCATTCTATATAAACTTCCGCCTGCTCTACCTTGCGGAACTGAACGGGTAATATCTCTAACAATGAGCACTTTACCGTTGTGCTCTATTGCTGCATTTTTCTTTATATCACTAGCCTTTGGCATAAGATGACTTCCTCTGAATTTATTATAAACAATGTTGTTTTAAACACAATGCAGGGAAAATAGCATGAACCTGTGAATATGAAAATAACTTATAAGCTGAAAACACTATTTTTTCGACAAAACATCAGTTAAGTCAAAATATAAATCAAAATAAAAATTAAAACTGCCATAGCTGAACACACCAAAAAGCAAAAAAGACAAATATATAAGCTATATTTGTCTTTTCAATCTATTGAGCTTTTATGATGTCTACTCGCTAATTAATGATTACTAAAAATCAATAAGTATTTGAGTAAATGCTAGGAAAACTACTCGTAAGAACGCTCAAGCCAAGCGATTTGTAATTTTAATTCTTCAATTTCATGGTTTGCGTCGGCTAATTGTTCCAGCGCTGATTTTTGATCATTATCACGGTTATCTACACTAGCATCAGTACTTTTTGACATATTGCGTCTTTCCTCATGGGCCATGTTAGCCTCCAAAAAATTGTTACCACACCTGTATTATTACACAACAACTTACATTTGTAAGCTTTTGCCAAAAACTCTGACTAAAAATCATCCTTTATATTGTAAAGAATACTTTAAAGAAAATCGTATCATTTAACATTACCCCCTACAGATTTTTCTGCAAATTTATTTTGCCTCACTATACTCTATAGTGTTGAATGAGTAGGAGTTGACAATGTTAATTACGCGCTCTAATAAAAAACTATTTGTTCCTTTTGTTTGTTTTATCTTCACTACTGTGATGCTGTCTGCACACGCAGGGCAATTAAATATTCAATTGGAAAATGATGGAATCTTTGCCAAAGATGGAAATTATACCAACGGATTCGCATTAGCTTGGGAAAGTATGCCTGAACTCATCCAGCAACATGATAATCCCACGAATATGCCAAAACTATTTCAGTTGCAATATTTTATTAGATTACCACTAACTCAAATACAAAGTGCCTGGGGAATGAAGATATCCCAACGTATGTGGACGCCAGATAATATCACAATAATAACACTTCAAATTGATGAGAGGCCTTACGCGGGTTTGTTTGAGATAGAAAGTCACACGGCTGATTATGGACCAAAATTCGCTCAAAAAAACTGGCTAGCACTAGGCATTACAGGTGTAAAATCTAAGGCAGAATATATTCAAACAAAGGTTCATCAGTTAATTGATTCAATTCCCCCTTTGGGTTGGCAGTATCAGGTAGGAGAACAAGTTACTTTACAGCTGGCCTATGAGATTGATGCTTTACTATTTAGATCTAAAGAATATAGCAATAAATACATGGACAAACATCAGTGGGAAGTCAGTAGCTATAGCCACTTATCCTTAGGTAATTTTAACACTGAGGCATCAGTAGGATTATTACTTAGGTGGGGAACCCGTTTAAATAATACGTTTGGCCGTTTAAGTAGTCATTTTGGACACACTGGCAACACCACGCAAGTTGAAAACAGCAATAGTTTTACTGTTTACTCAAGCTTGCAGTTTGGCTACCGCTTTAACGACTTAACCATTGAAGGTGAACTGCCTTATGAATCTCACCTTGATATCCAGCATAATCAAGCTAAAGCAATGTTAGGGATGCGTTGGACACTAGGTAATTACGCTATAACTTGGAGTTTAAATAGTTACACCCGTGCCTATAACGGAGATAACAAGTCTTGGCACAGCTATGGATCGTTGATGTTAAGCTGCGCCATCTAATTGGCCGATACTAAAAGTTTCTCTACAAATCTGACCGTTCAACTATTTCAGTTTCAAAACCATCAATACTTTGCTGGTTTTTCTTCACCCAGTATTTTTCAATACCTGCTTTATCTTGTTTTTCTGACCATTTAGCTAAATCGTTACGATCCGATTCATAAGAAAAATAGGGCACTGACATGCCACAAGATGCCTGTACATTAGTGATATCAAGTAAGAAAATCTGTCGTGAGGCGATACTTTCAGGAAATAACTTAATGTAATCACGCCACTGTGCATCCCCTTTGTGCAGCACTTTAGCACGACCATAAGCTCGAAGTATGAGCGGCGAGCCTTCAAACGCACAAAACATAACTGTCATGCGCGGGTTTATTAAGACATGAGCCGCTGATTCATTACCACTACCCGTATGGTTTAACCAAGCAATTGTGCTCGAATTAATAACACGTAAACTATCACCACCTTTTGGTGATAAGTTCACTGTACCAATATCTGCGGCAGTACTAACAAAATAAATTTTTTGCGCTGCGATAAATTCAATGTGCTTTGGTGCTAATTCTGAAAATTGCTGTCCCATGAGATTATTCCACTCCTTTTTGTCAAAAATACAGTTAATTATTACTGACGTTTGTTTAGTTATATTTACAAAATACGCATCACTATTAAAGGGAAACTATCACTTTATACTGATTTAACCCAAAGGGTTGTTTAAGCTATCACTTTATAAGTTCTATAACTCTGCTTTGGATAAATATGTACGACCCACTCCTTGATGAGTCACTTGCCAGCAATACCCCCTACCCTAGTAGCTATTGGGCTGATGTCGCAGGAATGGCTCCTAAAGATGATGGACAGCTAAATAAAGATATCACGGTTGATGTTGCCATTATAGGCGCCGGATATACTGGCTTATCAACCGCACTGCACTTAGCACGTGAGCACGGTATCAAGGCGACTGTACTAGAAGCCAATCGAACTGCTTGGGGAGCAAGTGGTCGTAACGCCGGCTTTATTCTAAAATCATCAGGCCGTAAGCCTTATGCAAGCATGCAGTCTCAATGGGGGGAAGAAGTTATGCGAGGCATTTACCAAGAGATGTGTGCGGGTGTAGATACCGTAAAAAGTTTAATTGCTGAAGGCATTGATTGCGACCCACAAGAAAATGGTTATATTCGTGTAGCCCACAAGCCAGCTATGCTAAAAAGCTTACTTGCCACGGCTGCATTACAAAAAAAGATGTTTGGCTACGATATCCAAGAAATAAGCCGTGAGCAGTTACACCAGAACTATATGGCTGATCACAATGCTTATGGTGCCATCCGCTATCAAGATGGTTTTGGTATTAATCCATTAAAACTTGCATGGGGTTATCAAAAACTCGCTCGACAAGCCGGTGTAACCATTCATTGTGATACCTCAGTACAAAAGTGGCATCAAGAATCCTCTGATAAAACTGATCAACAGAGCCAAACCACACAAGTCCTGCACACACCAAATGGCATGGTAAAAGCTAAAAAGGTCGTTATTGCCACTAATGGTTACTCAGCCAAAAATTTCCATCCTCTAATTAAGAGCAAGAGCCTACCGGTACTCTCGCAAATAATTGTTACTCAACCGCTAACACCAGATCAATTGGACGCTTGTAACTTTTTAACCAGCAATGTCATCATGGATACTCGGGCGTTGAAATACTACTATCGAAAGTTACCAGATAACCGTATTTTATTTGGCGGTCGCGGGGCTATAACCGGAAAAAATGCAGCAGACCCATACTATGCCAACCGTTTACTCGCGGTATTGAAAACAAGCTTCCCCGCGCTAGGAGCCTTACGCTACGATTATGCCTGGTCAGGTTGGTTAAGTATGTCATTAGACGACATGCCTCATGTTTATCAAAATGAACAACAAAGTGTTTTTTATGCCATGGGTTATTGCGGCAGCGGCGTGTCTTTTTCAGTGCAAGCTGGTAAGCGTTTGGCTGAAAAGGTTGCCGGAATTACTGTGCCCAACTTACCCATTTATCAAACGCCTTTAGCAACATTTCCCCTAGCACCGTTAAGGCGCGTTGGCCAATGGGCGTATTTTCAATACGGTAAAGTTAAAGACCGCTGGCTATAACATTTCAATTAACGTGCCCCCCCTTATTTACAGTCTTTTCAATGTTATAACATTGAATAATAAAGCCCTCAACATTAAGACTTGTTTCACCGAACAAAGTGTATACAATATACCCAAATTAATTACTGAGTACTTAAGCTGAAATGTAAACTAGCATTTGTATACTCAGTAGATATGCTTCAAACAACGTTAAATTTTTAAAGGAAAATGATATGTCCATTGGTATTGGTGGCTCTACCGCCGAAATAGAATTAAATAAATTAACCGATATGACAGCTGATATAGCCCCTATCTCATTAGATGAATATCAACAACGTATTAGTAAAGCACAACAGCTAATGCGTGAACAAAATATTAGCGCTTTGTATCTCAATGCGGGTACTAATTTGACCTATTTTACTGGTACTGTTTGGTATTCCTCAGAGCGATTAGTGGGTGCTATTTTACCTGCTCAAGGCAATTTAGTTTATATCGCTCCTTGGTTTGAAGTAAGTACACTATCGGGCTTTATGCAAGTAAAATCTGAAGTTGCTAGCTGGCACGAACATGAATCCCCTTACCAGCTGGTTATTGATGTATTAAAGAAAAACAACTGCGCACAAGGCATTATTGCCATTGATGAGTCTACCGCTTTTTTTGCTGTTGACGGTATGATTAACGCTGCAAAAGATCAAAAGCTCTCGTTAGATTTCACCAGCAGTAAAACCATTACCGCGGGCTGTCGAATGATCAAATCAGCGAGTGAAATAGCCTTATTACAACGTGCTAAAGACATGACTATGGTTGTGCATCGTGCAGTAGCCAAAATATTGACCGTTGGCATCACAACTGCACAAGTTACTGATTTCATAAATAAAGCACATCGTAAACTTGGCGCCCCTAAAGGCTCATCTTTTTGCATTGTTTTATTTGGCCAAGATACCGCCTACCCTCACGGTGTAAAAGAGCCTAAAACTCTCGATACTAACGATATGGTATTAATCGATACGGGTTGTTTAGTGCAGGGATATAACTCAGATATAACTCAGATATAACCCGTAGTTATGTATTTGGTGAAGCAACTGAAAAACAACGCGCTGTTTGGTTACATGAAAAAACAGCGCAAGCGCAAGGTTTTGCAGCGGCAAAAATATCATCTGCTTGCGAAGCGATAGATATTGCTGCTCGCAACTATCTTGAAACGCAAGGTTATGGTCCTGATTACCAAGTTCCAGGGCTTCCGCACCGCACAGGTCATGGTGTTGGTTTAGACATTCATGAATGGCCTTATTTAGTTAGAGGCGATAAAACAGCATTAGCTGCTGGCATGTGTTTCTCTAATGAGCCTATGTTATGTCTTTATGGTGAATTTGGTGTGCGCTTAGAAGATCATTTCTATATGACAGCATCAGGACCAAAATGGTTTAGTGAGCCTGCTCATTCAATTGACGACCCTTTTGGCTATGAAGCCTAAGTAAACTAAGTCGCTCTATGCTTCTTCATAGAGCGACTCACACAGCCTCAACATTCTAAAACCGAATAATAATAAGTAAAAGAGATACCGATGAAGAATGCTAAAACCCCACTAATCACTGCCTTAAGTTACAACAAAACCAATGACTTAATCAACTACACGATTAGGTCATTGGTAATTTCTAAAGAGTGAAATTCAGATATGAGTTACTTCAAATAAGCGTAATAAAAGCTAATTTTTTAGAATACATATTTAGTCGAGAACTGAACATAATCAGAGTCAGCATCTTGCTCTGCCATTTCAAAGTTACCCAGCTCTAAACCAAAAGATAATTCTTTGGTATAATTTTTAAAAATATTCACCCCCCAATGGCTTCTATCCCGGTCAGATAAGTCAGTCGTGATATTTCCGTAAAAAACTGAGCTGCGAATATCATCGGTCCAGAAGTGACGATAAGCAACCATGATAGCGGTCGACTCTTCTACTTCTTCACCCACTAAATCAGTGGCTGCTGCTACGCCCACATAGCGGCCAACATTACCGGCATGAAGTTGAAAACGAAAGTCATCCTTGCCAATGGTTTTCACACGACCCGCTATACCGTAACCAAAGGCTGATTCACTATCACCTCCCGTTGTTTGTAATTGCCTCGCTAAGCCTGAAACAGAAATATTCCCCCAGTCACCTTTGAAGGTATATTTAGCGATAAAATCAGGCACTTTATCATCACCACTCTGACCACCAAAACTTTCAGGATTCTCTAAAGCAATTTGTAAACCACCGATCGTATAACGTACTTGCCCTTGTCTGATAAAAGCAGAAGCAACCAATGGGCCACCAAAGTCTGCGGCTTCAGCCAAAGAGCTAGTATTTTGAAAGGTAGTCCAAGTTTGGCCGACTAAAATATTTTTGTATTTGATGAAAGCATGGCGTAAGCGAGGATTGGATGAATTGGAAATAATCTCATTACCACCACCAGAAACGGCATCACCATAAAAATCCATTTCAATAAAGCCTGTGACTTCACCATGAACATATTTGGTGTTGAAACGGGTTTCATTAACCGCTATACCAAAATTAGATTTGCTTTCAGGTAACACAGTACCACTACCATACCAGTAATTTGTGGCAGCAATATTACCGTCTACATAACGGGCATCAGCTTTTATATAACCTCCAAACGTTATGGTATCGTTATCTGAAACTTTATATTCGTAACCTGCATTTGCTGCACCAGACATTGCCAGTATACAAGCAGATAATATAATATTTTTCTTGTTTAACATGTTACTTTCCTCTATTAAATTATGACCATAGGTATTAATTTTATTTTTCGGTCAGGTTTTATTATTGTTATTCCATTAACAGATGACCATTAACTAGTACTGCAAAATTCCCCTAGTAATGGTCAAGCTTTCCCTATATTTTCGACACAAGTGATTGTGTTAAAAAAAGATCAACTGTTCTGGAAACAGTAGTACCAATAACAGCACGGTAATTTGAATTAAAATAAAAGGGATAACACCTTTATAAATTGTGGTGGTTTTGAAACCTTTAGGGGCAACACCTTTGAGGTAAAATAGACTAAATCCAAAGGGGGGAGTTAAAAATGAAGTTTGTAGGTTCATTGAGATAAGCACAGCAAACCAAACTAAATCAATATTAAAAGCAATAGCGACTGGCGTTAGAATAGGCACAACTAAAAATGCAATTTCAATAAAATCGATAAAGAAACCTAGAACCAATATGGCAACCATGGCAATTATCAAGAAGGTCCACTTATCACCGGGTAAATCTAAGAAAAACTCTTCAATTAAATACTCACTACCTGAATAGCTAAACACCATAGAAAATGCTGTTGCACCTATTAACACGGCAAAAATCATTGAAGTAACTTTGACTGTTTCAAGGGATATTTCATTGATATTTTTAAATGAAAAAGAACCATAAAACTTAGCTAAAACCATAGCGCCAACAGCGCCTATTGAAGCAGATTCAGTTGGTGTGGCAATACCTGAAAAGATAGAACCCAATACTGATAATATGAGAATGAGTGGTGGAACAATATCTTTTGCCGCTTGTATCAATAAGTCTCTTTTGTTTTCAGTCACCACCATAGCAGGACAGTATTCTGGTTTAAATTTTCCCAAAATCAAAATATAAACTGTGTATCCAAGAATCAGTAAAAATCCAGGAACAACGGCCGCTTTAAATAAATCACCTACCGGCACGCCCATTACATCACCGAGAATAATTAAAATGATGGATGGTGGAATAATTTGCCCTAAAGTTCCTGAAGCACAAATAACCCCAGCGGCTGTAGGTTGGTGATAATTATTTTTTAACATTACCGGCAAAGAAATGACGCCCATTGCAACCACACTAGCACCGACAACACCCGTTGATGCGGCCAATAAAGCCCCAACAATAATGGTTGAAATAGCAAGACCACCAGGAATAGTGCCGAAAAGTTTTGCTGATGACTCAAGTAAGCGTTCAGCTAAGCCAGTTTTTTGTAAAACTATGCCCATAAATACAAACATAGGAATGGCCATTAAGATGGTATTTTCCATGATGCTCATAATGCGATAGGGCATAAATGCAAATAAATCGACCCCTAAGGTTAATACGCCAACGATTACCGAAATACCAGCAAAGGTGAAAGCGACCGAATAACCGAAAAACAAAAAAACTAAGGCAATAGCAAAAAGAATTAAACCTATCATGATGGTTGTCCTTGCTTGCTTTGAGAAGGGGTGTTCAGTAGTAAAATATTTTTAAGTGTTACGTATAAAATACATAAAAGTAGAAAAGCAGATGAAAATGGAATAATGGAACGAACTATCCAACGATAAGGTAAACCGCCTGGATCTGGACTTCCTTCACCCATTTGAAACGCTTCAAGGGCATAGTCCGAGCCATAATATAAAACAAGCACTGTAATGGGTAAGGCAAAGAAAATAGCGCCCAGTATATTAATGATAGCTTGCGAATGTTCAGACATTTTATCGTAAAAGACATCGACTCTAACGTGACCATCTTCTTTTAAAGTATAACCAATACCAAACATAAACATGGCTGCAAAAAGGTGCCATTCAAGCTCTTGCATACCAATGCTAACGTCATTAAAGAAATAGCGAGAAACAACATCATAGAAAACATTAAGTACCATAAGGATCATTATTATGCTGCAGAGACTACCTACGGCATCAATAATTTTTTTAAATAATTTAAGGATAAACTGCATATATTAAACCTTTATTCAAAGGAGGTGAGAGGTCATGCGTATGATTAAAAATCATGTGAAAAATACGTTATTAGAAGCTAAGTAATACCAATCAGATTAATTAATGGTTCAAATTTTAATGAGGGTAAATTTTCAAGAACAAGGCGCTTGGCTGAGCAATAGCTGGCTATTGGGATTGAAAGCAACGATGTCATCGGATATTTAGACCATTTAAAAAGCTCACTTGGTTAGTCTGATTGGTATAAGGGGCTATCCATGCCCCTAGAATCATTAATTCGAGTTTGAATCAAAGTTGTCTAAATATGCGCGATCTGAAAAGTTTGTCCAAGGACGGATTTGATCTTGATAATCATAAATCGAGTGCAAGATCTTTTTAGTTAGTGGGTCTTTATTGGCAAACTCACTTAACAACTGAGCGTTGGCTGCTTGAATTTTACTCATGACAGCTTTAGGGAATGAACGAATTTTAACGTTAGGGTAATCATCTTGTAATTTAGCTAAGTTCACGCCACTTTCATGCATAGATTGAGCGTACATATCGTATGCTGCTGCTTTCATCGCTACGGTCAAAATATTTTGTAAATCTTCAGGTAACGATTTGAACGCTTTTTCATTTACCATAAACTGCAACTCAGTAGCTGGCTCATGCCAACCCGTGTAGTAAAAAGGTGCAATCTTGTGAAAGCCCATACGCAAATCAAGTGATGGTCCAACCCACTCCAGTGCATCAATGGTATTGCGCTCAAGTGCTGTATATAATTCACCAGAAGGGATATTGGTAGGCTTAGCACCTAATTTCGCTAATACTTCACCCGCAAAACCAGGGATGCGCATTTTCAAACCTTTCAAATCTTCCACGGTATTGATTTCTTTTCTGAACCAACCACCCATTTGATTACCTGTATTACCACCAGGAAATGACATAATTCCGTATTTATCATAAACCTCTTTCATTAGTTCCATACCACCACCATAGTAGAACCATGCGTACTGTTCTGGTGCGGTCATACCAAAAGGCATGGTGGTGAAAAACATAGTATTGAAGTCCTTGCCTTTCCAATAGTACGAAGCAGAATGCCCCATTTGGTATTGGCCTTGTTTAACAAAATCAAATATTCCTAATGCAGACTTATGTTTATTCGATGAATCAATTTGAATAATCAAGCGACCGTTAGACATTTTTTTAACCATTGCGGCCATATTTTTAGTGGCGTCACCAAATATTGGGAAATTAGGACCCCATGTTTCAGCTAATTTCCAGCGGTATTTTTTCCCGTCATCTGCGTTAGCAAACGTAGAAAAACTGATAGCGGTAATTAATGCTAGTTTTAAAATTATTGTTTTCATTTTCCATCCCCATCTTATTAATAAGTCGTTAGACTTGTTTGTGATTATTTTGATAGTTAGAAGAATGACAGGGTTATGCATTACAAAATATTCGTACGAATACCTAACTTGACTAGGTAGTTATACCTAGGTACAACTGGTTATAGCTATCAAGGCTAAAACTTGAAATGATAGGTAAAAATGACGATGATAAAGACTAATAAACGTATGATATTACCCATCAAGCTACTTTTTATTGCAGTTATTCAAGTATTGTTGACCGCACTTATCACTTACATTTTGGTTACTAATGAATATCGAGAATTATCCAACCAGAGTTTAGATACGCTAGAGCACTTTCTTGTTGAACAAAAAAAACAAGAACTTAAAAACTATACGGCGTTGGCAGTATTAGCCGTTGATCATTTATATCAGACGTCAGAACCCGATAATTATGTCGCCAAAAAGTTAGTAACCAACATATTAGATAAAATGACATTCAATGGTGAAGATGGTTATTTCTTTGTTTATGATGATAAAGGTAATGCTATATCACACCCGAAACAGCCTTTTAGAATTGGGAAAAACTGGTGGGATTTGGAGGATGGTAAAGGTAATAAAATTATTCAAATCCTTATTAGTAACGCCAAAGCGGGCGGTGACTTTTATCATTATCCTTGGACTAAACCATCAAATAAAAAAATATCTGAAAAGATAGGTTACTCTGTTTATTTGGAAAAATGGAAATGGATGATAGGTACAGGTGTTTACCTTGATAATGTCAATTTACAATTAAGCCAATTACAGTTTGAAATAGACGAGCACATCAATAAAACCAAAAAGATTATTTTGATTCTTGCTCTTTCTTCTATTTTTGTTATTTTCTTGTTTGGCGTGACCGTAAATTTACGTCAGAAAAAACAAACAGATGAAAAAATTACTGAGCTAGGACAACGCATTGTTAATGTTCAAGAAGATGAAAACAGACATATTGCCCGTGAACTTCACGATGGCATCATTCAAATTTTAGTGTCAATAAAGTTTTCATTAGAAGCAACCAAAATGCACCTTTCAAAAGCGGTACAAGAAGTGCCAAAACCGCTTCAGCACGCAGAGGATAATTTAGTTATCGCTATTGATGAAATTCGTCGGATTTCTCACCATATGCACCCACAAATATTAGATGAACTCGGTTTATCTGCTGCTATTGATACGTTATCGGCCGACTTTTCTGATAGAACTGGTGTAAGTATTGAGGTATTTAAACCCCGAGCAAGAAATTTACTGCCCGACTTTATAAACACTACGCTATATCGAATCGTACAAGAGTCATTAATCAACATTGAAAAACATGCAAAAGCAGAGCATGTGGAAATTAGCTTAAGTTTTGATAAGAACTGGTTAACATTAATCATTGCTGATGATGGTAAAGGATTTGATATAAATTTAGTGAGTGAAATAAATGATTGTGGCATTGGTCTGAGAAACTTAGCAGAACGCGTTGAATACCATTTGGGGGAATTTAGCGTTGTTTCATCATCAAAGGGCACAACCATTACTGCGAAAATTCCGAAATGTAGTTTTGAAAATTACTTTAATCAAACGAGAGTAAAAAACAATGACAATAACGGTGATATTGAGTTCGGCCTATGAGTAACTTAACGCAACCACCAATATTGGTACAAATTGTTGATGATCATCCGATGGTTCAAGGTGGTTTGAAGGCGTGTTTATCTTTCTATGATGACATAGTCATTGTTGGATCAACGGATGATGGGAGTGATGCACTTAATAAAGCAATTGAATTGAAACCTGACGTTATCTTAATGGATATAAGCATGCCTACCATGAATGGTATTGATGCTACCGAGATTATCACCGAGCAATTACCAGAAACAAAAGTATTGATTTTGAGTATGCATAGCAATCCCGAGTTTGTTAAAAGTGCAATTCAGGCTGGTGCTGTGGGGTATTTATTAAAGGATACAACTTCTGAAGAAATTTATTACGCCATTAAAGCGGTAGCGAATGGCAAAACTCATTTTAGTAGCTCTATCGCAAAATTATTATTAGATAATCCTGTTAATACCAATGAAAGTGAAAAACTGACCACCCGAGAACAAGTGGTTTTATCCTATCTTGCCAAAGGTAAAACCAGTAAAGAAATAGCCAAAATTCTCAACATAAGTTTTAGAACGGTAGAAGCCCATAGACGAAACATGAAAACCAAGTTGGGGATCCACTCCTTGGCAAAACTAATTAGTTATGCCGTTAAACACGGCATTATTAAAAATTAAAATCTATCACTGAACTTCATGTAACTGTGCAGGCAATATTTAACTGATTGAAAAATAATGGAATCGCATCTTTATCTGCCGCTCAGATTTTTTAGTTAGTGCTCTCTAAAACTTAGGTACTAAAGCTCAAGTATTTAAGACAATAAGATTCATAAGAAAGGCTAACTAATGCCACAATATAGTCTTTCGCACCGATATAAAATCGTATTACGAATCCATTAATCACGAAGTACTGTTGGACAAGTTATCAAAGTACATTAAAGATATATTAGTGTAAATTTTAATCAGTTATTTATAATCCTATATAGTCCTCTAATTATAGAGTCTTACTGAATATAATTTTCGTACAACCACAATAAGTGCTTTATCGGCTCACCACTAGTAGGGTTTAGTGTTGGCCTTATAGTTCAATCTCAATCACAAGACTGGATTAAATTATGAGCTCAAATGTCGCTGTGCTTAACTTAAAAAAGATCGACTTGTAAAGAAACTTAAAAGTACCTACATCACAAGATCTCAAAAAAATCTCTTATTTATAGACTAAAGCAATTATCAGGCTAATTGTGCCAGCTATTGGCCTTTCCAATATAGCCAGAAATGTCGTCTATTAGCTAGCAGTTGCCCTAAAGAATAACCAATAGCTAATGCCTTTTTAGATACGATAGCTGACCTTATTGAATACATGAATAAGGACTCTTCTGTGCGCTAAGTAAAAGTGTTTAGGGTCTGATTTTAACGTCTGCTTTAGGTATAATTATCATAATACTTAAATAAGGATTCAGCCCTTAATTAGACTATTATACCCTTCATCAAAATCCCTATAAGCAGGCAGAATTGATTAAGTTGACAGTAGCTTTTTCTTTGTTAAAGTGGAATATACCTAAAAATCAATTATTAGCTTAAGCATGCAAAGAGTTGTACTTGTTCTATTAGCCTTGATTCAGTTTTTAGTTGTTGATATTAACGCAGCTGAAATCACATCATTCAAAATCAATACAACCAGTTCAAGTGAAGAAACAAAGTCTTTAATACTGATGAAAGATCTCATCAAAAACTTATATGAACACGCAAATTACAAAGTGGAATTTTCACACACAACCAGGAAGCGAGAGTCTATTTTGCTGCAACAAGGTAAACTAGATGCTGTGTTTTCAAGGTATAGACATATAGGTGATGAAGATCCAAATCTAATTAGATTAGATCCAGAGTTAATCAAGGCTTACGGATTAATTATTTGTCAAAAGATCGAATTTTGTCAGTCCTATCGACATACCACTATTGGTTATCTCCATCAGTTTCAATATGCGAAATTTTTTTGTACAGAACAAAAACTTAATTGTAGAGAATTTAACACAGAGATAAGCCTTTACAGGGCTATGGCTGCAGGTTTTATCGATGTCATGGTGTCATATGACGTCAATTTTAAAATATTAAAAAAAATTAAGTTTGATACTCAAATTTATGTCAAAAAACTAAAGGAATTATCCTTTAACAGCTTCACTACTTGCATATAAAAAATATAAATCACCTTAAACAATTAAGTCATACCTTAACAAAATTGCATCATGAAGGATTTATCAAAAAAAGATTTAAGCGATTTCAAGATGAAAGTTTATTGCATAAAAATATCACAATTTTGCCTTAACCTTCTTTCAAAATTAGATAGATAGTCATGACCTATTGAAAAATGCGTATGCTTTACATGTTTCATATAACAATTGAATTCCCACTATGTCAGCTTTTTGCGAGAAGCGGGATATTTGTGAATATCACAGCTAGCTTCAGCTAAGCGCAAAAACAAACCATAAACAAATTAGTGAACCGTCAGCTCTATGTTTTTTTACTGCTATTAAAATATTAACTTAGAATCAACTGTTGTTTGTCACCGCAAATTTACGTCAACATTTGATGGCAAAAGCGGTGCTTCTTACATAGATTAATCAGCTAACTTTTCTACCACGCTATGAGCGGCAACTAAATCACTAATCGCTGTGCCTACCGACTTAAATAGCGTTATTTCATCGCTTGATTGACGCAATAGTGATGGCGTTTTACACAGTTCAGCCAATTCACCAACAATATCGTCCTTGTTAAAAGCACCTTCTGCAATAGGAATGAGTAATTCACCCGCTTCGTTTAAGGTATTAGTTAAACTATCAACATATACCCTAGCGCGCGTTACTGTTGTTGTATCGCACTCACGCGCATCAGTCATGTGGTTACCTAAGCAATCAATATGACAACCTGCACTGACGCTATTGCCATCAAAAAGAGGTGTTTTTGCCCCCGTAGCACAGCAAATAATATCAGCGCTTGTTACCTCAATATTCACGTTAATACTGGCTTTAAAAGTAACGGCTGGATACAAAGCACTAAAATCTGTAATCAAGGCTGCAACTTTTTCAGCATTACGTCCCCAAAGGGTAACTTGCTTAATATCTCGCACAGTTAAATGCGCTTTGACTAAATAACTTGCCAAGTTACCGGTACCAAATAACATCAAATGTTGGCTATCTTCTCTAGAAAGCAACTGACTGGCTAATGCTGAAATAGCCGCTGTTCGCCAATAAGTAACACTCGTGCCATCAACCAGTGCTAATGGCTCCCCTGTTTGGCGTTTAAACAGCATTATTTTAGAAAATAAACCCGGTAAATCATGCTTTTGTGCGTTGTCAGGAAAGTAAGTAAAAGCTTTATTACCAATCACTTCTTCATTCCATGAAGGTAATAAGGCAAACGCATCATGATTATCACTTTGCTCAGGTGCAAGTGAATAAACCTGACGCTGCGGCATACTAAAGGGGCGACTAAAACTATGTTTTAGTAAAGGGATTAACTCTTCAAAGTTTAGGTTTTGGTGGACTTGTTCGGCGCTAATAATTTTCATGGAACTCTCATTTTCGTAAAGTAGTATTTGGCTCAAAACTCGCTAGAGTTCAATCAAGCCCTTAGACGATTTAGTGAGTGTTTTTAAACCCTCATCAGTTAACACCACATCATCTTCTATGCGTATACCACCCCAGCCAGGAATGTAAATGCCCGGTTCTATGGTAATAACGCAGCCTTTCTCGATAGCGGTATGACAGTCAGGTCCAATGAAGGGTTGTTCATGTAACACTAAACCTACCCCATGTCCTAAACCTTCTCCGGCGTATTTTTTATATTCACTGTTTAGCAATATGTTGGCTGATTGCTGATATAAATGGCTGCCTAAAACGCCCTCAGAAACTTCATCAATTGCCGCTTGCTGTGCTGATTTCACCAATTGATAGATATGTTTTTGCTCTGCACTTGCTTGACCAAAAACAAAGGTGCGCGTCATATCTGAGCGATAACCATTAACCACAGCTCCAAAATCAATTAAGATGATATCACCAAGCTTTAGTTGCTTGTTTGAAGGAATACCGTGAGGCAAAGCACTGCGTTCACCAAATAATAAAATGGTGGCAAAAGACACTTCTTCTGAGCCAAGTTTCGCCATTTGGTAATCAAGTTCAATAGCCAATTCTCGTTCAGTAACACCCACTTTAACTGAATTAAGCATGGTCGCTAATGCTGTATCTGCTATTTTTGCTGCTTGCTCCATCGAAGCTATTTCGCTTGCCGACTTAATAAACCGTAGTGCTTCAATGGCGCCGCTTATGGGTTCTATTTGTCTCAATTTCGTTAATTGGCTGATCTGTTGATGAATTTGTTGCCATTGCATCACGCTAATATGTTCACTTTCAAAAGCAAGGCTCTGACAATCATCTTGAAATAACAGCTCTTCAATGAGCGAAGCTAAACTTTGATTGGCTCTATCGCGGCAAATAACGTTAAAGTGGCTAGCTTGTGTTTTGGCTTGCTCAAAATAGCGATAATCGGTCAGTAAATAGTTGCCTTTGCTGGTCAATAAAATGGTTGCTGCATGACCGGTAAAAGTTGAAAGGTAGCTGATATTTATATCACTAAAGATCAACATGGCACTGTAAGGCTTGTTTAAAACCTTCTCTCGTAATGTTGTTAAGCTCATAATAATCCTTAAATATTTCAGTTCTAATTTGTAAATATGTAGTTATGTAAACGGGTATATATTCTGCTATCTTAATAAAAAACCATATTTCAACGGATCTTCAGCGTTAATAAGCCACTGGCCTTTACCGCAGACATAGGCATCGCCTGTTACCTCAGGAATAACAGCATCAAACCCTGCAAAGATCAGTGTTTCAATAACTCGGACGCGAAATGGACTCGCTAAAATACTCTCTATGGTAATCGTTTCATTTACAGCAACTTGCTGTTTTGCATGATGTAAAGCGATGCGTCCACTAACGCCACTGCCGGTAGGACTTCTGTCCAACTCACCATCAGCAAAAATACAGACATTGCGAGAATGTACGTCTTGATTCGGTGAGTCATCAATAAAAATCACACCATATAAAAAGCTCAACTCAGCGGTCGTTGGATGATTAATCGCAAACTGAGGCATAATGGCTTGCTTGATTTTTCGGCCATACTCAATGAGCTTTTCTTGTTGCTCGGGCACCAATAACAAACCAAGAGAAGATGCTTGTACATAAGCATAGAAAGCACCGCCGTAAGCGATATCAAACTGAACCATACCAATACCATCAACGTGAATTTGTTGATCTTTGGCATAAACAAATGAAGGTACACATTGAAAGCTAACGTGTTTCACCACATCGTTCTGGCTATAAGCCAATGCGTGAATTTGACCACAAGGTACATCGATAACAACCTTAGTAACATCGCCTGTTCTGGCAACCACGCCTGACTCTACCGCAGTTTTTGTTAAGGCAATAACCGCATGACCACACATAGTGCTATAACCTTCGTTATGAATAAACACAGCGCCAAAGTGGCTATCTTTTCGCTCAGCGTCAGTAATGATAGCGCCATACATATCAGCATGACCGCGTGGCTCAAACATCAATGCTCGGCGAAGTTGGTCATAGTTTTTTTTGCAATCCTCTACTTTTGCCAAGATGGTACTGCCTTTAAGGGCAGGAAAACCACTGGTGATAATACGCAATGGCTCACCACCGGTATGGCACTCAAGGGAATTGATAGTTAAGAAACTTTCTTGCTCACTATTTGGTTGCCATTGTTCAAATTTTGCTGATATGTTCTTAATATCCGTTGTCATATTTTTCTCTTTCATTCACATTTACTCACCTGACTTTTACTCGCTAACTCGTTTCCTAAGCGACCGATAATGACTGCTCTTTTTGTGCTAACTGCTGCTTTTGTATATCGCCAATAAAGTGCTTATTAAACAAATAAAAGGCGATACAAGTAACAAAACCTAGACAGGCGATAATGACCCACATTAATTCAGGGCGTGATAATGTCGTCGCAAAGTAGCCATATAACCAGCCCGAAAGTAAGCCAGCAAATAAATTCCCCAATGCCATAGACACAAAGTAATAGCCCATAAACATGGCCGCTTTATCTTTAGGAGCAAAGCTTGCCACATATTCTTGGCTTTTGGGTGCTGAAATCATCTCGCCAACCGCAAACACCACAACC
The DNA here is from genome assembly GCA_002163005.1 of Colwellia psychrerythraea. Classification (GTDB taxonomy): domain Bacteria; phylum Pseudomonadota; class Gammaproteobacteria; order Enterobacterales; family Alteromonadaceae; genus Colwellia; species Colwellia psychrerythraea_C. The sequence continues at coordinate 34,625 of MAAF01000016.1, read as the reverse complement.
CCACAACTCACAAACAGCCCGCCAAAGATCATGGAGTGGGCAAAGCCCTGCATTAACATAGAAATGGATAAAATGGCGGTACCGACAATCAACGCCGGCAAGGCTTTAAACTTGTCGACAACGTGACTGATAGCAATTTGAAAAACAATGATCATTAAAAAATCGATACTTAAAATAGTCGCGGGGTTCATTTGACGATATTGCGTCGACCACTGCATAGCTACATCTTTACTTAATGCTTGTGCACTTGAGTCGGTTACTAACTGCGCTTGATTTAGTTGAGTAAAACTATGGATAATCTCATGCTCAGGAATACGTACATCGAGTGCGGAAAGCGTGCGTATTACCTCTTGTAAAGCCATAGGACTTTGGCCAATATCAACTTCACGATAATACTCAGCTAATCGTGAGATCTCCCCCGATAGGATGTCGATATTAACTGACGTTAAAACATCGTGTAACCAAGGACTAAGCGAATGGAGAAGCGAAACCAAGTCTGAACTATCGACAAAATCTCGAATGTAGACAGGTAAGGTGACGAAAATTTGCATATAGACAGTCCAAAACCCTGTCAAAATAAGCAAATAAATCATAAAAGGTTTATTGCCAATGCGCATTTTTTGTAAATACCATGGCAAACTTACGGGCGCTAGCAGATGTTGTACTATGGCTTTATTGCTATTAAGAGTATCACTGCTATCGGAAATAACCTGGCTATTTGGGGCACTATGTTTCGCCACAGTTATATCCCAAACAGCTGCACTTACCACAAGAAAGACAACACTTAACAGCGTACTTTGCGCGCCAATAAAACCGGCATAAAAAGCCACTAACAGCACCAATAAAGGCACAACTAACAAGGCTAAACGGAAATTACCGAGGACTTGCTGCATTTCTTGAAAAACTTGTTTCAGTGTTTTGTTTTTTGCATGACGTTCTGGTTCTTTATAGAAAAATAACGCTGGAATAAAATTCACCGAAATCCAGATGCAGGCAAAAATGAACACCCATTGCCAACCATAATGCTTTTGAATTATCGGCGCTAATACTGGACCTAAAAAGCCACCAATATTAACCATCATATAAAAAATACCAAAACCTAAACCACGATTGGTATCATCCGTTGTTCGGCTAATAGTTGCCGTAACTACCGGTTTAAAAATTCCTGCCCCAAGGGCTATCAGCATGAATATACTCATAAAGCTTGTTAAGTCTTTGGCATAACCCAAAAAGTAATAACTAGGCCCCATTAGCGTAAAAGACAGCAAGAACATTTTTCGATAGCCAAATCTGTCTGCTAATGCGCCAGAAACAACAGGAAATAGATAAAGAAAGAAAGGTACCACTCCCATAATCAAGCCACGTTCAGTATTACCTAAACCTAAGCCGCCTTGAGAACTTGGCGTCATAATATAGCTAGCAAGTAGCGTGTACATGCCATACCACGCAAGTCGTTCAAAAATCTCCATGGTATTGGCGACATAAAAAGATCGCTGAAAAGGGCTGCGTTTGGTTAGGCTCACTATCTTATCTACCTGTAATGTAAAATTTGTGACAATAGTTCAGTTGTACAATTGAACGTAACAACGAACTTCAGCGAAAAAAAACCAAGTACATAATGTGCACTTGGCTTTAAACTTACCTTAAGTTAATCTTTCAACAAGGTCGGTAACAATTCTGCTGGCATATTTTGATAACAGATAGGACGTCTAAAACGAGTAATGGCTTCACTGCCCACAGACGTTGTTCTGATATTAGTTGATGCGGGGAATGGACCACCGTGATTCATTGAGGCGCACACTTCAACACCAGTAGGCATTTGATTATAAATCAAGCGTCCCACTTTATGGGCAAGACTTTGACTTAGCTCTTTCGATAAAGCTAAATCACTATCTAAGCCATGAATGCTTGCGGTTAAATTACCTTTAAGTAAGGTCACAAACTGCATCATTTCAGTAGTGTCGGCACAGCGAACAACCAAAGCACTAAAACCAAAAACTTCTTCTTGTAACAATGCCGTTTTAGCGAATGTTGCTAAGTCTGTGGCAAATAAGGATGCTGAACACTCTTGCTCATTTCCCGTAAGGCCTGTTGATAATAAGCTAACACCGCTCAGTGTTTTACGCTCTGCAACAGCAGCGTTATAGCTTGCACACATTGCAGGCGTTAACATAACACCAGCAGATTGTTGTGCTAAGGCTTCACTTGCTGAGGTGACAAAAGTTTGGTAATTTTCACTTTCTTCACTACCTACGATAACCCAAACACCAGGGCTGGTACAAAATTGCCCTTGTCCCATCATTAATGAAGCAACTAAGCCTTGTGCTATTTCAGCGCCGTCTTGTGCCACTTTATTAGGCATAATAAATTGCGGGTTAATGCTGCCAAGCTCGCCATAAAAGGGAATAGGCTCAGGCCGTTGATGTATTTGCGCTTGTAAAATCATGCCGACACGTTCAGAGCCTGTAAAACCAATGGCTTTAACTAATGGGTGAGTAACAATTTGCGTGGCTATCGCGTAGTTTTTACCTTGAATAAGTGAAAATACACCGCTATCTAATTTACAGCTTTTAATCGCTTTTAATATCGCACTTGCCACTAGTTCAGCAGTAGCCGGATGAGCGGCGTGCGCTTTCATCACCACAGGACAACCTGCAGCTAAAGCAGATGCGGTGTCGCCACCCGCTGTAGAAAAGGCTAAAGGAAAGTTACTTGCAGCAAAAACACCAACAACACCTAAAGGTAAGTAACCTAAACGAGTATCTGGCTTTGGTAACGGTTGACGGTCATTATTTGCTTGCTCAATGATGCCTTGATACTCACCTGCTTCTAATAAATCAGCAAATAAACCAAGTTGGCCAATGGTTCTGCCTCGCTCGCCCTGAATACGCATTGCCGGTAAACCTGTTTCACCACAAGCGGTTTCAACAAGCTCATCACCTAATGCAAAAATTTCAGCACCAATAACGCGTAAAAAATTAGCGCGTTTGTTTGCACTTAACTGGCTATAAGTGGTGAAAGCTTCATTGGCACGGTTGATCGCGGTGTTTACTTCAAGCGCTGTTGCCTCAGCAAACTCAATATCAATAACACTATGTGTTTGGGCATTAAATGCTTTAAAGCCACCTTGTGTATTGCCTGACCATTCGCCTGCAATTAAATTTTGTCCTGTTATTGTCATTTTCTTACTCACTTATGTTGCTAAGTGCCTTCATTGAATAAACGCACTGAATATAATCTGTATTTAAACAGTACTTAAACAAAGGATAAGATGGGAACTCTCCATACTTTAACTCTTTGTTAGCTCTGTATTATTTAGGTTACTTAACACTAAAACCAAAGGCATAAGGGTCATCGTCATCGATCGTAATGCAATTTTTTGCAAATACTTTTGCCCAACCTTGAATACTCGGCATTATGGCGGTAATAGTTTTACCTTTGGTACCAAGCTCAATCACACCTTCAATCTTGCCGGTAAATTGACTACCGATATAACTCTCATGAACAAAAGTATCGCCTATCGCTAATTCACCTTTGGCAAATAACTGCGCCATTCTCGCACTAGTACCTGTGCCGCAAGGTGAACGATCAATAGCTTTATCGCCATAAAATACCGCATTGGCGGCATCTGAGCCTTGGGTTTGTGGCCTACCTGTCCATAAAACATGACTGACACCATTAATATTGGCATCTTCGGGGTGAACACAATCAAGCACTTTGCTTGCTGCTTCACGGACAATAGGGCTCCACTGCAGTATTTCTGCAGCACTCCATTGGTCGATACCAGGGAAGTTTTCTTGGGGTTCAACAATGACATAAAAATTACCGCCGTAAGATACATCGACAATTAACTTGCCTAACTCGGGAATATCTAAGGTGATATCATGATGGGCTAAATACGCGGCAACATTGAAGATTTTTACATTAGAAACTTTGCCGTCATTTTCTTGATACTCAATGACAACTTGACCTGCAGGTACATCGATAATGAGCTTACCTGGAATTTTTGGCGTGATAATACCGCTCTCTATTCCGGCGGTAACCGTGCCGATAGTGCCATGTCCACACATAGGTAAACAGCCAGAAGTTTCAATAAATAGAATTGAGGCGTCGGCATTATCACTACAAGGTGGATACAAGAACGCACCCGACATCATATCGTGGCCACGTGGTTCAAACATTAACCCTTGACGGATCCAATCGTAGCGCTCGATGAAATCAAGCCGCTTTTCACTCATGGTTTCACCTACTAAGTGAGGGTGACCACTGGTTACTAACCGAACCGGATTACCGCAAGTATGCGCATCAATACAAAAAAATGTACCCTTAACCATATTGTCCCCAAGCGTTGAGCTTTACCGTGCTTAAAATAGTGATGCGCGAGTAATAAAACTGATTTTCAAAACTCACGCATTAATGAGAGGTTGAGAATTAATCTAAGTTAAATTTGCTTAAATCGATACGGTTAGCAACCGCGTCGGTATAAATACGTTCAACGTTTGCACGCTCTTCGCCAACTAAAGGCATACGAGGAGCACGTGTTAATTCACTACCGCGACCAGCAAGTTGTTCACATAATTTAATGCACTGCACAAGTTTAGGTACGGTATCTAAACGTAATAAAGGTAAGAACCAGCGCCAAATTTCAAGCGCTTCAGCATAACGCCCCTGCTCTGCTAGTTTATAGATAGCAACAGACTCTTTTGGGAATACATTGGTTAAACCTGAAATCCAGCCAGTACAACCCAGCATTAATGATTCAAGGGCAATATCATCTACACCGCCAAAAATAACAAAACGGTCATCAAATGCGGAGTACAACTCAGAAATACGACGAGTATCTTCAGTTGCTTCTTTAATTGATACTATATTGTCTTCTTGCGCTAAGATTTTCATGCCCTCAATACCAACGTCAACACCATAAGTAACAGGGTTGTTGTAAATCATAATAGGTAAACCACAGTTACGTGCAATTTGCTGGTAATGGTTTACGGCCTCATTTTCATCAGACTTGTAAATCATGCCGGGTAATACCATCAAACCGTCAATGCCAATTTCTTCACAGGCTTGGGAGAATTCAATAGCAAACTGAGTCGATGTTTCAGCAACACCCGAAAGTAAGGGAACACGCCCAGCAACAACTTCTTTTACTGCTTTTAAAATAGCGACTTTTTCTTCCCGGGTATGTGAAGCATTTTCTCCAACAGTACCTAAAACAATGATGCCGTTAACACCTTCATTGATAATGGTATCAACCATTTTAGTAGTAGCTTCAAAGTTAATAGATAAATCTTCGTTGTATTGCGTTGTTACTGCTGGGTAAACACCTTGCCAGTTTACGTTCATAATATTCTCTTTCGTTCTGCGTGATTAAAGACCAATCGCGTAACTCCACAATCGGTTTTGATAAACTATTGCTAGTCAGATTTAAATATATTGTATACAATATTTCATTTGTGGCAAGTATAATTTTTGACTTAACCTCAACTCAGCTTAAGAGATAGATAAAAACAGGAAATTAATTATTAAATATATTTAAAGGAATCTATAGCGAGGTAGTTTTTCTTAATTTAAGGCAAATTTACGCGTCAATAGCTTGCCTATTGCAAGTAGATTTAACGCCGAAGTAAGTAAAATTAACCGCTATAGGACTATTTATTAAGCCGTGCTGAGGTTATTTAATCAAAATGCCAAAAACACTATCGATTTAAACTTTCAGTCATCACAGGGTATTAGTTAAATGAGCACAGTAGTTGGTCAAGAAGGGAATAACAAACAACAAACAGTTGCGGTTATCGGTGCTGGAATTATCGGTATAAACTGTGCATTAGAATTACAAAGCTTAGGCTATCGAGTCACCTTGCTAGATAAAGAAGGTATTGGTTTAGGATGTTCTAAAGGTAATGCAGGTCATTTTGCTACAGAACAAGTCTTTCCACTTGCTGAGTTTTCATTGTTATGGCAAATGCCAAAATTACTGCTTGATCCGCTTGGGCCTGTCGCTTTATCTGCCAAGCACTTCATCAAAGCCATTCCTTGGTTTATACAATTTTTTAATAATATGCGCTCGACGCTACATGACAAGAATAAAAAAGCCTTACAAGCACTTAATAAAAATGCCATCAGTCATTACATTGCGCTATTGAAAGCTGCTGAGGCCGAGCATTTAATTAGTTTGCAAGGTTCTTTATTAGTCTTTGAAACCAATGACCGAACTAAAGTTGAGCTTATGTATCAGCATTATTTAGCTGCAGGCATTTCGGTAAAACTGTTAGATAAAAATCAGACTCTTGAGTTAGAGCCCAACTTAAGTGGCAACATCAACTATTCACTTTATTTTACTGATGTTGCACATACTGTTGATCCCCTAGCGCTTAGCAAAACACTGGCTGAGTTTGCTATGTGTAAGGGCATGACCTTTCAACAAACAGCAGTAACCGCGGTGACTCAGTCACAAAACGGCGTCACCGTACTAACAGATGAGCAATGTTTAAATGTTGATCTCTGCGTTATCGCCTGTGGTGCTTGGTCAAAAGAATTGTTAGAAGGCTTAAATTATCACTTACCAATCGAAGCCGAGCGTGGTTATAGTTTGAGTTTACCTATTCCAGCAACAGCAAGTGCTCCTTTATCTCGCCCAGTTGCTTCAGCCGAACGTCGCTTTATTATGACTCCGATGGATAAAACCTTAAGATTAGCGGGTACCGTTGAATACGCTGGGTTAAACGCTCCAGCAAACTATAAACGTGCTGAGATGCTAAAAAATAATGCCGCTTTTATTTTAAAGACATTACCTGATAATGAAGAGAAACAGGAAAATTGGATGGGGTGTCGTCCATCACTGCCTGACTCCTTACCTGTGATTTGCCAAGCCCCCAATCATGATAAAATTTTCTTCGCGCTTGGACATCAGCACTTAGGATTAACGCAAGGAGCGATCACCGGAAAACTTATTGGTCAGTTAGTTACAGGGAAATCACCTGAAATTAATCTAGACCCCTTTTGTATCAGCCGCTTTAATTAGGCTAAGTCAACTTAGTTATTTAATATTCTAGACATAAAAACAATAAAGGCAGCGTGATATTAAACCACCCTGCCTTTCTTATTGAAATTTAGTCTCTTTTTTAACCAAAGCTTAAATTAGCCCCAATCAAGTAATCGTTGCTGGCCTTCTATTTTTAAAATCTCAGTGATATCTTGCGACATTTCAATAACACCTTTATAAACACCGTCTTTATCTCTAATAGCAAAGTAACGAATATGAATTTTCTTATCTCTAAAGTTAATCCAGAATTCAGCCTTATCTTGAGTGCCTTTCTTAAACTCTTTGAGAATTTGTAAAACGCTATCAACAGATTTTGGCGGATGGCAGAACTTTACTTCTCGGCCAATAATGCCAGCAGAGCGTGGGAAAACACGGTTCTCACCACGATTGTAAAAAACGACTATGTCATTTTCATCAACATAAGTAAGATCTATTGGCATAAACTGCAGCATCAGGTTTAACTGATCTGTTGAAATATAACCTTCATCAAGACGAATACGATCGTCAGTTGAAAAAGGTAAGCGACGTTTGCGCCTATCTTCTCCCGGATGAACGTATTCTTCTGCTGGGTAAGGTGCAGGCTCTTTAGTTAACATCCAACCAATCTCAACATCACCTTCACGCATCTCTTTCCAGTCATCTTCACTTAATAATTCAAGCGCATTTGGAAAAAGTCTATGCTCTTCAATTTCCATCAAATGAAATAACTCACCAGCAATACGTTTGATAATTCGCGAGACTTTATTAAGTGACTTTGCTTCGATACAAGCCCTGACCTCACGGAATAAATCACGTACTTGATCATGAAATGCCCACATTCCCTGACTAGGTCCTGTCCAGCCATGTTTTTCCAAGTAGGGGAAAAGCTGATTTTCCTTTCGAGTAAAGCGTTTTTCAACACCCGATAGCTGATTAAATAAATTAAAAAACAATTCAAAATCATTTTGTGGATCTATTGCGCTAATCTCTGAAAGTAAAGATTGAACTAACTGATTTTCTTCGAAGTAAACTTTTACAGGGTGCCCATCAGGCAAGGCGGTTACATATTCTGGCCAAGAACTCATCAGTAGACTCTATTAAAAATAAAACACTATTTTTGCAAATTCAAAATACTCATGTGCAGGCATAGATCATAATTTCTCCGATTAGTTGTTATATACCCGTAATCATTCAAAATGCTCGATTCAGAGTGCTTTGGTAATAATCAGGGATTTTAAAGTCGCGCAATTGACTATGGAGAAATAAACTTTACAGCCCATTATTTAGCAGCTAGTCTTAATTGTAGTTTTGCATCATAATATTTTAACTGTAAACCATTGTACCATAAGACTTTATCATCAATAAATCACAAGGACTGGTTATGCTGAAAAATAAGATTGTTACCGCCGTTAGCCTTGCTTGCGTACTTGCAGCTGGGCAAAGTGCGTTAGCTTCGCAAACAACTGAAGCGGATAAAAAATATTCGCCTAGTGCAAATAACACGCAACCTAATAACGTATATTGGGGTGACTCTCATCTTCATACTGGCTTGTCACTTGATGCTGGTTTATTCGGTAATACCGTGAGTATTGACGATGCCTACCGCTTAGCTCGAGGCGAGCAAATTAATTCATCCAAGGGTATTCCGATAAAACTTGCTAGACCCCTCGATTGGTTAATCGTTACCGATCATTCCGATTTAATGGGTATCGCTAGTGATATTCAAGCGGGTACGGATAATGTTTTATCGGTTCCAAAAGGTAAAGAATGGCATGAAGGCTTTAAAAAAGGTGGTAAGGCTGCAGGTGAAGCTGCTTTTGACTTAATCGGTAATTTTGCTCAAATGACTTTACCTAAACAGCTAGTTAAAGATTACAGCCCAGGCTCAGATGTATTTAGTCGAATCTGGAAAACAATCGTTAATGCTGCAGAAAGCCATAATGAACCTGGTTTATTTACCGCTTTTATTGGCTTTGAATGGACATCAGTACCTAAAGGTTTCAACTTACACCGTAATGTTATTTTACGTGACAATGCTGATATTGCCTTAAAAGTTGAGCCCTTAACTACCCAACCACCACTAGGTAGTACCGACCCTCTAGCACTTTATCAATGGTTAGAAGATTATGAAAAAAATACCGGCGGCCAAGCGTTCTCTTTTTCTCATAATGGTAATTTATCAAATGGCTGGATGTTCCCAACAGAAGGCACTTACGCAGGCGGCGTTGTTGATAAAAATTACGTAAAACTAAGAGCCAAGTGGGAACCACATTATGAAATCACCCAAATAAAAGGCGACGGTGAAGCGCATCCTTATTTATCACCTAAAGATGAATTTGCTGACTATGAAACGTGGGATGTTGGTAACTTAGATATTTCTCAACTCAAAAAGCCTGAAATGCTTAAAGGTGAATATGCCCGTGAAGCATTGAAACAAGGTTTACTGTTAGAGCAAAAATTGGGTTTCAACCCGTATAAATTTGGTTTTGGTGGCGCAACAGACAGCCATACGTCATTAGCAACCGCCGATGAAGATAACTTCTTTGGTAAATCAGCCAGTGTTGAACCCTCTCAAGACCGTATTAATCACCCATTTGTTTCTTCTGATTTAGGTAGCTTTGAAGGCTATAAATTAGTGGCTTCTGGTTATACCGGTATTTGGGCACATGAAAACACCCGAGGTGCATTATTTGATGCCATGGAACGTAAAGAAACTTATGGTACTACTGGCCCGCGTATGACAGTTCGATTCTTTGGCGGTTGGGATTATCAGCAAAAAGATTTACTGGCGAACGACCCCGCTAAAGTTGGTTACGCTAAAGGTGTACCTATGGGTGGTGACTTAGTAAAACAAAAGTCTAACAAAGCACCATCGTTTATGATTTATGCCATGAGAGATCCAAAAAGTGCTTACCTTGATCGCATTCAAGTGATCAAAGGGTGGTTAGATAAATCAGGTAAATTACATGAACGTATTTATGATGTTGCAGTCTCTGACGACCGTAAAATAGACAGTGCTGGCCGTGCTAAACAAGCCGTTGGTAATACGGTAGATATTAATACAGCGACTTGGAGCAATAGCATAGGTGATGCACAATTATCAACCGTGTGGACTGACCCTGATTTTGATAAAAATGAGTCGTCTTTCTATTACACCCGTGTCATTGAAATTCCAACACCTCGTTGGGTGTTATACGATAAAGTAAGATTAGGTGCGGTATTACCTAAAGAAGCAGAGCTTATTGGGCAAGAACGTGCTTATTCTTCGCCAATTTGGTACTCAGCTAAATAAGTGTATAAAGAAATATCCCCCAGTTAATGAATAACTATCAGGGGGGGGGTCTTTATCACATCAGTAAATCAATCACTTTTTTATCTTTTATCGCCAATTATACTGCTACTTACACTATGCTTAAAAAATTTATTACCGAGCCACTGGTTCACTTCCTCGTTATTGCTATCCTTTTATTTATTGTTTTTAAACAATTAAACGCTGAAGAGACTGATCCCAACACCATTACCGTCAGCCAAGGACGAATAGAACAAATTAAACAAAATTTTTTAACTCGCTGGAACCGTGCCCCTTTAGCAAAAGAGTTAGAAAATGCCACACACCACTACGCCATTAATGAAATGTATATCCGTGAAGCACGCGCTTTAAATATGGATATGGGTGATAAAGTAATTGATAGACGTTTAAGACAAAAAATAGAGTTTTTGATTGAAGATCTTGTCACCACTAAAGAGCCAAGCAATACCGAGTTAATACAATTTTATCAGCAACATATTGATAAATATCAAACTCAACCAATGTTAAGCTTTCTGCAAATCCATTTATCCATTGATGGCGATAACGATGAATTACAACAAAAAATTGCTCAGCAGAGAGTATTAATCGAACAAGGTGCAACACCACAAGGTGAACTAAAATTTCTCCCTTACCAAGTAAGCAACAAAAGTGCCGTGCAAATTGATAGGTTATTCGGCGAAAGCTTTAGTGAGAAATTAATCCTTGCTCCCTTATCTTCATGGTATGGACCTATCGAATCTTCACATGGCGTACACTTTGTTTTAATCGAACAAAGAAGCCCTGCAATCAATAAAGCCTTTGAGTCAATAAAATCAACGGTATTAGCTGATTGGCAATATCAAAACTTACAAGTCGCCAAAGCAAGCTTCGAGGAACGGTTACTGAAAAGTTATACCATAGAGCAAGAACCTGCCGCTAAGGCAGAGTGATTCGATGATATTCCCTTTAAAGATAGAGATAAAAATACTATTACGTCTGACGTTGCTATTGCCGCTTTTGACTTTCTTTTGCAGTGAAGTACTCGCCGATGATATGAGACCGGCCTCGCTAACGATTACCGCAACCAGTAACGCTGATTTTGATGTCGTTTGGAAAGTGCCACTGCGCAATGGTAAAAAAGAAAAAATTAGCTTTGTCTTGCCTAAAAGTAGCCAGCCGTTAGGTTTAACAAGAAAACATATCATTAATAATGCTTATATCGAATATAGCCAATTTCATCGGGCAGCAGGACTCTCAGGGATGACACTCACTATTGACGGCATTGAAAACTCAACAGGCGATATACTCGTTCGAATAGTAGGAGTAAATCAAGAAACCCTAACGACTGTGCTCAATGTAGATACGCCAACATACTTGATAAAAAAAATTGTCTCATTAAGTCCTTTTGATACGGCAATGACCTATATAAAAATTGGCATAGAACATATTCTCATTGGTTTAGACCATTTATTATTTGTTGCTTGTTTGGTTTATATCTCTGGCACACGAAAAAAATTACTCTATACCATCACAGGTTTTACCCTTGCCCATTCTGTGACACTATTTCTTTCGGCAACTAACACCATGGTAATTCCTATTGAACCAGTAGAGGCTGTAATCGCGTTAAGCATTATCTTTTTAGCGTGGGAAATAGCCAAAAATCGCCAACACAGTTTAAGCTTACGCTATCCTGTATTAGTCTCATCAAGTTTTGGCTTGCTTCATGGTTTTGGCTTTGCCGCAGTGCTTAGTGATATAGGTCTGCCCGAAACGGAGAAGTTATTAGCACTATTAAGTTTTAATATTGGCGTAGAATTAGGCCAGCTACTCTTTGTTTTGGCACTATTTTTATTGGTTAAGTTGGCATCAGTACTTTATAAATGGCTACAGCATAAACCATTAACCTTACCCATGTTGCGCTTACCTATTAGTTACCTTTGCGGTATAACGGCAACATTTTGGTTGCTTGAACGATTAACAGCATTTTAGCCATGCGCATTTTTACATATAAAACTAATGCTTAACTTACCTAGTAAGAATAAATAATGAGTTTGTGCATTGATTTTCTTACTCGTTAATTCAAGAAAAAATAACCAATAAAACCAAACCAACTAACACCTAATAATAACCAAGGTAAATAATTGCTACTTTGGGTTTCAGTTGGCTCAGCGGTTTCTTCCGCGAGGCGCTGTTTTTGCTTTACTTGCTGTTTACGATCTTTATCTCGCTCACGCGACTTTTTACTTTGCTGCTTTTTATATTCAGCAATGCCTTTTTCTATCCCTTGGGCAATTAACTTAGTTTGCTCTTTCGTTTGCCCCTTTTTTTGTGTGGCTTTGGCAACTTTCAGCGCTTGCTCTTGAGTTTCTTGTGATACTTTATTATTCATAGATAAAATCTCTTATTTTCTAATACCAAACGGAATAACCAGTTAAAAAGTACCGCTAAAGTTAATGCCATAATGCCCGCTTTTAGCGGTAGGTGAAATAGTTATACCAGAGTATGGCTCGGTGAAATAGAGGCCTGAAATAATACCTATGGCAGCGCCAGCTAATACATCTTCTACATAGTGTTTATCACTTTCTACTCGACTGTAACCGACAAAAGTAGCACCGATATAAGCCGGAATGGCCCACTTCCAGCCATAACGCTGCTGAATAAATGTTGCTGCCGCAAAACTATCAGCCGTATGGCCTGACGGAAAGGAGTCATCTCCAGAGCCGTCTGGTCGGTCTTTATCTACGGCAAACTTAAACCCTTCCACTGCCACACGAGAAACTACCCCTGTTTTTATAAGTTGCCAACTGCCTTGATAATCATCTTCTATCACTAGCGTTGCGCCAAGAGCTGTTGCCGGTATAAGTAAATGGATAATATCCCCTGACTTTTCTAAAGAAGACTTTGCAAGCACAGGAACTGCAACCAGTAATAAAAATATAAATGAAAGTGTTTTCACCAAGATAACTCATAAAATAAAAAATCGTGGCCGTCTTTATACCTAGCAAAATCAATAATTGCAAAAATGATTTGACTCTTTATGACTGGATATCAGAGCAAACTAACAAAGACCATACGCAACTGTTTTATGGTTAGCCCTTCTAGAAATAGTAGCGTGTAACGTTGCAGTGACAATGACCTCATCGAGTAAACCCTACCGTTAAACGTATCTAGGTTGACATTTTTTTAACATACGAGAAAATGTCAGGGTTCAAAGTGGTACCGTTAGCCGTTAAATATTAGTAAATTATCAATATTTAAAAAAGTAATGAAGCAACCCCAACACCTTAGTTTATACATCAATACTTAGGTTGCTTTTTTAATGTCGCTATTGCGTTGTATTATTAATTTATTTAAGCCACTTGTTATAACTAATTTATTTAAAAAGAGACTTATTCTATGAAAAAAACTCTGATAGCCATTGCCTTAGCGACTACCGTTATTGGCGGTTGTGGCCTGTTTGACGCGAGCAATAACAACAGTAATAAAAGTACAATAGCCAGTAAAGCCGAACTAGGAAGCTTTGGTGTTGATTTAAGCGCCCGCAATGAGGTCGTTAAACCTGGTGATGACTTCTTTATGTATGCTAGTGGTACTTGGTATGACCATTATATAATGCCTGCCGACAAAACGCGTTTTGGTGCTTTTACCGGCTTAGCTGAGCGCAGTGAAACACAAGTAAAAGAAATTATTGACGATATAACTAGCCGTTCGAATTTAAACGCTGATGAACAATTAGTGGCTGATTTTTATCAAGCCTATATGGACACTGAAACCGTTAATAAATTAGGCATCAGTCCAATTCAATCAACGTTAGACCAAATTAGCGCAGTAAAAAATACTACAGACTTAACCAAAGTATTTGGTGAAGCGTGGTTATCAGGGGCTAAGTCTCCTATTGGCGGTTATATGTGGTTTAACCGTTTAAACCCAAATCAATATGAAATGTCTGTTGGTGCTGGTGGTTTAGGTCTTCCTGATCGTTCTTACTACTTAGAAGAAGATGAGCGATTTGAGAAAACGCGTAATGCGTATGTAGCGCACATAGCTACTATGCTTGCTTTTGCTGGTATCGAAAACACTCAAGTACGTGCTGAACAGATTTTAGCGCTAGAAACTAAAATCGCTCAAGGTCATTGGCCACGTGAGAAAAAACGTAATCGTGACTTAACCTTAAACCAAGTACAACGTACCGATTTAGCTAAACAATATCCAGATTTCGACTGGGATACTTACTTCGAGCAATCTGGCTACAAAGTGCCACAACTTAATATTTCTCAACCTGAACCAATTAAAGCAATGATCACTTTAGTCAATTCAGAGCCTCTATCCGTTTGGCAAGACTATTTAACCTTCCATACTATTAGTGGTAATGCCGATTTATTATCTGAAGAAATTTATGCGGCTAACTTCGCTTTTTATGGCAAAGAGTTAAGCGGTCAACAAGAGCCTCGTCCACGTTGGAAGCGCGCTATTGGCGAAATGTCAGATACCGAGTCTTTAGGTTTTGCTATTGGCAAAGTGTATGTAGCCCGTTTCTTCCCTGAAAGTTCGAAACTGCAAATGGCTCAACTCGTTGAAAATTTGCGTACCGCACTTGGCCAACGTATCGATGGCCTTGATTGGATGGGCGAAGAAACCAAAGTTAACGCTCATGCCAAGCTTGCCGCATTTAATCCTAAAATTGGTTACCCTGATGTATGGCAGGAATTTGATGGCGTAACCATTTCTAAAAATGACTTAGTTGGTAACATCAAACATCTTCGTCAATTCTTTAATGCTGATAGCGTTGCCAAAGAGTTAAAGAAAACTGACCGTAATCGCTGGGGCATGACACCACAACGTGTAAACGCCTATTACAACAGTTCATTTAATGAAATTGTATTCCCTGCAGCAATTTTACAACCACCATTTTTCGATCCAAATGCCGATGCCGCAGTTAACTACGGTGCCATTGGTGCAGTAATTGGTCATGAAATGGGCCACGGTTTTGATGATCAAGGTTCAAAGTCAGATGCTAATGGTATTCAACGTAACTGGTGGACTGATGAAGACCGCGATGCTTTCGATGCTAAAGCCGATCAATTAGTCGCACAATATAATAAGTACGAACCTATCCCTGACAACTTTGTTAACGGCCGTAATAGCTTAGGCGAAAACATTGGTGATGTTGGCGGTTTATCAATGGCCTACCATGCTTATAGATTAAGCTTAAATGGTAAAGAAGCACCGGTTATTAACGGCGTTACTGGAGACCAACGTTTCTTCTTAGCTTGGGCACAAGTATGGAAAGAAAAGCGCACTGAAAAAAGTATGTTAAACCAGCTACGTGGAGGCACACATGCACCAGGACGTTTTCGTGCTCAAGCACCGCGTAACCATGATGCATGGTACAAAGCGTTTAACGTAAAACCGGGTGATGCTTTGTATTTATCAGAAGATGAACGTGTTCGTATTTGGTAAAAATACTTAGCCCTTTCAAACGGCTTTTTGAAATAGATTAAGCTGTTTAAGTTTACCAAATAAAAATGCCAGTCAATATTCTTGACTGGCATTTTTTATTTCGGCAACGTTTTCGTTAGTTAAACTTAAAACGAGACACTAACTCATTTAGCTGACTTGCCTTATTTCTAAGTTCACTACAGGCAATAGAGGTTTGCTGAACTATATCGCTATTAACCCGTGAAATATCCGCCACCGCTGTAACGTGAGGATTAATTTCACCCACTACATTAGATTGCTCTCCTGTAGCTGTAGCAATTTGCAGATTCATATCATTCATTATACTAATACTTTCAGAAATACTTTCTAAGTGCTTGCCCGAATGACCCGCCTCTGTTTGGCTAGCCGTGCTGAGCTCTGTGCTTTGCGAAATAGCGGCAACCACTTCTTCTGTTTTTGCTTGCAGCTTCTCAATAATATTTCTAATTTCTTTGGTTGAGTCATGACTGCGTGATGCAAGAGTCCTTACTTCATCAGCAACGACGGCAAAACCTCGACCTTGCTCTCCAGCACGAGCCGCTTCAATAGCAGCATTTAACGCCAATAAATTAGTTTGCTCTGACACACTACGTATTACTTCAACCACAGTATCAATAGAGCGAGCATCCTCAGCTAATTGAGCGATCATAGTACGAGTAGAAACTAACTGCTCGCTCATATCGGAAACGCTGGCGATAGTTTGTACCACTGAATCATTACCTTGCTGCACTGTTGCATCAGCCGCTTGTGCACTTTGTGCGGCATTAGTAGCGCTGCTGGCAATTTCTTCTGCAGTCGTGCCCATTTCATGCATTGCCGTCGCAATTTGCTCAACTCTGCTCACTTGCTCATTTATCTCAGATTCCATCGACTTCGCTTGAGAGTCTATTTGCTCAATCGCAACCGCGAGTTCACTGCCAGTATTAGAAACTTGTTGTAATAACTCGCTTAAGTGGCTAACAAATTCATTATAACCTCTAGCCATAGTACCCGCTTCGTCTTGACGTGAATCATCTAAACGGCGCGTTAAATCACCGCCACCTTTACCAATTTCAGCTAACATAGCTGCAAGCTGACCAAAAGGTGCAATTAAACGAGAAATAAGCCAAGTACTTACAAACGCAGAAATTATCGCAATAATAATACCCATCATCACTAATGACCATGTCGCTTGGGTTAATCCACCAAGCACTTCTTCTTTAGCTACCTCGGCAACCACATACCAACCAATACTGTTTAAATATCGACTCGCAATAAGGGTTCTTGTGCCATTAAGCATAAACTCAGCAGAGCTAAATTTTGCTTTTGACAAAAGCGTCTTGCTATTACTAACGCCAATATCAGCTAAACTTTTACCAATTTGTTGAGTATCCGGATGAAGTTTTATCTTGCCCTGATGATCAACTAAGAACACCTTACCTGTTTGTGCAATACGATACTGACTAATGCTGTTAGTTATGTTCTCTAGTGATAAACCCACACCGACAACAGCACTAGGCTTTCCCGAAACTTTCAGTAAATAATTGATAAACAAGGTCGGTATATTGGTTTCTTCATCAACATCTAAACTCAGTTCATATTTTTTACCACTATTGATAAAACCATAGAACCATTGATCTTTATTCTCTTGTGGTGACAAGGTTTTGAAAAGCCCGCTAGGCGTAAAATATTTTCCAGACTTGGCTGAGACTAAAAAGGCACTAATGGTATTAAATTCACTCTGGATATTTTTCAAATAATTGATGACTTGTTGATGATCATCCACTTGCTCGCCATTGGCAATAAACTGCTGAGAGTAAAGGTTACTCGACATAGTTTGCGCGACGGTAATGGGTAACAATAATTCCGCATCGAGATTATTGGCTACCTCTCCCAACGCTGCAGGCAATTCTCGTTCAATTGCAGCCTCCAAAATAATGGCTCGGCTTAAGTTAAGGGAAAAAGCGCTAACAATCAATATAGATAGCACCACAGCGGTCAAGGTAGTAAGTACAACTTTACGACGAATAGTTAAATTCAGCATAGATAAATATCTTCCTTTAGAGTAAAACAGAGTAGCAATAGGGGGTAATACACGCTCTGAAAAATAGCTAACTATCTATTTTTCAGTTTAATTAATTAAAGGACTAAGCCAATTGAACAATAGAGCACATCACATCATAATTTTTAAAGTTTTCTTAAGCACTAACTGGTGATTTCATATTATGGAATTGGTATTAACAGGGTTCTGAATAAAATATTCCTTCCCTCAAAAAAGCACAAAAAAAAGACCAAGCTGAATTAATACCAAAAGGTATAGCTTGGTCTTTGCTGTCATAACCGTTAAGTAATAAAAGAACGTTCAGGTGCGATTTTTTACCTTACTGATCCTCGTTATTCTACTCAGCTGCCTTGGTTTTATATTTTTCAAACCAAGCTAGGGTATGTTCAATTTTAGTGATCATTCTTGATGGTTTTCCCGCAATTCCATGTGGCGAACCCGGAACTTTGACTAACACAGTATCAATCTTTCTTAATTTGAGCGCTTGGTAAAACTGTTCAGTTTGCGCCATTGGCGTACGTAAATCTTCTTCACCCGTCATCAACATAGTCGGTGTTGTAACGTTACCGACTAATGACATTGGAGAACGCTTCCAATAATGTTCAACGTGTTCCCAAGGCATTCCTGGAAATTGTGTAGGTATTTGCCCTAAACCACTATCCGCTGTTAACACTTTACTTAACCAGTTAATAACCGGTTTAACCACTACCGCAGCAGAAAATCGATCAGTTAAGCCAATCGCATAAGCCGTTGCGATACCGCCAGCAGAGCCGCCAGCAATAAATAAATTATCTTCATCAATAAAGCCCAAACCTAACATGGCGTCTACCCCTGAATTATGATCGGCAAAATCCTCTTTAGAGCTGTATTTATACTTTAATAACATGGCAAAACGTTCACCGTAAGAACTACTACCGCGATGGTTATCATAAAAAACTACATAACCTTGCGCTGCAAAACGTTGGAGTTCAGCAGAAAAGTGCGGGCCGTAAGCTAAGTGTGGACCGCCGTGGATCTCTAAAATCAGTGGGTACTTTTTCTTAGGGTCAAAGTTTGGCGGGGTAACGTACCAACCTTGAATAGGCTCACCATCAAATGATGATTTATAATTAACTTCAGTAACTTTACCAAGACTTTTATGCGCCAATAAGTCTTCATTTAATTGTGTTAACTTAACAATCTTTTTACGGGTATTAATAACCGCCACATCTGCCGGGCGTGAGCTACTACCTTGAGTAAAGGCCATATAACCCTCGGTTGAAGCAGTGAAACTACCACTGATATAAGGACGGCCAATGCTACTTCCCACTAAGGTATCTGTTAAGTCTTTAACTTTACCTTTGGTCGAAATGGTTGCCAATTTACGTTTGCCAAAATCATCATAATTTATCGCCAATAACGAGCTAGATAACCACTGAGGATCTCGGATAGAGCGGTCAAAATCACTAGCAATCTCAGTCGACTTTTTAGTCTTCCAATTCATGATATTTAACTTGGCATTACGGTAAGGGTTCAATGCGTTAGAAGTCGATAAAAAGGCAAGCTTGTTGCCATTTTCTGAAAAGACAGGATTAAACTCTTTACCCGGTGTAGAGGTTAACTGCGTCAGCTCACCATTTTTTACCATCACTTTAAATAAATCACCTTCAAGTGATTTATATTCCCAATCGGATATACGATTTGCTGAAAAAACAATAGCATCACTTTTTTTATTCCAAGCAAGCTTTCCTCTATGATGAAAGTCTCCTTGGGTGATCTGACGTGGAGTGCCACCCTCACTAGGTAAAACAAAAATATGTTGGTAACCGGGTTTAAGTAATCCGCGGCCATCTGCTTGATAATATGCTTGGTCAATAACAACGACAGGTTTTGACCATTTAGCCCCTTTGGGCTTTTTAGGCATTTTGGCAATAACGGTTCTTTTATCAGCAACAAGTTGTGTAAACGCGAGCCATTTTCCATCGGGTGACCAGGTTAAACTGCCCACACCGCCTTGTACTTGGCTGACCAAAGCTGTGCGATTTTGTTTAAGGTAATGCACGTGTATTTGATAACTACCGGTTAAATTACTGACAAAGGCAATTTTTTCGCCATCAGCTGACCAACGTGGTTGTGAATATTGTTTGTCATCAGAAAAAAGTGGTAACTGCTTTTTACTGTTAACATCAATCAACCATAGGTTTTTGTTTTTATCATCGGTCATAATATTGTTTGAATTTCTGATATAAACAATATTTTCGCCATCAGGAGATATTTGTGGATCGCTGGCATATTCCAGTGAGAAAATATCTTTAGCTTCAAAGAGGTTAATAACCCCTGTATTACTAGCTACTGTAGTATTTGCCACTGTTATGAAAGGTATCGTTAGGACACTAACAGTTAAAACTAATCGGCAAGAAAAGCGAGAAAAAGAACGCATTGTTTTACTCCAAAATAAAAGTGAGTGTTAAGGTTGGCTCACCGAGTGAT
Source organism: Colwellia psychrerythraea (assembly GCA_002163005.1). Taxonomy (GTDB): domain Bacteria; phylum Pseudomonadota; class Gammaproteobacteria; order Enterobacterales; family Alteromonadaceae; genus Colwellia; species Colwellia psychrerythraea_C. The sequence continues at coordinate 14,324 of MAAF01000016.1, read as the reverse complement.
CATTAACAATCTATTATTGTATACAAAATATCTTAAATTCACAGGTCATTTACTGGCTTTTGTCTTATATCTTGGTGAGTTAGTCGCAAGTGATAAGTTAAAGCTCTAAAAAGACAATATTAATAGTTAACTTTTCACTGTGATACACTCTTTATAATTTGTTTAACCAACATTACGATTCATATTACTCCAAGGAAAATTCATGAAAAAATTTATGCTGGCCGTTGGTTTTTCAACGCTGCTACTGGGCTGCTCTGATAATGAAGTAGGTGATGTTTCATTAGGCATGTTTACGCTCAAGGATATTAAACTAAATACCTTAGTTGACCCCATAGTACCTGGTGTTACTTGTCACATAGCAAGTGTTGAAGCGAATTTGAGCTTATCTGATCCCAGTGATAGTTCAATCGCTTGTCGTCAAACGGGTGAAATAACCTCAGCTATGATTGCTCAAATAGATAAAAGTAAATCGGGTGAAGTGGTCTTTAAAAAATCAAAAAGTATCTTTTTTAAAACCATGAAAGTAAGACGTATTTATGACGCTCAGAACCAAACATTAATGTATTTGTCGTACGCGACTAAAGAAACCTCAGGAAGTTTTAAGCATAGTCTTTCTACGGTTCCTTTATGGGGAACTAAAGCCTATACAGAGCCACAAATCACCTTAAAAAATGACGGTTAAGTTCACTTCGAAGTCGAATGTGAATCGCCAAAAATAATAAGAGCCAGACACGTTATACTAAAATTTAATATTTAACTGTTAGGTGGGTGGCCGCGCATAATCTTTAGAGCAACTAATCACCATCAATGATCACTGAACTCCACAGTGATCATTATTGCTGCTCCGACAATATAGTCTTTTAAACCTGATATACCATACTTAATTGGTTCTCAATTATTATAAAATAGATCATTACTTCTATGGCTCTTTCGAGCCAAAACCGAGCTAGAAAGCTAAATCGAAATAGCCAAAAAAAAACGACTAGGAAACCTATAAAATGATGCTCAGTTTCACTCAACCATAACACTTAGCAGACACAGTGCATCTAACCCAGACTAACTGTATAATGCGATACCACTCAGACTTTACAATCAAAGCTATGTTTAATGCCAACCACTAACCAAACCAGTTTAGCAGAGCTCACTGAGCCAAGCCAAAATCACCAGCACTTCAAAATATTTAAGCCATATGGTTTTTTAAGTCAGTTTTTACCAGAATCACGAAAGAAGAAACATCTACTGGGCGAGCTATTTAGCTTCCCCGATAAAACGATGGCGATTGGGCGATTAGATCACGACTCCGAAGGCTTATTGTTACTCACAACCGACGGTATGATGAGCTACAAAGTCAGAGACAAAGGTATAGAAAAAGAGTACTACGTGCAAGTTGATGGCGTGATCACTGCTGAAGCGATATCACTGTTACAAAATGGTGTTGAGATTAGTGTTAATGGGGCTAAATATTTAACCCTGCCTTGTAAAGCGTTCAAGCTAGACGGTGAGCCTCAACTGCCCGCTCGTGGTCGTAAAATCCGCGATCCGAAACATGGCCCTACTAGCTGGATCTCTATCACTCTCTGTGAAGGGAAAAATCGTCAGATAAGAAAAATGACGGCTGCTGTGGGCTTTGCCACATTAAGGCTGGTAAGAGTTCGGATTGGCGACATCCATATCGATAGCTTGATTGCCGGTGACGTAGTTACGCTACCTAATTTTGACGCCGCACTTAATAGCTAATGCCTCAAGCATTAAACCCTTTGTGCTTAAGAACACCAACTCACTACCCCCCATAGTGCCATATACGGTATACAGGAGTGAAATTTTTAGATTGTAAACTGACTTTGTCTCCCCCCTATTTTTTGTGGCTTATTCAGTATACGTAAACCGTGATCTATACTTATACCAATTCCAATAAGTTTCTCCCTACTCAGCGATATGATAATCACACAGAATTTCTTTCATATAGAGTGACTATATGCAAAAAAATTATATTTATTCTCAAACCGCTGAAAAGCTCTGAGTGGGAACTAACTTAATGGAATTGGTATTAATTAAAACATGATGGGAGTTCACCTAATGAGCCTAAAAGACGTACCAGCCGGTAAATCTTTACCCGATGATTTCAATGTGATTATCGAAATCCCTGCCAATGCCGATCCAATAAAATATGAGATAGACAAAGACAGTGGCGCTATTTTTGTTGATCGCTTCATAGCTGCGCCAATGTTTTATCCCTGCAACTATGGCTATGTTAATAATACGCTGTCACTTGATGGTGATCCTGTCGATGTTCTAGTACCGACTCCCTACCCTCTAATGACTGGTAGCGTCATCCGTTGCCGTCCGGTCGGAGTATTAAAAATGACAGATGAGTCCGGTGAAGACGCCAAAATAATTGCCGTCCCCCACAGTAGGCTAAGTAGCGAATATGACAAAATTATAAATATCGGGGATATTCCTAACTTATTAAAAGCGCAAATAGTGCTATTTTTTCAACATTATAAGAGTCTTGAACAAGAGAAATGGGTCAAAATTGATCGTTGGGGTGATATTGATGAGGCAAGAACTGAGATCATGTCTAGCTTTGAACGAGCTAAATTAAAATAGCTCATATGAAGAGGACGATAATATGGATACAGATCGAGTAAGCATTACAGTATTTTATGATGGAGCCTGTCCTAAATGCGTAAAAGATAGGCGATTTTATGAACGCCTTGCTGGGCAAGGTGGTGAACAGATCAGATGGTTTGATATTACCGGTCAAGATGAACATTTAAAACGTCTGTCCATCGACCCACTCAAAGCACTTTCTGAACTTCACCTCCAGCTTGCAGATGGTAAAATTTTATCTGAGTTAGATGCATACATCATCTTAATGGAACGGGTATGGTTACTAAAGTGCTTAGCCTTGCTCATTTCTCTGCCAGTAATTCGACCATATTTGGCAAACCTTTATCACCAAAGAGTACAAAGACGATTAAAAGAATCTGGACGAATATAACCTTTATGGGAATGTTTTTTGCCCTAATCAACATTATAAAAAGCAGATACAACTCCGCTATCTATCTGGCTTTTTTAATGTTTCGGGTCCAATCATTTTCTCTGGTACAACCCACTCTTTAAACTGTTTTTCAGTCAATAACTCAAGGATGAGCGCGGCTTCTAAAAGTGTCGAACCATCCTGATGGGCTTTTTTAGCAATTTTAGTGGCATTATCATAACCAATATGTTGATTCAGCGCTGTAACCAGCATCAGTGACTCATCCAGTAACGCTGCAATGCGCTCCTCGTTGGCAACAATACCTTTTACACATCTATCAGTAAAACTGCGACAACCATCGGAAAGTAAACGGACTGATTGCAGCAAATTATAAATCATTACCGGCTTGAAGACATTAAGCTCAAAATGCCCATTAGATCCAGCCACTGAAATTGTCATATGATTACCCATTACCTGAGTAGCAATCATGGTCAATGCCTCACATTGTGTCGGATTCACCTTACCCGGCATGATCGACGATCCGGGTTCATTTTCGGGTAAGTTAATTTCACCAATACCGCAACGTGGTCCCGATGCTAGAAAACGGATATCGTTAGCAATTTTCATTATGCTTACGGCTACGGTGTTTAACGCACCACTGGCCTCTACAATTGCATCGTGTGCAGCGAGCGCCTCAAATTTATTTTCTGCGGTTTTAAATGGCAGCTTTGTTACCTTTGCCACTTCCTCGGCAAACTTCACATCAAAACCTTGGATAGAGTTGAGCCCAGTACCCACAGCTGTCCCCCCTTGAGCAAGCTGGTAGAGCGCGGGTAACACTGCTTCAACTCTTCGAACGGCATTATCCAATTGTGCCGTGTACCCTGAAAATTCCTGACCAAGAGTCAGTGGCGTTGCGTCCTGTGTATGGGTTCTCCCTATTTTAATTAATTGATTGAATGACAAAGATTTTATATTTAACTGGTCACGAAAATGTTTTAATGCGGGTAACAAAGAATGACTAATTTCTTCAACAGCGGCAATATGCATTGCAGTCGGAAAGGTATCATTTGATGACTGTCCCAAATTACAATGGTCATTAGGATGGACAGGGTCTTTACTACCAATTATACCCCCACAAATCTCAATAGCACGATTGGAAATCACTTCATTACTATTCATATTGCTTTGAGTACCCGAGCCTGTCTGCCAGACCGATAATGGAAAATGATCATCAAGTTTTCCTTCCATCACCTCTCCAGCAGCCTGCATAATCGCTAGACCAAGCGTAGTATCTAGCACACCCAAATTCATATTCACTTGTGCTGCGGCTTGTTTGATAATACCCAGAGCACGAATTAGTGGTTTGGGCATCGTTTCTATTCCAATAGGAAAGTTGATTAATGAACGCGCAGACTGCGCGCCATAATATTTATCGGCTGGTACTTTCAATTCGCCAAATGAATCATTTTCAATTCGATATCTACTCATAATTTACCCTTTACTAGACAGCAATAAATATAACACCCCGTGTTTTAAAGCCTTTATACCCATGCCACTTCAAGTTTGAATGCCTATATTTCACACAACAAGGCCATTTACCTTTGGGTAAAGTTGCCGTTTAGCTATTCACTGTTTAGGCGACAACTACCTTGAAAAGCACTTGTTGCGTTATTTCGAGCGAACCAAAATTTTCTTAAATTAACTGATGCGTGTTAAATATTAGTTGTCTTAGATCCGTGCGTTCACTTGTTTCGATAAATATCCGTTTTATCTTGGATTCAGCTACCTTGTCGATAATAATTAATAACTTTTAAATAGTCATGATAAAGCATATTCGGGGTAAAAAATTTCATTCCGAGTTCTGTTGTTTCAGGTAAAAATACGGCTTGTAATTCAGCATCTGGATTTATTAAAAATATCGCTAGTCCGTGGCTCACTTGATAAAACAAGTCATTTTTTGTGGCTGTTAGGACATGTTCGTTTTTACTAATGCTTTTTTCGGTATCATTTATATAGCCGCGAGTAATTTCAACTTTTATTCCTAAACTTTTCTGAAAGCTTTGGGCATCTGCTGAGTTATTTGCACGAACAGCAACAAAACGCTCTGAAAAATAATGAATATACTGAGCAAGTATTTTTTGAGAATCACGATAGGGATCAATGGTATAAAAAACAAATTGGGTTTCTAGATTCTCATGTCTGGCGCTGAGCAAGTCGGCAAGCTGAGTTAAGGTGAATAATGTGGTTGGGCAAATATCAGGACATTGAGTATAGCCGTAAGAAATAAACTGCCACTTTCCTAGAAAGTAGTCACGATTAACGGGCATGCCCTGATGATCTGTTAATTGAATATTTGTTAGTTGTTGCGCTTCTTTTAATACAAATCCTTGTATTTTAGGCAACTCCCCATCGTTATGGAAATGGCTGTTAGCGGTTAAACGAAAAATATATATCGCTGATGCAATGATCACTAAAATAGGTAGCAGTATTAATGCTTGTTGTGAATGAGACAATTTATTCATCTTTGTTTTATTACCAGTGCACTATTAAGCGATCAAGTAATAAAGCAAGAAAAAGTGCAATCAAATAATAAATTGAAATGCGGAAGGTTTTTAATGCCAATTGATTCTTTACGGTGATTTTAAGTTGTATAGCAAAATAACCAAACCACAGTCCCAGCACTAAAACCAAGCATAAATAAACCTCACCAGAATAATGGAAAAAATACGGTAATAAACTAGCAATAATTGTTGCTATAGTATAAATCAAAACGCAAGTTTTGGTGTAGTCAACCCCTTTAACTACTGGCAACATAGGTACATTAGCTTGTCGATAATCTTCAATTCTGTCTATGGCTAACGGCCAAAAATGAGCGGGTGTCCACAAAAAAATAATCAAAGTCAGTAATAAAGGTTCTAGGTCAATGCTATTGGTGATACTTGTCCAACCGAGTAAAGGAGGTATAGCGCCAGCAAAACCTCCGTAAACAATATTTTGTGGTGTTTTATGCTTTAAAAAACAAGTATAGATCACGGCGTAACCAATAAAGCCCACTAAAGTCAGTAATGCAGTTAACACATTGACATATTTCAATAGTAAAAACATCGAACTAAAGGCCAAAGCAGTGGCAAAAATCAGCGCCTGTTTGCTGCTAATACGTTGCTTAACGAGAGGCCGCCATTGTGTTCTTTGCATTTTTGCATCAATGTTAACATCCACAACATGATTAATAACCGCAGCAGCACTAGCAGCAAAGCCAATGGCGATATTAGCAATAAACATCAACTTGATATCAAAGCTTTGAACACTGGCTAGATACATGCCAACCATCGCGGTGATCAATATCATCAACACCACCTTCGGCTTACATAAGGCGAGATAATCTTGCCAAGTCGCCAGTTTAGGCGATATCACTAAAGTGTTAGCATTATTTTCCATTGGCTTTCCTTAAATACAATATGGCAATATCAAGGATTAAAAAATGAAAGCATTCGGCTGATAAAAACATAATCAGCCTCACTTGACATCAAAACAATAAAAATTAAAATCGCAATAGGGGGTAAAAATAATAATAGCTTAACTGCCATGCGTTCCCATGCTAAGTGCATAAAAAACATGATAATTAACCCAGCCTTTAAAAACATAAAAGCTAAAATAAGTGTCCATCTAAGCATGCCTTGAAATTCAAAGTAATCAACCATGTAAGAACAGGCACTTAAGACAAAAAGTAATAACCATACTTTTAGGTACATAGAGATCGGATGTTGCTGTTGAACATGCGATGTAGCACTCGGTGTTGCTATGTGTTGTTTCATCATATTCGCCTCACCATAAATAGAAAAATGCAAAAATGAATACCCAAACTAAATCAACAAAATGCCAATATAGTCCAGTGATTTCAACGATTTGATATCCTTTATTATCGTACTTGCCTTGATTTACTCGCTTGGCAATCAAGGCAAGGTAAATAACACCAGCACTAACATGTAACCCGTGGAAGCCCGTGATCATAAAAAAGGCCGCGCCAAATTGATTAGCCCCCATCGGATTATCCCAAGGCCTTATGCCTTCTTCTACAATCAATTTAGTCCATTCAAAAGCTTGCATACCAATAAAACTAGCACCTAATAATGCTGTCGTTACCATTAAATAAACTGTTTTTTTCTTATTTCCTTGATAAGCATAATTCACTGCCATTGCCATAGTGCCACTGCTAGTGATTAATATAAAAGTCATAATGGCAATTAATACCAAGGGAATGTGATGACCTGCAATAGTCAAAGCAAAGACTTCACTTGGGTTTGGCCAAGGAACGGTCACAGACATACGCACATTCATATAACTGATAAGAAAAATACTAAAGATAAAAGTATCGCTTAATAAAAATATCCACATCATCAATTTGCCCCAAGGCATATCGAAAGCTTGTTTATCTGCACCCCAGTCGTTTTTCACACTTTGCCAAGACGAGGACTTATCAGCTTCAGTATGTTCTTGATGTTGATTATTAGGCATATGTCTTCCTTAGAAACCGCAAAATAAAGCAATCGTTTTAAAGGTTTCGGCATCACTGGTTAACAGAAAAAATAAAAATAACCAAATAAAAAGTAAAAAGTGCCAATACAGCGCGCACAACTTGAGACTGGAAGCTAATCGTTGGTATGATAAATCTAATGAAAAATGCCAAATACAACGCATGAATACCAACACACCTGCAACAATATGTAAGGCATGCACACCAGTAAGGAGAAAATAATAGCTATTAGCTGGATTAGCGTAGATATAAAAACCTGACTGATTGAGTTGCTGCCAAACCTGAACTTGCCCGCCAATAAACAGTAAAGTAAATAATGCGGTTGCTGTTAACGAAATAATAACGCCTTTGAAGCTCTGCAATTCAGCAAGTTTTTTTGCTAAAATAATACTAATACTTGCTATTAATAAGTAAGCACTGTTTTGCCATAACATACGGCTATTGGTAAACGGTAACCATGGCTCACCTGATAGTGCTTGGAAATCAAAAGATTGGGTGCGTTGTAAAAACGTGACGGTAAATAAGAAAAAGATCACTGTGATCATTGCTAAGAAAAATTTTAACGCGGTACTCGCAGCTTTTTCTTTATGTCGCACCGAAGGGAATAGGTTAGTTTGTTGCTCTAACTCTTGTGGTAACCAAGGTTTTTCTTGTAAGGTTTTGAAGAGTTGCATTACTTTACTCCCTGATTATTATTTTTATCACTGGTTAGGTATTGCACTTCTTCAGGGGATAAGTTTTGTGGAATAAAATCATCTTTAACTTTAGGAACACTATAGTCGTATGCCCAGCGATAAACTTGAGGCAATTGCTTGCCCCAATTACCATGACCAGGAGGAAACTGTACTGTTTGCCACTCTAATGATGTTGCTTGCCAAGGATTTCTCCCTGATTTTTTGCCTTTAAAGGTGCTCCAAATAACATTAACAATAAAAACCAATTGCACTAAACCAACAATAATGGCTGAAACAGTAATGCCGGCATTAAGCGTCTGGGCGGACTCAGGAATAAAGTCTGTTGTTCCCATTGCAAAATAACGACGAGGCACACCTAAAAACCCTAAATAATGCATGGGTAGATAGATAGCATAAGTGCCTAAAAATGTACCCCAGAAGTGAAATTTTCCCAATTTAGTATTTAAAAGTCGTCCGGTTAATAACGGAAACCAATGATAAATGGCAGCAAACAATACCATTATTGGTGAAACTCCCATTACCATATGAAAATGAGCAACAACAAAAAACGTGTCAGATAAGGGTAAGTCTATAACGACATTACCCAACATCAGCCCAGTTAATCCACCATGAGTAAAGGTAAAAATAAAACCAATAGCAAATAACATTGGCAAGGTAAGGTGAATATTTCCGCGCCATAATGTTAGTAGCCAGTTATAAACTTTTAATGCCGTAGGAATCGCAATAATCAATGTGGTGGTGGCAAAGAAAAAACCAAAATATGGATTCATACCACTGACATACATATGGTGTGCCCAAACCACAAAGCTCAAACCACCAATGGCAACAATGGCCCATACCATCATGCGATAACCAAAAATATTTTTTCGTGCATGTACAGCTATAACATCAGAAACCATGCCAAAAGCAGGTAAGGCAACTATGTATACTTCAGGGTGGCCAAAAAACCAAAATAAATGTTGAAATAATATTGGGCTACCACCACTATGATCAAGTGTTTCACCTAATGATAAAATAGCAGGCATAAAAAAGCTGGTGCCGACTACTTTATCGAAGATCATCATAATGGCACTAACGAGTAATGCCGGAAAAGCTAAAAGCCCCAAAATTGTCGCGACAAAAATTCCCCAAATAGTTAAAGGCATGCGCATTAATGTCATGCCCTTAGCTCTAGCTTGTAAAATGGTGGAGACATAATTTAATCCCCCCATGGTAAAAGCGACAATAAAAATGGCCAAAGAGATCAGCATCAACAAAATACCCGCATGTGCACCCGGAGTACCACTTAAAATTGCTTGCGGCGGATACAAGGTCCAGCCAGCGCCAGTGGGGCCGCCACTGACAAAAAAGCTGCTAAGTAAGACCATAACGGAAAGTAAATAGGTCCAATAACTCAACATATTCAAGTAGGGAAACACCATATCCCTTGCCCCGATCATAAGAGGGATCAAATAGTTACCAAAACCTCCTAACAATAACGCAGTTAATAAATAAATCACCATGATCATACCGTGCATCGTGACAAATTGCAGATAAGAAGATGGATCAATAAATGAAAATTCATTAGGAAAACCAAGTTGCAAACGCATCATGCCTGACAAGACCAAGGCAACCAAACCTACCGCTATTGCTGTGATTGAATATTGAATAGCGATAACTTTATGGTCTTGGCTCCAAATATATTTGGACAAGAAACTGCTAGGATGACTTGATTGATCTACTTGATCAGCAATCGCTATATTTTCCATTTTTGTCACATCATGCTCCTAAAGTATTTCAGAGATATATTCACCTGACATTAGTGAGTGAACTGATATAACTCACTACATCATTAACAGCCTGTTCATCATGTAAAATTTTTGACATTAATATCATTTGTTTACCATAGAGATCGGCTGGGTGTGTGCCCCTAATGCCTCGTTGGTAAGAGCTAATTTGTCGCTTCAAATACCAAGCATGTTGCTCGGCTAATTTTGGTGCGTTCATGGCAAAATTTCCTTGCGCATGCTCACCATGGCAATAGGCACAATTTTTATAAAACGACTTGCCTTTAATAGCATCGCCAGTGCTCACAGAGATGTTATCAGTAGGGCTTAAGGAGCTGAGGTAGGCGCTAACGTCTTCAATCGCTTTATTATCCGGTAATAAACCTGACATGACAGCCATTTGCTGACCATATAAGTCATCACTATTTTGGCCTCTGATCTTTTGTTTGAAATAGCTTAATTGCCGATGCAGATACCAACGACTTAAGCCCGCTAATTTAGGCGCATTCATCGCTTCATTGCCTTGGCCATCAATGCCGTGACACGAAATACAGCCAGCATAATGTTGCTTTCCTTGCGCTATATTTGCGCTGTCACGAGTTAAGGTATGAGTAAAGGTAGGTAAACTGGCTAGCCAAGTTTGATAATCACGGTCAGAATCAACTTTGATATAACCACGCATGGTAAAGTGAGCAATACCACAGAGCTCTTCACATAGCATTTCGTAGCGCCCTAGTTTCGTAGGGGTAAACCAAACAAAGGTAACGGCGCCGGGCACTAAATCCATTTTCACTCGAAATTGAGGAACCGCAAAATTATGCAAAACATCTTTTGAGCGTAATAGCACCTTGACGGGTTGATCAATAAGTAGGTGTAATTCATTGCTTTTTACTAGTAAATCATCAGCACCGTTAATATCATTCACATCAATACCAAACGGGTTATCTTCGCTAACTAATTTGATTGCTGTTTTTCCTAACTTGCCATCCTTACCTGGCAGTCGATAACTCCAATGCCATTGCTGACCAACAACTTCAACGATTTCACTATTTTCAGGCACTGAAATAAACTGGCCCCAGACAACAAGACCTGGAGCTAGCATTGCCGCAACACCAAGGGTAGTAACTATGGTGAGCCAACCTTCTAGTTTGCCATTTTCGGGTTCATAGTCAGCGCGTCTATTTTTATTATAACGAAATTTATAAATAACGAAGGCAAGAAATAGGCTTACCGCGACAAACACTGTCCCGACAACCCAAAGAGAAATATTAATGGTATCATCAATCGCCTGCCAATTAGAGGCTAATGGGGTGAACCACCAAGGGCTGATAAAATGAAAAATTAGCGTTGCAATAACTAATAAAATAATAACAATGGCTATCGTCATAACGCATCCTTTCTAATAAGTTGCAGTACTCGATATAAATGATGGAATGAGTGAAAAGAAACACTAAATAATAATTAATTTTATTTTGGCACTAACAGTAAAAATAAGGCTAAGGTGACATTTTTTTTAAAAAACTGTTGCACTCATTCATGCAGCAATTATGATTAATTATTGACCTCTCTAATTACTAACATAGACTACTTTTGATAAAGTAGCGAAATGTAGAATAAGTAAAGATGAGCAAATCATCAGTGTTAAAGTGAAGTTGGTTTTTGCGAGACGCAATCAAGCATAAAACCTTAAATACGAATATAAGGTTTTATGCTGAAGCTGTTGATACAATAATGCGCTAAGGCATGGTTTTCATAAAACGTTTAAAATTGTCTTGCGCTCGAATAACCCAATTAGGTGTCGATTCACCAAAACCTGAAGCAGCAACATTTGGATGTGTTTTCATTACGGCGGCTAACGCGAGTTCTTGATTAGGCTCAGCATCAACAAACAAGATATGTTTACCGTTATGCAGCATCTCTTGAAACCGTTTAAAGTTTACATTAGGTTGCTGAATACCAATAAAACCACCTTCCCACGTACAAAAACCTAAGATTATGATGGCTAGAAATATAAACGGTACCCAACCCGCTGCCGATTGATGCCAATTTAACAGGTAGGTGAGCAAGAGAAATGCACAAGCACCGACTAAACCAATGACAGCACCTAACTCGGTAGAATGCACCACATCTTGTTTTAATACCGCAGCAACTTCATGCAGGTGATGATTTTCAACACCTGTATCATTTTCACTTAATACATGAATTTGTGGTTCTGTGAACCCTTCTTGTTCTAACTCATTTTCAACTTTTTCCAACTCATCAAGATCATCGGAAAAAAAATAATGTCTTAACATAATAAACCCCACTTAAGTTATCTATCTATTATTGCTCCAGATATCAGGTCACTTTTTAGTAGGCCTCATGACTTCTTCCTTTAAAGTTAAGTATAGCAAAGTTTAAAAAATTGCCGTTAGGCGATAATCAAACAGTATTAGAGGCAAACCGCAATTGGCTTATCAAATATAAAGTCGTAAATATTCTCTGAATTACTTTTGTTGAGCCTTTTCTCATAACCGTTAATGCAGGTGTATAAATTTTTCGTATTCATGATTTTCGTCATAAGTGGGCTTGTGCAGTTTTTATATGAAGTGGCTTTGCAATGGCTCAGTGAATATATACCCAAACTACCTGAAGATGCAGGTTTCAGCTGGAATTAGAAACGCTTTATGCTGCGTTATTGATTTCGACAATAGAATAACTATTCTCTTCAATTAATGCCTTGCCTATAAGCCTTTTAATTCTCGCTGAGTGGGAAAGAACTTAATCAACTTGGTATTATAATGTCTGTAGCAAAAGGGGTAAAACGTGCATGCAAATAGTATACTTGGGGGGCGTTATTAAAGCAGCCAAAGGATGAGTTAATCTTAATCGATCTTTGTTATTGGTTAGTTGATTTGTCCAGAGCCAGCCTAAAACCTTTGTGTTGTGAACGGTTAAAATTGAAGTGTTTAAACCTGTAGGCTGAACGCAGTTCAAATGCGGGGCTGAACCAAGAGCCGCCACGCAATACCCGTTCTTTGCAGTTATTGGTAAACCAGTCGGTATTGTCAAGCCAGGAGCTACCATCTTTTGGGGCATCAATGTAATTTACATGCCAGCAATCTTCTACCCATTCAGCAACATTGCCATACATATCGTGCAATCCCCAAGCATTAGCAGCCAGTAGGCCCACAGGTTGAGTACCTCCGGGCGTGTTGCCGATATACCAGCCATAGTTGCTTAACCAGCCTTCGCTAGCACCAAAGAAATAGACGCTATCAGTACCCGCTCTGACAGCGTACTCCCATTGGGCTTCCGTTGGTAAACGGTAAGTTAAGTTTGGATAAAGTTTATTAAGTTTGTTGATGTATTTCTGTATATCTTTAAAACTGACATTTTCCACTGGTCGCTGGGGATCGACAAAATTAGCCGGATTGTTATTCATCACCAATTGCCACTGAGCTTGGGTTGTTTCATATTTGGCGAGATAGAATGGTTGTTTGATTTTAACCTCATGAGCAGGTAATTCAGGATCATATCCTATTTTAACACTGGCATCCCGGCCCATAACAAATTGGCCGGGCTTGATAAGTATAAACTCAATATTCATCTCATCGACATAATCAGCCCTATTTTGTTCAGCTAGCACTGATGAACTATTAAATATCAGTATTTTTGTTAACAAAACAAACAAAATCAACATACTAGATCTATTCAGCATGTTTGCTCTGCCTTATTGGTTTAGAGGATACGCTAGTTTAATCATAGTCTAGATCTTGTCATTACGTTGGGCATAAAATTGTTTTGTAAGCTTGCTTAGATAATAGTATTTTAGCAAGCATTTCGAATTTAACCGTCGACAATCTCAATGTCATTCATGTACTACATTTTTATAATGGATTTAATACTTACCAGTATGCTCGATCACTTTCATTCCCGTAGATTGTGTTACATAACGTGCCACATGGTCTGAGCATCCTAATTATAGGTTTATTCAGACTAAAAGGACTATATAGCGCACAGACTGCGTGAAAACTATTGATCATTTTTTCCAATAAATAACCAATGCTTATGATCAATCAGTCTCAAAATAAGCTTAGTGTAATTGAAGGAATTTTTCCTGTGCTTAATTCGCTAAAAATGTGCAAACTTACCATTGGCTTTTTCATTTTGGCTACTATGATTAAATAGGGGCTGTATGAAATATAATCGAAATAAAGTAGAGATCGGTCATTACATGTCTAAGACCAATCTCTACTTACGTGATGACAATGTGAAAATAGCTTTTGGTGATGAGTTTGATATAACAGATGTACTAAAAAACAATCAGGTAGAAATTCTTTATCATCAAAAAAATTATACCTTTA
>MAAF01000036.1 GCA_002163005.1 Colwellia psychrerythraea | reverse complement strand
TGATAACTTCACAAAACATGCTTGATGTAGAATAACTATAACTACGCATATTTTGATTGTTCTCATGTCGCCCATGCCGTTCTAAGTGCTCACTTCTTTATACGGAATGGTATAATTTATACAAAAAGACTGTGATTCAGGCAAGCACAGCCTTTTTAATGAGAGATAAGTGCTTAGAACATTTCAGTTAAAGCGATGCCTAAGCCAAAACGTTGTTACGAATGATTATAATAGCGGTAAAAATTTTACATGAGTATGACACGCGCTAAAGAATTAGCGCACGAAGCATTAAATATATTGTTCATTACTAATCCATCTTTTATAAGGTTGGTATCTATCGTATAGCCAATTAAATATAAAAGTATAAATTAAAATAAAAATTAAGAAGCCAGTTTCTAAAATAGTTGCTTCAAGCCAAGTAATATTTAAATACCATGCTAGTGCCGGTAAGGTAATTAAAATCATTCCAAACTCAAATGCTATAGCATGAATAATACGCATCGCTATACTACGCCCGACACGGTTATAGCCTGCTAATTTATCAAAAATGATATTATAAATATAATTCCAAAGCATAGCGAAAATAGATAAAGCAATACCTGCAATTGCCATTTTATCCGTTTCGTAACCGGCAATTAAAACTGTTGTTGGTACAACGATTGTTAGTGCCATAACCTCAAATAGAACGGCCTGATAAATTCGCTCAATTGTATTCATTTTTCATTTCTCTATTTAGTGACGACATGGCTATTTTAATCTAAAATAAAGATACAAAATAACTATATACCATCGGTTAAAGCGATATGTTTAGTGTTGAACAACTTCAAGCCTTTATCACAACAGTAGAGACAGGTTCGTTTTCTGCTGCCGCCCGTAGTTTAAATAAAGTTCAGTCCGTGGTGAGTCAGCATATTATTAATTTAGAGGTAGACTGTAATACCCTATTATTTGACCGTTCGGGACGATATCCAATACTTACAGAAGCAGGTGAGAAGTTATTACCCCATGCACAGGCAGTGAATGATCAGCATCAGCGTTTAAAAAATTCTGCTTTATCATTAACAGATAATACCCCAAAAGAAATAACAATAGCGTTAGACGAAGGGATCTCATTTAAACTTATTGCAGGCATTATTAGCAAACTACAGGATGAATTTCCAAACATCACACTAGAATTCTTAAGTGCCTCAAGCCCTGATATAATCGATATGCTAAAAAATGAAAAGGCTTTAACGGGAATTGTTTTTAGTGAGCTAACCATTCCTAGTTATTTAGATTTTGCATGTATTGGTTCAATCAAATTTGATTTATACGTTGCTAAATCTCACCCATTGGCAAACCAGCTATGTAAAAATATCGATAGTTTAAGACTGCATCGTCAGTTACTTATTCGCTCTCGCAATACGCAATCAAGTAGTTTTCAATTAAAGCTGAGCTCTAATGTTTGGTATGCCGATAATTACTTTCTATTGCTTGAACTAGCATTACAAGGGAATGGATGGTGTTTGTTGCCTAATCATATTGCTAATGAATCCGTTGAAAGTGGTCAATTAGTTAAGCTACCACTTGAGTTTGAAGGAATGGGATGGCAGGCAAATGTTGATGTAGTTCAACATCAACGACACAGTAACTTGGAAGTGTTTAAAATGCTTAGGCTTTTATTACGAAATCTATTATAGGTATTATTATTTTAACTACAACGAATCAATTAATTCGTTCATGAACCGAACGAGTTTTATTTCACCCATTAAGTCGAATTAAATATCGGTTTTAATATCGTTAATGCTCCAAAATCAGAGTGTTTACCGCTCAAATGTTTAATCCTCATTCTCTGACGCTGATCTCGCTATTTATATCGACCTACAGATCACTAATCAAAAAGGATGAGACCATTGACTTATGTGTCGAACAAACCCATTGCCGTGATAGATATGCTCAATACGCATAATTAATAAAGTGATGTATACTCAATCATCGCAGGGTAATTGGTAGGTAAAAGATGGCTTTATTAGAGCAGAAATTAGCACGAGTAGACCTTAATTTATTAGTATCACTTAGTGTGTTATTAAAAGAAAAAAATGTCACTCGAGCTGCTGAACAGCTTTATTTATCACAATCGGCCATGAGCAGAACCTTGCAGCGCTTAAGGGAGCTTTTTGATGACCCGCTCTTTCATCGCACGGCATCAGGTATAGTGCCGACGGAAAAAGCACAAAATATTGAAGTTTTATTGCCAGATTTATTACAAAAGCTTGAATCGATATTGCATGATGACGATTTTTCACCTCATACTTGTGATAAACATTTCTCTATCTCGCTACCATCGCTGACCAGCCATGCTATTTTTTTACCGCTAGTACAAGTTATAAATGATGAGGCGCCCGCGGTGCAACTATCTGAATACTCGGCAAAGATGAGCTCAAATAAATCACTTGAATCAGGTTTTCTAGATTTTGCTATTCATGTTGAAAGGCCAAACGATGCAGCCTTTATCGCCACTTCTTTAGGCAAATTATCATTATCAGTTTTTGCGAGAAAAACTCATCCTCTCGCGGCACAACATAAAGTTGAACTAGCTGACTGCCTAACTTATCGCTTTCTTGAATTAAATGTAAATGAAGACTCTGGCGCTATTTTTACCAACCCTATTGATAGTATTCTGCTCAAGCAGGGTTTCAAACGTAATATACAATTAAAAACGAGTCAATTAAGTATTCTGGTTGAGTTATTAAAATCATCAGACACCTTAGTTATCGCTCCCAGTTTTTTTGTTCATTCCTCTGCTTATAAAGACGAATTAGTCAGTGTTTATCAATTCGAGCAAACAGAGAGTAATATGGTAGAGCTATTTCTCCTACAACATCAGCGCACCTTAAATAGTGCTGCTCATCAATGGTTAAAAGATAAAATAGTGCAACATACTTTATAATTCATCCCTTGCCAATCATTAGTTTCTAGTAGAATATTATTGTAATAATAAGCATATAGCCCTGTTTTAAAATCGGGGATTATCGCTAATACTTTCAATGAGTAGATCATGACCCTTTTAAAAAAAATCGTCGCGCCTATTTTAATATTCCTTTGTTCATCCAGTGCTTTTGCAGCTTCAGAGATTTTTACCGATAAACTTGATGGCAACTTTGATGCCTCACGTTACCTTTCAGAAAATGCTTATGGTTTTTTACCTGTGCCTATCATCATTACTGACCCTGCTGTAGATGGGGGCTTAGGCATGATGGGTTTGTTTTTTCATGAATCTGAAGAAGAACAAGCATCGCGCTTAAAAGCCATGCAAGATGAAAACAATGATAAAGCTGCGCACAGTTTGCTGCCTCCCAGCGTATCGGTAGCGTTTGGTGTCTATACAGGTAACGATTCTTATTTGGCCGGTGGTGGTCACCTTGGATTTTTTAACAAGGGAAGAATTCGTTATATGGGCGCAGGTGGTTACGGTGATGTTAACCTTGATTTTCATGGCTTTGGCGACATTACATTCGAGAAACCAATAGAAATAAAAACCCAAGCAACAATGATCATGCAAAAATTAAAGTTTAAACTTGCTGATAGCAATTTTTACTTAGGTCCAACTCAGCGCTATATTGATGCGCAAATATCTCCAGCTAATATTAACGACTTAGTCGGGAATCTTCCTCCCGAATGGCAAGAAGCATTAACCAATTTACTGACAAGAAATATCACCACCTCAGGTGCCGGTATTACCCTAGAGTACGACTCAAGAGATAATTTCTTTTCGCCAACCAATGGCTTGAAGTATGAATTAAATTACCTATGGTTTGATGAGTCTATAGGCTCTGATGTCGATTATCATTTAACTGAGCTAACAGCATTACATTACTTCAAGCTATCTAAGCACTGGCGCACAGCATTTAGGGTCGAAGCCAATTATGCCAATAGCGATACCTTTTTACCACCCTATGCCACACCAAGCATCAGCATGCGCGGTATTCCAGCCGCCAGGTATCAAGGTCAATCTGTTGCTATGTCAGAGCTTGAATTGATTTATAAAATCAACTTTCGTTGGGAAGTGAATGCCTTCGCCGGCATAGGTAAAGCCACCAATGAATTTTCTGAGTTTTCAGGTAGCCCTAGTAGAGTCAGTAAAGGGGCAGGATTTAGATATTTAATTGCACGTCGATATGGCTTTAAGATGGGTGTAGATATCGCCAAAGGTCCAGAAGATACGGTCTTTTACATCCAAGCAGGATCTGCTTGGTAAATTACTCGTTAAAATTCCCAATAGCTTCGTTATGTTCATTCGGAATAGCGAACTATTACTCAATCAAATGCCTTACTCTTATAGATTTTTTCGTCGTAATTCCCTTCCCCTTAATAAACAGAAGGTCTCATCTTTGTTAAGACTAATAATTAACAGTATTCATCGAGCAACTAAACAATAGCCATAAAAAAATACCGCAGTCTCAATGAGAGTGCGGTATTTTGTTTTATAAGCTAAGCAAATGCTTAGTTATAAATTATGCTTCAGCGATAACTACAACTTTGATACTAGTATCAACATCGTGGTGTAAGTGAATAGCGATTTCGAATTCACCTGTTTCGCGGATAGCACCTAATGGTAAACGTACTTCAGCTTTCGTTACTTCAACGCCAGCTTCAGTGATCGCATCAGCGATATCACGAGTACCAATAGAGCCAAATAATTTACCTTCGTCACCAGATTTTGATGCGATAGTAACTTCAACTAGCTCAACAATTTTCGCTGCACGAGCTTCAGCTGTTGCTAATACGTCAGCTAATTTAGCTTCGATGTCAGCACGACGAGCTTCAAAGTGCTCAACGTTAGCTTCTGATGCAAATACTGCTTTACCTTGTGGTAATAAGTAGTTACGTGCATAACCTGATTTAACAGATACCTTGTCACCAAGGCCGCCTAATTTGGCGATTTTATCAAGAAGTATTACTTCCATTTTAAACCCCTATTAGCTTACTTATGTAAGTCGGTGTATGGTAACAATGACAAGTAACGAGCGCGTTTGATCGCACGAGTTAATTGACGTTGATATTTAGCAGCAGTACCAGTGATACGGCTAGGAACAATTTTACCACTTTCAGTGATATAATTTTTTAAAGTTGCAATATCTTTATAATCGATAGATGTTGCGCCTTCCGCTGTGAAGCGGCAAAACTTACGACGTCTAAAAAAACGAGACATGGAGTTCTCCAATATGGTTTCATTTAGTTAACTATTTTGTTAGTAAATAAAGCCTAATTAATCATTTCAATTTGCTGAGCATGTAATGCTAAAAGCGGATTACCGTTTCTAGATTCGTGACGATTTATAAAACCTGTCACTTTTATTACATTCCCCGCAATTAATTCACGAGTTAAGTGTGATAAATCACCTGTAGCAACTACTTGTATTCGAACAAATGCTTGTCGATTCATACCAGCTTCATTTTGTATAGACTTATGGTCTATTGAAAACTGACTATGACTAATACCTGCAGGGCTGGTTGATTGTTTAGGGGCTCTCACCACCTCACCTATCAACACGAGGCAATTCTCTTGCGAGACAATCACAAATTACTTATTCTTCGCTAGCAGCTTCTTCAGATTTCTCTTCAGTAGAGATTTCTTTAGCTTCAACTGGCGCAACAGCAACATCTTTCTTAACTTCGCGGCGATCGTCACGACGCTCTTCTTTAGCAGCAGCCATTGGCGATGCTTCAGTTACCGCGTCTTTAGTGCGCATGATCATGTTACGAATAACAACATCGTTATAACGGAAAGCAGTTTCAAGCTCATCAATAACGACTTGTGGCGCTTCAATGTTCATAAGAACATAGTGTGCTTTATGTAGTTTATTGATTGGGTATGCTAATTGACGACGGCCCCAGTCTTCTAGACGGTGGATTTTGCCTTCAGCAGCATTGATCAAGTCTGTGTAGCGCTGGATCATACCAGACACTTGTTCACTCTGATCAGGGTGAACCATAAATACGATTTCGTAATGACGCATTACGAGCTCCTTACGGTTGTAGTCTCATAATCTGGCACAGCCAACACCAGTTGAGACAAGGAACAAAAGTTTAGGCTGAATTAAGGAGGCGTATTGTAGGGAAAACGCTCAGTAAAAGCAAGCGATTACTAGGTGATGCTGACTTACCTAGAAAACAATACACTGCACTCTAGCTGTGCCGCTATTTTATTGGTTCAATATTGACTATTTCTGAACGGTTCAAAGTGATTTTAAAACGTTGTAATGATTCTTCACCTTTACAGAAATGACGTAAAATAAGATTAATTTGATAACGCTGCTCTACGCCTTGGCTTGAAATTTTTTGTCCTTCTAGGCTATATAATCGGCCAGCTCCTTTTTTCAAAAAACGGACAAAAGGGGTTAAGTTGAAGAATATTTGTTGCTGAATTTCATCGTAACCAGGTAAAAACTCTTTAGCCATAACCTTATTGTCACAGCGAAAGTGTAATAATTGTGCAGCTTGCTTATTTTGTTGCCTACGTTGCTGAAACAATGAATTAACAGATTTAGGTAAATCTTTAGTACTTATGTATTCTAACCACAAAATTTGGCTCAAAATGCGTTTTTTAGTAACACTATGCGTAAATAGGTTTTGCCACTTTGGTCGACCTTTTTGAATCTTGCGCCAAATAAGACTGGTTAAGTCTTCTTTAAAGGTTTCTCGTAAACCGTAAATAAGCCCCAAGAAGGCCACTAAAGCAACGGTTACTTCGGTAAAGTTTGTTCGGGCATTAAGCACTAACAACATAACAAAAGCCATAATAACAGCAGTAACAACACCACGCACAAACCGTTTTAAATTAACATTTAAATACCGAGTTTTCCGCTGAAAGACCACACCGTATTCTATTAACCTTTGTAACAAACGCATTTTGTTAGTAATTCGATTAGCATCGTCAAGGGTGACTTGTGAGTTATATTTATTTTCAATGCGATAATCATTTTCACTTCGACATAGACCTAAAAGTAGTTCTCTTTCAACAGTGAACTCCGAGCTTTTCGGCCCCTTTGTCAGTAATTTTAAGAAAGATTGCTCTATGTGCCAGCTTAAGTAATTATCCGCATTTTCAAAAAAGGAATTAAACTTCTTATCAGAAGGCGTATAGCGCCTTAACTTTTTAGTCAGTGAAAGAGTTTGCTCTGCCAATTCAACCGCCGCGGGATAAAACTCCTCTGCCTCCTTTAGCTTTAGTGTTTGCTTGATATCAGCATCAAGTGCTTTTTTAACTTGATAGGAGTACAAATTAAGATTTAACCGATAATCACTTTGTTCACCTTTTTTTTGGCTGATAAAACGACTTCTTACTAAAGGCAGGTGTAGTTGATCTGCATAGTAAGCACTATGGTTTTTGATATTAGAATAGAAAAACTCTTCTTCATTAAGGGTACTGGGGTTAATACCCATTTCAACCGGCAGTGAGAAGTACAGATCAATACGTTGATAATCTTGCGGTAATAACTGATGGCTAACTTTAAAGGACAAGTTTTCATCTTGGCTGAGTTTAGTTTTATTCACTCGTAAAAAACATTCCTTATTTTAAGATGGTTTATAATTTAAAACCATGGGGTAAGCATAGCAAAAATAAGGTTTTTTTGACAGTTTTTTCAGTCCATAATTAAAAGGGCGCTATTAAAATTAAGGACTGAAATATTGCCATTATATTTTGATAAATATTTTTCGTTGATACAGTTTCAATGAGACAAACCAGAAAAGTACCTCGTGTGAGAAAGCAAAAATAAAAGAAGCTAATTTCGGATAAAACACACCGCTAAGCTGGTTATATAACCAAGCATACATGGAAGTATCACCCATATTAATATTCAAATACAGGGTTACCACTAAAAAGGACAACACATAGACAAATAATGGGTTAGTACCATAAACAAGCAGAGGCTCTGCCAGTTTTACTTGTTCCATTATGTCAATTAACCAAATGAATGCCGCAAGTAATAAACAAGCAAAGCCTGTGCTATAAATGACATAAGACGGGGTCCATAACGATTTATTAATGGGCAAAACCACATGCCATAGTACACCAAGTCCTATGGCTAATCCGCCAATAAGTGTTAACTTGATAACACTACTTTTCTTATCTTCAATACTGGTTAAATAACGTGTTAATTCAAAGCCAAGTAGCATATTCACTACTGCTGGAATGGTACTTAATAATCCCTCAGGTTCAAAAGAGACACCTCGCATAGTATACATATGATTAGCACCAAACACCGCTAAATCAAGCTGACGAATAATATTACCATCAATGGTTAAAGCGCCTTCTCCTACGCTAAGAAGTAACGCCCAATAGGCTAATAAAATGGCAGCTGACGCAATAAAAATCCCTCTTCGATTGAGCGTCAATACTAAACAAGCTGCTACTGCGTAAGCAATACCTATTCGTTGTAAAATCCCCATAATCCGCCAATCTTCAGCGTTAACAGTGAATGGAATAATGTTTAACATAAAGCCAATAAAAAATAGGGTAAAACCACGTTTAATTATTTTCCTAAATTGCTCGGGGCTAGCAGTGAAATTACTTTTCTTGAAGGAGAAAAACATGGCAGAGCCAATAATAAATAAGAAAAATGGGAAAACCAAATCTGTTGGCGTTGCGCCATTCCATTCTGCATGTAATAAGGGGGCATAGACGTCTGACCATGTTCCAGGCGTATTCACTAAAATCATTAAAGCTATAGTAATGCCTCTAAAAGCATCGAGCGCGAGATAACGAGTCATGTTAATTTCCTAGCAGAATTTGTTGTAGGCATAATAAAAGACAGCGCTGTCTTTTGCAAGAAAACCTCATTTTAATGTAAGGAAATAACTGGCGAATGGTTTATATCTGCCACTTTATACTTACGGTGCATATTACCGACTTAAAGAGGTAACGAGTACAAAACTGCCTTAACAATCCTAACGAGTTGCTTAATTAACAAGGGACTGTTGAGTTAGCTAAAAATACTTACGCGCTGATAATCAGCTATGATACACTGGAAACTTATCCATTCTTAGACAAAACATAACCGAATAGCACCATGACGGCAGAATCTTTATTACAACAAGCACAACTCGTTTGCAAAAAAAAAGGCGCTCGCTTTACTAAAGTAAGAGAGCAAGTTTTTTTATTGTTAGCTAATCGTAAAGGAGCCGTTGGCGCTTATGATTTATTAGCTGAACTGAAAGAATTAGATGCTGCTGCTAAGCCTGCTACCATTTATCGTGCTTTAGATTTTTTATCTAAACAGGGTTTTGTTCATAAAATAGAATCTATTAATGCCTTTATTATGTGTCACCATTTCGGTGAATGTGATCACCCTGTGCAACTATTAATTTGCGATGAATGTGGTCATGTTGAAGAAATACAATCTAATAACTTTGATTTAGCTTTACGCACAATGGCCGATGCTAATGGCTTTACCATCAGTCATCAAATAGTTGAAGCACATGGTCGTTGTAAAAATTGTAATAGCGTTTAATTTCAATTAAGTAATCCCACCGTTAATCTTATTAATACTGCTTTCTATCGCAAATTTTCATCTTGTAAATAACATGGTGTTTCTGATTGTGCTATAAACTTCAGATCAGTATTAAATATTGTATACATTCTATAAAAACGTTAAAAACGCGTTCCCCTCTACTTTGGAAAATTATGAAATATTCAACCGCTACAGCCTTAATTGGCCTAGTACTGGCTTTTTCTGGCTTACTATCAGCCGATAGCCAAGCAAGTAAAGCTGCCTTCGACGATAAATTTCGTCAATTAGATGAGGTTTTACCAACACCCAATATTTATCGTGCCGCCTCTGGTACCCCAGGTCATAAGTATTGGCAGCAACAAGTTGATTACGACATTTCCATTACCATTGATGACAAAACTCAGCGTTTAACCGGCGCGCAAGTCATGGATTATCAAAACAACTCTCCTGACACCTTGCGCTATTTATGGCTACAACTAGACCAAAACCGCATGAAGCGTGATTCAGCTTACAAGTTGACAAGTACTGCGCCGAGCGAGAAGAAGGTCACTTTTGATAGTTTTCGCGGTTTGGTTGAATCACCTTCTTTCGATGGTGGTTATGGCATAACCAAAGTAAGTGCAAGTAATGGTAAAGCGCTACATTATGTTATCAATGGCACTATGATGCGTGTTGATCTACCTAAGCCATTAAAGTCAGGTGCAAGTGTCGAAATAAATATTAATTGGCATTACCAACTACATGAGCAAAAAGTGCTTGGTGGTCGTTCCGGTTATGAATACTTCAAAGAAGATGATAACTATCTCTATGAAATAGCTAGTTGGTTCCCAAGAGCTGCAGCTTATTACGATGCAATGGGCTGGCAAAACAAACAATTTTTGGGTAATGGCGAGTTCACATTAGAGTTTGGTGACTACGATGTAAAAATCACCGTGCCTGCCGATCACATTGTTGCTGCTACAGGGGTCTTACAAAATGGAAGTAAAGTACTTACTAACGCTCAACGAAAACGTTTAAAACAAGCCAAAAAAGCTAAAAAACCTGTGTTGATCATTACACCTGCAGAAGCCTTAGCGAATGAAAAATCACGGAGTAATAAGACAAAAACATGGCACTTCAAAGCCAAAAATGTTCGTGACTTTGCCTTTGCTTCAAGCAGAAAATTTATCTGGGACGCACAAGGTTATCAACAAGGTAATAGCGATACTATGGCTATGTCGTTTTACCCTAACGAAGGTAATCCGCTTTGGGAGAAATATTCAACTGAAGCCATAATCCATACGATGGAGCAATACAGTAAATATACTTTTGATTACCCTTATCCGGTTTCTATTTCAGTGAACGGCCCTGTCGGTGGTATGGAATACCCAATGATTACCTTTAATGGCCCTAGACCAACACTTGATAAAAAAACTGGCGAAAAAACCTATTCGCACCGTACCAAATACGGTTTAGTTGGCGTTATTATTCATGAAGTCGGTCATAATTACTTCCCTATGATTGTCAACTCTGATGAGCGACAGTGGACTTGGATGGATGAAGGATTAAATACCTTTTTACAATTCTTGGCAGAGCAAGCTTGGGAAGAAGGTTACCCATCTCGTCGCGGTCATGCAGCTAAGATCACTAGTTACATGAAAAGTAATAATCAAGTACCTATTATGACGAACTCAGAGTCTATTTTACAGTTTGGTAATAACGCTTATGGAAAACCTGCGACAGCGTTAAATATTTTGCGTGAAACTATCATGGGTCGTGAATTATTTGACTTTGCTTTTAAAGAATATGCCCAACGCTGGAAGTTCAAACGTCCTACGCCAGCTGACTTTTTCCGCACCATGGAAGATGCTTCAGCAGTTGATTTAGATTGGTTCTGGCGTGGTTGGTTCTACACCACTGACCACGTTGATTTAGCTATAGATAATGTCTATTTATATCGCCCAAATAGTCAAAATCCTGATGTGGAAGAAGCTTGGGAACGTGCACTAGACAACGAACAACCTCAATTTATCAGTGATATACGCAATAAAGGTCAATGGGTTCGCACTCAAGATAAACCTGAGTTATTAGATTTTTACAATGAACATGATGAGTTTACCGCCACCAATGCCGACCGTAATAAATATAATGAAGAACACAAAGAGTTAGATCTCTGGGAACAGGACCTATTAACTAATGATAGCAACTTCTATGTCATTGATTTTTCTAATCACGGTGGTTTAGTCATGCCAATTTTACTCGATATTACTTATGCGGATAGCACAACTGAACATATTTATATTCCCGCTGAAATTTGGCGTAAAAATAGTAGAAATGTATCCAAGCTATTAATTCGTGATAAAGAAATCACTAAAATTGCGCTAGATGCCAAGTGGCAAACTGCTGATGTGAATATTAATAATAACTACTGGCCAGCACGCCCTATAAAATCTCGTTTTGATCTCTATAAAGAAAAGAAAAAAGACATGATGCGTGATTACAATGAAGAGCTTAAAGATATCTCAGCCGAGAAGGTCAATGATAAATAAAGTGCTTAGCAAATATTTTATTGCTATCAGTTTTTATATGGGACTTGTAGCTTCAGCTGCAAGTCATACTTATTTCTTTGGGGTTAGTGATGTATTTGCTAACCCTAATACTCAACATCTTGAAATAGTGCATCTATTTACTACCCATGATATAGAGAATGCAATAGCTGAAAATAAACAGATTCATTTTTCAGCTGAGCATAAAAATTACGATTTATATATCCAGCAATATTTTGAGCAACAATTTACACTCGAAAAAAATCGAGTGAAAATCCCATTGTCTTGGTTAGGCTTTGAAATAACCTCAGGAAGAATTATTGCCTACCAAGAAAGCAAAGAACAGAGTTTATTACCACAAACAGTGGTAAAAAATTCAATACTCATCGATACTTACCCAAAGCAAGTGAATACAGTTAACTTTCAAGGTGTCGACATTAAAGGTAAAGCTCTGTTTGGCAGCTTAACTTTTGACTACAGGCTCAAAGAAGCTATTATTACGCCAATTATTAGCCAATAGCTAAGTCACCTACACTTAACACCATAAATTATAAAACTATTACGCTATTTGATTTACATTTGTAAAATAAGCATGCAGAATCAAATGAAGCACTTTATCTAAACAGTTAAGATTCGGAACCTCCATGAATGTAGAGTTTATCAACCCATTTTTATCTTCAATGCTTAATGTCATGTCAACGATGGCTCAAATGGAGTTAATTCCAGAAAAGCCTCGCCTTAAAAAAAATGAAGTCGCCATGGGTGATGTTTCAGGTTTAATTGGCATGGTTAGTGATCAAGCAAAGGGTTCATTATCCATTACTTTTGAAGGAGGCTTAGCATTAGCGACAATGAAAAAAATGGTCGGTGAAGCACCTGATGAAGTCAATGAAGAAATTATTGATTTAGTGGGTGAAATAACAAATATGGTTACCGGCGGCGCAAAGCGTATGCTGAGTGAAAAGGGTATTGAGTTTGATATGGCAACTCCTATTGTTGTTTCTGGAGCAAACCATTCTATTCATCATAAAGCTAAAGGCCCTATCGTTATTATCCCACTAAAAAATGAATTAGGTAGAGCTTATATTGAATTTAGTTTTGATGAGTAAAGCCAACAAGTAATAGTCTGTCTAACACCTGTAATTTACTCATAAAAAAAGCGACTAACATCGCTTTTTTTATGTCTACAATATGACTATACCCAAGCTCCTTGAGAATGCGTGTTTCAGAGTTACTCAGGTGAGTTAGCACAAGGTACATCAATGTAGAAATGCTTATTGCCTTTCAAATTGATGTTACGCAGTGATTACTTACCTGAGAAACTCCCTACGGGCGGATTTTAAATGGCCAACTACCGCGTTATTTATCATAACCATAGAATGACTATGCTTAAGATAAATGCCTTGTATTTGACCCTTTAAATCTCCGCTGAAATCATGCATTTCCAATGAGTTTGGGTATAACTTCTAAATGTTATAACCCCAACGCGGCATTATATCTTGTTCAATGCCAAGGTGATCTAATACTCGACCCACCATAAAATCGATAAGATCTTCAATGGTCTCGGCTTTATGGTAAAAGCCAGGAGAGGCTGGCATAATGGTGACTCCTTGCTGAGATAAGCTGAGCATATTCTGTAAATGTAAGGTTGAAAAAGGCGTTTCTCTTACCATTAAAATTAATTGCCCGCGTTCTTTTATCACCACATCCGCAGCACGTTCAATTAAGTTGTCACTCATGCCATGACAAATAGCAGCCATGGTTCCAGTAGAGCATGGGCAAACAACCATTTGTTTCGGTGCTGACGAGCCCGAAGCAACGGGAGAGAACCATTGCTCTTTACCAAACACGGTAATTTGTCCAGACTTAGCTTGGTATTTTTCGATGAAAAATTGGCTAGCTGCGTCAGGGGAACTAGGAATTTTAATGCCAACTTCTGTATCTAAGACAATACGACCAGCACTTGAGCACAAAATATATAGTTGATAGTTTGCAGCGATTAAACATTCAATGAGACGTAAAGCATATGAAGCACCTGATGCACCTGTAATGGCAAGGGTTATTTTGCCATTGAAATCATTTTTCACCTTATCCACCTTGTTCGAAACTCGTATCATTAGTTAACAAATTCACTGTTTAGTTTGGCCTATTTCTAACCGTTTTTAATCGTTTTCTTTACTTTCTTTAACGCCATTTGTTGCTTAAGCGGTGATAAATAGTCAATAAATAATTTGCCCTTTAAATGGTCTATTTCATGCTGCATCACAATCGCAAGAAAATCATCACTGGTAACCGTAATTTCTTTGCCATTTCGATCTAATGCTTCAACCGTAACATTAATGAAACGCTCAACATCGGCATAATAACCTGGTATAGATAAACACCCCTCTTGACCTTTAGCTGTTTCTTCACCGTGAACAATCTCTGGGTTCACCAGCACAAGCGGTTCATCACGATTCTCAGAAATATCAATGACTACTACAGCTTCACTGCGACCAACTTGTGTGGCTGCTAAACCAATACCATCATCGGTATCGTACATAGTTTCGATTAAGTCATCGATTAATACCTGAATTTGACTTACATCTGATACAGGTTTTGCTTGCTCTATAAGCTTATCATTTGGTGCGGTAAGTATAGTTAATACTGTCATTGTGCTAATTCTCTTTACTATTTTGATTAAACTAAATTGGTTAAACTGTTTTATTTATACGGTTTACTCTTTATACGACTACGGTAGCTAAACGGTTCAATAATTTATCATGTATACCAGCAAAACTACCGTTACTCATAACAACAATTATATCGCCAGGTTTTGCTTGTTGTGCAACACTTTCAACTAAGCTTTCAATATTCTCTTCTACTTGGCAAGGCGGCTTACATTGCTTGATTAAGTCACTCACTGACCAAGTTATTTGCTCATCTTGATAAATAAATACCTGATCCGCATCAATTAACGATTGTGGTAATGATTCTTTATGTATGCCTGACTTCATGGTATTTGATCTAAACTCTAATACCGCAAAGATACGCCCTGCTTGTGTTTGTTCAGTTTCTTGTTGTGAAAGTTTAGCACGTACGCCAGCTAATGTTTTTGCTATGGCTGTTGGGTGATGAGCAAAATCATCATAGACACTAATATTATTAACGGTACCACGTAGTTCAAAACGACGCTTAGTATTAATAAATTCGGCTAACGCTTCAATAGAGACGGAGCTAGGCACGCCCGCATGACGAGCTGCAGCTATTGCCATCACGCCATTTTCAATATTAAAATCGCCAATGAGATCCCACTTGACTACACCTTGCTCTTTACCGTTAAACTTAACGATAAATTCACTGCCTTGCGCATTTAACTTTTCAACTTGCCAGCCCATTTCTGATTGAGTGTATTGTTGGGTCCCTTGTTGAGGCTCTTGTTTAGACTCTTCGTTAGAGAATTCGGTCGGTGTCCAGCACCCCATGGCTAAGGTTTCACTAATTGCCTCTTCATTAGCCGGTGACAAAATCAAACCATTACTGGGTACCATACGTATGAGGTGATGAAATTGTTTTTGAATGTCACTGAGATCATTGAAAATATCACCATGATCAAACTCTAAGTTATTGATCACTAAAGTTCGTGGTCGGTAATGCACAAATTTAGAACGTTTATCAAAAAAGGCACTATCATATTCGTCAGCTTCAATAACAAAGAAAGGTGTTTCACCTAGGCGAGCAGAGCTAGAAAAATTTTGCGGTACCCCACCAATAAGAAAACCAGGAGACATATGGGCATATTCTAAAATCCACGCCAGCATACTACTGGTTGTTGTTTTACCATGTGTACCCGAAACGGCAAGAACCCAACGATCTTTTAACACATTATCTAGCAACCATTGTGGGCCTGATATATAAGGAATATTGCGATCTAGCATATATTCCACCATAGGATTTCCCCGAGACATGGCGTTGCCAACAATGACCAAATCAATATCATCTGAGAAGTTATCGACTTGGTAACCTGACATTAATTCAATGCCTAACTGCTCTAACTGAGTACTCATTGGCGGATAGACATTGGCATCAGAGCCACTAACTTTAAAGCCGAGTTGCTTGGCTATAGCAGCAAGCCCTCCCATGAAAGTGCCACAAATACCCAAGATATGAAGGTGTTGAATTTTATTAGTCATAAATATAATAATCAATACATAAAGAAGCGCTATAATTGGCGATATCATACCTTAATAACTAAGCTTTATCTGTAAATACGCGCTTTAAACTTAGTTGAGTAAATTAATAAATGACGCTATCTAGCACTACTGCCACAAAGCAAACCTGTAAATTAGTCTGTCAAAAAATCCAAATCGAAACTCGTGATGTAAAGACTTTCATTTTCTCTATCCCTAGATCACAAGCACTAGTAGATTTCGACTATCACGCTGGCCAACACCTAAATTTTACCATTAATATGGCCGGTACAATGCAAACGTGTTGCTATACCCTATCCTCTTCACCTACAACGTCTGATTATGTCAGCATTACGATAAAGCGTATCCCTCAAGGAAAGGTTTCTAACTACTTTCATGACCACTTCAAGGTTGGTCATTCTATCGTAGCCCAAGAGATGGCTGGTAACTTTTACCTAAGTGACCCAATACCCCAAAATGTTTTACTTATCAGCGCTGGTAGTGGCATTACGCCAATGCTCTCTATGCTTCGTTTTATGGTAGCTAAACAATGTAAGAATCGAGTGATATTTGTCCATAGTGCAAAGCAGGAAATGGACCTAATTGCTCAAGGTGAAATCAGTAACTTAGCGAGACAACATGGCAATTGCCAAATAATTTATACGCTTACTAAAAATGCCAGTTCACAGTGGTACGGATTTCAAGGACGTTTGAATGAGCATATGCTGCACAATATTGAGAAAATTAGTCATTATCAAACTTTTGTCTGTGGGCCCAAGTTATTTCGAAAAACCGCTCAACAGTTATTACGTAAACTAGGTTTGCAACCGAGTAATTACCATTATGAGAGCTTTGGTGAACACGAGTACTCAAAGGAAGATCCCCCTGATATTAAAGAAGATAATACAATAGCTACCTCAGAAGTAGAAAGCCATAAAGTGAGTTCTCAAAGCTCGACACCCCAAAATAGTAAAGCTAAAGTATCAATTTATTTTAGTCGCTGGAATAAACAATACCAAGGTAATAAGCAAGACTCACTACTTGAACAAGGTGAAGCTGCGGGCTTAATTTTACCTTATTCATGTCGAGGGGGTTGTTGTGGCAGTTGCAAAGCAAAATTAATCAGTGGACGAGTTAAACAAAACTCAACTAATGGATTATCTGCAAGCGAGCAGCAACAAGGCTATATCTTACTTTGCAGTTGTAGTGCATTAACTAATGTTGAAGTGAGTCATGATACTAGAAGACATAGCCGAGACTAAGTACTAGCCTGTAATCATTTGACTGAGGGGGCGTAGTCCCCATAGGGGCAACTGGATTTGCAACACGGTCCAAATAGAACATAACATTTAACTCAAAGTTATCCTGAAATTCAAACTCAAAACCGGTTTGTAAATGTGAATTTCGCTTACCTGATTTTTCTTCTACGAATTGTAATTGGTAATCAAATAAATAATCTAATCGGCTTGAAATACTATAATCAAATAAAGTGCCTAAAGCGATTACGCCACTTTTTTGGTCACTTTCATCAGAAGTATCGTAATAAACGGTTTGTTGATAACTCGGTCCGAGGGTGACATCCCATTGTAAACGTTTGTTTTGAAAAATGTGATAACCTAAACTAAGCCCTAGCGTATCTCTAGACTTAATATTTTGTTGTAGATCTGTAAAATGTTCATAGTCAAACACTCGGAAGAAGACTTTACGACTATAAAACCAATCAAGATTTGAAGTTAAGCGACTAGTATCAGTGATAACTGTCTCATTTTCATCAGCAGTAGATTTACTATAGTTATAGGTAAAATCGACTTTAAAACGGGTAAAAGGCGTTCTTCGTTGAATATTAGCTCTGACAATGTAATCTAACTGATTAACGTTACCTGAATTCACATCAATACCTAAACTAACTTTACCATCCCATAGCTCTTTTCTAACATCTGAAGAGGACGTTATCGATAAGAGTTCTGATAAGGGGTAATGCTGCTCACTACCACCACTAATTACAACGAGGTGTTGATCCTTAACGATGAGGAAGCCTTGTTTTACTTCCCCATTAGCAAAACGTATTTGTTGATCGAATCGACTGCGAAGTTCTGTTACTTTTTCCCAATCAAAAGTAATGGTATCAAACTCGTCACTGTCAAATTCCAATTCATCGTCATACATGGAAATAATATCGCCTTTAAGCCATTCCCCTGACCGTAGTTTAAGCCAATCGAATTGTTGTGAAAAAACAGGCGTTGGTGGACTCCATACCTCTGTATGTTCAGACTTTTCTGCCCCATGACTGATAAAGCTAAGTAAGGCTAGCACTATTAATAAATACTTATTCACAAAATTACCGTAGTTACTTTTACTACATATGTACAATAAAAAAGACTTGTACTAGCATATACCCGTTCCACTTGAAGATGCATGATTCAGGAAGTCTGAGCGATTCATAATCAAGTGGAGCGGGTATAGATACAAGCCTTAAAAATGAGCTTAATTAATAACTAAAAATCATAACCAAAACTAACAACCAAGCGGTAATCATTCTTCTTGGGGGTATTACCAGCACTGTCTTCTTTTGGGTTTTCAGTGCGATCGGCATAGAAGGTCAACTCAAGATCAAAGTCATTGGTAAGATCAATTTCTAAACCTGTTTGAAAGTGATGGATGTTGCCGCCAGACGCCTCATCAATCACTTGCATACTATATGATGCATCGAAGTCAATATCACTTGTGACTTCAAAGGTAAAGTCGGTACCTAGTGATAACCCTAAAGAATCTTCACTGTCACTCTCATCTTCTTTAACATCAAGAAATTTACTTTTCTGATAACTTGGACCGAGATTAATATCCCAGCTAGTACGACTAGTATCGACAATATGATAACCCAATGCGATACCATAATGGACTCGATAATCGATGTTTAAAAAGTCATCTGCCATGTATTCAAAATCAGCAGCTCGGAAGTAAATCTTAGGATTGAAGAACCAATCATAAGATGACGTTAATCGCTCGCTATCAGCGGTAACTGTCGATTCTTCGGTGTCTTTATCTTCATAGCGACTGTAGTCGCTGGTATAATCAGTTTTAAAACGGCTGCTCGAGCTTCGTCGCTGTATTCCGGCAGAAAATGTATAATCCAATTGTACTGTATTACCCTCACGTAAATTAATACCCAAATTAACATAGCCATCCCATAAATCTAGCTCATTTTTACCTGAGGATGCGATGGATAAAAGGTTACTAAACTCGTAGTGTGTGGTCACACCATCTTTAACTAAAGATAATTGCCCATCTTTTAACACTAAATAACCTTCAGCGATGGTCCCATCATACATTCGAATACTTTGCCATGCTTTACTTCGTAGTTCAGCAACATCTTCCAAATCGATTGTCTGCATATCAAGTTCATCACTGTCGAATTCTAGCTTCTCATCATACATAGAAACAATATCGCCTTTAAGCCATTCATCAGATGTTAACTTTATCCAATCAAAATCTTGCTTAAAAACGGGTATTGGTTTCTGCCACATACTCTTATCATCCTTTGCATAACCGATAGTCGGAAGCGTTAGTGAAAGGAGAATAATAAAAGTTTTAGCTAGCAGAGTCGCTATCTTGTTATTCATATAAAACCTCATACCTTTAAGGCACTCTGTAGATTAAAGACAATAAATTATTAGCATAGCGAAGATTAAGACACAAAAGCGCTCTAAAGTGTGTACTTAGTTGTGCATTTTAAACACAACAATACAAAAAAAATATAAATTATTAAGGGCAAGCCGTTAAATATATTCTATAGTAGGATTCTTACAATAATTCAAATGCACCACAATAACGCACAACAAGCACCAAATAGGTGCAATGACGATTGTAAATATAATAAAAAAGCTTATTAATCAACAACCTTAGTCTTGGCACGATTTTAGCTATTAAACGAATAATAATAGATGAATAATGATAATAACCAACCTTTATAACTTCATCCATTTTACGACTTACTTAATTATTTACAGAATTTTATAAAATTAACCCCAGTGGAGAGACACAATGTCACAAGCAGTATTCGACTTAATTAAAGAACATGACGTCAAATTTATTGACCTTCGCTTTACTGATTCAAAAGGTAAAGAACAGCACATTTCTATTCCTCATCATCAAGTGACTGAAGACTTTTTCGAAGACGGAAAAATGTTTGACGGTTCATCTATTGAAGGCTGGAAAGGCATTGACGAATCTGACATGGTTATGATGCCTGATGCGTCTACAGCTATTTTAGACCCTTTCACTGATGCTGTTACTTTAAATATCCGTTGTGATATTTTAGAGCCGAGCACTATGCAAGGTTACAGCCGTGATCCTCGCTCTGTTGCTAATCGCGCTGAAGAATATCTACGTAGTACTGGTATTGCCGATGATGTATTAGTTGGTCCAGAGCCAGAGTTCTTCGTATTTGACGATGTACGTTTCCATACTGATATGAGTGGTTCTTTTTATAAAATTGATGATAAAGAAGCTTCTTGGAATTCAGGTACCGTATACGAAGAAGGTAATATGGGTCATCGTCCTGGTGTTAAAGGCGGTTATTTCCCAACAGCACCTGTTGATTCATCACAAGATTTACGTTCAGCCATGTGTATGGTTATGGAAGATATGGGCTTAGTTGTTGAAGCGCATCACCATGAAGTAGCTACCTGTGGCCAAAACGAAATTGCTTGTCGCTTTAATACTTTAGTTAACAAAGCTGATGAAGTTCAAATTTATAAGTATGTTGTTCATAACGTAGCGCACGCATACGGTAAAACAGCAACGTTCATGCCTAAGCCTTTAGTTGGTGATAACGGTACCGGTATGCACGTACATATGTCTCTTGCTAAAGATGGTGTTAACATATTCGCTGGTGATAAGTACGGCGGCTTATCTGAAACAGCACTTTACTACATTGGTGGTATCATCAAACACGCTAAAGCATTAAACGCGTTTACTAACCCTGCGACTAACTCATACAAACGTTTAGTTCCACACTTTGAAGCACCTGTTATGCTTGCATACTCTGCACGTAACCGCTCTGCCTCAATTCGCATTCCACTTGTACCATCGCCAAAAGCAATGCGTATTGAAGCACGTTTCCCTGACCCTGCATGTAACCCATACTTAGCTTTCTCTGCACTATTAATGGCGGGGCTTGACGGCATTAAAAACAAAACTCACCCTGGCGATGCGATGGATAAAGATTTATACGACTTACCAGCAGAAGAAGCGGCATCGATTCCACAAGTAGCAACATCACTTGATGACGCGCTTGATAATTTAGAAGCAGATTATGAATTCTTAACCGCTGGCGGCGTTATGGATAAAGACATGATTGATGCTTATATTGCTATTAAGCGTGAAGAGTCTCAACGTGTAAACATGACTACTCACCCGTTAGAGTTTGAACTTTACTACAGCGTTTAATCTCGCTTAGCTTCTCTTTGAAGCGCTTTACGGTCAATAAAAAGCTCACTTAGGTGAGCTTTTTCATGTTTGCAACCAAAATAAAAATCACAATTAACTTACATTCCACTCACAGAAATCACTTATTGATAGAAAAATATTAAAAAACATTTTTTTGTATAAACTATAGATATATACTTAAATTAGCCTACATTATGGAATGATGTAAATATTGAATACCCAAAGCACAGGGAAATATAAGGAACTATGATCAAGTTATTACTATTTATACTATTAGGCATCACATTAGCTGTCCCTGTACACCCACAAACAGCCAAAATTTATGTCTGGCGTAATGAAAATGGCGTTTTGGTGTTTTCAGACTCTCCAATGGCTGGTGCTGAAGAGGTAAAAACTAAACCTGGTAATATCATTCAGTCAAGCACTTCTCTTGATACTAAAGTACTCGATATCACCCCCCAAGAAATGATAGAAGAATACGAAATAGTTATAGATACCCCTAAAAACAACGCCACTATTCGTGATAATACTGGCTCGATATATATTGGTGGTGGTATCAAGCCAAGGTTTAAGCCAGGATTGGAAGTACAGTTAGTACTTGACGGTAAACCCCATCAAAAACCACAAGCACACTCTATGTTTTCGCTAAGAGATATTGAGAGAGGGGAACATAAAATAAAAATGTTACTACTAGATGAAAAAGGCAAGGTTATTGCATCATCTGCATCAGTAACGTTTTATATGCATAGAGCTTCAACAAACTAGGTTAACACCCATTACTTTTAACCCCTTACTGTTAAAGAGGTATAAAAGAGTTAACACTTTTTTGCCAAGCAAAATTAACACTGCAAATAAAACCTTTCTTTAGTAAACTTAAATTGCACGCACCAAAACGGTGCATGAAATTATCTTCCTAAGGGTTTTTATGCATAGCCGTAGTTATATACAAGATCACAAGTTATCTTACCAACAATCACTTGCCAACCAGTTGGTGACTGCTGTGATTATTCTCAATGAAAAACTCGCCATCGTTTATGTGAACCCTGCAGCTGAAGCACTATTAAATAAAAGTCTATATCGTTTATTCAATACAGAATCTGAAATGATTTTTGCTAATACAAGTATTAATCGCTCACGTTTAATACAGCTGCTTGCCACTGGTCAAGAATTTACCGACTGCGACATTGTTGTAGAGCTAAATGAAAGCCATAGATTTACTGCAGAAGTAACAGCGTCTTCAGTCGAGTTTGAAAGAACTCCGCATGTATTACTCGAATTCAAACAAATAGATCAACAAAAACAAATTAGCTTAGAAGTTTTTCAACATCAACAATGGCTTGCTGCACGTGATCTTATTAAAGGTTTGGCGCACGAAATTAAAAATCCGCTTGGGGGTTTAAGAGGCGCAGCACAATTACTTAGTAAAGAAGTGAGTAATGAGCAACAAGAATACACCAGCATGATCATTGAGCAAGCTGACAGATTAACTAACTTGGTTGATCGTCTATTAGGTCCAAACCAATTGCCCCAAATGCAGGCACAAAATGTCCATGGCATACTTGAGAAGGTATATCAGTTGGTCGGTTATTCAAATGGCCAAAAAATTCATTTGTTACGCGATTATGACCCCTCCCTACCTGCAGTTGAATGTGATCAAGAAAAACTGCAACAAGCAGTACTTAATATTGTTAACAATGCTATTCAAGCCATTGATGAAACGCACAACATTACGCTACGAACTAGAATTGCTAGTAATAGGACCATTCATGGCAAACGAATCAAATTAGCCATTGAAATTAGTATAATTGATAACGGGCCTGGTATTCCCAGTAAAATTCAAGACACGCTTTTTTATCCTATGGTCTCTGGCCGCTCTAATGGTACAGGCTTAGGTTTATCTATTTCACAAACACTAATAAATCAACATCAAGGTAAGCTGTCGTGTCATAGCCGCCCTGGTCATACTGAATTTACAATTCTACTGCCATTAAAACAACAACCTTTAAATCAAGCACCTTTATCACAAGAGAGTACATTATGATCACCGAACAAGTGTGGATAGTTGACGACGATAGCTCAATTAGATGGGTTCTTGAGAAAGCTTTTGCTAATGCAAATATAAGTTGTGCTGCTTTTGAAAGTGCTGAAAACTTATTGATTGCATTAGATCATGGTCAGCCAGAAGTCATTATTTCTGACATTCGCATGCCAAACATCGATGGAATGGAATTATTAAAAAGGTTAAGCAAAGAACATTCTCATATTCCCGTGATTATTATGACTGCTCACTCTGATTTAGACAGCGCTGTTAATGCGTATCAAGGTGGTGCATTTGAATATTTGCCTAAGCCATTTGACATTGATGAAGCCATCAATCTGAGCAAACGTGCTCTGACTCATGCAAGAGAGCAAAATGAGAAAAATAAGAATCAAAAAGTTATACCTTTAGCCGTCGGCTTGATTGGTGAAGCGCCCGCCATGCAAGAAGTATTTCGCGCAATTGGCCGTTTATCTCGCTCAAGTATTAGTGTACTAATTAATGGTGAATCAGGCACAGGTAAAGAATTAGTTGCTCAAGCTTTACACTCACATAGCCCTCGAGTAAATGAACCCTTTATTCCATTAAACATGGCCGCCATCCCAAAAGACTTAATTGAATCTGAATTATTTGGTCATGAAAAAGGTGCCTTTACCGGTGCTAATGCTATTCGCCAAGGGCGTTTTGAACAAGCCCATGGAGGGACTTTATTTTTAGATGAAATTGGCGATATGCCATTAGATATTCAAACTCGCCTATTACGTGTACTTTCTGATGGTCAGGTTTATCGTGTTGGGGGGCATCTACCCGTTCAAGTGGATGTACGGATAATCGCAGCTACTCATCAACATCTTGAAGAACGTGTAAACAAAGGTGAATTTAGAGAAGATTTATTTCACCGTCTCAATGTTATTCGTATTCATTTGCCTAGCCTTAGGGAACGCAAAGAAGATATTCCACAGCTGAGCCAGCATTTTTTAACTCAAGCAGCTAATGAGCTAAGTGTGGAGGTTAAAACATTAAGTAAAAAGGCGAGTAACTTCCTTAACAGCTGCCACTGGCCTGGCAACGTTAGACAATTAGAAAATATTTGTCGTTTTTTAACCGTAATGGCAAGTGGTCAGGAAATTCTTATTGAAGATTTACCTAATGAATTAACAGAAAAAACAACGTCTTCAAAAAACGATTCTAATGCTTGGCAAGACTTATTGAGTACTTGGATGGACCAAGAATTAGCACAGGGAAAAGAGGCAATTCTAGATTACGCTCAAATTGAGTTTGAAAAGATAATGCTTGAACGAGCTTTAATATTTACTCAAGGTCATAAACAAGACGCAGCAAAGAAATTAGGCTGGGGTAGAAATACTTTAACGAGAAAGTTGAAAGAATTCGATAGCTAAGAAAAAAGATACTAACTTATAGCCTTTATTTTAAATGGTAACGGCTATAAGCACTTAGCTGCTACAGGTTTCGTCATCACATTGCTTGCAGCTATTACATAACTTAATGTTAATGAAATGGGCTGCAATAATAAGACTTGCACCACCAATAATAAAATACGGCTCTAATGCCGGAGAAAAATCGTGTTTAATCCAATATAAAGTCACGCCTAAATACAGTAAATAGAAAGGGTACAAACGTCTATGATAACGTTTAAAGCCAGAAAATAGTGCGATAGTACCAAGAGCCGCAGTCATAAGAAGAAAAACATGTTCCCAGGCGTGATCAGCTAGAAAGCTTAAACCAAGCAAAGGTAACATTGGCAATAAAATAGGTAATAAAATGCAATGTAATGCACATAAGGAGGTTGCTGTAATGCCTATTCTATCTAACATGATTATTCCGCGAATTTAGAGTAATTTACTTTTAACTGGCCAAGCTTGACCTTCAAAATGAGATAATATCACAATTGATATAATATAACATTAGTAAATTACCGCTAAGGATGCAAGCTTAAGGTTTTCCCTATAACGATGGGATTTGGTTCTACTAAGCAGCCCTACTATTAATCACTATTAACTACAAAGTAATGAGCTAACATATTTTTTAAATGCACAAGAAATTCATCATTACTTTTATCACTAATCAGGTGGGCAAGCTCCGCGCCTAGCGGGGTAAACTTATAAAATTGCAGACAAACATTCGATTTTTTTGCGGTTAACTTTAATGCTAAACCGTTATATGTAAATTGAAGAGAGTCATCCTTACTTAATAAGCTCGACTCACCTTCTTGCATATATATAAGATGATTTTC
Organism: Colwellia psychrerythraea; assembly: GCA_002163005.1. Lineage (GTDB taxonomy): Bacteria > Pseudomonadota > Gammaproteobacteria > Enterobacterales > Alteromonadaceae > Colwellia > Colwellia psychrerythraea_C. The sequence continues at coordinate 37,617 of MAAF01000036.1, read as the reverse complement.
TGATAAAGCGAGTAGATCCGCATAGTTCAAACCATAGTGACTTAAGTTACAATATTGCTGTCGCTGCTTAGAGAAAAAATTGAACAGGCCAGGTTGTTGATAAGCACCAGTGACTAGCCGGATACTTTTTTTATTGGGATCTTTTATTGCTAATAAGCAAGCTTTCGCTAATAGTTTCGCATCATAAATACTCATATCTCGAAAAACTTGTAACGCCTTGAATGAAAAAGATCCAGGTTTAGTGAGTTCTCCCGCTAATATCTTTGCCCATAAATCTTGCATAGTCGGGTTACTTACTTCTTCAGATAACGCAATATAGCGGCTAAACCAGTCATGATCTGTTCTTTGCCCGATTTCAAAATCTGCACAATAACTAAGCGTTTTTTGCATAATATTTTCGATATTTTGCTGCTTGCGTAATTGGCTCAGTCTGGCTCGCTTCACGGTTCGATCTTCAATGAGCATTTGTTTTTCTTCAGGTAACAAAGCCCCATCAATAACAAACCTTTTAGCTAGCTTCAAAAATTGCTGAGAGACGCCGGCTTCTGTTGAGTTTTGAGTCGATTTATTACTCTTTACTATGGCAGTATCATCACCGTCTTTTTTAACATCTTTTTCAAGTATCACTACGTCTGATTTGTCTTTACTCACTGTATTACCTCCCTTTTCAATACCCTTAAAATAAGCAGAAATATTTCGCTTGATGCTTATACCCAAGCCTGCATCTTCAGGTGGTTTGGGTATAAACGTTTTAACACACTATGTCAAAAGCTAGGCTAACCATACATGATTAAATTCAATTTATTATAACCCAGTAAAATAAAACAAATAAAATATTACCAAACAGGTTTCATTATCCCGCCCAATGGTGTAAAAAAGTAGTACTGAGTTATAGTTAAGCTCAATACAATAAATTTCAACTTTAACTATTTATATTTCCAGATAATATGCTTAGTTATGAGGGCGGTATGCAAGTATCAGAAAATTCACATGATGACTTTTTATTCATCGATGATAGTGATGAAGACGAGATTTTAGCCTTTGGCAATAATGAAACTTGGCAAGTTCTAATTGTTGATGATGATCCAGAGATTCATTCAGTGACTCAATTAGCATTATCGGATCTTGTCGTATTAGGGCGCCGTCTTGAGTACTTACATGCTTATTCAGGTAAAGATGCCTGCCAACTAATTGAAAATAATGACGACATTGTTCTAGTACTACTCGACGTAGTTATGGAAACTGATGATGCCGGCTTAAATGTTGTCAAATATATAAGAGAAACATTACAGCGAAAAGATATCCGCATTGTTTTACGTACCGGACAACCTGGCTATGCTCCCGAAGAAAGTGTCATAAAAGAATATGATATTAATGATTATAAAACAAAGACCGAGCTAACTCGCCGAAAGTTAGTCACTACCGTTTTTGCAGCTATTCGCTCTTTCCAACAAATAGCTACCGTCAATGAGAACCGTCAAGGTCTTGAGAAAATAGTTTCTGGTGCTACTGAGTTATCGTCACAGCACTCTCTTTCTACCTATAGTCAAAGCGTTCTATCGCAATTAAGAACCCTCATAAGTGATGATCTATCTGCCGTTTTTTGCGCTAGAGGCCAAGGAATCATAGATAATATTGATGACTTGAGTTTTTATGTATTAGCACAAGTGGGCTTTGAAGATAACTTAATCAATCAAAAAATTGATACGTTACAAGATCACCAAGCAAGTAAACAAGTAAAAGCTTGCTTCTTACAGCAACAACATCAGTACCTCGATGAGAGCCTTAATCTTTATGTTGCTAAAGGTGATTACCGTGCAGTCATTCATGTCAAACTTTCTAGTCCGCTAACCGAAATCCAAACTCAGCTGTTGAACGTATTTTTATCTGGTGTCGCTGTAGGTTATGAAAATGTCCATTTATTTCAAAAACTCACCAACGCTGCTTACAGAGATTGGTTAACCAACTTACCAAATCGTCTAGAGTTTGTACGCTTACTTGATAGTTTCGCTCAAAATGAATGTAAAAATACGGTTGCAGCCTTAATTGATATCAATCATTTCAGTGATATCAATGATGCCTTAGGACAAGATATTGGCAATAAGTTGCTATCCGCAGTCGGTCAACGGATTCAAAGTATAGGTTCTGACTGTCAACTGGCACGGGTGGGTGCAGATGTTTTTGGCATTATTGGCCCTGCAGATTGTTTAACCCCTGAAAGTTTAATCGCTTTATTCCACCAGCCTTTTGCAGCAGGCGAACAACACCTCCCTATCAATGCTTGTTTTGGTTTATGTACTAAAGAACATGCTCAAAGCAGCGGTGTACAAGTATTAAATCAAATTAATATTGCTTTGAATATCGCCAAAAAGAATCGTTTAGAACATTTTGCTTATTATCACTCAGATATAGAAGATCAAATGCAATGGCGTCTAAACATGATTCGCCAACTGCGAAATGATTTTGCAAATAACTGTCTTGAACTTTGGTATCAACCACAATTATCATTAACTACAGGTAAAGTTATTGGTGCTGAGGCTTTACTACGCTGGCGTACTGCTGATGGTAAATTTGTTTCTCCTGCTGTTTTTATTCCTTTAGCCGAATATTCAGGGTTAATTATTGAAATCGGCGACTGGGTCATTAGTCAGGCATGCAAACAACTAAAAATATTAGAAAAAAACTTTTCTGACCTTAGTATTTCAGTCAATGTATCTATTCCACAATTTAGACAAGATAATTTTGTTGATAATATAATAAACACAATGACTCAGCACGGAATTAAGCCAAACAAACTTGAACTAGAAATTACTGAAAATATTTTAATGGATGAACCACAAATCATCATTGATGCGTTAACCAAGTTAAAAGCTCAAGGAATAAGCATAGCACTAGATGATTTTGGTACGGGGTTCTCTTCATTAAGTTACTTGCAAAAACTTCCTCTTGATCGCCTAAAAGTTGATCGCGCTTTTGTCACTGATATTAATAAAGAAGGTCAGTCTGTTATTGCTGAAACCATTATTAACTTAGGTCAAAAAATGCAACTTAAAGTTATTGCTGAAGGCATTGAAGAAATTGAACAGCAAGAGCGATTAATTGAATTAGGCTGTGATGAAGTGCAAGGTTTCTATTATGCTAAGCCAATGCCAGCAGAAGAGTTCATCAATTTTTTACATCAACAAAGTTAATTAGTCCAAATATAAATTGTAGCTTCACTCACAAACAATAAAACTTATGAAAGCACTCCCCTAAATATGGGTGGAGTGCTTTTTTATTTGCCTGTTATTAATCGCTATACAAAAAACAAACATACACACAATTAAAACACCCGTTTAAATTTATTGCATTTCATTTTTTTTCAAGGCACACTCAGTCAGCTATTATTAGTTATCTACGTTTTTTAGCGTGAGAAATGGCGCTAAAAAATCTAGATCAATCATCAAAACATCAACACCACTTTTAGGTGAAGGAGACAAAGCATGATATATCAAGGCAAGAGCCTTTCAGCCCAATTACTCGAAGACGGCATTGTAGAATTTAAGTTCGATGCTCAGGGATCAGTAAATAAGTTTGATCAAGCAACTTTTGAAGAATATAAAGCCGTAGTGGCCGCAATTAATAACTGCAGTGAAGCTAAAGGGGTAATCGTTACCTCAGGCAAATCAACATTTATTGTTGGTGCTGACATTACCGAATTTTTAGTTTCATTTAGCCAGCCAGAAGATACTTTAGCCTCTTGGGCAAAAAGTGCCTCAGACGTTTTTGACTCATTTGAAGATATTCAATTACCCACTATAGCTGCTATTAATGGCATCGCTTTAGGCGGTGGTTGTGAAATGACTCTAGCATGTGACTACCGAGTTGCTGCGACTAATGCCAGTATCGGGCTACCAGAAGTAAAACTAGGTTTGATGCCTGGTTTTGGTGGTACTGTAAGACTACCTCGACTTATTGGTTTTGATAATGCGGCAACGTGGATGTCAACAGGTAAAGCATTTAAACCAGCAGCAGCGCTAGCACAAGGAGTTCTTGATGCCGTTGTTGAGCCAGAAAATTTACACGCTGCTGCTATTAGCATGCTTAAATTAGCAATTAATGGAAAACTAGATTGGCGCGCCAAACGTCAGCCTAAACTCGAAAAATTAAATTTATCTGCAACAGAACTAGTCATGTCATCAACTACCTGTAAAGGTATGATTGCAGCGAAAGCAGGTAAGCATTACCCAGCACCAATGGTCATGATAAACACATTGATTGCGAGTGCTAATTTAGATCGCACTGGTGCAATGGCTGCGGAGAATGCCGGTTTTGCTAAATTAGCAAAAACTGATGCAGCAACAGCACAAATTGGTTTGTTTATGGCAGACCAAGTGATTAAAGGCAAGGCTAAAAAAGCAAGTAAACTTGCGACAAAAGCTGTCAATAAAGCAGCTGTCTTAGGTGCAGGTATTATGGGTGGTGGTATTGCCTACCAATCAGCTTATAAAGGCACGCCGATCATTATGAAAGATATTAATGATCAAGCACTTGATTTAGGCTTAACAACCGCTACGGGCATATTAACTAAACAAGTTGAACGTGGTCGTATGAATGCCAAGAAAATGGCTGGTGTGTTAAACAATATCACTCCATCATTAAGCTATGACAGTGTTAAAGATGTAGATATTGTTGTTGAAGCTGTTGTTGAAAATCCTAAAGTTAAAGGCATGGTTCTAGCTGAAGTTGAAGGTGTCATCAGTGAAGATGCTATTCTTACGTCAAATACTTCTACTATCTCAATTGATTTATTAGCACAGAGTGTAAAACGTCCACAAAACTTCTGTGGTATGCACTTTTTCAACCCTGTAAATAAGATGCCATTAGTAGAAGTTATTCGCGGTAAAGATACCTCAGATGAAACTGTTGCTGCCGTCGTTGCTTATGCAGCGAAAATGGGTAAGTCTCCGATTGTTGTTAATGATTGCCCTGGTTTTTATGTTAACCGTGTTTTATTTCCTTACTTTGCTGGCTTTAGTCAGTTAGTACTTGAAGGTGCCGACTTTACCGCTATTGATAAAGTAATGGAAAAACAATTTGGTTGGCCAATGGGCCCAGCATATCTACTTGATGTTGTTGGTGTTGATACTGCCGATCACTGTACAGGTGTTATGTCATCTGGTTTCCCTACGCGTATGAAAAAAATTGACAATGATCCCGTAAGTACTCTGTATGCTAATGATCGTTTAGGTCAAAAAAATGGCAAAGGCTTTTATGATCACATCAAAGATAAACGTGGTCGTCCTATGAAAGTTCCTGCTCCTGTTGCTTACGAATTACTTGGCCAACATTGCGCTGACAAGAAAGACTTCAGCAGCGAAGAGATTATTGCTCGTATGATGATCCCTATGGTTAATGAAGTGGTTCGTTGTCTAGAAGAAGGTGTAGTTGATACCGCGGCTGAAGCAGATATGGGCTTAATCTATGGTGTTGGTTTCCCACCATTTAGAGGTGGTGCAATTCGTTATTTAGAAACGCTTGGTTTAGATAACTTCATCGCAATGGCTGATAAGTATGCTGATTTAGGTGAAATTTATCATGTGACTGATGGCCTACGTGAAATGGCAAAATCAGGTAAATCTTACTTCACTACCGATGTTAAATTAGCTTAAGCCGAGGAGAATAAAATGAACGAAGTTGTAATTGTAGACTGCATACGAACTCCAATGGGTCGCTCTAAGGCCGGCGTTTTTCGCAATGTACGTGCTGAAGCATTATCAGCGCACTTAATGAAACAAATTTTAGTACGTAATCCCTCATTAAACCCAGAAGACATTGAAGATGTTATTTGGGGTTGTGTGAAGCAAACTAAAGAACAAGGTTTTAATATTGCACGTAATGCATCATTGCTTGCTGGTTTACCAAAATCTATTGGTGGCGTTACGGTTAACCGCTTATGTGGTTCTTCTATGGAAGCGTTGCATCAAGCAAGTACTAGCATTATGTCAGGACAGGGCGATGTATTCCTTATCGGCGGTGTTGAGCACATGGGTCACGTACCTATGATGTATGACGTTGATTTTGATCCTGCGCTGAATAAAAATATTGCCTTAGCTTCTGGAAATATGGGCTTAACTGCGGAGTTATTGGGCAAGCAACACGGCATTACGCGTGAAATGCAAGATGCTTTTGGTGCACGTTCGCATCAAAAAGCTCATGAAGCACACTTAGCTGGTCGTTGGGATAATGAAATTGTTGCAACGCAAGGTCATGACGCTTCAGGTGCACTAACGTTAGTTGAACATGATGAAGTAATTCGCCCTGAAACAACGGCAGAAAGCTTATCAGCATTACGTCCAGTGTTTGACCCAGTAAATGGAACGGTAACTGCTGGTACTTCATCAGCGTTATCAGATGGCGCTTCAGCAATGTTGGTTATGTCTGCTGATAAAGCGAAAGAATTAGGTTTAACTCCACGGGTTAAAATTCGTGGTATGGCCGTTGCTGGTTGCGATCCTGCTACTATGGGCTTTGGTCCTGTTCCTGCTACGAAGAAAGCATTAAAACGTGCTGGTTTATCTATTGCAGATATTGAGTTATTTGAATTCAATGAAGCTTTTGCTGCACAAGCATTGTCTTGTGTTCGCTCATTAAAAGTGGAAGATAAAATGGATCAGATTAACTTAAATGGCGGTGCTATTGCACTTGGTCATCCTTTAGGTTGCTCAGGTTCACGTATCTCAGGTACGCTGATTAACTTAATGGAAGGGCAAGATGTTAACATTGGTTTAGCTACTATGTGTATCGGCTTAGGTCAGGGTATCGCAACAGTATTTGAACGTGTGTAATATTTAATTACTGCCATAAAAAACCCAGCAACTGCTGGGTTTTTTATTTTATAAGTTTAATAGCTACTTAAGGAGAATTTCTTGCAGTGGCGGCACGACTTGCTTTTTACGGCTTAACACACCTTCTAACCAAACTTTACCATCTTTTGGTGTAACACCAAATGCTTGCTCAGCTAACGTATCGCTATCGCTCGCTATCAACAACTCTGAGCCTTCTTTCATGATATCAGTCAATAGTAGGAAAACACTATGACGTCCACCCTCAGCTTTTAGCTCAGCAATATCTGCATACAAGGCTTCTTTAATTTCATCAAAAACAGCTAAATCGATTACTTCAAGTTGACCAATCCCCACTTTCTGACCGTTCATATTGAAATCTTTAAAATCTCGTTTTACTAGATCTCGAATTGGAGTACCTTCAACTGCAGATTTTACTCTAAACATATCCATACCAAGTTCTTTAAAATCTTCAATACCTGCAATCTCAGCTAATGCTTCTACACATTTAATATCTGCAGTTGTACAGGTTGGTGATTTAAAAATAACGGTATCACTTAAAATGGCACATAACATTGCACCCGCAATATTTTTCGGGATCTCAACGTTATTAAAATCATACATCATCTTGATGATTGTATTCGTACAACCTACCGGGCGGACCCATATTTCAAGCGGTGTAGAAGTCGTTAAATCACCAAGCTTGTGATGATCAATAATACCTAAGATAGTCGCTTCATCAATATCATCAGGAGCAAGTTCAATATCACTGTGATCAACAATATAAACACCTTCACCAGCATAGCTGGTTTTTAGCTCTGGTTGTTCAAAGCCGAACTTGTCTAAGATAAACATAGTTTCAGGGGTAAGCTCACCTAAACGAGCAGGAACAGTTTCCTCGCCTAAAGTGGTTTTTAAATATGATAATGCGATAGCTGAACAGATAGAATCTGAATCAGGTATTTTGTGTCCTACAACGTAATTTGGCATAAAAGTGCTCTCCTTAAATTATTCCATTCTACCAAAATAACTATGGATTGTGTATGCTCATCACGCAGTGCTTACTGATATCTTATAACTTAAATAATCACCTGAACCAATATCACAATAACGTTTTAGCGTTACTGTGATATTGATGATACTTCCAAATTCAGGTTTCAGGATTTTAAGATTTTAAGATAACCTGGATATAAATTAAACCAATTGGGCTAATTTACGGTTTTAATGGAAAGCCCATTTTATCCACAAGGTTTAACCAAGGTATTCTCCAACCACCTTTTGCATCACAAGTATCTAATGCATACATAGTGATCTTGGCACCAATCCAACGAAATGGCTCGGGTGGGATCCAAGCAGGAACCGTTTTGGAAAACTCTAGATTGCGCTCAGGAATATCAACATCATCAACAATCGCTAAAGCAACACGAGAGGCAAAACGACTTGCAGTAACGCCAAAACCAGAATAACCGCCAGCATAAATCATTTTTCCACCGTGATAATACTGATAATGCACCGCCATTCTGGTTGTCAAAGCTATAGGCCCACTCCACGCATGCGATATTTTAATATCTTTTAATGCGGGTAGCGTTTTATATAACATGCCCACCAATTTAATAAATGGTTCTGGGGTTTTGTCATGCTCAGGATCGGTATTGTTATCGAAAAAGTAACCTAAACGACCACCGAATAAGACACGATTATCCTTGGTTAAACGCATGTAGTTTAGCTGCGTTCGTGTATCGTAAATACCTTGACGATTTTTCCAACCTAGCCCAGCAAGCTGCTCTTCAGTAAGTGGCTCAGTCATCACAATACGATCGCGAATGGCCGCTACCCGTGTACTGATTTTCTTTTTATGTTTAGTGAATGCGTTGGTCGCTAAAATAACTTTGTTTGCTGTAATACTGCCTTCTGGTGTATTAACAAAAACTTGTTGTCCTTGCGTTTTACTCGCCAGCATAGGTGTATTTTCATAAAACACTACACCGAGTTCTTTTGCCACGCGCTTTAAACCCCACGCCATTTTTGCCGGATGAATAGTGCCTGAGCGTTTTTTAGACCAAAGACCTCCCTCAAAGAGTGGAGACTTAATCTCTGCTTGTATTTGCTTTTTATCTAATAAATGAGCATCGTGACCAAATTTAATATATAGCTCATGTTCACCCTCAATATCATCAATACCATGTTTTCCTACGGCAACCGTTAATTCACCTGTCCATTCAATATCACAATCAATATTGTACTTTTCAATGGTGTCTCGAAATTGATCCATATTCTCTTTACCGAGACGCTCCAACTCTTCCATGTCCTTTTCAAATAAGCGGTTAGAGTTTTCCATGCCGTGCATTAACGAAGTAGATAAAATAGCACCTGGGCGACCTGATGCACCAATAGCAGCAGTATTGGCTTCTATAACAATGATTGCTCGCTCAGGGTTTTGTTCTTTGGCTTGTACCGCCGTCCACAAGCCAGTAAATCCGCTACCTACAATCAATAAATCTGTGGTAATCGCTGTTGTGAGCTTAGCTTCGGCAGCTGGACGAGCTGGGTTGTCTAACCAAAATGGGGTGAATTTCGTATTTGCTAATGCTAGTTTCGCTTGGTCTTGCACAGTACTAACTCCTATCTAATATTATATTGGTGTGAGTAACTGTTATAAAGTAAGCTATTTATAAAAGTCTTACTTTTATAAATATTCCTCGTACACACCATCTCTAGTTGTAGTACTAAGTTAACCTGATGAGAGTTTTTAGATACCCCCTAAAAGGTAGCTACTGAATTTATTTGGTAGGAGTTATTGTCATTGTTCTTCAACATAAATAGATAAATGGTCGACATCTTTTTCTAGTGAGTCTGATTGCAAGATATCAATAAATAGCGCTAATAGCTCAGACTGGCTTGATAAAAATGTTTTACCATAGATATTTTTTTTATGCATTTTTACAGTTTCGTAGCCAATAGACATAATGGTGCCAATCGCTTTAGTAGAGTGGCCTTGGAGTAACAATTGGCACACCTGATACTCTTTCTTTGTTAGGATATCTTTGCCGAAATTAAGCAAGGCATTTTCAACATTTGAATGGGTAATTTCGCTGTTTTCACCCATCATAGCTAAGTGACTATTACATAGGTTTTGAATGGGGGTAACTAGCTGTTTAAACTTTGTTTTATCTGTAGACGAGAACTTATCGGTATTGCCAAAGCGAGAGATATCGAGGTGTAAACAATTATCCTCATCTATCGGGAATAGATAACCGACTTCATCAGTCAGTGATAAAAAATTAAAGTAAGAACTGTAACTACTTGAAAACTCATCCGGCGCAATTTCATCGAGAGAATAAAAGCCATCCTTGCCTTTATCAGCAAAGAGTCGGTAGAAGGGATCTAGTACATATAAACGTGTTAAATAGCGCCAAGACTCCTCACCATACAACCTATTTTTTTTACCATCATTTCCATATCGATAATGTAACTGTGCATCTGCAGACTTATGGAATTGCAAAATAAGTAGCTCGTCAAAATCAAAAGTGACTTTAAAAAAGTCTTTCAATTTAGAATAAAAGTGCTCTGTACCTACATGCTGAGTTAGCTCAATTAGCGCTAAACTATATTTATCTAATTTCATAAAATGACCGCACTTAACAAAAGTTCCTATTTAATAATAGTAAACTTTGAAATACAAACAAAACAGCGACTCAAAAGAGTCGCTGTTTCAAAAGATTACAACGCTTATACCAATCGGATTAATTTATCGGTTACGCTGTAGATGCTTTCATTTTTTTCGTACCGCGATAAGTAACGACTTCACCCAAAATGATGACACCAAGCGCACCCCATAATACTTCCCAAGCCACGCCTTCACCTGGTGTATAAATAAATAAGGTTATCGTCACCATTAATATCGCAGCACAAAGATAGGCACACGCTTTTACAAATCTAGGGCTACCTGGAAATCTAAAAGTACCATCCTCTGCAATTTTGCCATTAACACCAATATGCTTTTCACGAATTTTGACAAATGCTGTACACACAGCAACGTAAGGCAACATGAAAATAACACCACTAAAAGCAAATAAAGACCAGAATAAATCTTCGTTATTACCCGCCATCACACCATATAAAATCAGTAATACTGATGCAGAAATACCGAGTAAGATTGACGCACCTACCGGTGTACCATGCTTTGATTCAACCGCAAATAATGCCGGTAACTCTTCATCAATAGCCGCTTCTGCTGCTGCACGGTTAGCACCCATTGCCCAAGTTGCACCATTTGAAAAGAAAGTATAAAGCGCACCAACACCAAGAATAACAACAAAAGCATCACCCAACGGACTACCGCCGAAAAACTGACCTAAGGTATCCATCAAACCATCAACTACATCCACTTTATCAGCAGGTTGTGCAATTAAAATAGCAGTAGTTGCTAAGATATAAGCACCAACAACCACAGCAATTGATGAGAAAACAGCTTTAGGTAAATCTTTACGAGGGTCTTTCATTTCAGCACTACTTGCACTGGCTAATTCAAAACCGAGCATACCGTAAACAACAGCAGGTAAATATTGTAAGCTCAAACCGCCATTTTCTGTGCTTGGGATCATCGTCGCTAAGGTAAATTCATTGGCAATACCGTGCTCCATGCCATACAAGATGCCACCGATAATTAATAAGGCAAAAATAATTAACTTGATCGCTGCACCAATATTTGGGATCCACTTACCAACATTTAAGGCAACAATATTAACAAAAACCACTACCCATATAAGTACCACACCCATGATAATTTGTGCCGTTAGCGACATATCGGGCATGAATATTTGCGAGAATACTCCCGCAAAAAGAATAAAGATAGCAGGCACCCACACCGCAACATTAGACCAGTAATACCAGCTAATTCGTGATGCCATTTTTTGGCCGTAGGCTCTTTTTACCCAAGCATATATACCGCCCTGCTCAGGATAAGCGGATCCAAGTTCAGTACTGATAGCACCGAAAGGTACTAAGAAAAAGATAGTCAGTATTACCCACCAAAATATAACTGTTGGACCCATTACGGCCCCAGCAGCCAAGGTATCTAGTAATAATACGGCTGAAATACAGAATAAAAATATATCCCTTTTTCCAAGCGTTTTCTCATGTAAATGTAGTTCACTCATACTTTCCCCTAAGTTATAATTATAGACTGCACTTCAATAAACTCGCGTAATCCCTCAATACCCCATTCACGACCATTTCCTGACTGTTTAAAGCCACCAAACGGTGCATGAGAATTGAAATAAGTGCCTTGAATATAACTTTGTCCAGCACGGATTTTACGAGCTATTTGTAATGCAGCATTTGCATCTTTTGCAAAAACACCAGATGACAACCCAAAGACAGTATCATTGGCAATTTTAATTGCTTCTTGTTCGTCTGAATAAGGGATCATACATAACACAGGTCCGAAGATTTCTTCTTGTGCTATGGTCATGTCATTGGTGACATTGGTAAAAACAGTTGGCATTACATAAGCACCTTGTTGTAATCGAGCGGGAATTTCTGGTCCACCGGTTACAAGTTCAGCACCTTCTTTAATACCAATATTGATATAGTCTAAAACTCTTTTTTGTTGTAAGGACGAGCTCAAAGGCCCCATGGTAACGTTTTCGTCTTGTGGGTCACCAACCACATTTTCTTCTGCTACAGCTTTGGCGATCACAATCGCCTGCTGATAAAGCGATTCAGGTACTAACATACGAGTTAATGCACAGCATGTTTGACCCGAGTTAATCATGACATCTTCAACGCCATATCGAACAGCTGCCGCTAAATCTGCATCTTCAGTGATAATAAACGGAGATTTACCACCAAGTTCCTGACAAACACGTTTAACGGTTGTTGATGCTGCTTGAGCAACTTTAATGCCCGCTCCTGTAGAGCCTGTAAACGAAACCATATCAACGTCAGGGTGTGAACATAAATGCTCACCAATTTTGAAACCATAACCGGTAATAACGTTAAATACGCCAGCAGGTACGCCAACTTTGTCAAAGATTTCAGCCAAAATTAGGTCTTGTAAAGGCGTTTGCTCTGCGGGTTTAGCAACAATAGTACAACCGGTTGCTAATGCTGGGCCTATCTTCCCAACGAGTTGAGATAATGGGTAATTCCACGGGTTTATTAAAACACAAACACCGACAGCAGAATGACATTGCATCACGCCATGTTCCGTTGATGATTCATCAACATAAGACGTCATGTCTGCATAACCTCTAAAGGCGTCGATAGCGCCTTGCACTTGAATATCAAAAGAAAGATGTTTAGGACAGCCCATAGAAGTAGTTATAGCGCTCGCTAAATCATCTAGTCTGTTTTGCATTTCATCAGCAATAGCTACGATTAACAGACTTCGCTCTGCTGGTGTTGTTGCTGACCACTGTGCAAATGCCTGTTTCGCTGCTGCTATTGCCTTATCAACATCTTCAATTGATGCACTAGGTGTTTTAGCACAAAGTTCTGAGTTAGCCGGATTGATCACATCAATGGTGTCTTCAGTGTTTGGCAATTGCCAGTCACCATCAATATAGAGCTTGTTATATGTATACATTTTTTGATCCCGCTATAAAAATAATAACTTAGACTATGCTAGCCCTATCAAGTTAAGTACCCCCTTTAGGGGAGTACACAAACCAAACCATTTAAAACTCTGTTCACAACTGTATAAATAACGAACTTATTTCATTGTTAAGTAATAAGTTATTAAAATCAGGGCGCAATTTTCTTTACTGCATTTTTTATACGGCGACTAAACATCCAGACGCTAATAAGTACAACTGGCATCAACAATGTCAATGCCACTTCTCTATCAAAGGTATAACCAAGGCTACTGCTGGCATCCAATAAATACTTACACAGTGCCAGTATGTAATAGGTCATAATAATTACTGAAAGCCCTTCAACCGTTTGTTGTAAATTGAATTGCATCTGCGCTCTTTTATCCATTGATGTCAGCAAGGCTTGATTTTGTGCTTCAATAGCCATATCAATACGGGTGCGTAAAAAGTCACTGGCGCGATCGACTCGACTCGATAAATCATCAAGCCTGCGCTTTGCCGCAAGTACGGTTCGATAAGCGGGAGATAATCGTCTGTCGATAAAGGCACTAAAAGTCTGTAATTCATTAATGTCTTTTTCTTCTAATTCAGCCAACCGACTTCTCACCATTTCATAGTAAGCACTGCCTGCATCAAAGCGATAACGCGAGCTAGCGATAATTTCAGCAATATTGGCTGCCATTGATGACAACTCAGCCAATTGTTGCTGCTCATCATTCGACGACTTAATATCTTTTTGCTTCTTGAGCAACATGGCCAATTGCGATTCCATTTTACTGACTTTGGCACTCACTTGCTGTGCAAGCGGAAAAGCCAACAAGGTCATATTTCGATAGGCTTCAATCTCTAACAATGCTCTAAGCACGCGGCCACTTTGACATTCATTCAAGCTAGAATTAACCAATAATATTCGATTAAAGTTATCCTCATGTAATCGTAATGCGCTGAGTATAATAGCCTCGCCATTATGTAACTCAGAGCCCATTAAGCGTTGGCCCTCAAAATATTGACGTAAATGATCTCTTTCTAAGGTCACGCTATCTTCACTTAACGCATCAATATGCACGGCGGCAATTAACTCACCCGATATCCCCTCAAGCCAATCAATGGGTACTAGCGCTACCGGTGGGCAATCAAAGGGTTTTAATCCGCTGTCATGTATTAAAAAGGTATAACTACTAAATTCAGTATGACGCTCCCACCTAATTTCATATTCGCCCATTTTTTGGTAAAAACACGAAGCATTGGCTAAGGGGGGATTGACGCTATATCGATGACATAACGCATGTAGGTGTGCTAATTCGATGGCTTGGCTATCGCCCTCTTGATGAAGAAAGCAAACTTGTGAAACGCGAAGAGGCACATTTGAAACGGGAAAAGGTCTAGCATGTAAATCGGCATAACTTTGACCGAAGTAAGCATGCTTATTCAGTTGGCCATACGCTTTATGATTCGGTTGAATCAAAGCGTTAGCTTTGCCTATCCCCTGCTTTTCCGGACTCTCATTCGCAGTAAAAAGTTTCAATCTACTTCCTCTTATTTTCGTCACTTAGCTTAACTACTTCAGATCCAAGTCATCTTGGCTATATACAAAGTTAAACCAATTACTTAATAAGCGGACGCGCTCATTAACCGTTTTAGTTGACCACAGTTATCTGCGCTGTAATCTGTTTTTATCTATTGAATAACAATTTTAGCCCATGTTAAATACAAAACAATGAACGTTAAGTTTTACACTTATCAAACTTAATAGATTTTTTTGCACGCACTATCACGAATAGAAAAACTTTTCGATGAGTGTGAATTACGGTTAAGGAGTACTTTAATATGGGTAGATAAACATCGTGGACTTACTAATGCGGCATTACAGTACTAACGCGTGTAATCCCCCCGTTCGGGTATTTATTAATCAAGTGACTTCTGAAATAGTAATAAGCTAATACTACACATTACGACAATAGGTAGAGTGATTATGAATAAGCATAACGAAGCAAAAACCTCTCAGGTGTCAAACACAACAAGTAATGAAGAGAACTTCTCTCATGAAGCTACTTTTAACTCTGATGCTGAATTCAGCAGTAACTTTGCTGTTAACTTACTGAAAAATCGCTTATATGCAGATCAAGAAGCAAATAACTGTTACGTGCTCGGCTACAATTAATCGCCACTCAAGATAAAAACCCCTATCCATTTATCCGCATTACTGAGTCAGTGTTATACATAGCACTGAACAGTGCGTTATCCAATACATCCCAGCCAACAGGTCAAACAGTGCTTTTGTGTAACCTGTATAAACAAGTCGATAAGAAACAATAAAAAAGGCGTATACCGTGAGGTATACGCCTTTCCTTTTGTTGTATCACTATTGGTATTTATCTACGAATACAATCTGGAAAGCTACAAAGCATTTCAAAAATAAGATTTGCCGCTAATAATGAGGTATTACCTGAGGTATCGTAGGGTGGTGATACTTCAACTAAGTCAGCACCAATAAGATTAGTACCGTACATACCACGAATGATCTCTAAGGCTTGTGGTGAGGTTAATCCCGCTGGCTCCGGTGTTCCAGTTCCTGGCGCAAATGCTGGATCAATACCATCAATATCAAAGGTTAAGTAAGTCGGCGTATCTTCACCAATAACCTCACGCACCTCTTCCATTAAGGGCACTAATGATTTCAACCAACATTCTTCAGCCTGTACAACTCTCACTCCTCGGTCTACCGCCCATTGAAAATCACCAGCACTATAACCGGTTGCACGTTGACCAATTTGAATCATTTTTTTCGGGTCAACTAAGCCTTCTTCAATAGCGCGTCTGAAAATAGTACCGTGGCACTCTTTTTCACCAAACATAGAATCATTAATATCCGCATGGGCATCAACATGAACTAATGCCATCATGCCGTGCTTTTTATGTAAGGCTCGCAAGATTGGCAAACTGATAGTGTGATCGCCACCAACAGTCACTGGCTTAATATTACTCGCCATAATAGTATCGTAATGCGCTTCAATAATTCGTATAGAGTCAGCAAGATTGAATGTATTTATTGGCGCATCACCAATGTCTGCAATTTGGAAGCTATCAAATGGCGCAGCTTTGGTATACATACCATAAGGGCGTACTAAGACTGATTCATTGCGAACTGAACGAGGGCCAAAGCGTGTGCCACTTCGGTTACTCGCGCCAATATCCAGTGGCACACCAACAATACCTATATCTAAGTCGTTGCTTATTTCACTGCTTGGTAAGCGAAACATAGTGCCTGGACCACCAAAACGTGGCATTTGATTACCGCCTAATGGCTGATTGAAATTATTATCTGTCATACCCTAACCCTCATAAGTGTAATCTTTGCTTGTACACCTAATATTGTAAATTTAGCCTTGCTCTTTATAGTTCATTTATGAGCACGCTCTAATGCCTACAATGAATGTAGCAACTTAACGGTCTTTTGGTTATACCCAAAAGAGGGTGAAAAAGTCTTTTTATTGCATTATTTATGGGATTTCAACGACAATTGGTGCTGACGGTAAAAAAGGTGTAATAAAAAGAGGGTTAAAGGAAATCAAAAGATCTCTCGCAAATGAGTAGTCAACGGCAAACCACAAGCTCTCCGTTGCACCCATGCTTGATTGGACATAAATATAGATTTATACTGCTCTAAAGCTATTTATGGAGCCCTATAGGAGCCCTCAACAAAAAATAAATATAAAAAGGGCCCCAAAGTAAACTTCCACTTCATCGCTAATTCCGATAATTTCATCTCTCATTGTAAGTCTCTTTCTAGAGATCAATTAGATACTAAAACTGATGTTTCATTACTGAGTTTATGTTCCTTTGGTGCCTTGAGTTCAAATAGTCAGTGCAACACACATCGACCAGTACGATTTTCTCTTTAAGCATCTGAAAATAAAGTAATTAATGTGTTATTTCTATCAGATTATTACTGAGACGTCTCAGTAATAACCTGATCTGCCTATAAAAAACACCTATAACAATATAATAAGACTTTGAAATTAAAGAATATTGAGTTACTTTATTCAACAATCAAGTAGATGGGAGTTACTGAGACGTCTACGTAATAAGCTGTTAGGGTTGCAAATAAAACTATGGAGTTAAATCGTGATAAATAGTGTAAATATTTTGGATGAAAAGGAGATAAAGTCGGTACTTTTGGAAGAAGAGGCAAATTTGAATGTACCTGATTTTTGTAGTTCGATACTTGATTATGTTACCTATTTAAAAGAAGAGGATTTATATAGAAGAGGAAATAAACTTAAGGTTTGGGTAGATTACTTCACTCCGTTGGTTCGTAAGTTTCAAAACGTACTTACAATTTATGGTCTTGAAAAGTCATTTCAGGCAGACAACATAATAAGTAAATCTAAGGAACTATCAGGCTGTGTAGATAGTATCTGTAGACGTAACTTTATCGGTTCCCTTAAGATAGGAAGCAAGAAAAATTCAGAGCATCAATTTTTGGATTTACAGAGATCATTTTTGTCTGATATCACTGCGCTTTCAACTCAGTTAAAAACAGCAATAGCAGCGCGTAGGACGGACAACGAACGCTTTTTTGATTTTTATGATTTTTACACGCCAGATATTAGCGACAAAGTAGTCACAATTGACTTATTGAGAGAAGCAATTGTTTTGATAGAACAGGACTTATCAATTAGCTCTAAAGCAAAAAAGAAAATTATTAATAAGATTTTAGAAATAATCAAAAGTTTAGAAAACTCAGAAACGAAATGGACAATGACTTTAGGCTCGATTAAAGAAACTATTATAATTCTAGGAGCATTAGGTTCTTTAACTGGTGGAGCTGTTGGGCTAGCTCAAGCAACGGAAAAAGTAAAAGAGGCTGAAGAAATAGTCTGCTCAACATCTATTAATAATAATTTTAAAATCGAGCACAACTCATTCAATTTAGTCGTTGAAAATACTATTGCATTAGAAAATAAAGAAGAAAAAATAATAGAGCATGTAGAAGAGGTTAAGGAGCCAAAGCAACCCTAACAAGGCGTTTAAGGCGGACAAATAGCAGCTGGCTGTTGTTCGTACTTCACACATTTTACCCAGCTATTATTTGCCTCTTAACGTGGCATTAGGTGTAAAAGAATGGATGCATCAGATTATATTGCACTAGCATCAATGCTAGTTGCCATTGTGGCTTTAGTAGCCACACTTTACCAATCTCACTTATCTAAAGAGCATAATAAACTTTCAGTAGTTCCTCACCTCATAGTCCATAGATATACGGTAGATGAAAGTTGTAAATTTACTCTTGAAAATAATGGTCTTGGCCCAGCAATAATCAAAGAGTTTAAATTAGTTGCTTCGGGTAAAGAAATCTCTGGATTTATTGAAACTGCGTATGACGAAGCTCTCAATACTTTAGGGCTGAATGTTGCACACTCTTTTTATCATCCATCTAAATTAGAGCATATTTCACCAGCTAAGAAAGTTGATTTATATGAATTGCTTAATGAAAATAAAGAAGACTTAGCTACAGAAGTAGCCGTCATTAGTGAAAACCTTAAATTTAAAATAGTTTATACCTCCATATACCGAGACAAAGATTACGAATATTTTGGTAATACGTAGATATTTACACCTACCAAGAAAATTAACAAATACGCATAACAGTTGGCTTCGCTACAAAATTTTAACCAGTTATTACTCAGCCATTTATGGCTTATACCTCAAAGGTGAAAAATGGAATTTATAGCACTTTTTTTGATTATCATTATTATATTAGTTGTTTTATTAAAAGCTAAAACTAGTCCACCACTAGAAGTTCCATATGAACTAATAGGTCCATTGTTTACTCCTGCAGAGCGCTCATTTTTGGGAGCTTTACATTTAGCCTGTGATGATAAAAAAGTTGTGTTTGGGAAAGTTAGAATAGCTGATATCTTAAAGCCAATTAAAGGGCTTAATCGAAGCCAATGGCAAATAGCTTTTAATAAAATATCATCTAAACATTTTGACTTTGTTATATGTAACGCTGAAGATCTTTCTATAATTTCAGTTATAGAGCTTGACGATAGTAGCCATAATAAAAAATCGAGTATAAAACGTGATGAGTTAGTAGAACTTGCCTGTAAAAACGCTAGCTTAAAATTACATAGGTTTAAAGCAAGTGCTACTTATAACGTTAATGAAATTAGAGATACAATATTTTCCACAACAACTCCGCCTGAAATAGAGCCTAATGCGATTACCTCGAACATTCAAAAGTGCCCAAAATGCGATTCGGAGTTAATTATTAAAACAGCTCAAAAAGGTAAAAATAAAGGTAACCAATTTTTAGCTTGTAGTAGTTTTCCTAAGTGCCGTCATACTGAAGAAATGTAATATAGAGGTTTTGCTTAATATCTTTATCTAGTGGAACTATGCTCGATTGGACGTAAACATGTAGTTTTAGTGGCCTTACCAAACTTATGGAACACTATTGGAACCACTGCAAATAGTGGGATATAAAAAGGGCTCCAAATAAAGCCTTCACCTCATTACTGATTTTGTTGATCTCCCTCCTGTAATATCCAAGTTCTAACCAAAATGATATATTTATAGTTTCTAACATTTTGAAACTATGGGATATTAATACGAATTAATTATAGAGCGGATATTACTGAAAGTATCCATAATAAGCTATTAGCTTATTAAACGAAATCAACCACAAATGGAGTAAATATTGATATGAGTACAAAATATTTTAGAGTTGGAAATGATTTTTACAATTTAAAAAAGTTAATTTCTTCTGAAGCACTGTTAAATGAGAATAAGTTAATATTAACATTTGAAGGAGGGGTTGAAAAAGTATTAACTCATTCAGATAATGATGGTTTTTTATTATTTGTCTTTAATCCGTTTTGTCATGCTATTGAACATGACGATTATGAATGGAAGCCTTCTGAAGAAACATTAAAAGATTATCGCGAAAATCTTTAACCGTAAGCTAACAAGAAAATAAACAAGAACACGTAACAGTTGGCTGCGTTCTACTTCATTTCACATTTTAGCCAACAATTACTTAGCCTCTTATTTTATAAAAACGAGAGGCTGTTTCAAATTCAAAAGGGAATTTATGTTAGAAACTATTACGTTGGAAAGTGCGATAAAATTAAGCGCTCCATTAGCCAAAAAATTATTTAACGATAAACTTAAGCCAATTGTTAGCGGAAAAATTTCACAATATTTCAAGAACAAGTCAGATAACAGTATTTTTGAAAAAGAGTCAGTTAAATATATTTCTTGGGCAACTGGACAATGTTCAACCATAAATACCATCGCCTTTCCCAATACTCCAAAAAAACTCGAAGCACTATATATTCCATTAAAAGTTATAGACGAAAAAGGAAGTGAGATAATAATTAATGCTGAGGCTGATATTTTTGAAAACGATAATAAAGTATTGGTAAATGATACTGCAGGAATGGGAAAATCTACTTTATCAAAAAGAGTATTTCTCAACACCTTACAAAATCAGAATTATATCCCTGTATTTATTGAGCTAAGACAACTAGAGAAACAACCTATAGCTCAACAAATTGCTGCAAAATTTGGTGTCAATACAGATAACCCTAGTAAATTTTTAAATCAACTACCCTTAGTGTATTTATTTGATGGTTTAGATGAAGTTTCGGCTGAAGACAAAAACTATATTATTAAAGAAATTAGGAAATTTATTGATCAATTAGATGATCCTAAAATGTTAATTACATCAAGATTAGAATCATACCTTTCTGAGTTTTATGATTTTACCAGATATACAATAGAACCATTGGTTGAAGAAGAGGCTTTTAGTCTTATTTCTAAATATGACCCAAAAGGAGCAATATCTAAGAAGCTAATAGCGGGAATTCAACGCAGCAGTGATAGGGGACTAAAAGAATTCTTGTCAACACCTTTGTATGTCTCACTTTTATTTTGTGCTTATAGGCACAAAACCGTTATCCCACAAAAGAAGCACTTATTTTACTCTCAAGTATATGAAGCACTATTTGAATCACACGATTTGAGTAAAGAAGTTAATTTTGTACGACCTAAACACTCCAACTTGGATTCTTCTGAATTTCATGTTTTGTTAAGAAGGCTTGGCTTTTGGTGCCTAAAAAATGGAGGAAAGATAGAGTTTCAAAAAGATGAATTAGAGATTGTTATTCAAGAAATAATTTCTAGTACAAATGGAATAAATACTAGTGCAGTAAATTTTGTAAAAGATCTTACAACAACTGTTCCTTTATTTTTAAAAGAGGGAAGCAGCCTTCGCTGGTCTCATAAATCTTTAATGGAATATTTCTCTTCGATGTTTATTTGTAACGACGCTAAAGATAAGCAACAAAGCCTATTACTTCATTTCTATCAATCTAAAGAATGGTCTACATATAAAAACATATTTTCGCTGTGTGCTGATATTGATTTTAGTCCTTTACGTGCATCTGTTGTGAAACAGTTGTTAGAAGACTTTATAAATTATTATGAAACTAATTATCAAAATATAACAAACAAAAGAATAAAGTTTACTGATATTGAAGAAAGAATTGGGCTGACTTTTGGTAAAAACTATGGATTTAAGATTTTTGAATTAAATACGTCAAACTCATTAAAGTTTACTGATGAATCCTTTTGGGGTGACGGCAACCCTGATGTCCACGCGGTTAAAAATATATATAAAGCTAGTGACAATGAAGTGTCTCAAATGATTACCAATTTGCCTGGTAGAAATGGATTAATTCATGGGATAACTGTATTGAATAGGGAGAGTATGATAATAAATATTTTGAAATATAAGTGCCCGCAACTTGTATTAAATAAAGACAAAGACAAAGACAAAACCAACTTTAGAGAAGTTTTACTTAATTCCGCAATTAAACAGAATAAATTGTACATAGTTTCAGATATCCCAACTGAACTTATAAACAACTCAAAATATTTTCATATCATAAATCGTTTGTTATCCGGATTTGATGAAGTAGCGTTAGATTACAATGGGGTAAAAATTGAATTAAATAAAATAAATGAAGATTCCAGTAATGGTATTGATCAACTCATTGGAGAGTTAGGTTAAAACATCATAAGTCACTTAAAAGGCAAAAACGTTGGCTTTTGCTTCTTCGTCGCTTATTTTAGCCAACAATTTTTTGCCGCTTAGCGTGCTAAGTGTAACATTAAACAAGGAAGTTCAATGAAATACCTGAGTGTAATACTTTTTTTGTGTTTAGCTTTTGTTTTGTATTATTACTTAGCAACTCCATATAAACCGTATGAAGAGACTCCAATATTGATACCTAAAAATAGTGCAAACCCAAATTTAGATAAACCTCGTACAAGGGTATCTTTGGATTTTAATAAGCCTTTCACTAAGTCAGAGTCTTATATTTATTATGATGATTATAAGCCTATAAATAAAGATACCTACTCTACAAAACTTAAATATGCGTCTGATGATGCTTCTTGCACTTTCTGGTTAAATAAATACAAGCAGAACAACAACGGTTATAACAAGGTTAACAAAGATAAGGCTTGTAACGGTCTAATCATTACTAACGCTATTAGACGTTAATATTACATTCTTTGCCCAGACCAAACTACTCGACCAATAATTTCTATATCTGTTCCGTCTAGGTTTTCTTTATTAATTTCCCAAGGTTCGTAAAGGCTATTGTCTGATTTAACTTTGATAATTCCGTTAGGCAACATTTGTAAGCGTTTAACTAGTAAATTTTGCTCATGTCGCATCACGTAAACTCCATCACTTAACCCATTAAAATGACGATTTACCATAATCATGGCGCCGTTCTTTAATGTTGGGTACATGCTGTCACCATCTACTAACATCAAAAATACATCATTTGGGTTTACACCAATTTCTTTATTCAGCCATTCAGGTTTAAAACTGATTAAGTGTGTTTGCTTTTCTGCTTCTACCAATAAACCATCACCAGCTGACGCTTTAACTTCGTAAAAAGGTAAGTTTATATGACTACCTTTTTTCTTCTCATCTAGTTCCACATTTAGATTTTCTTTTCCTGTCATGAACCATAAAACATGATCATGAAGTGATGGCGTTGCAATTATTTTATCAATTACAGATATACCAACATTTGAAAACCCAGCTTCAACTTTCTTTAATGTACTCAAAGATATACCTGTTATTTCAGAGAAATCAGCTTGAGTTTTATTGATTGATTCACGGAGAATTTTAATTTTTCTACCATAATTCATTTGACATGGTTCCATATTTGGATTTATGATTACCGCAAGTTCTATTTATAGAACCTCAGAGCGATTGTAATCGCTTTGAATTGCTTGAACCGTAAATGATTACATAGGTGATATATGAATACAAACTTCGCACTACTAGCTCGTTTTGAATCACCTGTGATTGAACTTAAAGACGTTTGCCAAGAATTCTTCGGTATTTCAGTAAAAACGGCAAAACAAAAAATCAAAGGCCAAGACTTTCCAGTTCCAACATTCAGCCTAAGTAAGTCTGAACGCAGCCCTGTATTCATAAAGGTAGAAGATTTAGCGAGTTATATCGACAAACAATATGAAATTGCCTCGAAAGAATGGCAACAAGTGAACGTAGCTTAATCATGAACAATCCTAACGTGTACTTTCAAAGGGAAGACTGGGGCGATGTTGCTATACAGCACAACGGCCAAGTTCATCACTTTTGTAACTTAGTCTCGTTAATTGGATTTCTTCAAACGGTACATGGTCACGAATTCAACTTAATTGAAGTTGATGAAAACAACTATCACGAACTACAACGACAAGGGGCTTTTGATGAAAACTAAACCAACAAAAATCCCTTGTTTAGTTGATGCCTTATCACTGACTTGGTCACCTCAAGAATTAGTAAAGATTAAAGAGATGGCTAAGATTGGCGCTTGTATTAAAGGCGAGTTAATCGTTAAGGCAAAAGATGCTGCCTTAAATCGTGAACTGGCAAAACTTGAAAACACAAAAAACAAAGAATTGTTAGGCACTAACGCGTTTAACGCGCATGAATACGAAGCCATTTTGACTCGTTACAAAGACTCATGTAGCACCATTACACGCGAATATAACAATCGTAGACATAAAGATTTACCGCTTAAATCATTGGCTCTTTCAGACAATGAAGTCGCTGCACGTTACGAATTACGTGACATGTTAAAAGGCGAATTAGAAGTAGATACAGGCATTAAATATGGTGACCGCTTAAACAATTTATTAGAGAACATTGGCGTCGATTTATTAGATGTTCTTGGTTGTGGTGAGGTAGAACGCTTTGTTTGTCGTTTGAATCATGTGTTCAATCAGGAAACCTATATTTGGACCGTTAAGAATAATCCAACAGGACGTTTTAATTATTCTTATTCAGCAACTTTATATGCTGACGGTGAGCAAGCGGGTGTTATTTGTTGGGGTGGTAAAAACCTTGGTTGTTACGTGTCGTTCATGGGAACGGGCTGTAACGCCTTGGATATGACTCGCCTCTATGAAGAAATTAAAAACATACCGGCCTTAAAAATTACGCGTATTGATTTAGCGCATGACGATTACGCAGGGAAGCACTCAATTAAGCGAGCATTGACCAAAGCCAAAAAGGGACAATTTAATTCTGGCGGCCGTCCTGCTTGTTATATGTATGTTGAATCAGGGCATTTAACGGAAAAAATGCTGAAAGAGAATTTCAAAGATTTAAAAGAAATCAGTAACGAATCTACTAAATCAACCGCTAAGAAAACGTTTGGTTTTATTCCCAGTAAAGGAAAAACGCTTTATATCGGCTCACGTGAATCGGGCAAGCTTTTACGCATTTATGAAAAGGGTAAACAGTTAGGCGATATGAAATCAAAGTGGGTACGTTGGGAAGTTGAATTACATTCAAGCCAACGCGTAATACCACTTGATGCCATGGTAAAGCCTAGTGAATACCTTGCGGCCACTTACCCAGCACTCGCTTTTTTAAGTGTTGAGCAATGCAAAATCAAAACATTGGTTAAACAAGCAACCATGACCATAGAGAAAATTGTTGAAAACCAAGTTATCAGCACCCGTAAAGCCATCAACATGATGCGCGTAATTTGTGGTTTATCAGATAGTGAAATAGTAGAGAAATTTGTAAAAGACATTGAAGAGCCTGACTGCCGTTCATCAATGCCTAAACGGTTGAAAGCCTCAGTTATCGAAGAGTGGGTTTTACAACAACAAGAACAAGCGGCAGCAGCTTAAACATTTAATTAATTGGAGAATGAAACATGAGTATTCAAACAGGTATTTTTTTACGGGGTGTTTTAGTTGGTACTAAGTTAACTAAAAACCGTTGGACTGACCAAAGTGGTAAGCCTCAAGAAACTAGCTACACCGAAATCGGTATAGAAGTGTCTTTTATCAACGGCTTTGAACAAGAACAAAAAATGATTAGAACAGCGCGCATCAGTGCTGATAAAGAAAAAGACGCCTTTTTCATTAAATCACTTTCAGAAAATCACGGTGCTCTAGTTGAACTACCTGTGAACGTGGGTGATTACCGTAATGTTTACGTTGATTCAAAAGCAGTACTACTTGTTATTGAACCAGCTACTCAACAGAAAGCTAGCTAATTACAGGTAAATATTATGACCTTTTTAATCGTCCTTAACTTTATAGCACTAGTTTATTTCCTTTATCGAGTTCATATGAGTTTGACTAATTCAGTCAGACCATTGAAGCAAGATAAAGAGAAATCATTCAATAAAAAGTTAAATTCAGCGGCTTTAAAGGTGCGTAATAAATGAAAGCTTTAATCGTTATTTTTCTTCTTTTCTCGTTTAGCGCTACTGCGGCTGACTGCGTAAAAGTAAAAAGTAATGGTGTTTTAGCCATAAGTAATCAGCCAGTAGATGCTTGTCCATCTGGTTTGATTATTTTAACCAAGTCTGACTATGACGCGATATCGCTTGAAGCAATCGTTGCCGTTCTCAAAGACTTGTTCGAATTCTCTATTGAGGATTTCGCGTACTTTAATGCGATTTGCTTAATAGGGTTTATAACTGGCCATTCACTTGGTCGTGTCAACCGAATACTCGGTAAGACATAATTTTAAAACTAATCCTTTAAGGGGAAACACATGAATACATTTAACAAAATGAAAAACCGCATTGCTAATTCAAAAGGCGCTAAAGCTTTAGCTGCTGGTGCAACTGGTGCTCTTGCTTCTTTTGGCACAATGGCTGCTGACCATTCTGCTGCTATTGGTGCAGCTGGTACTGATGGGGCCACTAATGTCGGTGCTGCTATTACAGTGATTCTTACTATTGCTGCTGTTGTTACTGGCGTAGGTATTGTTATTAAGCTTTTAGGTCGTTAATCAATGCTTACTTCCATAATGTTTGCGAGCATTTTTACTTATTGTTTTGTTGAGGGGTTTTCTAGTGGCATACGTACAAGTTAATAATGCGTCGCATACGTTGAAATTAGCGGCTTTTATAGTCGCTTTTTTTTCATCTTTTTTTAGTTATTCAGCAGATATAGATTATTCATCGTTATCTGGTGAACCTGCTGTTCCAAAACTAGGCACAACTGTAATGTGTGGTTTATCAATTAAACCTAGTATTGGTCAGCTTGAAATGCCTGTCATTAATACTACTCTTATTCAACGTGTTACTGCTTGTAAGAATATTATTCAAGATTACATTGTTACAATGCCTGCTTATAATGCTTGTTCAGCACCTTCTGTTACTTGGAAAACAATTAGTAGTGGAGTTCCTTATCCCTATATTGCTTATACTCATAGTAGTGGTCCAGCTTTTTATCAACAGTGTGATTTTACTGCTCATAGTTCTGGTCAAGCTTCAGCTTCTATTCTTAATGAATTTATTATTTACTCATGTCCACCACCTCTTTCACCATCTTATACATTCGAAGTTGATTCTAATGATGATGGTGATATTGATACTTGTTATAAGCCAGCTGATGTACAAGCACTTCAAGACGCTCAACGTGAAGATGAAAAGGCTGATGAATATTGTCAAAATTATGTTTTAGACTCTGGTAATAATACTGCTAATAATATGTGTTATTCATCATCGAATGGCTCTTCTTGTAATGTTCAAAAAGTTACTACTGATGGTGGTGGATCTTATTATAAAGGTGTTTCTAGCTCTGATGGTGGTTGTGCTACTTCTGAAAATCCTCCTTATGATGATGCGGGTACTGGTGAGGGTAAGGATGATTGCTTGTATTCTGGTGGTGTAAATTATTGCCAAGCTAATAGAGATAAGCATTGTTCTACTACGGTTGGTGTTGAAATTTGTGATGATGGTTGTATTGATGATGGTACTAATCTTTTTTGTGATACTTCAAAACATCCAGATGTAGGCGAGGGTGATAGTAATTATTTTGATGATAATGGTACTTGCTCTGTAATTTCTGCTTCTTCTAGTCGTGGTTTTTGTGAAGATAATGACGGTACTTGGGACGAGACTACTGATTATCAGGAAACGAGTTGTCCTGCTGGTGCTGGTACTTGCTCTGTTGCTGTTGCTGGTCTTTGTGGTTCTTGCTTTGATGCGGGTGGAACTTGGACACCTGATCCGACTGCACTGTTAAGTGATGAAGCTAAGGTTGGTATTGAAAATGGCGCTTTGGCTAAAACGGGCAATGATAAACTGTCTCAAATTGAACACGGTCAGCGTAAAACGTCTGAAGCAACTCAATCAACCATTAAAAGTGGTACTGGTAAAATTGTTAATGCTATTGAATCTTTAGGTGAAAAGTTAGGGCAATCCAAAGCAGAAGAAGAAAAAGAAAGTTTTACGACGACCACTTCAACGATTGAAAAATCAAAAATCAATTCACTTTTTGATGCGGCTGCTACCGCTACATTGACGGCTGACATTGAAACGCTGAAAACTGATATTACAACGTCTATTAATTCTATTAGGGCTGAAGCCTCTTCAATGATGTCTATTACTGTTCCTAATTCTACTGGCTATGAAGCAAGAAATCTTACGTTAACTCAAGGGACTTTTGATGTGTCTCTTTCGCGTTTTGGTGAGTTTTTTAGGATGCTTGCTACTCCAATTATGCTTGTTTGCTCTATTCTTGCGGGTCTTATTTTATTAGGAGGTAAAAACTAATGAAAAAATTATTAATTTTGCTCTTACTCGTTCCGTTCTTGGCTACCGCTGATACTTATACCGATGTTGGTGGGGCCTCTCAAATGGTGGCGGATAGTTTTACTGACTTATGGGATTTCATGTATACCGATGTGCCTGATTTGATTCAGCGAGCAATCGCTTATTTTATTACGTGGAGTATTAAAGGTAAGTTGGAATTTTATAAGGTGTTCATTGTTTACGCTTGGGGCATGGCGAAGGTGATTATTTTAGATTTAAATATCATGTCTCAAATAACGAGCAATATGTCGGCTTTGCCTGTTGATGTTCGTCAGGCTTTTATTGATATGCGCTTGTTTGATGGTATCAATTTATTGCTTCATGCTTCTGTGACTAAATTCGTTATGAATTTCTTAGGTAAATAATATGGCCACTAGTATTTTTCATGGCGCGCCTGGTTCTTTTAAAACGGCGAGCGCTTTTTGGTTTGAGGTGTTACCTCAGTTACGAGCAGGTCGTTTAGTTGTTACCAATATCGAGGGTATTCTTACCAAAGAGTCTATTGAAATAGAGCTAAATGAAACCTTTCCCGCTTCCGCGGATATTTGGCGTTTATCAAGTCAAACTGAAAAGGGGTTGTACTTATGGCGTAGGTGGTTTTGGTGGATGCCTGTTAATGCCTTTATCATTATTGATGAGGTTCAGGACGTTTTTCCTGATGATGCAAAAGTATTTAAACCTGAAGAGTTAGATTCTCTGGGTATCGAATCGTTAAAAGATCAGTTACCCGAAAAATATTATAACTATTACCAAAAGGCTATCTCACAATATACACCGCCTACGGATGAAGGCTCTGTTGATGACACGGGTGAACTCATCCTTGATGAGAACGGCAATATCATTTACCCGAGAAAAATGCGTGAAGCTAACATGCGACAACGTAAATATAGTTGGGATTTGATTTATTGTACTCCTGCTATTGAAGAGGTTCATAAACTCATAAGACGGGTGACAGAATTCGCTTACTTCTATAAATACAATAAAGCCTTAGAGTTTATCCCTTACTTTAAAAGGAAGCCGAGAATCCATGAACATAGTCCTAAAAACAACGGAACGCCAAAAAAGAAAGACGACCCGACAGTCTGGAGACGAGTCCCAGTCGATGTCCACAAATGTTATAAATCCACCAGTACAGGGGAAATTACAAAACGGGGAGGTCTTAACGCCTTCAAAGACCCTACGCTTGTTTTTGCTTTCGCCTTATTACTTCTTTGTTTCGGTTATGGCGCATGGTGGGGATTTATTAAAGAAGATAACAAACCGTTCTCTCAAGGGGCTGGTGTTCGTAACCAAGAAGGTATTAACGTTTCTAGCCAAACCACTCTTAAAAATAGTCGTGTTTCTAATTCTGTTAACCCTGTTCAGGGTAGTAATGAAATTCGCATTTCTTTAGAACTGCCCTTTGATGCGACTAAGATTTACTTAACGGGCTATCAAGACGTAGTGCTTAACAAAGATAAAAAGTACAAACAGTACTTCTTTGTTATGACAGCTGGTGATGACCAAATATCGATTAACAATCACGACCTCTATTACTTTGGTTATGAAGTCGCCTTTATTAACGAGTGCATGGTTAAGCTTAAAAAGGATGAGCAATTCAAAATTGTTACGTGTCAGCCTAAGAAAATAGAAAAGCCTGTAAAAGAAATTGAGCAGCCTATTTTGTCTGCTTCGTTATAGATTTTTAATTAAATAGAGGAATATAAAATGCTTACACTTGAAGAAAATGAATTGTTATCTTCAAGGTTTAACGTTTTCAATGATGCAGAATTTAAGGTGATAGCGCGTGCGTTAGTTGAGTTGGATAAAGTTATAGATGATATTGAGATAAATGATGTTATTGCAAATATCATTGATCAAATGGCATTGAGTAACTCAAGCGAATTACTGGCTATTTATAGCTAAGAAAAGAAAGGGCTAATTACATCATCTGTCAGTTAATTTTACATAATTTAAAGATAATTATTTTTTAGGTAAATAAGGTCAAAGAAATTAATAACTTAAATACATGGCTTGTTTTTTGCTATTTAAAATAAATGATTACTTTAATCTTAATCAGCAAAAGGAAGCAATGAAATGATAAATTTTTTTTTATTATTGGCCGTTTTAATCACTGGTACTGCAAACGCGGGCCTAATCACTTTTGGGAACGCGACAGCATCAAATCCAAATAGCTTTGAAAGCTTCGATAGAAGTGGAGCTAATGCAGAGTTAGCAACGACTCAGTTCAGTGGAAATGGCATTACATTTAACTCAATAGTTGGTGGTGGACCAACTTCACATATTAACAGTAGCTGTAATGTTGGTGGTCTTACTGGTAGTGCTTGGGTCAGCATAGGTGTTACACCGCCTTGTGGTGTTGCTGCAGGTATTAGTATCTCTGAAATACTTTTTGATGAAAATGTTTCAGAACTTTCTTTCTTGTTTAGAACAAATAATTCGGCAAGCTATTTATTTGAGTCTCTTCTAGGTGGGGTTCAGGATGCGCAACTTACAGTTTCGAATAGCATAGTGGGAAATACTACTCAGTTCTTATTTACTGGTGATTTTGATCGAATTAGGTTTACAGAACAAGTGGAAGACAGCTGGTTTTGGATAGATGATCTTAGTTGGAAAACCGCTCCGTCATCGGTTCCTAATCCTGCTACTCTTGGCTTGTTAAGCTTAGCTCTGTTGGGTTTAGGCTTCAACCGTCGAAAAACTAAAAGCTAAAGCTCACTTGGATACTAGTAAGATAAAGCCTCCTTCTATCGGGGGCTTTTTTATATGTATGTCTCGTATTGGCTCTGACTTCAACCAGTGAAAGCGTAGTCATAAACCGAAGATAATGCTTCCGTCCATCAACAAACTCAGGCTCTGAATCAACAATTTTAATTATCATTATTAACTTCCTTTTTATCAGCAGTATTTAGTTTCTTCATTTTTGCCACAATTGCCCGTGTCTCTTCCTTTAGTTCTTCAATCTCTTTTAAAGTGCTAGCGATTTCAGCTTCAATATCAGTCATGCTCTAAGTTCCTTGATAGTGTCAATTTAATGTGTACCCGTTTCGTAGAAACATAGGGGTGCGCGCTTAATTTGATGCTAATCAAACAGAGTGAGAGAATAATTTTGTCAATGAAAATCAAGGAGTGTCTGAGGTTATTTTTGTGTATTTAAAAATGTTCTTAGAAACCTTTATTTTACTTTACTAAATTAGGCTTGAAGCTCTTTGGAACCCTCTTTTGACCTTTTCTTTATTCTTTACTTAATGATTACTGTTATTACTTTTAGGCAACTGAGCTTTCAATTGACGACCTTGAGCGATGATGACGAGGACGAGGGCGAAGCCTGAGCAACGAGGAAGAGGAATTGAGCGGTGGGAGGATATGAAAGGTTTTACTCCCGTTTAGTAATACGGGGGTAAAGTTTTTTCAAAGCTCCTCTGCAAGCGTTAAGTGTCAAGGCCTACAGTGATTTGTCAGCTTTGCGTTTGTTCGTTTTTCTTCGCGTAGCGAGTGTTGCACAATGCCCCAAGTAGTTTAATTTTTTGCACTATTATTAACCTAGTGCCAATGCCTCCTTAGTGCTCAGACTGTGTGAAAACTCCCAGCGTAAATTTTTTATGCGACGCTACGTAAATTAACAGGTGGTTTATTATCAAACGCACTACAGAATTTAATCTACAGCGCCTT
Organism: Colwellia psychrerythraea; assembly: GCA_002163005.1. Classification (GTDB taxonomy): domain Bacteria; phylum Pseudomonadota; class Gammaproteobacteria; order Enterobacterales; family Alteromonadaceae; genus Colwellia; species Colwellia psychrerythraea_C. Next base: position 5,361 of record MAAF01000036.1, on the reverse strand, counting down.
ATTTCGTTGATATTATCGAATTACACCAGTTCAAAATAGTTTTCACACAACCTGTGCGCATTGGAGACATAAAGCCTCCCCAAATATTAAGGTCAACTTTCCGATCATAAAGCTGACATAACTTTCTAAATCTTATGACGCTTTGTGGCACATAGTGAGATAGGACTTATGCATTTAAAAACACTCAAAAAATATAGAAGAGATATTTGCATTGTTTCATATTGATGGTAAAAATAATCAACGTATAATTTAGCAATTTTCATTGAAAAATTGGAACTACTGAAAATAAGGGCCAATGAAAGTAATTCAATAGCTGAAAATCCTCGTTCAAAAAACAGCAACGATCTGCTAAAAAAATTAGATAAATTGGAGTTTTGTAAATGATAATTGAATTGCCCCCGAGGTGTCAGGTATATAAAATGTGGAATGATTCATTATACGTCGTTGTTAAAGATAGGCTAAGTGAAGAAGTCATTGACTATATAGCTCATAAACCCTTTGATGTTCTATCGCTATCTCATGGGAAATGGCATGATGTTAGCCGGCTGATAAAATATAAAGACAAAATTACGGAGTTGAATATACGTGGTGATGATATAGATTGGCAAAGTATATCTGAGCTTTCTTATATTGAGAGGCTTTTTATCGATATTGGCGCTGGCTCAAAGTGTGATTTAGCACTTAATAAGCTAACACACTTAAAGCATCTTAATTCTGATTGGTGTAAAGGCTTTGAGCATAACCTAAAAAATTTAGATAATTTAAAGTCTGTAGTTATCAGGGGTTATAAAAAAGAAGATTTTAATAGCTTTGAAAAGATGGTTTCGTTGGAGTTCTTAGAGTTAGTGGGAACTAGAACATTAAGTTCCTTAGATGCTATTAATAACTTTAAAAAATTGAGATATCTTGAAATAGGTAACTGCGGAAAGCTTGCTAACGTTAGTGCTGCAATTGACTTACCTAAGCTTGAGTCACTTTGGTTAGATAAGTGTAAAGTAGACAATGATTACTCTGTGCTCAGCAACCTCAGCTCAATCAATGAAATTTTTATTGGTGGAGCAATGCAAGATCTTAGGTGGCTAAAAAACTTGAAAACCTTAACAAGGTTACGGCTTGACTGTAAGCTTGAAGATGGTGAACTTGATTTTTTATATGACATGCCTAACTTGAAGTTTGTTCTGTTTAATAATAAGCGTAATTTCTCCGTAAAAATAAAAGATATTCAAAAGCACTTGGAAGCTAAAGGCCATAATCAAGCAGAATTACGCATGACGGGTCTAACTTTTGATGAAGCGTTTAAATAAAACTAATTTATGAAAACAGATTGTTATCAATAGCCTTTGAGTCGATTTATGTGGTCGACTTTTACTTCTGTAAACTACAAATTATCAGCAACTTAACAGTGCTACTAAAATAATATTTCTGTGGCGCTATAGGGGCGTTAGCGAGATAGAAAAATACTGCTTATGTCAGCTACCCTTGAATAAAGTGGACATAAAAGTTAAGCCCATTGTTCTAATAATTAAGACCGCTTTGTGGCCAGCCTGTGTGAAAACTATTTTGAACTGGTGTAATTCGATAATATCAACGAAAAAAGGCGCTGTAGATTAAATTCTGTAGTACGTTTGATAACAAACCACCTGTTAATTTACGTAGCGTCGCATAAAAAATTTACGCTAGGAGTTTTCACACAGTCTGTGGCAAAGGTGCTCATAATGCGAAGTAGGTTTAATCTGTTTCTAAATCAGTTATTCTTCAGTAAATTTGTCATGCAGCTTATGAGGGAATAACTGAGTATACACTTGCCACAATATATTCAAATTTCTGTGACCTGTAACTTGTGCCACCTCTTCAATACTATAACCTTTCTCAAATAACCTAGAAGCGCCCTCTCGTCTTAAATCATGATACCTTAGGTCAGTTATACCTAAAGCTGTTCTTACACGCTGAAAACCAGCTGTTACAGACGTAGAGTTATAAGGAAAGATTCTATCATCTGTTTCTGACTGCTTTTTCACTATGTCGTATGAACCAGCTAACAACGGTACGGTCATATGGTTGCCCTCTTTTTTCCTAGGGTCTTTTCTATCTCTTACAATTACCGTTTTGTGTTCATGATTTAAATCTTCCCATTTAATCTTACAGACTTCACCTATTCTCATACATGTCAGTATGGAAAAATTAAGAATATCGACAAAGGGGATTTTACTACTTTGTTGCTTCTGTCTTTCTGTTAATGCCTCTATAAGCCTTTCCAATTCATTTTCTGTGGGTCTGCGTGTACGCTTTTGGCTTTTACCAACAAGTTTCATGTCAATTAATACAGGAACTGCATCTTCAAAGATTTTCCAATTTGCTTTTACATCAAAGACAGGAAGAGCTTTTTTCATTACGCTCCGTAAATATGCTATGTCGTGATAAACAGTTGCACCTCCAGCCCCTGCATCCCTGCGCATTTTGCAATGCTTAATTAAATCACTAGTTTTAAGTTCATTTGCTAAAACTGATGCAATAGGAGAATCGCGTAACATCTCGACTACGTATCGTTTAGTTCTTCCTGTTCCTGCCCATAAATCTACATCATTGATATATAGGTCTAGTAATTCAGCAATTGAAATATTCTTTTCTTGATGAATAATACTATTAAGTTCAATTTCATCTTTTCTGATCCTTCCCCAAGTCTTCGCTAATTCTTTTTTGCTGAATGTTCTAGATTCCCTATGTATAATCGCACTATTCTTTTTTACTCGAACTGTACAGCGATAGGTGAAATCTCCATTTACTTTTTGGCGTTTTTCAATTGTTACTGATGCCATAGTATTATTCCTTAATTGTCCTACAAAAGATGGGGCCCATTTGGGACACCCTATATGGAAACTCAACGAAAGTACAGGCGATTCAAGCCGATTTGGACCTTAATAAAATGACCACGATTACTGACACAAAGCCATATGTAGCAAGGTCTACAATCAACCACAAGCTCTCCGTTGCACCCATGCTTGATTGGACGGATAAACATTCACGTTATTTCTATCGATTAATGACTCAACACACGGTTCTTTACACTGAAATGGTCACTACAGGTGCAATTTTACGTGGCAAGGGAGATTATTTATCCTATAACGATGCAGAGCACCCATTAGTATTACAACTAGGGGGTAGTGATGTTAAAGCGATGACTGAGTGTGCCAAAATTGCAGAGCAATATGGTTATGATGAAATAAACATTAATGTTGGTTGTCCTTCTGATAGAGTGCAAAATGGTCGTTTTGGTGCTTGCTTGATGGCTGAGCCTTCTCTGGTAGCTGAATGCGTTAACCAAATGCAATCAGCGACTAATATTCCGGTTACCGTAAAATCTCGGATCGGTATCGATGATTTAGATTCTTACGAATTTTTACATACTTTTATTGAAGAAGTATCAAAAGCTGATTGTCGTCATTTCATTATCCATGCGAGAAAAGCCTGGTTGACTGGATTAAGTCCTAAACAGAATCGTGACGTTCCCCCTTTAGACTATGATCGTGTCTATCAAATAAAAAATGATTTTAAAGATTTGGAAATATCCATTAATGGTGGTATTAAAACGTTCTCAGAAGCGAATGAACACCTTCAGCATATTGATGGCGTAATGATTGGGCGAGAAGTATATAACAGCCCGTATATGCTTGCGGATGCAGATAATGAAATATACCAATCAAGCAGTGCAAAATTATCAAGATCTGAAGTGATAGATTTAATGGTTCCCTATATCGACGAAACAATCGCAAGTGGCGGACGAGCATGGCATATACTGCGTCATATGTTAGGGCTTTGTAATGGTTTATCAGGAGCGCGTAAGTTCAGACAACACTTGAGTGAGTGTGCAGGTAAAGATGGCGCTAGTGGACAAGTACTACTTGATGCATTTAATAAGGTTACTTTACCTTAATAGCTCTTCTTATCTCAATATTGGGAATGAGTGTCCCGATATTGAGATCCTAAAATATTAGTAATTTACTTTTTCAATAATTTATCGGTATTTTTAACCACAAAATAGCCTTTATAACCACCAACCGATTAATAATCAAACGCCCTTCATATATTCAAAGAACGACTGCAACTAAATAATCATATTAATCAGTCTGTTAACAATTAACCATAACATTGGCACAACCTTTGTAGTACTTATTGCAACTTAGTAATAAATACACACATTCGTATTACTTTTTAGATTCATTATATAGTCTAAATATACAAGGAAAGACCTATGTTAGATTTAAACACATTATTCATATTAACTATGATCCCAGCTTCAGCATTATTTCTTATCTCAATGGTAGTTGGTGTTTTTGAAAGCTAAGCTAGATTTGCTTATTAGGCCTATTAGGTTTAAATAGTTAGATCACGTTACGCTAAAGGACATCTGTTCACTTACACCTAGTTGAAATTAGCTTAATACCGCCTATAGTGATCAGTACCTCAAACAGTTAGATATTATATAAATCAAAGAGGGTATAGTCTTTTCGTTTACCTCTTCTCATTTCAGCACTCCTCTTACGCAACTCTTTGCCTTGAAGAATTATAGAGCGAACAATTTATCAAAGTCTACTGAAGAGCGCTCTATGATTAAATTTATTCCCTACTCAGAGCTACATTAGCGAGCTTAGAACAAGAAAAATTTGTTAAACATAGTTATTTCTATACTTCATTAATTTTACGCTATTATCAGTTTGCTAATGAGTTCTCAAAGGGTGAGTACCTAATAAAAAGTAAAGGCTTACATGCCGCGTTATTGATTTTGACAAGGACGCTGCAAGGATGCAGCTTATTAGAGAATGCAGGAGCATATTCTCCTGAGTAACCACTCTCCTCAATCAATGCTTTACCTTTAAACCTTTTAATTCTCGCTGAGTCGGAAATAACTTAATCAACTTGATATAAGTCTCATCCTGCATTCCCATTAATGTAACTTGCAAGAGTTACTTCATATTAGGATTTAACCTTCAGATATTGATGCTAGTTTTTTTGATCTCTAGACAGCAAAAAGCCCGTCACTTTCGTAACGGGCTTCTCTAAATAGAAATTTAGCAATGTCCTGAGCTCACATAAAGAGAAAAACACCTACACGCTTATTACAGCGCTATTATCTTGCGTGATTGAAATCCCGCCTACAGTAGGCGGGAATTTATTCGCGCTTATTCGTCATTGTTTCAAATGCCAGACAGCAAAAAGCCCGACTCTTTCGAATCGGGCTTCTCTGAATAGAAGTTTAGCAATGTCCTACTCTCACATGGGAACTCCCACACTACCATCGGCGCAACTGCGTTTCACTTCTGAGTTCGGAAAGGGATCAGGTGGGACCACAGCGCTATTGTCGCT
>MAAF01000008.1 GCA_002163005.1 Colwellia psychrerythraea | reverse complement strand
CGACCTTCGTCAAGAAGCTTACGGAACATTTCAACACCAGTACAAGTTGATTTTTGTGTATCACGGATACCAACAACTTCTACTTCTTCACCAACTTTGATGATACCGCGCTCAACACGACCTGTTACAACTGTACCACGGCCTGAGATTGAGAAAACGTCTTCGATAGGCATAATGAATGCACCGTCGATAGCACGCTCTGGCTCTGGAATGTATGAATCTAAAGCATCTGCCAATTCAACTACTTTCTCTTCCCATTGTGCTTCACCGTTAAGTGCGCCCAATGCTGAACCTTGAATGATTGGTAAATCATCACCTGGGAATTCGTATTCTGAAAGCAGTTCACGAACTTCCATTTCTACTAATTCTAATAATTCTTCGTCATCAACCATGTCACATTTGTTCATGAATACAATGATGAAAGGAACACCAACTTGGCGAGACAATAAGATGTGCTCACGTGTTTGTGGCATTGGACCATCCGTTGCAGCAACAACTAAGATAGCGCCATCCATTTGAGCAGCACCGGTAATCATGTTTTTGATGTAATCGGCATGACCAGGACAATCTACGTGCGCGTAGTGACGTGCAGCTGTATCGTACTCAATGTGAGAAGTATTGATAGTAATACCACGTTCACGCTCTTCAGGAGCGTTATCGATTTGTGCGAAATCTTTAACTTCACCACCGTGAACTTTAGTTAATACCGCAGAGATAGCGGCTGTTAAAGTTGTTTTACCGTGATCAACGTGTCCAATAGTACCAACGTTTACATGTGGTTTATTACGTTCAAATTTTTCTTTAGCCATTTTAAAATACCTCTGGGTATAGTAATAATTTACTGTTTAAGTTTGCGATTTAATGTGAGATAAGGATAGATTAATCTAGGAATGGTGCTGATAGGCAGATTGGAATGGTGCTGATAGGCAGATTCGAACTGCCGACCTCACCCTTACCAAGGGTGCGCTCTACCAACTGAGCCATATCAGCATTCATATACAAAGATTGGAGCGGGTGGCGGGAATCGAACCCGCTTCATCAGCTTGGAAGGCTGAGGTAATAGCCAGTATACGACACCCGCTTTGTTCTATCAGATTATCTCTGTTTTTTGATTTAACTTATTTTTCAATAAGTATAAATCGAAATATGGTGGAGGGAGGTGGATTCGAACCACCGAAGGCTGAGCCGTCAGATTTACAGTCTGATCCCTTTGGCCACTCGGGAACCCCTCCACTTTAAGCCTATACCTTTTATCAAGGTACCTTATATAAGCATTGCTTTAATAAGTATTAATGGTGCCGACTGCCGGAATCGAACTGGCGACCTACTGATTACAAGTCAGTTGCTCTACCAACTGAGCTAAGTCGGCACTACATTAAGTGGTGCGAATTCTAGTGTAATGTTTTGCCCCTTGCAATAGCTAAATTCAAATAATTTGCACTTTTTTCATCTTTATTGTTTGTTTGATGGTTTTTTATTCAAGGGATGGTTATTTTTACTCCTTGACGGCTTGCTACTGGCGATTAAAGCAAAAAATCCGACATTATTTAATGTCGGATTTTTATATTTGGTTTTGTTATTTCACTATGTAGTTATTTCAAGGCTATATTCTTTGCTATATATAGTCGCATTATTCCTTAACTACAGTGCAATATTTTAATGTGATAAGGAAGAGGCTGGCATACCGCCTAACTGTCCTGCTGGCATTATTGGTGTTTGTTGCTCAATTTGTGCTCTAGCCGCTGCAGCTGTTAAGGCACCAACTGATTTATTTCTAGCTCTCACCATAGGTGCAGGGATGATACGACCTTTTACTTTTGGCTCTGGAGCAAAGTTAGCTGCCGATTTACCCAGTAGACGGGTATGAATACAAGACCTGATTTCTTCTAGGGTATAATTGGCTTTTACCTTAATACGAAGATGCGGGATTGAAGCAGCTTCTAAGCTACCACTAACAAACCAATCTTTTTTAATTTTATAACCTCGGCCCTGTGTATCGACTAAATCAATAGCGCCAAGTAATTTCATACTGCTCCGGTCGCAAATAACAAAATCTAAATACTTTGTTTCAGCGCTTTTTGCTGCCGTTTGGCTCGCTCTACTGGAGACACCATTGCGTATAGTTACTACATCACTTAGCCTGACGCGATTTAACACTCGGTATTTTGCACCTAATGCTTGTTCAACAAGGTTTTGAAAGTTTTTTTCTGCCGGGGTAAAAATTGCCTTTTTACTATCAAAAGGAAAAGGGAAGCTATTGTCATTTAAACGACTTGCTAACACCGCAACAATTACCACTAAGGTAATTAAGGTAAATAATATCAGTTCCATATACTTCTCCTGCTATACCAAATTCTTGACGCTTTTCCCTATTCCAGAGAATAAACGTACTACTTGTCTTGAATTAAGCAGAATGTGTGCCAGAGATCGATTCTTAAGAGAGATTTTTTAGATAGGTTATATTTGCTAGTGTAGAGATGACTTATTACAGCAAGGTAGGCTTATTGAAACTTATGATAATAGGTAGCTGTAGCGCCAAAACACTGCATCTATATCGTCTATTATATAGTAGACGATTATACCCAAGCCACTTGAAGATGCGTGTTCCAGGACGCTTGATCATGAATTGCTCAGGCGTCCCCGCAGGGCTGATTTAGAAACGCTTTATGCTGCGTTATTGATTTCGACAATAGAATAACTATTCTCTTCAATCAATGCCTTGCCTAAAAGCATTTCTAATTCCAGCTGAAACCTGCATCTTCAGGTAGTTTGGGTATAGACACCTCATAAATAGCTTAGGCTGGGTACTTACCTTCTAGTGCTTTATATAGTTGTTGCTGAAAGTCTTCTGCGCCAGCATCTAACGTAGTAACTAATTTAGCCAATACTTCGTTGTCTTCTTCTCCGTGCCATTCTTTAATATAGCTACCTTCTTTATAGCCATGATCTTGACGGAAAAAGTTTAAGGTGTTTTTACCAACGTATTGACGGAACAGTTCATCTAAGTCCATATTCATTAATGACATACAATCAGCTAACGCCTTAGCATCAAAGGCTTTGTTTGTAACCGCAGCCGAAGCTAAATTTTCTAGTGCTATTTTAAAATCATTTTCTGCCGTACCTTGATGAAGCTCTTTGGCAAGTTCACTAGCAATTAATTCGGCGCTATCACCGGATATTAAACGTAAACTCAAACCAAAGTGAAAAATATCAACAAGTTCTAATTGTACTTGAGCAATGTCTATTTCTTGGTGTTTCCACCACTTCCAACCATGATGATCTAACATCTCAGCACATTCTACCCAAATGGCACGATACCACTCATAGCCATTATCACGCCATGTATCACTAACACGACTGTTCATCGCATCTTGCATGACCAGCATTTGGCTAATTTGTTTTTCGGCTAAAGAAAGTGCGGTTGATAGTTTTTCGCTCATGTATTTCTCAAATAGTAATGTTTGTACTGTTATTTTGCCGTAGCTGATAGCGTGTGACAAGTATTTGCTGTTTGTTTTGCTTAAAGAGTGACTTTATGGCTATATTAGTTAGGTAAAGCTCTTCTCCCTTTACTTCTTGTCACCGCAATTAAGCAAACGAGTTAGCTCAAGGAGAGCTCCATGAAACATTCAGGAAAGACCCTATTACTTAGCTCCGTCATAGACCTAATTGATGACTTGATTTTTTATAAAGATAAACACTTCAAATATATTGGCTGTAATACTGCCTTCCTCAATTTTATCGGTAAAAGGACTGAGGACCTTATTGGTAAGGATGACTTTGAAATATTTGACCATAATTTGGCTACCCTGTTCAGAAAACACGATAAGCTTATGCTCGCTCAAGGCAATGTCAGATCCAATGAAGAATGGGTTACCTATCCTAATAACAAAAAAGTTTATCTTTTAACTAAAAAAATTCCTTTTGTGTATGATGGTACTAACATCGGGATTTTAGGTATTAGTCGAGATATCACTTCATTAGAAAAAGCCAATCAACAATTACAAAAGCAAACGTTGCTCGATGAACTTACACGCGTAAAAAATAGAAAAGCGTACAACCTTAAAATTAAATCCTTACTCGCTGTTTTTGAGCGTTACCACACCCCTTTCTCAATTATTAGCATAGATATTGATGACTTTAAAAACATTAATGATAATTTTGGTCATGATGTTGGTGATACTGTATTGCAAAATTTTGGTGCTCTTCTCGAAAAAAACATTAGAGAAACAGATCATCTATTTAGAATTGGTGGTGAAGAATTTGTCATTTTATCGGAGTCAAAAACTAAGGTTGATGCGATTAAATTAGCCGAAAAATTAAGAAAAATCGTAGCATGTAAAGCTCTATTTTCAGATATTAACATCACTATCAGCTTGGGGATCTGTGAAGTAACCACGGGTGATTGCCCTAACTCTATTGCTAAGCGAGTTGATAATTTACTCTATGAAGCGAAATCGAATGGAAAAAATAAAGTGATCTATCATCCCTTAGGCTAGGGGCTGTTGCTCTGGCCTACTTTAGCTGAACAATTTTTTCCTTACCATGGCACGATAGGCTTTTGGTGTTAAGTTTAAATCTTTTTTAAATAAGCGCGTTAAATGCCCTTGATCTTGATATCCCACCTGATCAGCTATTTCTTGTATAGTTAAATTACTTGATGCCAATAATTCTTTTGCTGTTTCGATTCTCAACTGCTGCCAGTATTGTGTTGCGCGCACGCCAGTAGCCGCTTTAAATCGACGAGTAAATGAACGCTGGCTCATACCAAACTGCTTAGCAATCTCTGTCAGTGTTAATTCAGAAGTTAAATTCGTGCGTAGCCAAAATTGAATTTCAGCAATTAACTCATCGGCATGCCTATCCCCCGCCCCCTCTAAATACCGCTGTTCTTCATAAGGTTTACGTATTTCATGGGAGAAGTTTCGTTCTACATTTTGTGCTGCCGCCTTACCATAATGCTGAGCGATTAGATGAACAATGATATCAGCCAATGCATTTAGGCTCGCAGCACAATAAATACGTTCAGATTGAGTAATAAAAAAATCGGGCTTTAAATCAACTTTTGGATAATCTCGCTTAAATTGGTCAACATAATGCCAATGTGTAGTTGCTGAGTGATTATCTAATAAACCTGACTCAGCCAAGAAACACACCCCGGTACCAACGCCAATTAACGTACTTCCTTGCTGCCAACAGTGTTGCAACCAAGCCACTAATTTTTGATGACTTCTAAGTATAGGGCGAGGATTGCGCCATAAACTTGGCACAATAATAATATCAGGCGGGACTGAGCTAACCGATAATTCACTATCAAGGGTGATATCTGCAACCATGGTAATGCCAGCACGTGACTTTATTTTATCTGACGATTCACTTAAAAATTGCGTGTTAAGTGCTAATACCGATTTATCATAACGCCTAGCAAAGGCTTCGCCGGCGAGTAACATTTCAACAGGTAATGTTACTCCCGTTGCCAAAACGTGAGGATAAATCAATAAATTTACAGTTAGACTATCTGATAAATTATCTGTTTTAATTCGCTTATTAGGCATTATTTCTTCTCTACGCACCATTAATGGCCATTATTACACACTACAAGGCCATTTATGCTTATTATTATTTTTAATAATCATTAGAATAGCTACTATCTAACACGATATACCGATAGCAATCATGGTGCTGATTTCAGAATGCACTTTGATTGGGAACGGTTATATAACTATTTTGCATTATTCAAATTTATTAAGTGGGCTATGACATGACACGTTTACCTTTAATTATTGGCATGGGCGGCATTAATGCTTCAGGTCGTACTTCGTTTCATCAAGGCTTCCGACGTATAGTAATCGACAAGTTAACAGCTCAAGCACGCCAAGAAACGTTTGTAGGCTTAGCGAGTTTAATGAAAATTATCACAAAAAAAGATGATACTTTAGTTGATGCCGACGGTAATGTTGTTTTAGCTGATGAGATCGAAAGCAAATTTGGGCAACAAATTCTTGCCGGTACATTAATTCGTAAAATTGAAAAAAATCATTTTGATCCTGATGCGACTCACTGGCATCAAAAAATGAATATCAGCCCTACAGATAAACCGATAACGTTTGAATTACGTGCCAAAGAGTTACCTAAACCGTTACCAAGTTCATGGCTTGTAAATGACTTAGGTGAAGGTAGAGTTTCTGTCGAAATCCCTGAGCAACTAACAATTACCCACGATTCATATCGTGATAATCCAATTAAAGCCGCAGGTCAGTTCCCTACAGGATTCGAACCTACTAAGCTTTATAAAAGTCGAAACCATCCTCGCGGCTTACAAGTAACAATCTTTGCGGCAACGGACGCTATTCGCTCTACTGGGTTGGAATGGGATGCCATTTTAGATAAAATTAGTCCTGATGAAGTAGGGACATACTCAGCTTCAATAGCTGGACAAATGCATGATGAAGGTTTTGGTGGTTTAGTTAAAAGCCGTTTAACCGGTTCACGTGTCAGTACTAAGCAATTAGCGCTGGGACTTAATACTATGTCTACCGATTTTATCAATGCTTATGTTACTGGCAATGTCGGCACTACTTTTACTAGCTCGGGTGCTTGTGCAACATTTTTATATAACCTACGTGCAGCGACACATGACATGGCCGCTGGCCGTACACGTATCGCTATTGTTGGTAGTAGTGAAGCCCCTATTACACCAGAAATGATTGAAGGTTTTGGCAACATGAGTGCATTAGCCAATGAAGAAGGGCTAAAGAAACTTGATGGTACTGATACTGCTGATCATCGCCGAACTAGCCGTCCATTTGGTAATAACTGTGGTTTCACCATGGGTGAAGGTGCACAATTTATTGTCTTGATGGATGATGCTCTTGCGTTAGAGATGGGCGCAAAAATACTTGGCTCTGTTGCCGATGTATTCATTAATGCTGATGGTTATAAAAAATCGATTACTGCACCTGGTCCTGGTAACTATATTACTATGGCCAAGTCCGTCGCTTTAGCCGAGCAAGTTTTAGGTAAAGAAGCACTACAAGAGCGTAGCTTTATTTTGGCACATGGTTCAAGCACTCCACAAAACCGCGTTACTGAGTCATTAATTTATCATAAAGTCGCAGAATGTTTTAACATCGAAAATTGGCCTGTTGCAGCACCTAAAGCTTATATTGGTCACACGCTAGGCCCTGCAAGTGGCGATCAAATGGCGATGGCGTTAGGTATTTTCAGCGATAATATTATGCCCGGTATTACCACTATTGATGAAGTTGCTGAAGACGTTCATAACGAGCACCTTAATATTGCTACAGAACATTGGCACTGCCCTGATATGGATATCGCGTTTATCAATTCAAAAGGCTTTGGTGGCAATAATGCAACCGCTACTGTTTTTTCTCCAAAAGTAAGTTTAACAATGATGGAGAAACGTTATGGTGCAGAGGCAATGGAAACTTACCAACAAAAATTAATTGAAGTAGAACAAGCCCAACAAGTTTATCGTAATAACGCGAATAATGGTCAGTTTGATTTAATTTATAAATTTGGTGAAGGTCTGATCAATGAAGCTGATATTGAATTAACTAACGATAGTTTAACCTTCGCTGAATTCAAAAATAGCATCGCACTACCTAGCAAAAACCCTTTTGATGATATGGTCTAATTTTACCTACTAAGGTGTTTGCTTACCTATTTGGTTAGCTTTCACCTTACATTTTCAACATTACCTTTAAATATGCAACTGAGTCATCTCTGCTCTCATTATAGTTTCCTCAAGCAAAAATAAGGCAAAAATATGACTCGACTTCGCATCATTCTAATCACTTTTTTATCACTATTAGCTTTTGCTGCTAACTCATTGATAACTCGTTTTGCTTTAGAAAAAACCACTATTGATGAAGCCAGTTTTATTATGCTTAGAGTTGTCTCAGGAGCACTATTCTTGTGGTTATTTTTAGCGCTAAAAAAAGATAAAAAAATATTGCAAGGCGGTACATGGTTTGCTGCTTTTGCTTTGTTTATTTATGCTGTGAGCTTTACTTATGGTTACGGATTGATTGCAGCTGGCACAGGTGCTTTATTGCTCTTTGGTTCGGTACAAATTACTATGACTATTGCGGGTTACCGTGAAGGAGAGCGACTAAACGTAATACAACTAGTCGGTTTTGTTTTGGCACTTGCTGGGCTAGTCATTTTGATGCTACCGGGTATAAGCGCACCTTCTTTTATGGGAGCATTCTTGATGTGTATTTCAGGGGTCGCTTGGAGCATTTATACACTGCAAGGCAGAGGTGCAAGTAGCCCCGCAGCCACTACTGCTGGAAACTTCATTAAAGCAGCCCCCATGGCAACACTGTTATGGCTCATAGTTTACCTGTCCACAAATAACACTATCGACTTAGCAAACATAGGTGTTATTTATGCGCTACTATCAGGTATTGTCACTTCTGGCATCGGCTATATTATTTGGTATAGTGTTTTGCCTGAACTTAAAGCCACTCAAGCTGCGATTGTGCAATTAAGTGTTCCACTACTAGTAACTTTAGCGGGTGCCCTATTACTAAATGAAACCATTACATTACGTATAATAATCGCTTCTATTGCTATATTATTCGGTACCATTCTAGTACTGACTTTCAAGCATAAGCATTAATACCCTCTTTACCAGACAGTGCCAGTAAATATCATCCACATAACGGCATTGCGCTGAATAATACTAATTCCAATAAGTTTCTTCCCACTCAGCGAGAGTTAAAAGGCTTAGAGGCAAGGCATTGATTGAAGAGAATGGTTATTCCCATGTATTCAAGTTTAACGGTAGTTACGACATTACTGAAAACTTAATTTTTGGTTTCGTTTCGAGTATCAGCTCTGGTCGTCCACAAAGTTACCTTGGTCGTCATCCAACAGGCGTAGATAGCTGTGCTGCTGGTAATGTATGGGAAGCATGTTATGGCAATACTGGTCATGAGAGCTTTTACGATGAAAACGAACAACCAGCTAAACGTGGTTCAAAAGGTAACCTTGATTGGGTGACTAATGTCGACTTATCATTAACGTATATTACTGAAGTAATGGAGGGTGATTTATCATTCAAAGCGACAGTTTATAATGTATTTGATAGCGATTCAGCGACCAATATTAATGAAACAAGAACGTCCCTAAATGATGATGGTAACTTAGTTAAAAATGCTGATTACGGAAGTATTACTGACCGTCAAACAGAGCGTTATGTATCATTTGTTGCCCGTTACGAATTTTAATATTTACTGTTTAAGCAGGTAATATTTAGCTGTGGCTAAGATTCAAACCGCTCTTTTGAGCGGTTTTTTTATAACTAAACCTTAAGCATTATGCGTACTTTCCTTAGCTAGTCAAAGCTTACCGATAAAGCTGTACATAAAACCAGTAAACGCACTATACTTAAACCTTTGTTGTTAATCACTAACACTTGGACATGGCTTGAAACTCTATATTGCCGAAAAACCGAGTTTAGGTCGCGCTATTGCTGCCGCATTACCTAAGCCACAAAAAAACCATAAAACACATATCGAGCTCGCTAACGGTGATGTGGTCAGTTGGTGTATTGGACACATTTTGGCGCAAGCAGACCCTGAAGATTATGACGCGACATTAAAAAAATGGCGCATGGAAAGTTTGCCAATAGTGCCACAGCAATGGCAATTAAAACCCATTCCCCGTACCCGTGCACAACTGACAGTACTAAGAAAGTTGGTAAAACAAGCCGATGAAATTATTCACGCCGGCGATCCCGACAGAGAAGGTCAATTACTCGTTGATGAAGTGATTGATTACTTTAAATTATCAAAAACCAAAAAAGCTAACATTAAACGCCTGCTGATCAGCGATTTAAACTTACCTGCCGTCAAACGAGCACTTACCTCACTAAAACCTAATAGTGATTTTATGCCGTTATCTATTTCTGCTTTAGCACGTTCACGCGCTGATTGGCTTTATGGTATTAACCTCACTCGTGCTTATACCTTACAAGGGCAAAAAACTGGTTATAACTCGGTATTATCGGTAGGTCGTGTGCAAACACCTTTATTAGGTTTAGTGGTTAGGCGTGAACAGGAAATTTCAAAATTTGTCAGTAAACCTTTTTTCCAAGTGCAGGCCCATATTGCACTAACGTCAACTGAAGCCATCGCTTTTACAGCAAAATGGCAGCCAAGTGAAAACTGTCAACCATATTGCGATGAAGAAGGTCGGGTTTTAGTAAAAGCATTGGCAGAAAATGTCGTTAACCGTATTGCTAACCAACCGGCCACTATCAGTAATATTGAAAGTAATGAAAAACAACAAGCCGCCCCATTGCCCTTTAATTTATCACAATTACAAATTAGTGCTGCTAAGCAGTTTTCTATGAATGCCAAACTGGTGCTTGATGTGTGTCAGGCTTTGTATGAAAAACATAAGCTGATTACCTACCCACGCTCAGATTGTCGTTATTTACCTAAAGAGCAACTAAAGCAAGCAAGTGGCATTGTTGATACACTCGCCAAATCATCATTACCTTGTAGTAAACCCGCACAAGGGGCAAATACTTCTTTAGTCAGTAAGGCATGGAACGATAAAAAAATAACCGCCCATCATGCGATTATCCCAACCGAGAAATCACCTGAAAGCATCAATTTAAATACCTTTGAAAAAAATGTTTATTTACTTATTGTGCGTCAGTATTTAGTACAGTTTTATCCTGCCTATATTTATCAGCAAACCAAAGTGAATTTGTTAATTGCTGGCGGACACTTTGTAAGCCAAGCAAAAACAGAGAAACAACTGGGCTGGCAAGTATTATTCCCAAAAAGTAATAAAACAAAAAACCAAAACAAGTTAGAACACGGGCAAGAACAAGAACAAACATTGCCTCCTTTAACAAAAGGGCAACTATTACATTGCCAACAAGGCGAATTAATAGAAAAGCACACGTCACCGCCGCAATCTTTTACTGATGCAACGCTGCTCGGTGCAATGACCGGAATTTCCCGTTACGTCAATGACGCGGCCATTAAAAAAGTACTGAAAGAAACCGATGGTCTAGGTACAGACGCTACTCGCGCCGGCATTATTGATTTACTTTTTAAACGAGGTTTTTTACAACGTCAAGGCAAAGCAATAACCGCAACTGAGGTTGGTGTTGCGTTAATCACCGCACTACCCACCATAGCTACTTTGCCAGATATGACAGCACAATGGGAGGCAACACTCACTGCAATCAGTGAGAAAAATGCCAACTATCTAAGCTTTATGCAACCGTTAACAATTATAGTCAATGAGATGGTACAAGGTGCCAGTCAGCAATCTTTTTCTGGTTTACCTAAAGTTGCTTTTAAGCCTAAACGCGGCAAAAGAACATTTCAGAAGAAGCCCGTAAAAAAAGCAAGTTAGCACCAAGCTACTTGCCTGAAGGCAGACTGTAAAAAGGTAATTAATCTTAAGCTTCCTTAAAGTGTGGGAAAAGGATTGGTCTTATTCGAAGGAGAATTTACACGTCAATAGCTTGTCTATCGCATGTGAATTTAACACTGAGGTAATTCAGGGTAGCCATTGAATAAATATCTACTAAGCCGAGTTTAATTTAAGCTATTTTTTAGTGCACCAAGTAATGCCATATAAATTGGATCACAAAACTCAGTAACTGCATTTTCATTATCTGAAGTAAAACTAGAACTCCATTCAACTAACACACCTGTGCTGCTTTCAGACAAATTTACCATACCTATATAGTTATCTACCGCTGACTTAGCAATGGCACCTGGCCCATCATCAATGGAATAGGTAAAGGTATATTGACTGGCATCTAGTGATACTAAAGTTTCATGAATGGCATTATTTAGAATCCGCTTAGCGCCTACTTCAGTGCCGCTAACATTACCTACTTTAACTAAAGAGCTGATCACCCCCTCCGCCCACGACATATCATGAAAATTGCCTATTTGTTGCCAAACGGCTTCGATTGACGCGTCAATGACTATATTGTTGTAACATCTACCCATGAGTGCCCCCTATCTTAAAACATGAAATATACAGTTAAGTTTATGCCATCATAGTAAATTTGCCAAATAACAGAAAAGGAATAATACACAGCACAGCATGCCTATGATCTATACTCTTGATTATCCCCAAGCAAACACTTTGCTATCGTCGCAGATTGTAATATCATCAAAATATTCTGAGTAAAGAGCAAAGAGAACAAGATGATTATTCTGCAAAACGCCATGGAAAAAAGTAACTTATATAAGGTCGATGAGTTTGGCGTGAAAAATTACAACTATGGCATATTAGCAATATTATCCTTCGTCCTATTTGCCTTTATAAATATCAGTCTAGGTTATGTCACCTTTGTAGCAGAGACCGGCGTAGAGGGCTCACCCGTAAAAAATTATGCCGATGCTTTTTGGCTGATGCTGATGTCATCCACCACCATCGGCTTTGGTGATGTCTATCCAATTACGTTAGCAGGTCGCATTGCTGTTTTTACTATGTTCATTTTAGGTGTCGGCATATTAGGTGGTGTTGGCGCTGTTTTTGCCAATAAGATTTTTGGCTTTGCTGATACCAATATAAAAAATAGAGAGCTAAGACAGCAAAACGAAGAAATCTTGTTACAAAATGATAAGATTTATCAAAAATTAACCGCATTAGAAGATAGGCTAGAAGCGTTTAATAAAGAGGCAAAGTAGCATATGGAACTTGATGCTAGGCAAACGTTAGTTTTAGCCGTATTAGTACTATTCTTAGGACGATTTTTAAATAAAAAAATCAATTTCTTACACAAGTACAATATTCCTGAACCAGTCACTGGCGGCATTATCGCTTCGCTATTCTTTAGCGCTATTTACTTTATCTTTGACCAAAGTATTAATTTCTCTTTAGGTCAACGTGATCAATTACTGATTATCTTTTTTACTTGTGTTGGCTTGTCAGCTAAGTTCTCTACCTTACTGCAAGGAGGTAAAGCACTGGTAACACTGCTAATCCTTGCCATTTGTTACTTATTCCTGCAAAATTTTACTGGTGTAGCCGTTACACTAGCTACTGACTTAGCTCCACCAGTCGGCGTACTTGGCAGTTCAGTTTCTCTTAGTGGTGGTCACGGCACCGCTATTGCTTGGGCACCCACTTTCGTTAGTGAATTTGGCATTGAGAACGCTATGGAAATTGGTATAGCCTGTGCAACATTTGGCTTAGTTTTGGGTGGTCTTTGTGGCGGGCCAATCGCCAGCTATTTAATTAAGCGCCATAACCTAAGCTCTAATTGCCAAGAGCATTTGTCTGTCGGTGTTAATAATGAGCAAGAAAAAATCACAGTACATAGTATTTATACTGTGTTATTGGTGTTATGCCTTGCTATTGGTATAGGCATACATCTGCACCAACTTATTGATAGTTATGGTATCAAACTACCTATTTTTGTACCTTGCTTATTTGGCGGAATTATTCTGACGAATACAGTACCACTTTTTTGGAAGAAGTTACCTTGGCCTTCAGGTACACCGACGTTGGCATTAATTTCAGATTTTTGCTTAGGGCTATTTCTAGCGATGTCTTTGATGAGTTTGCAACTTTGGACGCTAATAGACCTTGCCCTGCCGATTTTATTACTCCTTGCTGCACAAGTGATTATGGTATTAAGTTTTGCTATTTTTGTAGTTTTCCGAGCACTTGGGAAAAATTATGATGCCGCTATTATGGCTTCTGGCTATGCTGGTCTAGCACTTGGAGCAACGCCAACAGCCATTGCAAATATGACCGCTGTCACTAAAAAATATGGCGCGTCTCCGCAAGCATTTATTGTTGTGCCACTTATTGGTGCTTTCTTTATTGATATTTCTAATGCTTTTATTATTCAAATATTCCTTGGCTGGCTGAGCTAACGGTGCCATTCATGAGTTACCACAATTAGGGCTAGCGATTCCTTCCTTTGATTTTTCAAGTTCACCTTGGGCTCAGCAATAGCAACTCATCAATACCATTTTTACGCTTTCTCTTTATACGGTGATACTATCAATTTACAACAAGGTAATTGGCAAAATGCTTTAGGGAATAGCTCAAGCATTGGGTTAATTTTTATCGTTGAAGAAACTTTTAATTTATCAAGTTTTCAAGTGCCACAAGCAGCTAATCTCTGGGGTGAACTTTTACTCTTTGATATAAATTTTATCGAGTATTCCTTTGAAGAAATTATTTTAGCCAAACAATTTGATTTGATGGGGCAGCCTTATTTAGCTGTTAAAAAAAACTGTATTACCTAGATTTCTATCAGGAAAATAACTAGATATCCGTCAGGGAAGAACTTTAGCTATTGCCAGCGTTAGCGATACAAATCATGTTTTACTATCTTCCTTAGCGCATCTGGGGTATAACAGCGCAATGAAAATTCCAAAGCGACTATTGCCTCTCGTAGAAGAAGGCTTAATTGACGAAGTGCTCAACCAATTAATGAGCGGTAAAGAGGCTACTGTCTACCGAGTTCGTTGTGGCGATGAAATTCGCTGCGCGAAAGTATATAAAGAAGCCACCAAACGTAGCTTTAAAAAAGCGTCACAATACACTGAAGGTCGAAAAGGCCGCAGTAGTCGACGTGCTAGAGCAATGGAGAAAGGCTCTAAGTACGGTAAGAGCCAACAAGAAACAGCTTGGCAAAATGCTGAGGTTGACGCCTTATATACCCTTGCAGAACACGATGTACGTGTCCCGCAGCCTTATGGCTGTTTTGATGGCGTATTATTAATGGAACTTATCACTGATGAAGAAGGTGATGTTGCACCACGACTTAATGATGTCGTTATGCCAGCAGAGCAAGCGATAGAAGATCATGCCTTAATGATGATTTATATCATGCGCATGTTATGTGCAGGCATAGTACATGGTGATCTATCTGAATTTAATGTCTTGGTTGACGCTTATGGTCCAGTTGTTATCGACTTACCTCAAGCAGTTGATGCCTCAGCTAATAATAATGCCAAAGCAATGTTACTGCGCGATGTTAACAATATCACTACCTATTACGCCCAATTCGCCCCAAACTTAGCATTAACAAAATTTGGTGAAGAAATGTGGGCTTTATATGAAGCAGGTGAATTAAGCGATACCACCAAATTAACAGGCTTATTTGCAGAAGACACTCAAAGCGCCGATGTTGAGACAATACTAGCCGAAATCCAAGCGGCTTTTGAGCAGGAGCAAGACCGACTTGCCTATCTCAAAGAAGCTGCTGAACAAGATTAACTTAAAGATAACCTAAGTTTCTCTTCCGATAGTCCTTATTTTTAATCATTTCTTAAATAAAAAAGGCACATTAACCTAAGTTAATGTGCCTTTTTTGTGATGACTATTAAGTGATTACTTCTTAGTATATTTTTCTAACCATTTAAATACTTCGTCGTACCAAACTACTAAGTTGTCAGGTTTACGAATATGGTGATCTTCATCTGGAAACATCACTAAACGACTATCAATGCCTTTACGCTGTAAGGTGGTAAATGCCCCTAAACTTTGTGCGTAAGGTACGCGGTAATCTAACTCACCTTGAATCACTAACATAGGTGTTTGCCAGTTATTAACATAAGCAGATGGATTGAATTTAGTGTAATCCGGGCTTACCTTGCCTTGTGCACTACCACTTTCTTTACCCTCTTTCTTTCCAAAAGAAGGGCCGCCCATATCATACTCTGGGAACCATAACTCTTCAGTAGATTGATAAAAGCTTGGCATATCATATAAACCTGCGTGATTTATCAAACATTTAAAACGAGTAGGCCAGTTTCCGGCAATCCAGTTCATCATGTAACCACCGTACGATGCACCTAAAGCACAAGCATTATCTCCATCTAACCAAGGCTGGTCTTTTACGATGAAATCTAAACCTTTTTGTAAATCTTCTAATGGCTTACCACCCCAATCACGACTAATTGAATGGGTAAATTCTTGTCCATAACCAGTAGAGCCGTGGAAGTCGACCATCACTACACCGTAGCCCTGCGCTGCCCATAATTGAGCATTCCAACGGTAGTGGAACATATTGCCAAAACTACCTTGAGGGCCACCGTGTACTAAAAAGGCTATAGGGTATTTTTTACCTGCTTCAAAGTTAGCTGGCTTTAACCAATAACCGTGCACGGTTTCATCATTCCAACCTTTAAAGTTAAATTGTTGGTAATCAGCAAACTTTACTTCGCCCAGCTTATCTTTATTGATATCAGTTAATTGCGTTAAGTCATCACCATGATTATCAATGGAAAAAATATCTTGCGGTGAATTTAAAGTATGACGAGTAAAATAAATTTTATTACCGTGGCTTGAGATATCACCATTACTGCCAACATTATAAATGCTACGGACTTCATCAAACTCAGGAGTAATAGAGAAAATACTTTTTTGGCCAACATCTTGCGCCACAACGTAAACAGAATTGTTATCCGGTGCAAAAGCTAAGCTACTAATTGAACGATCCCAATCACTGGCAACTGCGCGGGTTTTTCCTGTTCTGTTATCACGTATCTGTAGAGTAAACTTATCCGCTTCATAGCCTGGTATTTTCATGGTTTTATAAGCAAGATATCTACCGTTAGGTGAATATACAGGGCTTGAATCCCACGCTTTGTTCTTTTCGGTAATATTCTTCAGGTTAAAAGCCGTTTGCCCTTTAGCAAGAGACACTTCGAAAATATCAAAGTTAGTGCTCCACGCATGATCTTTGGCTGCAGCTTTACTTGATGAGTCTTTCGCTGAAAATGCTAAAGACGTCGCATCAGGGTGAATACTTACTTGGCTAATACCTGCAAAATCACTTACCCAATTTGGCATAATATCTTGGGCATGCTTAAGCTGACCGTTTTTATCGACATGACCGACAAATAAATGCTCTTTATACTCTGTTGCCCATTTATCCCAGTGGCGAACCATCAATTGGTCATACGCACGGATATTATATTTTTTTTCTTCATCCGTTTTCTTTGCCTCAACGGTACAAGTTAACGTTTCACAACCTGGTTTGACGGTAAAAGACAGAGCGAACACTTGGCCATTTTTAGATAATTTAAAGCCGTTAACTTCTACCGGAAAATCTGATATTTGCTTAGCTGTTTTTTGCAGTAAACCTTGCTGCCAAATTTGGCTACTGCCACTACGTGATGAGAGGAAATACACAGATTTTCCATCATCCGCCCAGACAACATTACTTTCAGATTTATCATGATCAGTAAGTTGACTGATTTGGCCTGTCTTTATATTTTGTTTATATAAGTGATTGTCTTTAGAGCTACTGCCTTTTTTCAAACCATAAACGAGGACATCACCTTGAGGAGATAAAGTGACATCATGCAGTTGGTTCAATTGGTTTAGCTTTTCAACGGTCAAGACCTCATTGACAACTTGTGCATTAATGCTCGTTGACAGCGTTGCCGCGAGGGAAAAAGCAGCAAAAGTAGATAGTTTTTTCATTTTTAATCTCATGTAAAACAACTAGATTGTGAGTACAGCAAGAATATACAATCTACATGTTTTAAGCAATATTGCTAACGTTAGTGATATTTATAACGTTGTAAACTAAAGTCACCAGTGGCGCTTGATGAAATACTGTAACGATTATTTATTTTACAAAACTTTACTCACTCTTTACGCCACCTCACATAAATCAGTGCAAACTTAATTTATAAAAGAGAATAATGCCTATGTTTAATTGTAAGATGATAGCGATATAGCGTTTTCTATATATTCATATCATCTTTTATATATGAGGATACAATTGTTATGCTTAACACAGCACGGTTATTTATTGTGATCATCACCCTGTTAGCTATGACTGCTTGTGGTGACAAAGCAACAGATGAGGTCGCTGTTTTAGATAGTGACTCTGCTAATGACTCTACAACAGACTCGGCCACTGATACTACCATCGGTACGGACACCAACACTGACACCGAAACTGGTAATACATTAGTACAGCCTAATATTTTATTTATTATCTCTGATGATCAAGGACTAGATGCTTCTGCCCAATACGATTTAAGTGAAGATGTACCACAAACGCCTACTTTAAATAGGTTGGCGCAGCAAGGGCTTACTTTTGATAACATGTGGGTTACGCCGGCCTGCTCAACAACCCGTAGTAACATTATTACCGGTAAATACGGCGTAAATAGCGGTGTAGAATCTCTACCTGCAAACCTTTCATCTGAACATGAAATTTTGCAACAGTATTTGCAGCGCAATGCTGCCTCTGAAAATTATCAATCGGCAGTTTTTGGTAAATGGCATTTAGGCGGTGGCAATACTAATACCACACATCCTAATGATGTTGGTGTTGATTATTATGCCGGTAATTTAGGCAACTTGTCTGACTATTACGACTGGTCACTAACCATTAATGGCGTGGTAGAAAATTCTACAGAATATCACTCAACTAAAATTACCGATTTAGCCATTAATTGGCTAAGCCAACAAACTAAACCTTGGTTTGCATGGGTTGCCTACTCGGCTCCTCATTCTCCTTTTCATTTACCCCCTGAGTCTTTGCACAATAGAGAATTATCAGGTGAAATAACCGATATTAATAACAATAAACGAGAATACTACCTCGCTGCGATTGAAGCGATGGATACAGAAATAGGACGCCTGCTAGCGACTTTAGCTGAAGATGTTAGAAATAATACCCTTGTTATTTTTATTGGTGATAACGGCACGCCAAAAAGTGTCATCGATACCAGAACTTATAATGTATCTCACGCGAAAGGCAGTTTATATCAAGGGGGCATTGCCACACCTTTTATTGTCTCTGGACAAGGGGTAACACGCATAAATGCAAGAGAGTCTG
This sequence comes from Colwellia psychrerythraea, assembly GCA_002163005.1. Taxonomy (GTDB): domain Bacteria; phylum Pseudomonadota; class Gammaproteobacteria; order Enterobacterales; family Alteromonadaceae; genus Colwellia; species Colwellia psychrerythraea_C. Next base: position 39,668 of record MAAF01000008.1, on the reverse strand, counting down.
CTTTAGTAACAGCAACAGATTTATACGCCACTATTGCACGAGTTGCCGGTGTATCAGAAAGTAAAGTACATGATAGCCAGAGCTTTAAGTCGTTATTTACTAATGAAACCGTAGCTGACAGAGATTATGTCTACACGGCTTATAAATCAGATACAGTTACTGGCTGGACAGTGAGATCAAGCGACTATAAATTGATTGAATTTTCCGAGGGTAATCAAGAGCTTTATTCATTGTCAGATAGCTTTTCTGACACTCATAATTTTGCCGAAACTAATAACTTACTGCCAACTAATGATGCTAACTTACTAACACATGTAAAGAATTTATCTACCGTTGCAGCACTCATAAATGATAAAGAAACCGTAAGTCCCATGGATATAACCAATGCAACGCTATTTAATCAAAGTCAGAACTGTGTCGATTATATTGAACAATTTACCTCAACGGTAAGCGATATTAGCAATGGCATTATTTTTCATGGCAATCTTGTTATTTCACAAGTTGGCGATAAGTGCATTTTTAAAACGAATGCCATTCCTAATCATGATTTTAATGATGGCGGCACTGCTTTTCCTAATGATGTCAGTGCACAAAATGATCAGTTTGAAATCACCGTTAGTCCAAAGCAAGCAATAACCAAAACAGCTATTTCATTACAGGTTGATAATGCCATTTTACTTAATGGCGTTAAAGTCGATCTGCTATCTGCAGGGTGTTACGGGATAAGCAATGGTAAAATTGGTTGTAATGATAACAACCAGCCTTGGCGATATGATCCTATGCATGCGGTAAATGGTTTTGCCGTTGACTCTCACAATGCCCATGCGCAGCCAAATGGTACCTATCATTATCATGGTTCACCGCTAGCATTATTTGAAGATAATGATAATCAAGACTCACCTGTTATAGGCTTTGCCGCAGACGGATTTCCTATTCTTGGATCCTATTTTGATGATCAAGGTAGCATTCGAAAGGCGGCTTCAAGTTACCGCTTGAAATCAGGTAATCGACCTAGTGGTGACGGCGAACCTGGTGGAAGTTATGACGGCACATTCAGGGATGACTATGAATACGTTGCCGGCTTAGGTGATTTAGATGAATGCAATGGCATGCCCCTAAATGGCGGCTATGCTTATTATGTAACGGCTAACTATCCTTATGTACTGGCTTGCTTTACTGGCACGCCAGATAGCAGTTTTAATAAATAGTTTCATGGCAAAAATGATTTAACGGCAGTTACGTTAATGTTTACCACCTACTAATAAAACGCAGCTAATATTTGACCAATAAAAAACGCCAGCTTGAAATTCAAGCTGGCGTTTTTAGTATTCAACCTCAACTCTGGATAAAAGAGCGGAAAGCTGTGAAGCTGCCTTATGGAGCAAAAAATTCTTATTCACGGATGAATAAGCAGAGCTTATAGAGACATATTTACAGCGATTTTGCGTAATAATGGCCGCAATAGCTTAAGCCTAACGAGGATTATTTAGCTGCTTGTTTAGCCTTTTTGTCATTTTTTTCTTGGCGACGTTCTGCAATTATATTTTGAATATCACCACCTATATGGTTTTCACCACGCTCTTCCGCTAATGAGATTTGGCGTTGACGTTCAGCATAGCGGTTACGTTGTTGTTCAGACACTTTGTCATGGCAACGGTGACAGCTTACGCCTTTAACATAATGTTCGCTTTCTTTTTCTAAGTCGGTTAAGGGAAAACGACAGGCAAAACATTGATCGTATTGACCTTGCTCTAGTTCATGATTAACGGCAACACGACCATCAAAAACAAAACACTCACCTTCCCATAAGGTCTCAGTGCTCGGTACTTCTTCAAGGTACTTCAAAATGCCACCTTCAAGGTGATATACCTCTTCAAAACCTTGCTCTTTTAAGTATGCCGTAGATTTTTCACAACGAATACCACCTGTACAGTACATGGCAACTTTCTTGTGTTTATTTTTATCTAGGTTCTTTGCAACATAATCAGGAAATTCACGAAACGTTTCGGTGTTCGGATTAATGGCATTTTTAAAGGTGCCAATCTCGATTTCATAATCGTTACGGGTATCAACTAAGACCACTTCTGGATCAGAAATTAAAGCATTCCAATCTTTAGGCTTTACGTAAGTGCCAACCACTTGGTTAGGATCAATACCTTCAATACCCATAGTAACGATTTCTTTTTTCAATTTCACTTTAGTACGATGAAATGGGTTTTCTTCACTGTAGGATTCTTTATGAGAGATATTATCTAAACCTGATTGCTCGCCTAAAAAAGCAAGTACCGCATCAATACCAGCTTGTGGGCCAGCAATGGTACCGTTAATGCCTTCCGCGGCCAATAATAAGGTACCTTTAACCTCAACACTGGTCATTTTATTTGATAATGGCTCACGTAAGGTCTCAAATGCATCTAAACGCACGAACTTATATAACGCACAAATAGTGATGGTTGATGGTGTTTGTACTGTCGCAGGTGTAGATAACTTTTTTTCTGATGAACTCATATTTTCTCCATTGAGCTAACTGGAACGTAAATCCAGTGCTTTAGATTGAAAGCAAAACCTGATCTAGATCAAGTTTTGCTTGGGAGGCGCATTCTAGCAGAAAGGATATCTGTTTAATATGCTTAAATTCCGCTCAAATTTAAGTCAATAAAAAACGCCAGCTTGTTAACACGAAGTGGCGTTTATATAAAACAAATATATTTCAAGCTTTTCTTCATCTAAGCCAAACTTTTTCTAGGAGAGTGTACATCTAATGTTAATTACAGATAAACATTTAGACAGCTAACTTACTAATATCTAAAACAAAAATACCACTAAGAAGTGGCGTTTTTTATTCATTCCTATTTGGCATTCTTATCAAAGTTAAGTGACGCTATTTCTAGGAGAGTGCGCGGAGCCTATTTACTTATATTAGCAACTAGGTGAGTACTTCCAACAACGAAAGAGTGAAACTTAACGATAAGAAAAATGTCAAATTAGGCTTCTACTTGTAAAATTACCGTATCAGCTTTTTTGGTGTACTCTTCCATCTTATCAAAGTTCAAGTAACGATAAGTATCGGCAGCAGTAGCATCAATTTGAGACGCATACTCCATATACTCAGCAGGACTTGGAAGTTTACCTAAGATAGCACCAACACCCGCAAGCTCTGCTGACGTTAAGTATACATTTGCGCCATTACCTAATCGGTTAGGGAAGTTACGTGTTGAAGTAGACAATACTGTAGTATTATCACCTACACGTGCTTGGTTACCCATACACAGTGAACAACCCGGAGTTTCTACACGAGCGCCGGCTTTACCATAAATGTTGAAGTAACCTTCATCTTTCAGTTGTGCGCTATCCATTTTAGTCGGTGGTGTAACCCACATACGTGTTGGCAATGAACCACCACCCTCATTATGGAAAGACTCAATCAATTTACCTGCAGCACGGAAATGACCAATGTTGGTCATACATGAACCGATGAATACCTCATCAATTGCAACACCAGCAACGTCAGATAGTAACTTTGCATCATCAGGATCATTTGGACAACAAACGATTGGCTCTTTAATGTCAGCTAAATCAATTTCAATAATATGAGCATATTCAGCATCTGAATCTGCTTCCATTAATGAAGGGTTAGCTAACCATTCTTGCATACCTTTAATACGACGTGTAATCGTACGTACATCGCCGTAACCTTCACTGATCATCCACTTAAGCATAACAATGTTAGACGTTAAGTATTCAGCAACGGCATCTTCTTCAAGTTTGATTGAACAACCTGCTGCGGAGCGCTCAGCAGAAGCATCAGATAATTCAAACGCTTGCTCAACTGATAAACCTTTAAGGCCTTCTATTTCAAGTACACGACCTGAGAATTCGTTGATTTTACCGGCTTTCTCAACAGTTAATAAACCATTCTTGATACCGTAATAAGGGATAGCATGTACTAGGTCACGTAAAGTGATACCTGGCTGCATTTCACCTTTAAAGCGAACCAATACTGATTCAGGCATATCAAGTGGCATAACACCAGTTGCTGCTGCAAAAGCAACTAAACCAGAGCCTGCAGGGAAAGAAATCCCTAATGGGAAACGCGTATGTGAATCACCACCTGTACCTACGGTATCAGGTAATAACATACGATTTAACCAAGAATGAATAACACCATCGCCTGGACGTAATGAAACACCACCACGGTTCATCATGAAATCAGGTAAGGTGTGATGGGTAATTACATCAACAGGCTTAGGATAAGCTGAGGTATGACAGAAAGACTGCATAGTTAAATCAGCAGAGAAACCTAAACAAGCTAAATCTTTCAACTCATCACGTGTCATAGGACCGGTAGTATCTTGCGAGCCCACAGTAGTCATTTTAGGTTCACAGTATTGACCAGGACGAACACCATCAATATCACATGCTTTACCTACCATTTTCTGTGCAAGGGTAAAACCTTTAGCAGAAGCAGCTGGATCAACTGGCGTTGCAAACAAATCTGTAACTTCTAAACCTAATGCTTCACGAGCACGGCCTGTTAAACCACGACCAATGATAAGAGGAATACGACCACCAGCACGAACTTCGTCAAACAATACGGGGCTAAGTGTAAATTCTGAAATAACATCGCCAGCAGCATTTTTAACAACGCCTTCGTATGGATAAATGTCAATAACATCACCCATGTTCATTTTTTGAACGTCTAATTCAATCGGTAATGCGCCTGAATCTTCCATAGTGTTATAGAAGATAGGCGCGATTTTACCGCCTAAACAGACACCGCCACCACGTTTGTTAGGGATACAAGGGATATCATCGCCCATAAACCATAAAACAGAGTTTGTTGCCGATTTACGAGAGGACCCCGTACCAACAACATCACCAACGTACGCTAGTGGAATGCCGTCTTTTTGTAACTCTTCGAGCTGAACGATAGGACCAATAGTGCCATCTTTATCAGGGTTGATACCTTCACGAGCAATTTTAAGCATCGCTTTAGCGTGTAATGGAATATCAGGACGAGACCAAGCATCAGGTGCTGGAGATAAATCATCAGTATTAGTTTCACCCGTCACTTTAAATACTTTAACTGTTATTTTTTCAGCGACTTTTTCTTTTGATGTGAACCATTGTGCGTCGGCCCAAGATTGCATAACTTGCTTAGCAGCAGCATTGCCGGCTTCAGCTTTTTCTTGAACATCATGGAAGGCATCAAACATTAATAATGTATTTGATAGGCCTTTAGCTGCTGTCGTTGATAACTTGTCACATTCTAAAAGGTCAATCATCGGCTGAATGTTATAACCACCTAACATAGTGCCTAATAATTCAGTGGCTTTTTCAGGGCTTAAGATAGGTGAAGTCGCTTCACCTTTAGTCACTGCGGCTAAAAACCCTGCTTTAATATAAGCGGCATCATCAACACCTGCTGGCACACGATTTGTTAATAAATCAATTAAAAAAGCATCTTCACCTGCTGGTGGATTTTTAATTAATTCGACTAATGCTGCTGTTTTTTCAGCGTCTAAAGCTTTAGGTACGATACCTTCAGCTGCACGTTCTACTACGTGGTTGCGATATTCTTGAAGCATGCTATTCACCTTCTTATTGGAGACACTAATCACTTTAGCGATGACTCGGTTAATATAGAGCCAATTTAGAACAAAGTTTTTAAGTCTCTAGGATTAAAACAGGATTGGAAATTAGTCTTAATAATACAATATTGTCGACACTTTTACTTACCTGCAACTAGTTGCACTGTTTATTTTAAATATTCATGATTGTTATAATTGCTGCTTTTCAATTACTTGCATGGTTTTTTATTTTCATCTGTACGACTATTATACTAGTCTATTATTCTTTGTTTTTTATATTGTCGGAAATGTCTCGATTTTTCTTAAGATTCTATTATGCAAAAAGTTAACAATTAGGCTTGTTAAGATGGCTGTATGATGTGTTGAATTAGCCAGCTTGACTGTAGTTATAGTATAGGGGATAAGGTGGCTTTCAGCGACTAGACGAATTTTAAATCTACCAAGATAATCGTATTTTAGTCGCGAGCTTGCATGGACATAGGGAACTTTACTACTAAACAATCTGGTTGATGTATGTTTCTACAATATAATCAATAGGTAACGTAACCAACATAACCACTATAACCAGATCCTCTATTAGCTATAACAAATGTGAATAGTGCTTATTTAACCAAATGATTAGTAGTGCATAGAAAATCAGGTAAAATAGACAAAAAATTTGTCCTTGCTAATGATGACCATGTTATTAGCGCATCTGAACTAGAGAGAGTTTTAAATGAGTCTATATATAGAGTACATTAAAGAAATTGAAAGTCGTAAAACCGATCTAGGATTGGCTCCTCTGCCAATTGACGCTGCCGATTTATTATCTGAGATTATTGCTCAGATTAAAGATTCAGGAAATGAGTATCGCGAAGATTCACTTAATTTCTTCATTTATAACACTTTACCTGGCACTACAAGCGCTGCAGGCGTAAAGGCAGCTTTCTTAAAAGAAATTATCCTAACTGAATCAGTCGTTGCTGAAATTACACCAACATTCGCTTTTGAATTGTTATCTCATATGAAAGGCGGTCCTTCAATTGAAGTACTTCTTGATTTAGCATTATCTGATGACGCAGCAGTATCAAAACCAGCAGCAGAAGTATTAAAAACGCAAGTATTCTTATATGACGCAGATACTAGCCGTCTTGAAGTTGCATTTAAAGCAGGCAATGCACTTGCGAAAGAAATTTTAGAAAGCTACGCACAAGCTGAATTTTTCACAAAATTACCAAATGTTGAAGAAAAAGTTGAAGTAGTGACTTATATTGCCGGTGAAGGTGATATCTCAACTGATTTACTTTCTCCAGGTCATCAAGCCCATTCTCGTGCTGACCGTGAATTGCATGGCCAATGCATGAGCACACCAGAAGCTCAAGCAGAAATACTAGCATTACAAGTTAAGCATCCTAACGCAAAAGTGATGTTAATTGCTGAAAAAGGCACTATGGGTGTTGGTTCTTCTCGTATGTCGGGTGTTAACAACGTTGCACTATTGGCAGGTAAACAAGCAAGCCCATACGTACCGTTTATTAACATTGCACCGGTAGTTGCTGGTACTAATGGTATTTCTCCAATCTTCTTAACAACCGTTGATGTAACTGGCGGTATTGGTCTTGACCTTAAAAACTGGGTTAAGAAAGTAGATGCAAGTGGCAACGCAGTTGTTGATGCAAATGGTGATGCCGTTTTAGAAGAAGCTTACTCAGTAGCAACTGGCACAGTGTTAACTATTGATACCAAAGCGAAGAAATTATACAACGGTGACAAAGAGCTTGCGGATATATCTTCAGCCTTTACACCGCAAAAAGTAGAATTCATGAAAGCAGGTGGTTCTTACGCTGTAACATTTGGTAAGAAATTACAAACGTTCGCTGCACAAACACTTGGCGTAGCAACAACACCTGTATATGCAACGTCAAAAGAAATTTCACATGAAGGCCAAGGTCTTACTGCTGTTGAAAAAATCTTTAATAACAACGCTGTTGGTGTAACGTCTGAAACACCATTACATGCAGGCTCAGATGTTCGCGTTAAAGTGAACATTGTTGGCTCTCAAGACACGACAGGCCCTATGACATGTCAAGAACTTGAAGCGATGGCAGCATCTACTATTTCTCCACTAGTAGACGGTGCATACCAATCAGGTTGTCATACGGCGTCAGTTTGGGATAGCAAAGCTAAAGCTAACATTCCTAAGCTTATGGCATTCATGAACAAGTTCGGTCTTATTACTGCACGTGATCCGAAAGGCGTTTACCATGCAATGACTGATGTTATTCATAAAGTACTAAACGATATCACAGTTGACGATCGCGCAATCATCATTGGTGGTGACTCGCATACTCGTATGTCTAAAGGTGTAGCCTTTGGTGCCGACTCAGGTACAGTGGCAATCGCACTAGCAACGGGTGAATCGGCTATGCCAATCCCTGAGTCTGTAAAAGTTACTTTTAAAGGTAAGATGAAAGGCCACATGGATTTCCGTGACGTAGTTCACTCTACTCAAGCGCAAATGCTTAAGCAATTTGGTGGTGAAAACGTATTCCAAGGTCGTATAATTGAAGTGCATATTGGTACTTTATTAGCTGACCAAGCATTTACATTTACTGATTGGTCTGCAGAAATGAAGGCTAAAGCGTCTATCTGTATTTCTGAAGATGAAACGTTAATTCAATCACTTGAGCTTGCTAAGAGCCGTATCCAAATCATGATCAACAAGGGTATGGAAAACGAAGCGAAAACACTTAACGGTTTAATCGCATTAGCTGACCAACGTATCAGTGACATTAAATCAGGTACTAACCCTGCATTAGCACCAGATGATAATGCTAAATACTACGCAGAAGTAGTGATTGATTTAGATGTTATCGACCAACCAATGATTGCTGATCCAGATGTAAACAACGAAGACGCTTCTAAACGTTACACGCATGATGTTATTCGCCCTGTTTCATACTACGATGGCAAGTCTGTAGATTTAGGCTTTGTTGGTTCTTGTATGGTTCACAAAGGTGATATGCAAATCATCGCGCAAATGTTCCGTAACATTGAAAAGCAAAACGGTAGCATCTCGTTTAAAGCACCACTTGTTGTTGCGCCACCAACATACAACATTGTTGATGAGCTTAAAGCTGAAGGTGACTGGGAAATTTTACAAAAATACTCAGGTTTCGAATTTGACGATGCTGTACCTAAAAATGCTGCACGTACTAAATACGAAAACATCATGTATCTTGAACGCCCTGGCTGTAACTTATGTATGGGTAACCAAGAGAAAGCAGAACCTGGCGATACGGTTATTGCAACGTCAACACGCTTATTCCAAGGCCGTGTTGTTGCAGATACTGCTGAGAAGAAAGGTGAATCACTACTTGGCTCTACGCCGTTAGTTGTACTTTCAACTATGCTTGGTCGTTTCCCAACAATCGAAGAGTACAAGTCAGCAGTAGAAGGTATCGATTTAACTCGATTTGCTCCTCCTACGCATGAGATGACTACTAAGTACACTGCTCAAGCTGTACCAGTAAAAGTGGTATAATAGTTAGTTAGTGGGTAGAACTTCTACTTAATAGCTAAACAGAATAAACAATGAGGGTTACTTGTATAAGTAACCCTCATTTTTTCGCCTATATATTTACGTTTTTATCTTCAAAAAAGTCCTCACAAACTACGTCATAAGATTGTCACCGTATTATTGATTTATTGCACACTCAAGCTTAGCCGTTAGATTTGGCAAAATTAAATTAGGTGATGCGCGCAGATAATCAAAGCTTTCTACACCGGCAATTAACTCCAACTTATAACCATACATTCCACAAATTAAGTAACTTCTTCGCAACAAAAATGCAGACAAACGCTCAAAGCTAACTTTATTATTCGGAATAACTTCTAACTGATAATGGCTGTCATCAAATTGAGTTTTTTTAAATTGTAGTTGGTGATCAAAGTCCCATTCTGACTGGGCTTGACCGAGCACACCTTGACTAGGTCCTGCGCAAGCAGTTAACAAAAAAACACATAACAAAAAAATTATATGCTGGAGTGTTGATTTTAGGGTGAAATTTAACATAGTTATTATCCTTTTAACCGTTGTATCATCAGTCTAGCAAATAGAAAGTGATGGCAGCAATAGCGCTAAAGGGATTGATTTAGAGAAATTATATATCGAGTGGATGCTCAATGAGGTTAAAACTAGTTTTTGGCTCACCATAGACATAAATACTACAATTCTTCCAACTGGTAGGTTTTCTCAGACGTCCCCGCAGGGCTGGTTTAGAAAACTGCATCTTCATGTAGTTTGGGTATAATGCCATTTCTTAATCGCTTTTTTTGCCGCTTTAGTGATATCTTTGCTGCCCGAGCTATCCTTTAGAATAACATCCGCAACATTGCCATCTTCATTAATAACAAAACTGAAAATAGCCCAACCTTTTCTACCTTGTCGAGCTGCTGTCATTGGGTATTTTGGATTAACACGCTTGAGGGGGTCTGGGATAACAATCGTTGATAGGTGCTGAGAAATTTCGTTGGCAGAAACTTGGGCACTAGCGTTAGCTGCTAGAAAAGCAACAGCACTCGCGTAGAGTATTTTATGACTCATAATTAAATCCTTTTATTTTTAGAGCTCCCTAAGGTTAACAGAGTGTTAATTATCAAACTACCGGCACAAAAAAACCAATTATAAATAACTAACATTATTATCTATAATTGGTTTTTATTAAATAATTTTTATTTCGCTAAGCGAAAGTAAACGTTATTATTTTTTCTTTTTAACTGCTTTAGCATTGGGTAAATCAGTGATTGAACCTTCAAAGATTTCTGCTGCTAAGCCAATTGATTCATTCAACGTTGGGTGAGCATGAATAGTTAACGCAAGATCTTCAGCATCAGCGCCCATTTCAACCGCTAAACAGATTTCACCAAGCATTTCACCAGCATTGATACCAACAATAGCACCACCAAGAACACGACCTGTTTCTTTTTCAAAGATCATCTTAGTTTTACCTTCAGTACGTGCAGACGCGATAGCACGGCCAGAAGCAGCCCATGGGAAGTTAGCAACTTCAATGTTTAGGCCTTCAGCTTTTGCTTCAGCTTCAGTAACACCAACCCAAGCCATTTCTGGATCAGTATAAGCAATTGAAGGAATACAACGTGGGTCGAACTCATGTTTCTTACCAGAAATCACTTCTGCAGCACAATGTGCTTCATGAACAGCTTTATGCGCAAGCATAGGTTGACCAACAACATCACCAATCGCTAAGATATGAGGTACGTTAGTACGCATTTCTTTAGTCACGTTAATGAAACCACGTTCATCAACATTTACGCCAGCTTTATCAGCAGCAACTAAGTGACCGTTTGGCTTACGACCAACAGCAACTAAAATTTTGTCATAACGTACTTGTTCTTTTGGTGCTTTTTTGCCTTCAAAAGTAACATATAAACCGTCATCTTTTGCTTCAACAGCAACAACTTTAGTAGACACCATGATGTTGAATTTTTTCTTGTTGTAGTTGTTATAAACTCTAACGATATCTTTATCAGCTGCTGGTACTAATTGATCAGCAAACTCAACAACCGATACATTAGAACCTAAAGCCGAGTATACAGTCCCCATTTCTAGGCCAATGATACCGCCACCAAGTACTAATAATTCTTCAGGAACGTCTTTAAGCTCTAGCGCGCCAGTTGAATCGATAACACGTGGGTCATCGTTAGGGATAAATGGTAAGTCAACTACTGAAGAACCCGCTGCGATAATTGCGTTATCAAAAGTAATAGTCGTTTTTTCGCCGTCATTACCTTCAACTTCGATAGTTTTATCAGAAGTGAATTTACCGTAACCGTATACTGTAGCTACTTTACGGGCTTTAGACATGCTGCCTAAACCACCAGTAAGTTGAGCAATTACGCTTTCTTTCCAGCCACGTATTTTATCTAAATCAATTTCAGGCTTACCAAAAGTAACACCGTGAGAAGCCATTGCCGCTGCATCATCAATAACTTTAGCAACGTGAAGTAATGCTTTTGATGGGATACAACCAACGTTTAAACAAACGCCACCTAATGTTTCACGGCTTTCAACTAATACTACGTCTAAACCTAAATCTGCTGCACGAAATGCCGCTGAATAACCACCAGGGCCTGCACCTAATACTACTACTTGAGTTTTGATATTGTTACTCATGCTTATCCTCATTATTAGTTAAGGTTAGTACAACACCTTGCTTTTTTGTCCAATAGCTACGGCGAAATTACTCATTGATAGTCATCAACTCCGTGCTTTCTACTTGCTCTTGAACAAAGCCACTGCGTATTGAACTCCCCTTTTATATTTGTTTCAAATTTTGATGGCGAAATTCTACTCTTATGTGTCGAATTTCGCCAACTTTAATTAGTCAATATCGACTAAAGTACCAATTTACGAATGTCAGACATAACGCCCGCTAAATGCACGGTGAAACGTGCCGCTAATGCACCATCAATTACACGATGATCGTAAGACATTGATAATGGCAACATTAATTTAGGTTCGAAGTCTTTACCGTTCCACTTAGGTTTCATTTCTGATTTAGAAACACCTAAAATAGCCACTTCTGGTGCATTAACGATTGGCGTAAATGCCGTGCCGCCAATACCACCTAGGCTAGAAATAGTAAAACAACCACCTTGCATATCTGCTGCTTTTAACTTGCCATCACGTGCTTTCATGCTAATTTCAAGTAATTCACGAGATAACTGATGAATACCTTTTTGGTCAACATTACGTACTACCGGAACAACCAAACCATTTGGTGTATCAACCGCAACACCTATGTGAATGTACTTTTTAAGAATTAAACTTTCACCATCTTCACTCAGGCTTGAGTTAAACGTTGGAAAAGTACGTAATGCATCCGCCGCCGCTTTTAAGATGAATACTAATGGTGTAATTTTAAAACCAAGCTTTTGCTTTTCACAAACAACGTTCTGTTCTTTACGGAACGCTTCAACGTTAGTGATATCAGCTTCATCGAATTGAGTAACATGTGGAATAGTTACCCAGTTACGATGTAAAAATGGTCCAGAAATTTTCTGAATACGCGTTAATGCTTTCGTTTCAATTTCGCCAAATTTAGAGAAATCAATCGCTTTAGCACTAACAACTTGTAAACCACCTTCACCCGCAGCAACAGAACTACCTGCATTCGCTTTTGGACGAGATAGTTCATATTTCACGTACGATTGCACATCTTCTTTTAAGATTCGGCCTTTACGACCAGAGCCTTTCACTAAGGTTAGATCAACACCAAATTCACGAGCAAGACGTCTGATTGATGGTGATGTATAAATACTGCCTTTCTTCACATTACCCGCTTGTGGGTGATGTGGAACTGGTGCTGCTTTTACAGCCGCTGGAGCAGACACTGCAGGTGCAGCTTGCACTGTAGGTGTTGCAGCAACAGGTGCTGCGCCGCCAGAGGTTTCAAGCTTAATAACAAGTGAACCCTGCTTAACTTTATCACCGTTGCTAATAAATACTTCTTTCACCGTACCCGCGTGCGTTGATGGAACATCCATCGTCGCTTTATCAGTTTCAAGTGTGATTAAACCATCTTCTTCTTCAATCACGTCGCCAACGTTCACTAATACTTCAATAACGTCAACTTCGCCATCTTCACCAATATCAGGTACCGCGATTTCAATCACTTGAGAGGCAGTAGCAACCGGAGCAGCTACTGGAGCCGCTTCAACAGCAACAGCAGCAGCAACTGGTGCTGCTGGTGTTTCAACTACTGCAGCAGGTGCTTCTTCAGTTGGAGCAGATGCTGCACCAGCCGCCTTCATTTCGGCAATGACATCGCCTTCTTTAATTTTGTCGCCAATTTTTACGGTTAAGCTAACAAGCTCACCTGCAAACGGCGCTGGAATATCCATTGAAGCTTTATCAGTTTCAACAGTAACAATACCTTCATCTGCTTCTAAGGTATCGCCAACAGCAAAACAAATTTCAATAATTTCAACTTCATCGCCACCCACATCAGGGACTAGAACTTTTTCTATAGACATAATATTTTCCTTATCTAGTCACTTACTAAGCGTAAAGTGGGTTAAGTTTTTCAGTATCAATATCAAAGCGTTTAATTGCTTCGGTAACTACTGAACGCTTGATTTCACCGCGATTCGCTAACTCAAATAATGCCGCAACAACAATGTAAGCTGCACTTACTTCAAAGTGAGTACGTAAATTTTCACGGCTATCACTACGACCAAAACCATCAGTACCTAAACAGCGGTATTCAGTATCTAGATAAGCGCGTACTTGATCAGAATAGTTTTTGATGTAATCCGTTGCAGCAATGGCAGGACCCGCTTCTTTAGTAATAATTTTTGCTATATATGGTACACGCTGTTCACTTTCAGGGTGAAGCATGTTCCAACGAGTCACGTCTTGTCCATCACGGCCTAGTTGGTTAAATGAAGTTACTGAGTAAACATCACTAGAAACATTGTAATCATTCGCTAGAATTTGAGCTGCTTCACGTACTTTCTCAAGGATAGTACCTGAACCTAACAACTGAACATTTGCTGTCGCTTTACCTTTAGCAGGCGCGGCTTGTTCTAGTTGATAAATACCTTTAATGATTTCGTCTTCAACCGTTTTATTTTCAGGCATTGCTGGATGTTGATAGTTTTCATTCATTAACGTTAAGTAGAAGAAAACATTTTCATTTTCTTCATACATGCGACGTAAACCTTCACGCACGATAACAGCAATTTCATAACCGTAAGTTGGATCATAAGTCACACAGTTAGGGATTAAGCCAGCTTGTACATGTGAATGACCATCTTGATGTTGCAGACCTTCACCATTAAGTGTTGTTCTACCGGCAGTAGCACCTAATAAGAAACCACGCGCTTGGCTATCGCCCGCTGCCCATGCTAAATCACCAACACGTTGGAAACCAAACATTGAGTAGTAGATGTAGAACGGAATAGTGGTAGCGTTACAAGTAGAGTAAGACGTACCTGAAGCTACCCAAGAGGCCATAGCACCTAATTCATTAATACCTTCTTGTAAAACTTGACCTTTTTTATCTTCACGATAATAAGCAACTTGGTCAGCATCCTGAGGAACATACTTTTGACCTTCACTCGCATAAATACCAACTTGGCGGAATAAACCTTCCATACCAAAGGTACGTGCTTCATCAGGAATGATTGGCACGATGCGCTTACCGATTTTCTTATCTTTTAATAGGCTGTTCAGTACACGTACAAAAGTCATTGTTGAAGATACTTGACGCTCACCTGAACCTTTTAAGATAGGATCAAATATTTTAAGTGCTGGTACTTCAAGTTGCTCTTCTGCTTGGACACGACGTGCTGGTAATGAACCACCTAATGCTTCACGACGCGCTTTCATGTACTTGAATTCTTCGCTGTCTTCAGGGAACTTGTAGAAAGGTAAGTCAGCAATATCTTCATCTTTTACTGGAATATTGAAACGATCACGGTAATGTTTAATTGCTTCAACGTCCATTTTCTTAACGTTATGTGCAATGTTTAATGCTTCACCTGAGGCACCTAAACCAAACCCTTTAACTGTTTTAGCTAAAATAACGGTAGGACGACCTTTAGTTTTCATTGCTTGATCATAAGCAGCATACACTTTAACTGGATCATGACCGCCACGGTTTAAACGCCAAATGTCATCATCTGACATGTTCGCAACCATAGCCGCTGTTTCAGGGTACTTGTTAAAGAAGTTTTCGCGCGTGTATTTACCACCTTTCGCTTTACAGTTTTGGTATTCGCCATCAACTGTTTCATTCATTAACTGTAGTAATTTACCTGACGTATCACGCGCAATTAGTGAATCCCAGTAAGAACCCCAAATAACTTTCACTACTTCCCAGCCTGCGCCACGGAATGTACCTTCAAGTTCTTGAATAATTTTACCGTTCCCACGTACCGGACCGTCTAAACGCTGTAAGTTACAGTTAACTACGAAACATAAGTTATCTAAACCTTCACGAGAGGCTAAACCAATAGCACCTAATGATTCTGGCTCATCTGTCTCACCATCACCTAAGTAACAGTAAACACGTTGACCTGAACAATCTTTAATACCACGATCAGTTAAGTACTTTAAGAAGCGTGCAGTGTAGATAGCTTGTAATGGACCTAAGCCCATAGAAACTGTTGGGAACTGCCAAAAATCTTTCATCAAATGAGGATGTGGGTATGAAGATAAACCTTTGCCATCACACTCTTGACGGAAGTTGTTCATTTGATCTTCAGTTAAACGGCCTTCCATGAAAGCACGTGAATAAATACCTGGAGAAATATGACCTTGTGCGAAAATAAAGTCGCCACCATTTTCTGGCGTTGCTGCTTTAAAGAAGTGGTTAAAACCTACATCATACAAAGTAGATGAAGAAGCGAAACTACCGATATGACCGCCAAGCTCTAAATCTTTTTTAGAAGCACGTAATACTAATACCAAAGCGTTCCAACGAATTGCAGCACGAATACGTGATTCAATAGTTTGGTCCGCAGGCATATGAGGCTCTTGACCTGGCGGGATAGTATTTACATAAGCAGTAGTTGCATCAAATGGTAAATGAGTACCACCACGACGAGCACGTTCAATTAACGTTTCTAATAATTGATGTGCACGTTCTGGGCCTTCATTTTCTAATACTGACTCCATTGATTCTAACCACTCTTGGGTTTCTGCTGAATCAATATCGATATTTGGTAGATCTGACATATTGTTTAGTCTCCAATACTTTTTTATTTAATAAAATATTTTGTTTGTAGGAGGAGCTTATCCCCGATTTTTTAACACCTCGCGAATAAATTCGCTCCTACAGGTGATTTATCTTTAATTTTCTACATTCTGCGCATTGGGCGTTCCATGCGGCTATTTTCTTGTGTACATTTCTTTAAAGAGTAATAATACTTCTTCGATAAACGCTAAATGTCGATGACTTGCTCCCCAAGCCTTTTGAGGTTCGCCACTGACTTATCTACATTCTGCGCATTGAACGTTCCATGCGACTGTTTTCTTGAGTTGACTTTAATAATACTTCTTCGATAAACGCTAAATGTCTGTGGCTTGCTCCCCACGCTTTTTGGGGTTGACCGCTGAGAATGGCATCCAGCAAACGCTTTCTATAATCAGTAATCTTGCTAAAGATATCAGGACGTTTTGCTAAAACTGTTAAATTTTGTGCAATATTATCTGCTAATAATGACGACATGCTGCGAGCAAGCTGCAAAATAACCGCATTATGTGACGCTGCACAAATGGCTAAATGAAACTCAACAACTGCTTCAGCTTCCCCTCGAAAGTCATCTTCTAATTGGCTGTTACCAATTTCATTATGCTTTGCTTGAATTTGCTCAAAGTCTGCAGGTGTACCACGCATAGCAGCATAGTAAGATGCCATACCTTCGATACCATGACGAAACTCTAATAAATCAAATTGAGATTCATTGTTGTTGGACATTAATTCAAACAAGGGATCAGAAAAACCACTGAGCAAATTGTTACAAACAAACGTTCCTCCACCTTGCTTACGTGTCACCAAACCTTTGGCTTCTAACTTCTGTATCGCTTCACGTAATGATGGTCTAGAAACTTCAAATTGCAATGCCAGTTCTCGCTCAGGTAATAATTTTTCACCTGGCAGTAAACTGCCTTCAATTATCATAGTTTCAAGCTGCGCTAAAATAATATCAGCCAACTTCTGCGGCTTTACTCGCCCAGTACTTTTGGCTGCTTGTATTGATTTATTTGTCGTTACGTTTGTATTCATAAAAGTAAATTAACTAATTATTTCAATGATAATAAAAAGACAATAAGGCTTAAAATCACTCGCCAAATACCTGGTAAATTGGTAAGACCAATCAATTTCTGGGTGATAAAGTAGCAAATTCGACTACTTTTGACAAGTAAATTTAGTTGATGGCTAGTATTTATGCAAGTTTTTTATGCGCTAAAACAAATTTATTTTAACTATTTTAGCGCATAAATAGAGAGAAAATAGATTGGTCTTACCAATCTATTTCTGCGAAATTTTTAATTTAACAAGCCAGAAAGGGTCAAGATTGAAATAACAGCGAGTACAAGAAGAACATTGCGTTTTGCCAGTCTAACAAGTAAACAAGGCTCTGCTGTGCAGTCGTTTTCGTTTACCAAAAGGTCTTCCGATTTTTCTGCAACATCAATTAAAACTTGATGGGTTGCTTTTTGACTATCAAACAAACTTTCTAGCCAAACAGGCATAGCTTTGGAGAAGTGACCAACAAACATGTAACCAAAAGAGGCAATACGTACAGGTAACCAATCTAACCAAAAAAGTACATCATGATGATTTTGACAACCATTCATAATATTTGGCGCAACGTTACCTTCATGGACAGCTTCATGTTGATCTTCAAGCTCACTTTCGCTTTCAGTTACTGAGCTTACTTCTGCTTGTGCTTTACTTTCAGCAGCACTAGCCATACATTTTGCTTTTTTATGCTCAATAACTGTCGTTAACAAACGATAGAATACCGCACCAGCAGCACCAAAAACGGTGAAGAACAGCATAATAGCAATGTAATAACGGTAGTTTAACCAAATAAGTGCTTGGCCGAAGCCTATCTCTGGCAGGTTTTTATCTGACAATAATTGCTGGTGATGCATCTCAGTCGTGGTTTCTTCGCCACGAAAGGCAGAATGCAAATAGTTTTTGTAACTCTTTCTCGTGGTTGTACAACCAAAACACACGATAAGTATCACGGTAGAAAGCAATAATTGCAGTACAGAGTTATCAATAGCGTCAAGTAATAGGTATGTCGCAATAACAGGTAAGATAATAAACACCGCACTAGCCTTAGTGCCTTGCTTAGCAGTAAAGTTTTTGCTAAAAAAATGGTGATAATGTTGGTAATAAAAATTAAATTGCCATATTTTTGCAGATAAAGATCGATCGGCTGCTAATGCAATTAATAAACTTAATAAACTCATGTTAGGTGTTGTTCCTTGTCGCTTGTTCAGTCAAACACTGACGAAAGTATTGCCAGTCAAATACCGGCCCGGGATCGGTTTTTCTAATCGGGGCAATATCACAATGACCAACAACATTGTCCATAATGATAGCAGGAAATTGATCTTGCAAACAAAGTGTTAACGCGATTAATTGTTGATATTGCTCTGTGGTATAAGGGATATCATCCGTGCCCTCCAATTCAATGCCGATGGAGTAATCATTACAACGCTCTCTTTTATTAAACGATGAAACTCCTGCATGCCAAGCTTTGTCGGTAAAAGCAACATACTGAATCACACGACCATCACGGCGAATAAGACAATGTGCTGAAACTTCAACGCCTCTTAAGTCATTAAAACTAACATGAGCGTTACAATCTAGTTGGCCAAGAAATAGCTCACTAATGTAATTATCGCCAAATTTCCCTGCAGGCAAAGAGATATTATGAACAACAAGTAAACTAATTTCTTCATCCAATTCACGTGGAGAAAAAAACGGTGACGGCAGGTGTTCTGCCTGAACTAACCAGCCAGAGGAAATTGAAAGCATGTGTTTCTCATTTTTATAATAATTGATGCGCTTACTTTGTACTTTAGTACTTGCTAACATACAATATCGGTACCCTTAATCAAAGGTTGCTTAGTATGGCTGAAGTTGACCCAACAAACAAAATGGCAAAGATATTCGTTTGGCTAGCCTGGATAATTGGCTTAGTATTATTAATGTTCGTATTTCAGGATGTGCTTGACGAGCAATACAACCCGAATAGCCGCCCGGAAATGCGCTTAACGGAGAATGGTCAAGCTGAGGTGATTTTAGATCAAAATAGGCAAGGTCATTATGTTGCCCGTGGCACAATAAATGAGACTCCTGTTACCTTTTTACTCGATACTGGTGCAACTCAAGTGTCCATACCCGCGCATATTGCTGAGCAATTAGGTCTAGTCGCACAAGGGAATTATCGAGTACAAACCGCCAATGGCAGTATTACCGTTTATAAAACTGAAATTGCCCAATTGAGCTTAGGTAATATTTTCTTGTATAATGTCGCCGCTCACATAAACCCAGCAATGAAAGCAGATGAAATACTTTTAGGCATGAGCGCACTAAAACAAGTAGACTTTTATCAAACGGGTAAACAATTAATCTTACGGGACCCCCTGTAATAGGAAGAAAACAATGCTTAGTTCACAATTAGAAAAATTACAGCAAGATATTAGCAAAACAATCTCTTGGGCCCTTTGTGAAGATTTAGGTGCCGTTGATAATGTTATGCCTCAAGCGAGCCAAGATATTACCGCGATGTTAATTCCCGAAAATGAGCAAGCGGTTGCTACTGTAATTACCCGTGAAGATTGTATCGTTTGTGGTGTTGCTTGGGTGAATGAGGTATTCAAGCAACTTGATGCGTCCTTAAATAGAACCGTTGAACAAGTGACCAAAATCACCTGGTTCGTTAATGATGGCGAATCTGTTGCCGCTAACAGCACACTGTTTGAACTTGAGGGTGATGCCCGAACTCTGTTGACGGGTGAACGTGTTGCCTTAAACTTTTTGCAAACATTATCAGGAACAGCAACGTTAACAAGTCACTATGTGAAAGAGTTAGCCGGTAGTGATACTAAACTTCTTGATACTCGTAAAACCTTACCTGGATTACGTAGCGCACAAAAATATGCCGTACTTTGTGGTGGCGGTGTAAACCATAGAATTGGCTTATTCGATGCCTTTTTAATAAAAGAAAACCATATAGCCGCTTGTGGTGGCATTAGCCAAGCCGTCGCTACCGCTAAAAGCAATCACAGTGATAAGACCGTTGAAGTAGAAGTTGAGTCACTCGATGAACTTGAACAAGCGCTTAACGCTGGTGCTGATATTATCATGCTTGATAATTTCACTCCTGAAATGATAGAGCAAGCCGTCAAAGCAACCCGTGGTAAAGCAAAACTAGAAGTCTCTGGCAATATGACCATTGAAATTTTGCAAGAATATGCCAAAGCAGGCGTAGATTACATATCTAGCGGTGCACTTACCAAACATGTTAACGCCATTGATTTATCTATGCGTTTTAAATAAACGCTACGATTTATAAAAAAAGCGGTAAGCATTTTATGCTTACCGCTTTTTTTATGAAAAATTTATCTGATACGCCAAATATATTAGACGAACTTATGTTCCCATTAACCCCCAAACTATAGCTACAAGCCCAGTTAGCAAGATCATAACGCTATATATAGTGCCAATAACGCAGAACTTCACCAAGGTAAAAAAGACCCCTTGTTTATAAACTTTTTTGTGCATTAAAAATAAATAGATCGGTATCCAAAGTAAAATCCCTCCTGCAACAACACCAGTAAAACTAGCAAAGCTTGGATATGTTTCTTCAAGATAGCCATTTAATACATCAAGCATTTCAGAGAGTAGTATCGCTATAAAAATGAAGCTGTGACTATGCAAAGCCACCGTTAAATGCTCCATATATAATCGCTTAGAGAAAATAAACATCACTTTCAGTAATACCGCAAAAAGTGGCAGTAAAATAAACATCAACTGAGGAAGCTTACCAATCACTTGCTCAATGAGTGGACCAGTATCTGAATTAAACGCTTTTTCAGCTTTTTCAGTTAACTCTTTAGCAAAAGCATTTACTTTTTTATTTTTTTCATCCGACAGGAAATCAAATGACAAGGTGCCGTCTTCATTATTAGCTATCGATATATCGTTGTTATCTTGAGTTTCATTTTTACCCTTTTTCGCTTTCAATCTACTGGTAATCAGTGAATCAAAGCGTGCTTTTTTATCCTCAGGTAGCTCCCCTTTCATTTGATCAAATTCTAATTCAACCAGTTCTCGAGTAAATTTTATAATCTGTTTGTTATTCCCCAGACTATAATCACTATTTAAATCATCGAGATAAGTAGTAAATCTTGCTATATCAGCATCTAATTTTGAAATATTATCATTAGCTTCAACACTGAGCTCTTCTTTGTTCTCAAAGGTGCTTTTCTCAGTTTTTAGTTCCTTTATATGGCTTTTAACTTGAGTGATAAGCGCTTGTTTATCACTAATAGTAATGACTTTGTTATTATCGGCCGCGATAAAGAATTTTAAGGTAAGGAAAAAAATAATACTAATAAATAAATATAATCGTAGCGGCGGTACATAATGCACCCTTCTCCCAGCAAAATATTCATTCGTTAAAAAAGCAGGCCTTGTCAATAAAGGAAAAAGGGTTCGACTGGCGCGAGAATCAAAACTAAAAATATCATCTAATAGGTGCATGATAACCACCCAAAAGTATTTCAATTTCGAATCGGCTTCTTGTCCACAATTAGCACAAAAAGGTCCATTTAGTGGAGAATGGCAATTCTCACAGTTTTGACTGTCCTCAATTGGAACACTTACCACATCATTTGTAGGTTCTGTTTCGGTTAACTCTGTTGTTGGCATAATGAATAGTTATTGAGTAGCAATAGACAATAAAAGCATAACACTATGTGAATATAAAGTTACAAAGTAATTAAAAAACTTAAGTAAATAAGATGTCGTGACGGATCTATTCTGCTAAATTAATAATTGAGAGAATAGATCAAATCACTATATTTCAACTAACTCTATTAATAATGGTCAGCTATTGGTATTAGACTTAACTACCAATAACATACTGAAAATAAAGCCAAAAGCAGGAGAATTATAATGGCGTTTGAAGTTAAATTTGAATTAACCGAATCAGACTTAGAGTATTTTCGCGATGTTATGCGTAAAGCGCAAGCAGGTGCCAAACAACTTAGCGAGCAAGATATTTTAGCTAATGCTAAAAAGATTAGCCAAAACATAAAGGATAATGTACCCGAGTTTGTTCGTGAGCGTATTCAAAAATTAGAAACTTTTGTTGCCATGATTGAAGATGGTGAATGGCAGATACCTACTGAAGAGCGCACCGAAGTATTAAGTGCTTTAGCTTACTTTAGTGACCCTGAAGATTTAGTACCAGATCATATTCCGGTATTAGGCTTTTTAGATGATGCGATTATGATTGAACTTGTCGCTGAAGAATTTAAAGATGACTTTGAAGCCTTTGAAGAATTTTGTGCTTATCGTACTCGTGAAGAGGGCCGTAGTGGTGACGCTACTATTACTCGCGAAGAGTGGTTAGAGTCAAAACGTCACGAATTACATAGCAGAATGAGAAGCCGTCGTTTATCGAGAAGAAGTGGCCGTTCCTCATTTCGTTCTATTTTTTAAGGTCTAGGTATTAAAGCTATTTTGATTTAAACATTCAAAATGGCTTTATGCATTCGAAATGGCGAAGTATTTGCTTTTTCATATTCACTCGACGTAATTCCCACGCTAAAGATCGCTTGGTCTACCAGCATCTCCCTGACTATAATCACATACCCCTTGAGGAAATATTGCTCGTAAAGACGCCAACTGCTCAGCTAAATCTATGTCACCATACATACCTTGCTTAATCGCCTGATCAAACGGAATTTTATAACATTTGAAAACACTGCCTTGCCACGGACCTTCCGCTTGAATACGGCTATTCGAAAAAATGGCATAATGTTCTGCGCATTTCCCTCTTTTTAATGATTTTTTTCCATAGTCAACGTCGTTCCAATTGCCATGCCAAACATCTTTCCCTTTTGCCAGCACACCACCCTGATCATCAAAACAAGTATCTTGTAATTGTGCTGGTTTACTTTGAGCTGCATTTAGCTCTGGGAATTCCTTACTTTTTAACAGCCATAAATCCATAAGGTCAAAGGCTTGAATTGTTGGGTCAAAATCACGTTTTGCCACCCAAATAACCTGATTTTCATAATGACCATTCGCTTGTTGCAATCGCAGACGCGTGCTAAATGATGCCGACATATGATGCATGTCCAACTTCTCTTCTAAGTAATGACGAACATCAATAATAGGTAAATCAAGTTTACCGATAAAAACCTGTCCCCCTCGATAGGCGGCTTCAATAGCACTAAGTGGAGCACTACGTCGAGGTGCCATCTCATCATTAATCACTTGTGTTATATTATCGCTGCCCCATAAAGAAAGCCAAAATGGCATTTTACGACCAAAGGGAGTAATAATTGTTTCAGCTTTCATTTGATGTTGCGGTTTCCAACTACCAATATTTTTATTAATATGAACAAATTCAGCTAAGGTTATTTTATTTTGCTTTAAAGCGTGTAGTCCATATTGCACCCCTTCATTATCCCAGGTGCTTTCTACCAACCCATGTTTATCACGACTAAACAGCCAAGCCATATCTTCCCAATAATTCCAATTCGTTTGCCCAACTACATCCTCACTATAAAAGTGCCTTAAAAAACCTTGTCTCGGGTTATGGATAAAGGTCGATAAGCCAAAGTAACCGTTAATACATTCACTATTACCTTGAGGGAAACTCGGCACCATGCCCGCCATTAATTGAGCTACGGGTTGTAGAAAGGCTATTTTTTGTGGGAAATCTTGTAAGCTATTCATGCCCTCAAGTAATTGTCGCTGGTCCCATTGCTGCCATCGGCTATTTTCTTTTGCTCGAAAGGTAAAATAATTATTAAATAAGTCGCAATCTAAAGTATAAATTGTTTGGCTTAACATATCAGGATAAGAGTATTGAGGAATTAAGCCATCAAGAATCCCATGGCTATTTTGACCAATAAGATATTGTGCTAAACCACCACCCGAGCCACCAATACCAACGGTGTATAAAGGCTCGCCAAATAAACTGATAAAATGAAGCTTCACTCTACGCGCAGTGTCTTCTGCCAATAACATATTATAGGTATAGCTAGTGCGATTACCGCTTGAGCTTATAATCGCATAGCCTTTTTGAACTTCAGTCAAACGACGAGAAATAGTTTTTGTCGCTTTTTGCCTGCCCTGTCTAAAACCTATGCCCGATCCGCCATTAAACTGATAAATTAATTTTTTATTCCACAATGAGCTCATCGTACGTGTACCTAGCTCTTCTGGGGTTATTGCCATGGCAATAGTGTAAATAAAACGATTAATACTACCTCGCTCAGCGCGAAACAATCGCAAGGGCAACTGAGCATCCCTTAAAGACGCTAATTGAGAAAACTTCTTTGTAGAAAGTTTAACTAGATTGTTGTCGAGATTTAGATAATAAAATTGTAAATAACTTTTAAATAAGCAATCTTTTGAATAACCAATAACCTTGCTGCGCAGCGCTAAATTTTCATAAACAGGCACACCAAAACCTTCTTGATTATCTACCAAGGGCTGACCTATATGGGAATCTATGGTCATGCAATAAAACGGATATTGCTTTGAGCCTGAATATAAAGAATTACTGGGGCCAACATCTCCAAGCTTGACTGGGAAATGGAATGTTTCTTTTGGTCGACTAACTTGGCTAATATGCGGAGAGATCGGCAATAAATAATTTTCCTCTGCGGTAGCTAACCGTTTAACTTGCCGATATTTGTAGGGTTGTTCAGAGGGATAAAGCCATACTAAGACTGCCAAGAGTGAAATAGCAAAAAGTATAAGTTTTTTCTTTTGCATCATACACCACCGAAAAAGATTACCCCGCACCTACTTTAAATATAGTGGAGTTAATTTAGTCCGGTAGAAGATATTACGCTGAAAAAGTCGTTGCTTATTTCAATTTAGCAACAAAGGTTTTTCTAAACTTAGCTAACTTGGGTGATACAACGGCTTGGCAATATTGATTTTCTGGATTATTTTTAAAGTAATTTTGATGATAATCCTCACCACAATAAAAAGTAACCGCTGGACTCACTTGAGTGACAATAGAGTCATCAAATAACTGCTCTTGATTTATTTCATCAATTATAGCTAAAGCCACTGCTTGTTGTTGAGCATCATGGGTAAAAATTTCTGAGCGGTATTGTGTTCCGATGTCATTGCCTTGGCGGTTTAACTGCGTTGGATTGTGCAAACTGAAAAATATCTCCAATATTTCTCTAAAACTAATCACATCGCTATCAAATTGAAGCTGCACTACTTCAGCATGACCACTGCGACCAGTACAAACCTCTTCATAAGTTGGCGCTGTACTCTGCCCTCCCATATAACCAGGCTTTGCAGTAATAATGCCCTTAACCATATTAAGCGCACTTTCAATACACCAAAAACAGCCTCCGGCTAAAGTCGCTGTTTGTAATGGCTTTTCGTTAAGTTGAACTGTCATTTTATCCACTGCCTTATTCATTGTTTCTTTTATGATTTATCACAGCCTTTTTTGCGGTTAAATAGGCTAAGATATCATCGTTAATTTATCTATACCCAAACCACTTGAAGCTGCATATTCAGGTAGCTTGGGTATATACCATTATTATTATACTCATATTTAGCCAGTAAGAAATATATGCCACAATTTTTCAAAAGAACGAGTCAAATACAAGCTATTATTGCTTTGCGTAGCATTGCTATCGCGATTCAATTACTGTTAATTCTCTTCGTCAATTTGGGCTTAGCGTACGAATTACCATGGATGCCATTGGTAAGTGTTATCAGCTTAGAAGTACTTTTTACCTTCAGTAGTTACCTTTATTATAGCCGTAATCATTTAAGTGAAAAGAAGGCCAGCCAAAAAGCAATCTTAGTACAAATATGTGCTGATATTATTTTCCTTTCTCTATTACTATTCTTTAGTGGCGGAGCAACCAATGCTTTTGTTTCTTTATTACTCATTCCTATCGCGATAGCCGCAGTCACTTTAACGCCGTTATTGCTTACGGTAGTCGCCTTTCTTGCCATTGCTTCTTACAGCATTTTATTATGGTCATTACCCATGAGTGTTATGCACGGTAATATGCAAGGTCACTTTATTGGCATGGGTATCAATTTTTTATTTTCAGCACTCGTGGTTGCTATAGTTGTTGGTAAAATGGCACGTAGTATTAATCAACAAGAGCTCGCTATCGCGGCCTATCGTGAAAATTTATTAAAACAAGAGCAAGTCACCTCATTAGGTGTTGCTTCCGCCCAGGTAACCCATCAATTGGCGACCCCTATAGCAACAGTGCAACTACTGGCTGATGAATTAAGTGAAGATTTACCTGACAACGAAATAGTGCTTGATATGCAGAGCCAACTTACTCGCTGTAGAGACAGTTTATCTGACTTTCGTGCGATGGTTTTCGATATAAAAGAACAAGTGATTAAAACCATTAATTGTCAGGATTTATTCGATGAAATAACCGATAATGTCCGAGTAAACAATCCAGAAATAAGCTTACAGTTATTAAAAAATAGTGACGAAAGAACCAAAGGTGTCACTATCAATGCTGATGCCGCTTTGTTACCCGCCATTCTCAATTTAATTAATAATGCCATTAGAGCGAGTAAAGCCAATAACAGCAAGTCGCTTAACCTCACTTGTCAAATTATTGAAAATAACTGGCAATTCACTATTCGTGATTATGGCAAAGGATTTACCTTAAAAAAACTTAATGAATTAGGGGTAAAACCAGTCAACAGTGAGCAAGGTTTTGGCATGGCAGTTTTTTTGAGTCACGCCAGTTTAGAACGTCTTGGTGGTAAGCTAGCCTTAACCAACCACCAAGAGGGTGGCGCACTAGTTACTTTAAGCCTACCAATTTCATCATACAGTTAACAATAAGGAAATGAGTATGCCTAATTCAGCAGAAGCGTCAACGCCATCAAAATTACTAATCGTTGAAGATGATATTATTTTTGCCAACACCCTTAACAGACGTTTGACTAAACACGGCTTTGATTGTGTACAAGTGGATAATAACAATGATGCGTTACTCGCATGCCATCGTCACACTCCTGATTTTATTTTGCTGGATATGAAATTGGCAGAGGAAAATACCTTATCAATCATCACCCCATTACGTAAATTACGTCCACAAAGCCGTATTGTATTGCTTACCGGTTTTGCTAGTATTGCTACTGCGGTTGACGCGATAAAATTAGGTGCTGATGATTACTTATCTAAACCCGTGGATAGTCAAACACTACTCGCGACGCTAAAAGGCAGCAAAGCTGAAACCATCGCAGTCGATACTAAAAGTGAACAAACCTTATCTGCCGAGCAAGTTGAATGGCAACATATTCAACAAGTATTAAAAGCTAACCAGGGTAATATTTCGGCTACTGCTAGACAGCTTTCAATGCACCGAAGAACGTTACAACGTAAGTTACAAAAACGACCTCAATCAGCTTAGGTCGGCCAACTTAATTAGTCATTAAAAATTATAGGCAAGGTGCTGATGAAACCTCACCATCATTTCTTCTTTAGTCGGCTCTATTTCAAGTTCTACTGCCATTAATTGCATTGCTTGCTCTATTTGATTTAAAAATCGACCAAAACCATGACCACTATTATTTTCAGGTGTTGCCACAAAGACTAATTGAACATTATCCGTAAGCTCAGCCGCATTCCATTTACTAACAATACCGCATGGACTCTGCTCAGGGTTATACCCTAACATTTGCAACTCACCCACTCTAGATACGATCTCATGAATACTGTATCTAACAATAGGTACTAAACCATTGGCAATCAGCGCGCCATTGTTTAAGTTATAGCGCTTTGCTGCCATAGTAAAAACATCGGTTAAATACATATACAAAGGATTGTAAGGATCCTTTGAATGACTATCAATTTCAACTTGTTGCAATAGCTCATTACTGATATTCAAGGTCACAACGGCATAATTCATCGCACTATGGTGACTAGGTACTGTTACCTTCTGACTGGTATAGCGTTTATTAATTTCACGTAATTTATGTACTTGGGTAATTGTGCAGCCTTTATGCTTAGCAAACAAATCATAAGTCAGATGCTGATGATCTCTCAAACGCATATCGCTTTTATCTAGCTTAATTTTTTCACAAAATTTTTCGACCACTTGACTCACTTTACTATGAAAATTGGCAGCATTAACTCGAATTTCATTCCCAGTTGCTAAAAAGAGTAAACACACTTTCTTAGCTCTTTTACTACCATCAAAAAACGACTTCTTAAGGTGGTGACTCTCTGGGTTGTAATAAAACAAAATTTGTTGATTGGTTTGCCATTGATGCATTTCTTGACTGTATCTAACGCGCGCTAGTTTATCATTAGCAATAAATTGGCAATTATCTAACTCTACTTCATCGGTTAACTCAAAAAATAATACCGATAATTGTTGATAAAAATCATAATATGGCTGTGGTTTTAAATCGCTGTACTTTCCTGACAGCTGCTGAAATATCTCATCGGTCAAAGAAAACTCGGCTAAAATATATTGATTATCACGCACATTACCAGGTAAGTAAGCTTTGTGAGCGGCACTTCGTTTTCTAATAATTGACATCTTCATCCCTAACGTTGTTAACCTTTTAAGATAAGCACAGTATAATGAGCAAGAATGAAGCTTTTGTGACGTAAGCATGTCACTAATATGACAAGCATTTACCCGTAAAGGACCTAATTTGTTAAACGATCAACAAGCCCTGATTGAAGCAATTAATCAAACTATGCCTTTTGGCAAGTATGCTGGTAGAAAACTATTGCAATTGCCTGAGCCGTATTTAGTTTGGTTTCATAGCAAAGGTTTTCCTGAAGGAAAACTAGGACAACAATTAGCCTTGATGTATGAAGTTAAACTCAATGGTTTAGAAACCATGCTGCAACCTTTATTACGTACTTAATAGCTTAAAATACATATTTTTTGTCAAAGAAGTTTATTTAACGGCCCTACTCAACAGCAAGAGCCTTTTTTAGAGTAATTTTGTCTATCAAGTTAATTCTTTATTATCTATTGCAATAACGTTTTAACATGGTGCGCTGCTAACGAATTGTTTTGCCAAGGCAAACTTTCATGATGAAAATTTGCCTACTATTTTTCCTCATCTTATCTTATTCGCTCCTCTTTAAAATTACATTTTTTCGCTTGCATCACTACAAAAAATCCTCTTAAATAACTCGTCGATTGATGAAATTTCATACTTTTTTTAGTCAAGACAAAGTTCGATAATCGACCACCCCATAGTATTAAGTAATAAAATTACCCCAGGTAAACGCGGGACACTAAATTTGTTTATTAATTGATTTATTAAACAATTACAAAATTTTTATAAGGTGGAATAAATGAAAAGACAAAAAAGGGATAAATTAGGTAGAGCGCATTCTAATGGATATCAGGCTGGCCTTGGCGGCAAAACTAAGGAGCAGTGCCCTTATCAGAATATTGATGCTAAATCGCAATGGCTAGGTGGTTGGCGAGACGCCATAAGTGATAGAAACTTGGGACTATTTAGATAAGATAACGTGATAATATTTATCCCCGAACGTTAACATTCGGGGATAAAACCAAGTTGATTAAATCACCCGAGAAAAACGTTGCTGATTAACATGTTTTTTCATGTAAGCATCAAAGCTCATACAAATGATACGAATTAATAAACGGGCTTTTTGCTCGACCTTAATATGATTAGCATTATTTTCAACTAAACCATCATCAATGAAAGTATTTAATAATGGTAAGTCTTCAGCAAAATATTCATCAAAATTAATATTATATTTTTCACTAATGACTTGTTTATCTAGATACAAGTTACACATCAATTCTTGAATAACTTCACCACGTAAAATGTCATCTTCAGATAAGCTTACGCCTTTGATTTGGGCATGCTGTTTTTCTGTTATTGCTTGGTAATATTCTTTCAGATCTTTTATATTCTGGCTAAAGCTATTACCAATAGAGCTAATTGATGACACGCCTAAGCCTAATAAGTCACAGCCACCTTTAGTCGTGTATCCTTGGAAGTTACGGTGCAAGGTACCATCACTTTGCGCTATAGCTAATTCATCATTTGGTTTAGCAAAATGATCCATACCGATAAAGTCGTAACCAAAATCACAAAGCGTTTCTATAGCCAATTTCATTAAGGCGAATTTTTCTTGCGTATTGGGTAACCATTCATCGCGTAATTTACGCTGTGCGGCAAAGCGACTTGGTATATGGGCGTAACTAAAGAGAGAAATACGGTCAACATCCCACTCATGCGCTTTTACTAACGTTTTAGTAAAATTCTCAAGCGTTTGATGCGGTAAGCCATAAATAAGGTCAATATTAATAGACTTAAAGCCAACATCTTTGGCGTGCTGAATAAAGTCACCAATGAATTCAGTTGACTGCACACGGTTAATAGCCTGTTGTACTTTTAAATCAAGATCTTGCACACCTAAACTCAAGCGATTGAAACCTAAGGAATATAAATGTTCAGCTAAGTCCATTTCAATTTCACGAGGATCAATTTCAATACTCATTTCTAGCTCATCTGAGAAATTAAATTTCTCTTTTAATAAGGATACAAGTTGAGTAATTTGCGGGTGAGTTAAAAAACTGGGTGTACCACCGCCCCAATGCAGTTGCTTAACGGTATACTCTTCAAACAAGGGTGCCTGTAGCGCTATTTCTTGCGCTAAATATTCAAGGTAAGTATCTGCTTTTCCACGATGACGAGTAATGACTTTATTACAACCACAGTAATAACAAAGCGTATGACAAAATGGGATATGCACATAAAGTGACAATTCGCGGTTTTGCGAGTTTTCTATCGCTTTAATAAAGTCATCATGTTTAAAATTATCATGAAACTCTAACGCTGTTGGATAAGAGGTGTATCTTGGTCCGCTGGTGTTATATTTATTTAATAGCGCATTATCGAAGAATTGACTTACTTTCATATTTTCATACCGTTTTATTTAGTGAACGAAAATATTATAACCTTTTATAATTTTTACGCATTGATCAAGCGCAACAACAGACCTTAATAAGATCTGTTATTGGAATTAAGGCCGACTGTTGGCGCTAAGGGGATAGATGAGTAAGTTGCTCAGTAGTGAAATGAAAAAGCTTATCCAAATCAATCACAACCTCGTCATGCCTTTTATTTAACGCCGTTATACGTTGATAATCTTCACGCATACGCTCTTTTTTCGTTAGCGTTTTACGTGCTTCAAGAATTGAAAGACTTTTAATTTCTTCATACAAGCCAAAGATTCCCGGAAATTTATCAGACAATTCGGTCAATGTTTTTAATGAAGACAACAATACCGACAAACGCCAGCAACCTTCATCAAATTCACATTGCTCTTCCTGCATAGCACGTGTAATTAATAGCACACTATCAAATACTTTTTTATCGTGTTTATTAAGTGCTTGCTGTTGTGCCAATTTTGCTTGTGCTTGTTGCTCTTTTTGCTGGGCGACTTGTTTTAATAACTTACCTGCATAAAATACTAAGGCAAGTACAATAATAACGCCAAACAACAAAGCATAAAGCCAAAAATCACTCATTGGTGTTACTCTTTCTCTTCAAAATTTGAAAAGTTTGGACGATCTAATTTATCCCATAAGTCATCTTCGCTATCACTGCTGTTAGATTCATCGCTATCACTAGCGTCGTCATCTTCATCTAAACCTAATTCAGCCGATAATACTTGATGACGTTCCATTTTATCATTGTAGTAATCAACTTCTTGCTCTGTTAAGGCAATATCATCTTCTTGTTTAGCTAAAATACTTTGCAACGTTTCATCTTGTTCAATTGCATCTAATTCTTGCTCTGGCGATAACTCAACAACGGTGTTCTCAACGACGGTATCTTCAACAAAACGAATACTCGCAATAGGCGCTGATTTCTGGCTGGCTTGTTTCGCTTTTGCTTGTTTAGCTTTTTCGGCTTTAGTAATTATTTTACCTAAAACAATGGGTGTTTTATTACCAAGACGTGGGTCTTTATTAGCACCTTGCTGATTACTATCCGTTTGCTCTGGCATTGCTTCTTTTTGACGATTGCCCGCCACTTTACCCGTAGTCTTACGGGTACGCTTCTCAACGTTAGCTAATTCTTGCTTACTTAACTTAGGTTTAGCTGTCGGTGCTCCACCTGGTTTTCTAGATTTTTTTGAACGAGACATAGATACTGTTACTTTTTTACTAATAATGTCAGCTATTTTACGTTATTAATGGCTTAAAAACCTTAAAAAGCAGAAAAAAGACACAAAAAAAGCGCCAATTGGCGCTTTTTTATGTCTCATTAACTTAGAGACGAATTTTAATCTTTGGGTGAGTATTAATTTCTCCCCCTTTAGAGATAACCGCGATATTATCATTACAGCTTAGTACTGCCATATGAGTATCATGAAAGTCTCTTATAAAGTTAAGCTTATAGCCAAATTGCGCTAAACTACTGGCAGCAAATTTTTGCGCCAATGTTAAATTTTCCCAAAGTTTATCTGTGTCGCCCAGCATTTCTTGCCTTCTTTCTAACAGATATTCTCTTTGCATTGCTACAGCCATAATCCCCCTCCCTAGATCAATTATGATTTAGATAAATTTATTATTATTTTTATTATTAATAGTATTTTGCATGAAATTTAACCTACTTTACATACAACATCAATAGCGATTACACTAGTTACTCCGAATTAGTTGGTTTTTAACCAAATAGTCTTTGATATATAAGGTAAAAAATGACACGTGTATTAGATGAATTATCGGCGCTATTAAAATTAGAAGTCATAGAACAAGGCATCTATCGAGGACAAAGCCAAGATTTAGGTTACAAAGCTCTTTTTGGTGGTCAAGTTATGGGCCAAGCGCTTTCAGCTGCTCAAGAAACAATTGCAGCTAACCGCTTTGTTCATTCACTTCATTCTTATTTTTTACGCCCTGGTGACGCTAGCTTACCCGTTGTTTATGAAGTAGAAGTCATTCGTGATGGTTCAAGTTTTAGTACCCGTAGAGTGCAAGCGGTGCAAAACGGTAAAGCCATCTTTTATATGACAGCATCTTTTCAACATGCAGAATCAGGCTTTGATCACCAAGATACCATGCCTGATGTAGCCGCTCCTGAAGATCTTCCGTCATTTACCGATTATATAAAAGCTAACCAAGATTCAATACCTAAGTCATTGCGCGAAAAGTTTTTAGCTGAAAAGCCTATTGATGTTCGCCCAGTGCAACAATATAACTGGTTGCAACCAAAACCAACAGATTCTGTAAGCCAAATGTGGATAAAGGCCAATGGCGATTTACCTGACGACCTAGGTATACATACCTATATGTTAGCTTACACGTCAGATTTCCATTTTTTACCAACGGCTTTATTACCTCACGGCGCCAGTCATTGGCAACCAAATTTTCAAATTGCCACCATAGATCACGCTATGTGGTTTCATCGTCCATTCCGTTTTGATGATTGGTTACTTTATTGTATGGATAGTCCGTCTGCGAGTAATGGTCGCGGGTTAGTGAGAGGACAAATATATAATCGTCAGGGGGAGTTAGTCGCGTCTACCATGCAGGAAGGTGTGATTAGACAGCGGTAGCTATAACTCTTAGTAATAGGGTTATAAATTTATAACCCTATTACTTTTTAGACATGTTACTTTGCAGCCAAGTTAGTGACAGCTATTTAGCATGTGTTCTTTTTTCTAATGCTTTACGTTTTTCAACCGCTAGTGAAGTAACTCGCGCTTTTAATACCGGCTCTAAACCTAACATAAAGTACACTTCAGCCATTAAAAATAATGGTCCGATTAGAAACTGGCTCAAATCATCCACAAAAGCCGGTTTGGCTTTTTCATAATAATGACCTATAAACTGAATAATCCAACCAACAACAAACAAACCTAGAGCGATATAAATCAAACCCGCTGTGCCATTCAATAATTGCGCAATAAACAAGTTAATTAGTATATATACCAGCATGCCTAATGCTAATAAGCGATGCAAAAAAATATAGTAAATAGCGACGACAGAAAAAACAGCCATAGCTAGGGTATAGTACAGAGTAACTTGAGTACTAAAAACATCATCCATGGTTATTTCAAAGGCAATGGTACTCAACATCAGTGTTACGGCTAACACTATCAAAGGGACTCCAACAAAGTGGGTGTTGATATTTTTCTGATTCAAATGCACACTTTTATAACGCGCTAATTGCTCTTCGATTGACTTCATTTAAAGACTCTATGTTATGAATTCTGCTGCCAATCATGTCCACTTGGATGTTGAAAAACACGCAAATCAAATTGTGGTGCAACGGCAAAAAGGTGGTCAAAAATATCAGCTTGGATTGTCTCGTAAGCAAGCCAATCTGTGGTGTTAGCAAAGCAGTAAATCTCCAGTGGCAAGCCTGTCTGCGTGGCGGTTAACTGCCTCACCATACACGTAAGATCATTACGAATATGACTATTTTGTTGTAAGTACTTGGTAATATAAGCGCGAAAAGTTCCTATGTTAGTCAATTGTCTACTATTTAAGGAAGTAAACGATTGGGAAATCTCATCGCTATTGTTGTCTTGCTCATTCAGTGCCAGCTCTTGCTTTTTATCACTAAGGTAATCTTGTAATAAATACGCACTAGTCAATTGGTTTATTTTTTCAGCACTGCAGAAATCAATACTGGCAATATCAATAATAACGGTACGCTTAATGCGTCGTGCGCCTGTATGATACATATTGCGCCAGTTTTTAAAGGAATCACTAATCAGCGCGTAAGTAGGTACTGTGGTAATAGTTTTATCAAAATTTTCTATTTTCACCGTACTTAGACCTATTTCTAGCACATCGCCATCTGCACCATATTTGGGTAACTCAACCCAGTCACCTGCAACAACCATTCTATTCGCTGAGATTTGAATACTAGCAACCAAACCTTTAATGGTGTCTTGAAAAACTAACAATAGTACCGCGGTCAAAGCACCTAAACCACTTAATAGATAAACAGGTGAGCGGTCAATGATAAGCGAAATAATGATAATACTGGTCACTAAATATAAAGCTAATTTAATGATTTGAATAATAGCGCTTAGCGGTAAAAAACGTTGTTTGGCACTTTCTTTATAGATGCTTCGACTGACATTAAGTAAGGCGCTAATACACCGTGAAATTTGAAAAGTAAGTAACACTTTACTCAATAAAATGAGTAAAGTACTGGCAATACTGGTGCTTTCTAAGATAAGTGGCGTTAAGAAGAGCATTAAGACTAACGGTAGTAGTAAAGCCATACGACTGAGCACGCCATGCTCCATCAATGCATCATCCCAAGTATTTTTACTGTTAATAATGACTTTATTCATTAAACCTAAGACTTGATATTTCGCAATATAATAACTTAAGCAGGAAATAAAAAAGATTAAACCTATACCTACAGCAGTTGCGCTACTGGCTAAATATTTCGAGCTGAGGCCTTGTTCACTCAACCAAATACTGATCAGTTCATTCATACACTTCTCCTGTCACCTTATTGGCGATGAACTTAGCTCAGGTACATCACGCGTTTAGATTTAGTCATCACGTTGAGCATTATGTTGTTGTCTCATGTTCTCAAGTCTTGCATCTTTATCATGCCAAAATTGCGTTAACCATTTTTGAAAAGCAATTCTATCATTTCGATCTGAAAAATTGATATGACCTAACTCACTAGCAATATCGAGGGTATGGATGTCAATGTGTACCTTCTCCACCTGTCCGTAGATAAAATCACTGAAATTTGGAATTCCATCTGGATAATAAATAGTAACGTCAACAATTTTAGTCAAATGCTCACCCATGGCATCCAATACAAAAGAGATACCGCCTGACTTAGGCTTCAACATATGTTGAAAAGGAGAACCTTGTTTATCATGCTTTTTTTGAGTAAAACGCGTACCTTCAATAAAATTCATCACACTAACCGGTTTGTGTTTAAACTTAGCACATGCTTTTCGAGTCGTTGCTAAGTCTTTACCACGTAGATGAGGATTCTTCTTCAAGAAAGCTTGGCTATATCGTTTCATAAAAGGAAAATCGAGAGCCCACCAAGCCAGTCCCAGCAGAGGGACATAAATAAGTTCTTTTTTTAAGAAGAACTTTAAAAAGGGGATATTTCCGTGTAAAGCTCGTTGTAAAACGACAATATCAACCCAACTTTGATGATTTGCTAACACCAAATACCAATCATTAATTTTCAGTTCTTCTAAACCTGTCACCACGATATTTGTTTTAGTAAATATATTTTGAATCATGCTATTTGTCGCAACCCAATTACTGGCCATTAAATCAAGTAAGTAGCTGAATATTTTTTTGGAGAAAGTTAATGGAATTAACGCTTTAAACAGTGAGAAAACTAAAATAGGTAACAGCCAAAATATGGTATTAAGGATATAGAGGGAAAAGGATATAAAACCGATCAATTTGGCTGGTAAGAAATTTAGCATATCTTGATAATAACTAATAATAATAGATAAGTAACACGGATAATGTCATTTAATCATGATTCAGCTAATAATTAAATTTTTTTATTACTCCTCTATCAAGCAATTCATTTTAAAATCACACTATTCGTTAAATAATCGTTAAATTATTTTTTTGGACAAAAAGTGATCTCTTTTTTTTTATCAGCCAATAATATCGCTGTTTACGTGAATATAAGGGTGTAAAACACATGGTTACATGCAAATACCTTATAAACCGATTGAAAATAGACTTTTAGTATTTTCTAATAGTGAATAATTACCTTTAATAATTGAGTTTTTAATCAGTTTCAAGCATACTAAACAAGCTTAATAATAGGAGATAAAATGAACTTTAATAGAGCTGTAATCAAAGTCGGTAGTGCTTTAGTAGCACCCAGTCGCGATGGTTGTAGTGGCCAATATATCTTAGCAATTGCACAATTCATTACCAAATGCCAACAGCAAGGTAAGGAAATCATTTTAGTTTCATCCGGCGGTGTGGCAGCTGGCCGAACTATCATTCAACATGGCTCACCAAAACTCTCACTCTCCACTAAAAAAGCCATGGCAAGCGTTGGTCAGATGCAAATGATGGCTAATTGGCAACGTTTTTTTGATATTCCTTGTAGCCAGATACTTATCACTCAAAATGATTTAGCCGATAGAGAACGCTTTATCAGCATTCAAGAAACAATAAAAATTCAATTAGCCAATGGTGTACTTCCTATTGTAAATGAGAATGATACCGTCACCACCAAAGCGCTCGCTATTGGCGATAATGACAATATTGCCGCGTTGGTTGCCCAAGCGTGTGAAGCAGACAGTTTATTCATATTAAGTGATATAGATGGTGTCTTTACCAAAGACCCAAATATCCATGACGATGCCGTATTAATCCCTAATATAGATAAGATTACCGATGAAATTTATGCCATGGCTGGCACAAGTCGCAACCCTTTAGCGAGCGGAGGCATGAAAACCAAAATACAAGCCGCTGAAAAAGCCGTTGAACACGGCATAAACACCTATATAGTCAACGGCACGAAAAGTGAGGTATTTAGCTCACTTTTAGCAAAAGTTAATCCAGGCACTCGTTTTGCCGCAGATAAAGATATTATTACCGCTAAAAAGCACTGGCTCAAACACACATTAAAAAGTCGAGGTAAAATTAAACTCGACCCCGGTGCAGTTAATGCGGTTGTAAACAAAGGTGCTTCTTTATTACCTTCAGGTATAAAATCAGTGACTAATAGATTTAAAGCCGGTGATGCAATCGATCTAGTTGATGCAAGCAATAATGCAGTGATCGCCAAAGGAATTACTTTGTATAGCCACTATGACTTAAAAAGAATTATGGGCAAACACAGTAATGATATCACCGATATTTTAGGCCATGATCAAGGCGATGTTGTGGTTCACCGTGATGATATGGTTATTTTATAATTAAGCTATAGCAAGCAGATTAAAACAACTTAAACAATTTTCGACAAGAGTAGCAAAATGACTGATTTTAATATCGCCACTATGGCACAAAAGGCTAAACAAGCCAGCAGAGTGGCTGCACAACTTAACAGTAGTGAAAAAAATGCGCTATTAAATGACATTGCCACAGCGATTGAAAAT
Source organism: Colwellia psychrerythraea (assembly GCA_002163005.1). Classification (GTDB taxonomy): domain Bacteria; phylum Pseudomonadota; class Gammaproteobacteria; order Enterobacterales; family Alteromonadaceae; genus Colwellia; species Colwellia psychrerythraea_C. The sequence continues at coordinate 1,194 of MAAF01000008.1, read as the reverse complement.
AATAGTGATGCTATTATTCAAGAGAATAGTAAAGACATTGCCGCAGGTCGAGAAAAAGGTTTATCGCAAGCGATGTTGGACCGATTAGTGCTCACGGATAAAGGTATTAAGGACATGAGTTCTGCTATCCGTGAGATTGTTGCTTTAACAGATCCTGTTGGAGATGTTGATAAACTATCATTACGCCCGAATGGCATTCAAGTCGGTAAAATGCGCATCCCTCTTGGCGTGATAGCCATGATTTATGAAGCGCGTCCCAATGTTACAGCAGAAGCCGCCGCCTTATGTATTAAATCGGGTAATGCCGTGATTTTACGTGGTGGCTCAGAAGCAATTCATTCCAACTTAGCTATCGCTCATTGTTTACATCAGGTATTAACAACTCATAATGTTGATGAACATATTGTTAGTGTTATTCCTGATACTAGCCGCAGTGTTATTGAGCAGCTATTGCAGCAAAGCGATACGATTGACCTAGTCATTCCACGTGGCGGTGAAGGCCTGATCCGCTATGTTAGTGAAAATAGTCGTATCCCTGTTATCCAACACTATAAAGGCGTATGTCATTTATACATTGATAAATACGCAGACTTAGATAAAGCTATCAACATTTTAGTCAATGGTAAAACCCAAAAACCTAGTGCTTGTAACGCCTTTGAAACCGTTTTAGTACATAGCGATATTAGTGCAAAGTTCTTACCCCTCGCAGCTAAAGCACTGAATGATGCAGCACAAGTTAAAGTTCATGCGTGTAAAAATAGTATTGGTTTTTTCCCTAATGCTGAGTTGGCAACTGACGAAGATTACCAAGCGGAATATTTAGCACAAGAAATTGCGGTGAAGGTAGTAAGTAGCTTTGATACGGCCATTAGTCATATCAATGAATTTACCTCTGATCATACTGAAGTCATTATCAGTCAAGACATTTCACGCAGCCAAAAATTCATTCGCCAAATAAACTCCTCAGTAGTCATGGTGAATGCCTCTTCACGCTTCTCAGATGGCAACCAATTGGGCTTAGGTTCAGAAATAGGCATATCTACCAGTAAACTGCATGCTTATGGCCCAATGGGTTTAGAAGCGTTAACCACTGAGAAATTTGTTGTTTATGGTGATGGCCAAGTTCGACAGTAAAATAATAGAAGTAAGTATATGCCTATGGAACTCATATTAGGTATAGAAGCGTTAACCACT
>MAAF01000006.1 GCA_002163005.1 Colwellia psychrerythraea | reverse complement strand
GCTTATTAGAGAATGCAGGAGCTTATTCTCCTGAATAACCATTACCTACAATCAATGCCTTGCCTATAAGCCTTTAAATTCTCGCTAAGCGATCACTTTCTTATACGGATTGGTATTAGTATAGGATATTGAGGCGTTTTTTTCGTGTAGTGCTTCTCTGCTTGGTTGGTAATAGTGGACAATGCCTCTCTGGCCCCCCCTCGCCCCCCTCTCTTTTAGGTATTGCTGGGTTTAGGAGAACCAAATATGAGGGCACATTAAATAGGTTAGCTCGTGGACAATATAGTCATTAGCATTGTGTTCCTAATGGCAATGCCTTAATCATTATTATTTATCCATCCTTTTATTAAACATTACTCAAATGCTATTTACATTTTCAGGACTTTGATTAATTCTAGGTTGATTAAGTTATCACCTGTTCTAAGGTTTTTTTGAGTAAGTAATGTGTTTTTAACACCTACTGCTTGATTAAAATGAAACGCTTTAAAATCTTTAAATTTATTGAACTGCTCAAAGCGATAGATGCATATTAATAATTTGATTGCGAGTGAATGGCTAAATCTATTAAAAAACCTGCAACCGAGCGCGGCGCAGAGTTACCGATTTCTAAGGTCAAGGTAATAATTAACCTATACTTACTGCAAGGAAGCACAATTAATTATTGTAAGTATTTTACGGATGATGAAAATAGTAGCGACTTAGATACTATCCTATGAGGTATTGACTATGAATAATAATCTCCTCCCCGACCCTAAAACGCTAAGGGAATTAGCTGAAAATTCACCCGATAAACTTGAACTCATTCTTAGGGCAAACATTGCCGCACTCATCGAAAGAACATCAGGAAGCCACCGGCGACGTTTACAAGGATTGCAATTTCAGATAGATGCACAAAGGAAGCTGGCCAAAAATCCTGTCGATTCCTGTGTTCGAATATCGCGAATGATGCATGATTCTTTTATTGAATTGAATAGAGCATTAACAAATTTCACTAAAAACCAGCCAATATGCGATAAAAAAAAGGATTCTTATATCATCTACTTAAAGGATAGAGAATGACATCCTGTTCCTTAAAGTGTATTTGAGCATATTCAAGGAGTAATTCGCTCCTGTTGATACCGCGTTTTTGAGTACGTAACTAAAGTCTTGGTTGATCAGTTCCAAACGATGAAGGGGCGCAAACTCTATTTGCCATTTTTATTAATTAAGGTTACAGCTCTCATTTTAAAATAAGCAGTGAAAGTAAATATTCAAGAACAAAACGCTTGATTGAGTCATAGCTGGCTATTGGGATTGAAAGTAACCATGTTATTGGATATTTAGGCTATCTAAAAATGATCACTTCATTGGTACAATTGGTATTATCAAACTGCTATAATTCCCGCCGTTAATTTCAATCAATAAAGTAAGCCACATGACTGTAGAACAACTAACGTTACCAACGACAAAACTAACATCGATCCAAAAAACACAATTTATAAAATTAGAAAAGAAACTTAGGCGTCATGTTGGTCAAGCCATTGCGCAATATAATATGATTGAAGATGGCGATAAAGTGATGGTTTGCTTGTCTGGTGGCAAAGACAGCTATGCCATGCTAAGTATTTTAATGCTATTAAAAGAATCTGCTCCAATTCACTTTGATATAGTAGCCGTTAATTTAGACCAAAAACAACCTGGTTTTCCTGAGCATATTTTACCCGAGTATCTCGACCAACTTGGTATTGAATATCATATTGTTGAAGAAAACACTTACGATATTGTCAAAGATAAAGTACCTGAAGGTAAAACGACTTGTAGTTTATGCTCTCGATTGCGCCGCGCCGTTTTATACAAAGCAGCTAAAAAGATTGGCGCAACCAAGATAGCATTAGGCCATCATCGTGATGACATGATTGAAACGCTAATGCTAAATATGTTTTATGGCGGAAAAATGAAGGCAATGCCAGCAAAGCTTGTCTCAGATAATGGCGAACATGTAGTCATACGCCCTTTAGCTTTTTGCAAAGAAAGTGAGCTTATTCAATACAGTGAATTGAAACAATTCCCTATTATCCCCTGTAACTTGTGTGGCTCTCAGCCCAATATGCAAAGACAAAATATCAAACGCATGTTAAACGATTGGCACGACCAATTTCCGGGACGAATTGAGTCTATGTTTACGGCAATGCAAAACGTTGTCCCTTCACATTTATGCGACAGTAACTTATTTGATTTTAAAAGCATTAACAGTACTTCGGGTATTATTAACGGTGGTGATACTGCCTTTGATGAGGTAGCGATTGAAGCACCACAGGACTTGTCACCTAAAAATCATCTTAACGATGCCCAGCAACTCAATGTGATTGAAGTTAAATAATTGATAGCAACTTAATTAATTGTCTACTGATTAGATATCAACAGAATAAATACACAAATAAAAAACGGCCAATGTTTATCGCATTGGCCGTTTTTGTATTTGCTAAATGTGAAACGCTATTTAGCGAGTAAATTTGAATAGTTAATCTGCTAAAGCAGTTTGTTGGCTGCTTGGCTTAACAAAATATCGCTGGTTATGCCTTAACATGTCAGTGAGATCTAACACATATTGCGCACCACGCTCAGAATAAGGTAACAAGCCAGTTGCTAAGATTTCTGCATCGAGCGGTTGATCTTGCGCTCTTAATTCAGCACGGATTGTTCTAAACACATGATAAGCATTATGCTTATTTATATTATTAAAATAGCCAGAAACCGCAGCATCAACAGTTTGAAATGCAGCAACTTCATGTTTAGCTCCCGTATTACGTCCCCCAGGCACCATGCCACAGCCCGTTCTATAACACCAAATACCAAAGAAGTTTAAGCCTATGCGAGCAAAACGAGATGTCCCCCAAGCAGACTCATTAGCAGCCTGTACCAACACAAGTGAAGTAGGGATAATATCAACACGCACTAACAAATCATTAATTTGCTGTAAAGTTGAAGCCTCTTTATTAATGCGATAAGCCTTGATAAGGGTCTGTAGTGAAGTTTGTTCTTCTTCTGTAAGTCCTAAACCAAGTGAGATTTGCTCATGCCAATGCTCAAGTTTCGATCTCTGTTCAGCTAATTGATTATTTTTAGCTTCAATTGCTGGACGGACAAAACCAAAGAATCGACGTTTTTTTGTTGGTATATCATAAATTGCAGCAAAATCAGGTAAATTTACCTGATGTAACGGTTTCTCTATTACTTTCACTTTTTCAACAACTTGAGCAGCAACTCTATCAGCAGCAGAATCTACAGCGACCTCTACAATAGTAACTAAGGGTTTAGGCACTAAAAAGGTAAAAGGTGCTACTATCGCAATAACTAACGCAAGACTGGATATAAAGCGAACGAAAAACATTATTTTCATAAAAACTCCTTATTTATGATAAAAATCAAGCAGAAAAAGTATCATCTGAACCATTGTGATCAGAGCCTTTATTACCAGAATGACCTAAGCCTATGTCAGCAGATTTTTGCTCAGAAAAAACACCAAATATTTCACGATACAAAATGCCTTTGATATTGTAATACCAAGGTGCTAAATAAGTTAAACCAAATAAAAAAAACATAATAGCAAGAGGTGCAAAACTCGACTCGATTAATAAAGCGATGGGAAAGGCTAAAGCAATTAAAGCTATAAACAATACTAAATAAATAACTAACAATGGCATTATCTTAAAACGTAATGCTTTGATAGATAAAACAATAGCTTGTACTGGGCTTAGATTTTTTTCTACCACTAAAGGTATCGTTAGTGACAGCAGTACTGCTAATAACACACCAGGTATAATTAACAATTGAAAGCCGATACTAATTAATAGAGACGTTAATAGCGCACAAAGTGCAACCCAACTTCCACGATGTAAAAACGATAGCACCATTTTGCTTTTTGTTGGCTTGTTCACTGCGTGGAATACACCCATCATTTCTATGCCAGCCATAAAAGGCCATACAGCAATAGTCACAATGACATTGATCAGTTGCAGCAACTGAGGATCATCTATAACAAGCTCAATACCACCAAAAAAACTACTGGCAATAAACGACACTATCATACCGAACACCATCACTAAGAGCAGTGCTATATTGATAGACATTCTCGACAGCAATGTTTTCTGCCACGCTTCGGTTAAAATAGCTTTAACATCAATTGAGTACTCGCCTTTTACAGCACGCTCAACACTACCACCAATGGACACAATTATATTTTCTTCTGGCAAAGCTAACCCTTTTTAATTCATTAAGACTACATTTGTTGACTATTATACTGGAAATGAGAACAGATTGCTCACAGCTCAATTTAACAACAACCCGATGAATAGATCTCATACCAAAACTAAGAAGTTACTTAGAAACAAATAGCATTTAATTAAGATCGCTTAGCACTAACTGAATGGCTAGTAACAATAAAATCACCCCCATAATCCGATCGAGAATATAGCCTTTACGCTGCAGCACATACCGTACTCTCTCTTGAGTTAACATATAAGATAGGAAGCAGAACCATGCTGCTGTTGCTGCGACTAAATAGGCACCATAAGCAATTTTAATACTCAGTAGGGTTTCTGGAGCGATCACCACAGAGAATAAGCTAACAAAGAATAATGTTGCTTTAACATTTAAGGCGTTGATTAGAAATCCATTAAAAAAGGCTTTTTTAGCCGAAGGGTTATCAGCAGATGTATCAGCTTGGCTTGTCTTATTCTGCGTTAACGAATTATTATCAGTACCTTGGTTTTCAGATGCAGATAACTCACTATCTGGCTTTTTAGCACCAAGACAGTGCCACGCTATATAACAGAAATAGCTGGCAGCAATGTATTTTAATGCGGTAAATAAACGCTCATCACTGGCAATTAACAGACCTATACCAACCAAAGAATAAGTCACATGGACAATAATGCCTGCCGCGATGCCGAAGCTAGTATAAATAGCAATGCGTCTGTTATATCGGATGCTTTGTTTTAAAATAAGTGCAAAGTCAGGGCCAGGGCTTGCTACAGCAAAAAAATGAACCATAGCGATAAGTAAGAATTGTTCTAAAACGGGCATAGTTCAACAAGAGTATTTATGAGAGGTGCATCATTTTACCTCAGAATTTAAATAAAGCGACCTTAGTCACCTAAAACCCTATGCCTACAGTGTAAGCAATTAGCTACTGATCGCTATACGTTGGATAGATTGTTGTACTAGAATGACGCGGTAAAACGCCCAAAGATCTTCAAAGCTATTTTCAAGCTTTATAATTTAGGTTTTAGATACAAACTATTTTTGTGGGTGATTTTGATGTATTCGTTTTAAAATATCTTGAAAATAGTTACTACCTTTTTGCTCCGCTAATGCCATATTTTGTTCTGGAATTTTTTCAGGATCTTTATATATAGCTAATACTCTTGCCATACTTGCCTCACGGATAATATGAAGCATTGGGTAAGGAGAACGATTGGTAAAGTTACTGGCATCATCAAAATCATCGTCCGCAAAACAATATTCGGGATGCATAGTCGCTAGCTGAAATATGCCTTCAAAACCTGACTCAATCAGCAAGTCATTGGCGCAGTCCACTAAATCGAGATAGCGATCGAAATGTCGGAATCCTTCAGCAAAGATGATCAGGGTCGTTTCAATCTCATCATGATCTTGTAAATAATGGCATTGTTCTATCAAGGTTTTCAAAGCAGGTTTAATTTGCTCAGTCTCAGATTTATGATAACAAATGGTATTATTAACAAATTCTTTTTTCGCGAAAGGACAAAAATTGAGCCCTATAATAATTTCATCCAACCATTGTTTTGTTGCATCAACTTCTGCGGATGATTGTTGGTTTTGTGATTGCTCTGCATCTTTATTCATAACGTTATACTCTTAACACTGCTTTTTATTGTGATTCATTCATGGCTGGCTAATTCTAAGATTGCTGTAACTGCCACATTTTACTATATTGACCTTCAAGTGCGAGTAATTGTTGATGATTACCCTGCTCAACTATTTCACCATGATTCATCACAATAATATTGTCACTATCAATGATAGTTGATAGACGATGCGCGATGACAAGGCTTGTTCTACTTTTAGTCACTTCATTTATTGCCGTTAAGATAGCTTGCTCTGAGTGACTATCGAGCGAGGATGTAGCTTCATCAAACACCAAAACTTGTGGATTTTTTAAGATCGTACGGGCAATGGCAACTCGTTGCTTTTCACCACCTGAAAGTTTTAATCCCCGCTCTCCTACTACGGTTTCTAAACCATCTGGCAAACTGGAAATAAATTCAGATAAATGTGCTAGATCAATGGCTTTTAGCACTTCATCTTCACTGGCCGTTGGACAACCATACTGTACATTATTAAATAAAGTGTCGTTAAAAAGCACGGTGTCTTGCGGCACAATACCAATATGGCTTCGTAATGATTGTTGGCTCACTTGACTGATATCTTGCCCGTTAATCTTAATATTGCCAGAGTCGACATCGTAAAAACGAAATAACAATTTTACTAAGGTTGATTTACCTGAGCCACTTTGTCCAACTACAGCAACTTTTTCACCCGCATTAACATTAAAAGAAATCCCTTTAATGATAGGCCGCTTGGCATTGTAGGCAAAAGCAATGTTATTGAAAACAATACTGGCTTCATTAATAGTACTATCGCCCTGCTCTGCCAAGTTTAATATCGCAGCGTCAGGAACATCTTGAACCTTAGGTGCTTTAGCTAATAAACCAAATAGATTTTCAATATTTGCCAGCGAGCCTTTTATCTCTCGATAAACAAAGCCTAAAAAATTAAGCGGCATAAATAACTGCATCATAAAGGCATTTATCAGAACAAAGTCTCCAAGGGTCATAACATCTGCGGCAACGTCATTAGCGGCAAGGGCCAGCATGGCAGTCATAGCTGCGGCTATTATGAGTGCTTGCCCACCGTTTAGGGCAAATAACGATAAACGGTTTTTAATTTTTGCCTGTTCCCACGTTGACAGCTGTTGGTCATAAGCTTGCGCTTCAAATTCTTCATTGGTGAAATACTTCACGGTTTCGTAGTTTAGTAAACTATCAATGGCGCGAGTATTACTTGACGAGTCTGCTATGTTGGCTGCGCGGACATAGCGTGTTCGCAGCTCTGTGGCAAAAACTGAATAAGCAACGTACGTAACAATCGAGGAAAGCGTTATGACCGCATACCATATGCCGTACTTTACAAATAAAATAGTCACCACCATCACTATTTCAAGCAAGGTTGGTACAATGTTAAAGACCATAAAGCGCATTAAAAAATTGATGCCCGAAGTGCCTCGGTCGATATCACGAGACAATCCTCCCGTTTGTCTATTAAGATGAAAATCTAAATCAAGGGAATGTAAATGGCGAAAAACTTTTAAACCAATGCGCCTTATAGCCCTTTCAGTAACTCGACCAAATAACGTATCTCTTATTTCAGCAAAAACAACGATCGACAGCCGCACTAGACCATAAGCAGCCACTAAACCTAATGGAACAATAATTAAAGCGGACTCAGTACCTGTAGTGTTAGCGTCTAAGGTATCAACAATATCTTTCAATATGAAAGGCAGGTAAACACTGGCTACTTTAGTAAAAACTAAACATGACATAGCAAACGTAATACGTTTTTTATACTCGAATAGGTAAGGTAAAATAAGTTTGAATGCTTGCCAGTTGATGGAACTGACTTCTTGATCGGGATAACTAGAGCGGCGCATGGCATTTCTTTAGCGGTAAAAATTTAATTTTAAAGTAGAAAGTGAAATTAGCCTAATCATTAAGATAATTAGTTTGTTTTAAAGCGTTAATTTTCCTTACATTTCAATATGACCTAGTAATTATATCAATTGGTATTACAACAAACGAATTACTTTTAAAATAAAAGAAGCAGAATAACGACCAAGTTATACTGCTTCTTCTTAAGGGATATACCTTGTTATGTATAAATCTTGCAGGCCATATAGTCCTGGCGTGTGTTATTGAGTGAAATATGAAGCATTAATCCGTATCAAGTACCTTTTCCAATATCTTCCCTTGGGCACCTGATGGTGCTTTAATGCCTAACACCGCTGATAACGTTACGGCGATGTCGGTGGTACTCACTCGTCTATATACCTTATCATCATCAATATTAAAGCCTGCAAAAATTAGTGGTACAAAAGTATCGTAACCCCAAGGTGAACCATGGGTCGCCGCAACGGTTAAGCCTTCCATATCAGCAACAAAACGATGTGCTTCAAGCACAACATAAACATCGCCAGAACGATTCTTACTGTGATTATTAACCACTAAGGTATGTAGGTAATCTTGAGGTGTATTACCTGTCTCTATATCGCTACTCGTTACAGCAAGCGCAACACCGTCAAATTTTGAAACTTCCATAGCAACGGCTTTTTGAACTTGCTCAAGTGACAGTTTACGTTCAGCAATTAAATCTCGGTCAAGGTAGATGTAAGGGTGAAAGTAACTTTTAATTAGCGCAGTATCGAAGCTAAACTGCTTTTTAAGGGCTTTCATACTAGGCGCTTTATCCCACTCTTTAGGGGCAACCACATTGGTTTTCATGCCTAATGACGATAAATAAGCAGGTACTTCAGCTGCACCATGATCGGCAGATAACACGATAAGGGTATGCTCTAAACCCACTTTTTTATCAATGAATGTTAGTAACTTGGCTAAGGTGCGGTCTAACCTCAGCATATTATCTTCAGCTTCTAAACTTGAAGGACCAAAAATATGGCTAACATAATCTGTTGATGAGAAACTTACTGATAAATAGTCAGTAACTTCATCCTGTCCTAACTGCTCGTTATTAACCACAGCTTTAGCAAAGTCTAACGTCAGCTCGTCCCCTGCGGGGCTTAAGGTCAAAAAAGTATTGAAGTAGGCATTGTTCATATCGCCATATTGATGCGGAAAAGTGCGGCCAAAACCGGGGAAATTAGTTTCCCATGCTTGATCATCTTGTTTGGCAAAAACATACTTAGCTTGAGGTTGACTTAACTGCCACGTCTTTTGATGATATTTCTTAGTGGGTTTTGCTTCATTCCAATTTGAAACCCACTCTGGATATTTATCATAGTAATACTCACTGGTAACAAATTCCCCTGACTTTTTAGAAAACCAAAAAGCCTTGCCCATATGTCCTGCCATGGAAATAGCGCCTCGGTCTTTTACTGATACGCCAAAAACTTTAGCTTTACCATTTGAGGCAATCTTTAACTCATCACTAAATGTAGATACTTGGATATTATTCGGTGAACGACCTGAAGATTTTGCAGTGCGTTGAGTGGGATCAATTTCTGTTTTTTGATTAACCCCTGCATCTGCTGATAACAATGGGTAATTCGCATCTTCAACGTTATAGACTAAACGTTGCAACTTATCATCAAACCAGACATTGCCTATCATGCCATGTACTGCTGGTAATGCACCGGTTGCTAGCGTTGCATGACCAACGATAGTTTCAGTATTAGCATGATTGTGATGAGCATCTTTATAGACTACGCCTTTATCGAGCAGATATCTAAAGCCGCCTTTGCCCATTTTATCTAAATAGGCAGTTGGCATATCCCCGCGGAGTTGGTCTACGGTAATTTGTAAAATGAGTTTAGGTTTATCAGCTCGTGCTAATACGGGGTTACTGCCCAAAAGGGCTGCTGCGGACAATAAAAGTCCAAGGTGAGTTTTATTTATTGTTTTCATTGTTAATAATCCTTTATCGCCTGCCAGGTAACAATTACAAATTTTAGTATAAATATTGTCAGTAGATTAAAACCTAAGTTAGCACGTTACCCTATTGAATAATATGCAATTTCCGTAACACACTAAATTCCATAGTTTACGTTACTCACAATGAATTACTACAAAGAGGTTAGATAGCAAGACTGTTTGGGGATGAAAATAAAAGCATACCGAGCCCAATGATTAATACCAACCCGTATAAGAAATAGATAACAGCGTATCTGTTAATTTTCTAGATTAAGCCTTTTAAGTGTTGCGGAGGGTAATTCTTGAAACAGTTGACGGTATTCACTCGCGAAGCGACCTAATTCTATAAAACCCCAATCGAGTGCCACATCGACTATTTTTTCTTTTTTACCACGATTGAGTAATAAATCTCGTCTGACACCATTTAAGCGTAATAATCTTAAATAACGTATAGGCGTTACCCCTAAGTACTCTTTAAAACCGTATTGAAGGTTTCGTTCACTTAATTTGGCTACTTTACACAGTTCAGGAATTGTTGGTATGTTCTGTCCATAATTGTGCAAGTAATCGATGACATGACGAACACCTTGACTACGTTTTGATTGATTTGCGCGTTTCTCATTACAGGGTATTGTTACTTTAAGAACATTAAATGCCAGCCTTAAAATAGTATCACTTATCATACGTAAAGAATTTTCTGTCGCTAAAACCTCTGGTTTCATTTGTATAACATTAATAATATTATTTAACCCCGTGGCATATTGATTTAATGCAAGGGGCTCTGTCAGACAAGCTTTACTAACTAGCCAATCATTAGGGATTTCTTCGCCCGTGAGTAATTGAATATCACGGCAAAATGTCTCTCTATCAAAAGCTGCAACGACAGCGTTCAAATGATATTTAAAGTTGATGTCCCATACTCCTCCTGTGGCTTGGATAATGGAATTTTTTTCTATTCGTTTACCACAAAAGTTCAAATCATCTATGTTGGAAAGTAATGCAGCGAAAGGAACAAAATTTCTTGCTGGTGCTGCTTCTACTAATGAGCCTGCACTAAGCTTTTCTCGAAAAACTTGCAACGTACCTAAATTCACTTCTAAATAATCACCTTGTAATTGCCCTGTATGCAACTGCGTATAGCGGCGGTTTTTATTCACTTGAAATTGGGCCAACTTATCAATATCAGAGGTCAACACAGCTCTTATTTTGTGATTATTGTTAATTGTATTTTGAGAATCCATTGTTTATTAAAGGTCCTTTTCGATAAACCATCTAATTGATTTATCGCACTAACTATAACTACTATAACTAAATCCTTTCGGAATTTGCATACTTAAATGTTAGCTACGTTTATATAATGTCACAATAACCAAAGCGATACAGCGGGATTAGAAGTCATATGTCCACAGCTGAGGGTTAACCTCAGTTGACAATTAAGAGATTATATTGGTTATAAGAGTATTAGAACAAAGGCTGCACTTAAAAAATACAACAATTAAGTCCTAACCGATAATTGCTGTTTTTTTAATGTTTTACCTATAATGGCTAAAGCCCAATAATAATTGTTGGCCATTATTATTTTTGCAGATCAAAAACTACCTATTTCATTGGTGATCAAAAGGAAGACAAAATGATTAAAAATAAATTAAAAATGTTGATGATGGGTGCAAGCTTAATAGCGACTGCATCCGCAACAGCAGCAGAAAAACCAAATATTTTATTTTTCTGGGGCGATGATATAGGACGTACAAATATCAGTGCCTATAGCCACGGTATAATGGGTTTTAAAACACCTAACATCGATCGCATAGCTAAAGAAGGTATGATGTTCACCGATTATTATGCCGATCAAAGCTGTACCGCCGGTCGTTCAACTTTTATCACGGGACAATCAGGTTTACGTACCGGCATGACAAAAGTTGGCTTACCTGGCGCTAAAGAAGGCATTCAAGATAGAGATATCACTATTGCAGAAATGTTAAAAGCCAAAGGATATACCACAGGACAGTTTGGTAAAAACCACTTAGGTGACAAAGATGAACATTTACCCTCTAACCATGGTTTTGATGAATTTTTTGGGAACCTTTACCATTTAAATGCAGAGGAAGAGCCAGAAGATCCAGATTACCCTAAAGATCCTGCTTTTAAGAAAAAATTTGGACCACGCGGTGTTATTCACTCTTATGCGGATGGTAAAATTGAAGATACCGGCCCTTTAACTAAAAAGCGCATGGAAACCGCTGATGATGAATTTGTCGCAGCAGCCATGAAATTTGTTGATAAAGCAGTGAAAGCTAAAAAACCTTTCTTTGTTTGGGTTAATACTGCAGGCATGCACTTTAGAACACATATCAACCCAAAACATGTGGGTCTTTCAGGTCAAGGGTTCTATAACGATGTGATGGTCGCTCACGATAATCATGTTGGTTTGATGTTAGATCAATTGGATAAGTTGAAAATTACTGACAATACCATTGTCATGTACTCTACCGATAATGGCGTACACTATAATACTTGGCCAGATGCTGGTATTACACCGTTTGATGGTGAAAAAAATAGCGAAAAAGAAGGTGCTTACCGTGTTCCTATGATGGTGCGCTGGCCTGGTAAAATTAAAGCGGGTGAAATTTCAAACGAAATGATGGCTCATTTAGACTGGATGCCAACTTTAGCTGCCGCTGCCGGTGATACTAAACTCAAAGAAGATATGCTTAAAGGCAAACGTCGCTTTGGTAGTAAGCAATCAAAAATTCATCTTGATGGTTATAATATGTTACCCCACCTTACGGGTAAAACAGAAAAAAGCCCACGCAACATTTATCATTATTTAAATGATGAAGGTTTCCCTGTTGCCATTCGTGTTGGTGATTGGAAAATGGTTTATGCGGAAAACCGTGGTAAAACCTTGGCACTTTGGACTGAACCTTTCACTATGTTAAGAATGCCTAAAATCCTTAATTTACGTCGTGACCCATGGAGTAGAGCTGAAGAGAACTCTAATTCTTATTACGATTGGATGATTGATAAAGCGCCGTATATCTATTTAGGTTTATCAGAAACAGCTAAGTTTTTATCAACCTTTAAAGACTATCCACCTAGTCAACCTACTGGCTCTTGGTCAGTTGAAGCGGTATATGATACTTTTTTGAAAAAATCTGAAGGTAAATAACACACTTAAAGCCCAACATTTGTTGGGCTTTTATATATTAAAAATTACTTTTTATTTTATAAAAAACACAATAAACAATAGTAAAAACAACTACTATGGATACAAGCCAACCTCTCATTAACAATAGATTTTTCAAAAAACTGGTGTAATATTAGAAATGATACTAATTCGCATATTGCTCATTAAACGTTGAACAATATACTTATCCATTGTGAAAAGGAAAAGACATGGTAACTCAAAATAAGTTAAAGAAGCTGGTTTTAGGTTTAGGATTAATAGTTGTATCAAGTGCAGTAATGGCAACGACCGATACCGCTAAACCAAACATTCTTGCTATCTGGGGCGATGATATTGGCCCATTTAACATCAGTGCCTATAACCGCGGCATTATGGGTTATAAAACCCCTAATATTGACCGTATTGCTAATGAAGGCATTATTTTTACTGATTCCTATGGTGATCAAAGTTGTACTGCAGGTCGCGCTGGTTTTATTACCGGACAACACCCTATGCGTACAGGTTTAACTAAAGTAGGTTTACCTGGTGCAAAAGAAGGGCTTAATAAAAAAGATCCTACCATTGCCGAATTACTTAAGCCTCATGGTTACATGACCGGCCAATTTGGTAAAAACCATTTAGGTGACCAAGATGAGCATTTACCGACTAACCATGGTTTTGATGAGTTTTTCGGTAACCTTTATCACTTAAATGCAGAAGATGAACCAGAACATCCTGATTACCCTAAAGACCCAGCCTTTAAAAAGCGTTTCGGTCCTCGTGGTGCTATCCATTCATTTGCCGATGGTAAAATTACCGATACCGGTCCTGTGACTAAAAAACGTATGGAAACAATCGATGAAGAGTTTTTAGGTGCTGCGCTTAAGTTTATCGATAAAGCTCACGCCGCTAAAAAGCCATTCTTTGTCTGGTTTAACTCAACCCGTATGCATGTTTGGACTCGCTTGAAGCCTGAGTCTGATGGTGTTACTGGCCAAGGTTTATATGCTGACGGCATGGTGGAACATGACGGTCATGTAGGTCAATTACTCGATAAAATTGATAAACTAGGTATAGCTGAAAACACTATTATTATGTACACCACAGATAATGGCGCTGAATTAGCCTTATGGCCTGACGGTGGTTACACGCCATTTAGAGGTGAAAAAAACACCAACTGGGAAGGCGGCTACCGTGTTCCTATGATGGTTAAATGGGCGGGTAAAATTAAGCCTAACCAAGTCTCTAATGAAATGATTTCATTAATCGATTGGATGCCGACTATATTAGCTGTTGCTGGTGATACAAACATCAAAAGTAAACTTAAGAAAGGCACTAACGTTGGCGGTACCAAATTCAAAGTGCATCTTGATGGCTATAATTTTTTACCGCACTTTTTAGATACGACCAAAGAAGGTCCTCGTAAAGAGTTTATCTATTCTTCAGATACTGGTGACATTGTTGGATTACGATACGAAGATTATAAATTCGTTTTTAAAGAACAACGAGCACATGGTTTAGAAGTGTGGCAAAACCCATGGACGACATTACGTGCACCTAAAATATTTAACTTAAGAATGGATCCTTATGAACGTATGGATCATGAGTCTGAAGGTTATGGTCAATGGTGGGCTGAACACATGTTTTTAATGGCCCCTGCTATGATGAAAGTTGCTCAATTTAAAGCAACCTTTAAAGAATTCCCTCAGCGTCAAAAACCAGGAAGCTTCGTGCCATAAACTGATTAATAATTAAGTGATTTTATAACCACTTAATGATATTAAGATTATAGAAAGCAAAGCCATCAAATATTTTGATGGCTTTAACTTTCTTACTTTATAGCTGTTCATTAACTGTTATAAAGTAAGAATTTTTTCATTAGAATAATTAATTTTTATCAACTTCTATCCACTTTACTAAGTAAGAATTCACTGCTGTTATGAACAAATCTTATAAATTTTCACAGCTTTCACTACGCACTATTTTACTGTTATCCATCATTACTAGCTTCTTGTTTGTAAGCTTAATGGGTAATGCAAAAACCATAGAAGCGTTAATAAAATCACCTGCGGCTAAAGTTGAAAACAAAAATAAAAGACAACGAGTATTTTCTTTACCCAAACCAATGTTTGATGGCTTGATGAATAACATGGTACTGGTTGAAGCCGGCACCTTTGCCATGGGCTCTGACTCTCCTTTAGCAAGAAACCGTGAACAACCCGTCAGGCAAGTCAGTCTTGATGCTTTTTACATTGGAAAATATGAATTGACTCAAGATCTGTTCGAGCAAATTATGGGCTGGAACAATAGCTTCTTCGCTTGTGATAAGTGTCCGGTAAATAACGTAAGTTGGTTTAATATGCTTTTATTTATTGAGCGATTAAATAGTGCTACCGGTAAAGAATTTAGTTTTCCTACCGAAGCTCAGTGGGCATATGCCGCAAAAGGTGGCAATAAGTCTCAAAATTATCAATACAGTGGTTCAAACGATATTAATGACGTTGCTTGGTTTGCTGACAACGCAAAAAATAAAAGCCACTCTGTTGGACTCAAAAAGCCTAACGAACTAGGTTTATATGATATGACGGGGAACTTATGGGAATTTTGTCTTGATGACATGAGCCGACAAGCTTATACCTTAACAGAGAGCCATAACCCTTTTATGGGTGATAAAGAAAACCTTAAACGAAAAGCAATGAAAGTTATTCGCGGTGGTGGTTATGAGTTTTCCGCGACAGAAAACTTAGTCTTTATGCGTGATGGCGCTACCAATAATGTACGTATGGCAGACATCGGGTTTAGATTAGTCATGAGCAAAGATTAAATGTTAAATAATTTCCTGGAGCATTATTTCCACATGATAAAATCACCAAAAAACGTCTATTTAGGACTACTTTTTTTAATACTTAATACTTTTATAGGTCAAAGTTTTGCTCAAAGTGTTGCTCAAAGTGTTGCTCAAAGTGTTGCTCAAAGTTTTGTCGGTTCAAAAGCCTGTATTGGCTGTCATGAAAAAGCCTATCAAGACTGGCAAGGTTCGCATCATGATATGTCAATGAAACATGCCGAGAGCAAGAATGTTTTAGCTGATTTTAATAACGCCACGTTGCCTTCCCAAGATAAAAAGTCTGAAAAGCTAAATACCTTTTTTAAAAAAGGCCCTCAGTTCTGGGTCAATATCAAAGGTGATGATGGCAAGTTTCACGATTATCAAATTAAATATACTTTTGGCTATAAACCGCTGCAGCAATATATGGTTGAGTTTGACGATGGTCGAGTTCAGCTAATACCATTCGCTTGGGACTCTCGTGCAAAAGAAGAAGGTGGACAACGGTGGTTTAACCTCTACCCTGACATGACCGAAAAACATCAAGAATTTTTCTGGACTAATACCGGTCAAAACTGGAACTACATGTGTGCTGACTGTCATTCAACCAATGTAGATAAGAATTTTGATATCAAAACAGATTCTTACAATACTACTTTTAGTGAAATTAATGTCGCTTGTGAGAGCTGCCATGGGGCCGCCAGTGAACATTTAACCTGGGCAAAGCAATCTAATCTGTCAGCTAAAATACAATCTAAAGCACATTCTAAAGGAAAGTCTGAAAACACAAATAAAACCATTGTATCGAATGGCAAAGGTTTTAGCCGCGATTTGTCAAAATCGGTACAAAATTGGCAGGTAAATGATAATAACAAAACCTTGACACCAAAAAGTATTGAGCATAGCCAACAAGTATTAGTGTGCGCGCAATGTCATAGCAGACGAACTCAAGTAAGTAATAACGACCATGTAAAAGGTAATGCCTTTGGTGAGCGTTACTTACTTGATTTAATTTCAAGCACGAATTATCACCCTGACGGACAAGTCTACAACGAAAATTTTGTTTATGGCTCGTTTTTGCAGTCTAAAATGTACAAAAATGGCGTGGTATGTACCGATTGTCATAACCCGCACACTGCTGAATTAAAGCTTCCAATAGAAACGCTTTGTTTACAGTGCCATCAAAGTGATAACTACGCATCAACACAACATCATAAACATCCTGAAAACTCTACGGGCGCACAATGTGTTAATTGTCATATGCCAGAGACAACTTATATGGAGATTGATGCGAGACGTGATCATGGCTTTCATATACCAACGCCTAACTTAGCGCAGAAATTAGGAACACCCGATACCTGTTTAAGTTGCCATGAAGATAAAGATAGCCAATGGAGTAGTAGCAAGGTTAATGCTTGGTATCCTAATTCAACGGTTGAAACTGAAAAGGACTTTGTCGCGGTTTTCTCTGCTATTAACTTAGCGCTAAATGAGCAACAGCTCCAAGGCGTTTCCTCTGAGTTATCTCGTATTGCTCAAACTATCAGTTATGCTGGCATTATCCGCGCCTCTGCATTAACCAAAATGGCTAGCGTATCGAATACCAATACTATTATCGCTATTGCTAGAGCCGTTAAAAACCCTGATGAGAACATCCGACTAGGTGCCATTGAAGGTGCTCAAAATATGGCAGGTGCTGAAAAGTGGCGTATCTTATCACCTTTATTAAACGACAAAGTTTTATCGGTAAGAATCAATACTGCTTTTGCCTTAACCAGTTTGTGGCAAAACTTATCAGCACCACAAAAAGAACAATTAACGCCCGCCCTTAATGAATATATCGCAAGTCAGCAATTTAATAATGACCGTAGTTTTTCTCATTCTAATCGAGGAATTATTGCTGCCTATCAGGGACAATACGATCAAGCCATTAAAGCCTTCAAACAAGGCATAACCATAGAAAAACATTTTGCACGAACTTACCTCAACTTGAGTCAAGTTTATTATCAACGAGGCGAAAACCAAAAAAGTATTGAAACATTGCAGCAAGGAAAATCAGCAAATCCTGATGATGCTAGCCTGCCCTATAATTTAGGACTCGCGTATATTAGGGTTAAAGATAAAGTAAAAGCAGCACAGGCATTAGCCATTGCCACACAACTTGCCCCCCAAAATAGTCATTATTTTTATGTTTATGGCTTAAGCTTAGAGCAACATAAACCTAATGCAGCTTATGAGGCTTTGTATCAAGCATTTCAACTGAGTAATAACCCGCAACATTTATACGCGCTATGTGACATGCAAGTCCGCCATAAAAGTGGCTTAGCAAAACAATGTTTAGCACAACTTGCCCCGTTAGTGCCCAGTAATGTGATGCAAACACTTAGGCAACAGTTAAATAAATAATGATTCCGTTATGTAAAACAGTTAGCGATTTGTTAGCTAATTGTTAAAAAATGAGCTAATTAAAGCAAAATAAAAAAGGATTGTTTTATGAGTAACAAAGTGAATGGCCAAGAGAGTAATAAATCTAATGCGCTAGCGCAGTTACAATTATTAAAAACACAAATTGAGCAATCAGTTATTGGTCAATCACATGTTGTAGACTCGCTGCTTATTGCCCTGTTAACTAATGGTAATATTTTATTAGAAGGCTTGCCTGGCACGGCAAAAACTCGTTCAATTAAAACCTTAGCGCGCTCTCTTGCCGTCGATCTTGGCCGAGTACAATTCACGCCCGATTTATTGCCCTCTGATGTCACGGGTACAGAAGTTTACCAAGAAGTTAACGGCAAACCCGTGCTTACTTTTCAACAAGGTCCTATTTTTAATAACCTGTTACTTGCCGATGAAATCAATAGATCGCCTGCAAAAGTACAAGCTGCGCTTTTAGAGGCGATGGAAGAAAGACAAATCACCGTTGCCGGTAAAACCTACAAGTTACCTGAACTATTTATGGTATTAGCAACCCAGAACCCTATTGAACAAGAAGGCACTTACCCGTTACCTGAAGCGCAAATGGATCGATTTATCATGAAAATCAATCTTGATTACCCCGATGATACTGCTGAGGGTGAAATTATCAAATTAGTTCGCAGCGAAGAAAAGAGTGTACAAACTGTTGAGAATATTAGTCCTGATCATATTTTCACTGCCCGAGATGAAATTCATACCATTCATGCCAGCCAAGCCATCATCGATTACATTGTTGCCATCGTTATGGCAACGAGAAAGCCCGAACGTTATCCCGATTCGCCATTGCAACAATGGTTAACGGTTGGCTCAAGTCCAAGAGCGAGTATCGCCATTGATAAATGTGCCCGTGCGCAAGCTTGGCTAAACGGAAAAGACTTCGTCGACCCTGACGATGTTCGCTCTGTAGCACATTCCGTTCTACGTCATCGCTTAGTACTCAGTTACGACGCTTTAGCTGACGGTATTACTGCTGATGCGGTAATAGATGAAATACTTAAACAGGTGGCTGTTGCCTAAGGGGTTCATATGAACACCAACACACCTCCTAATAAAGATAAGTCTAAAGATAAGTCAGCAATTTACGCTGACCTAAATGAATTACGCCGGCTAAAGTATTTAGCTAAAGGCTTTTCGTTTACACCCAATCAGCCAGCAAACAGTGCCTTAAGTGGTAAAAATGTCTCTAAGCTTCGTGGTCGCGGGCTCAATTTTGAAGAGCTGCGTCATTATCGCCCCGGCGACGATATTCGCTCTATGGATTGGAAAGTCACGCAAAGAACCGGAAAACCCCATATCAAGGTGTTCACCGAAGAGCGAGAGCGCAATGTTTTTTTAGCCATAGATCAACGTATGACGATGTTCTTTGGTAGCTCAAATAAAATGAAATCAGTGGTTGCCGCTGAACTTTCCGCTTTAATTGCTTGGCAAATAAGCGATAGTGGTGATCGCATTGGCGCGGTTATTTATAATGATCAACAAACTAAAGTCATACCCGCTAAACGCGGCAGACAACATGTTGTCAATTTACTTGCTGAAGTATTGAAGAAAAATCACGAATTATCTATAGACACATCCATCGACCAATCGAGCAAAAATAATGCTCACCAACAAGTTGATGATAGCGAGTCCTATAACAAAATGTTGGCTACCTTAAATAAAGTCTCAAGTCATAATGGTTTAATCATTTTAATTGGTGATGGTCATGGCTTTAACGATAAAAGCACCGATTTTATTAAACAGTTAAGGCAGCATAATGAAGTGATTGCCTGTCACATTTTTGATCCCTTAGAGCAGACCTTACCCAAAATGTCACAAATGATTGTCAGTGATGGTGTGCAACAGATCCAATTTTCTTCAGAAAAAAAACACGTTCAAAAAAATTATCAAGATGAAATAGCTCGCCAGTTAGACAGTTATGTCAAAGCGGCTAAAAAGTATCGTATCCCGTTAATTGAAATCGACACTATTACCCCTGTTGAGCAGCAACTGCGTAATGCCCTTGGTCACAAAGCAGGAAGTAAAACTGGTGCTAAAACAGGACATACCACAGGAATTAAGTCATGAGTTTTGAAAAACCTTGGGGTAATTATTTACTCGAGGCCATAGTTGAAACAAAAGCACCTGACCTGATTAGCTTTTGGCCTCAAACCATTGCTTGGCAACTACTTTTTATTTTTCTGATAATGCTTATTCTCAAAAAAACTTATCAATCATGGAAGAATTATCAAGCAAATGCCTATCGCCGTGAAGCCCTTGTTTGGCTTGCTCAATGCTCTCTTTCTAATGAAGAAGATATTAGGCAATTACCTGCATTACTTAGAAAAACAGCTATCCTCGCCAATAATCGCCAATTGAAAGAGAGCAGCGCCTTTGCTAGCGAAAATAGTAATAAATATTTTGCGATAAAACGCAAGCAGGAAATTACCGAATTAAGGGGGATACCTTGGGTAAAATGGCTCGACCAACATTGTAGTAAAAGTCATTTTCATGAAAAAGAAGCCCTGTCTTCATCGAAAAATTACTCTTGTGAAAAATTATTAACTCAACTTCCCTATATGGCCAAAATAGACCTTAACGATGCTCCGTTTAATAAAGGGCTAATACAACTGCGCCAACAAATAGAATTATGGATTAAGCATCATCAATTGCCCGTTGAGACTGAGTTAACACCCGCTTGTAGTGGTAAAGATGGAGTGGCAACATGATAGAGTTCGTTTATCCTTGGGCGTTTGTATTACTCATAGTCCCTTTTGCTGTAACACTGTTTGCACCCGCTTATAAAGAACGAAAATCATCAATTAAGGTGCCCTACTTTGCTCGCCTTGTTGATGTAACCGGTGAAAAACCACAAAGTGGCGCCGTACTGCTTAACCGTAATAACCTGCAAAGATTAATTGTTGCTTTCTCATGGCTGTGTATTGTCACTGCTATCGCTAAACCTGAAATGATTGGCGCACCGATTAATCAAGAAAAGTCCGCGCGTGACTTAATGATCGCAGTCGATTTATCTGGCTCTATGTCAGTCGAAGATTTTACCTTACCTAATGCTGCCAATGGGCAAACGAATAGCACAACGAATGACTCTGATACTAGTGCAACAAAAAGTAGTACAAACGCCACAGTCAAAGGTGAGCAAGTTAATCGATTGGTGGCCGTTAAACATGTACTAAATGCCTTTGTTAAAAGTCGCGAACATGACAGATTAGGCCTTATCCTTTTTGGTGATGCCCCATATCTGCAAGCTCCTTTTACTGACGACATAGCTACTTGGCAAGCTTTGCTTAACGAAAGCGATATTGGCATGGCAGGTCAAAGTACCGCTTTTGGCGATGCCATTGGCCTAGCCATCAGTGTTTTTCAACAATCTGACACCCAAAATCGAGTGTTAATTGTATTAACTGATGGCAATGATACGGCTTCAAAAGTTCCGCCAGTAGAAGCCGCTAAAGTTGCTGCTGCACAAGATATTAAGATATATACCATCGCCATTGGCGATCCAAGTGCTGTTGGTGAAGAAAAGGTAGACCTTCAGGTTTTACAAAAAATGGCAGAAATTACCCAAGGTAAAAGTTTTCAAGCATTAAACAGTGATGAGTTATTAGAAGTTTATACTGAAATTGATAGACTTGAACCACAGCAGTTTGACTCACTATCCTTTAGGCCAAGAGTCAGTATTCATCATTACCCTGTCGTATTATTTGTCAGTATTTATCTGCTGGCTTTATTTATTGTCAATATTCGAATCCGCCTACAATTAGCCAAACAACAAAGAGCTAAACCATGATTGATGATATCTCACTATTTTTTGATAACATGCAGCACTTTCATTTTCTGCGCCCTTATTGGTTGCTGGCATTCATCAGTATTGTTTACATCATTCGCGCCTTTTCATTACGCGATGATAGTTTAGCGCAATGGCGATCTTTGATGTCTGCTCAAATATTGTCTCACCTAACGGTGAGCGGTAATAATAACAATTGGTTGTCTCCACAAAAAATGTCCTTAATCTTAGCGATCCCGCTTTGCATTGTGCTAATGGGCCCTACTTGGCAACAACAACCCTCGCCTTTTAGTGAGAATAATGCAGCACTTATCATTGCGCTTGATGTATCTAAAACCATGGAGCAAGGTGACGTGCAGCCATCAAGGTTATTACGCGCAAAACAAAAGATTATCGAGTTACTTGAACTCAGGGGCGATAGTAAAACAGCGCTCATTGCCTTTGCTGGCAGTGCACATGTGGTAATGCCAATAACCAATGACAGAGAAATGATCCGCCACTTTCTTGATGCGTTAAATGAAAAGGTTATGCCTGTTTCCGGTAAGTTACCAGAAGCTATTATCCCTTTAGCCGATAATTTATTAGCGACTTCTAACGTGCCCGGCACTGTTTTATTAATAGGTGATGGCGCAACCGGTAATACGGTAAAGAGTTTTAAAGAGTTTTTTGACAAACAAGGGGCGCAGTTGCTTGTTTGGGGCATAGGAAAATCAACACAATCAGAGGAAGAATCAGCAGCATTAACTACTGATATCATTCCTTTGCAACTTGAGCAGTTAAAAGCATTAACGAGTGAGAGTAATGGTCGTCTGATATTAATGAGTGATGACAACAGTGATGTTAACCGCGTTAATAATTATATTAAGCACAATCTTGTTATTGTTGATGACAATAGTAGGCCATGGCATGACTCGGGTTACCCTATGGTATTTGTTGTCGCGGGTATTTTTTTGTTATGGTTTAGAAAAGGATGGACTCTGCAATGGTAAAATTAATAACAACTCAGTGGTTTAACTTTTCAGCACAAACCAATCAGCGGAGTTATCTTAATAAACGTTACCTTAATAAAAGTGTATTAATTAGCATAATAGTCATTGCAAGTTGCCTTTTCGCCTACGTAAAACCACAGCAATTTGCTGATTTTTGGCTTACCCGTGATCAGCAAGGACAAATACTGTTTAACTTGGGACATTACCAGCGGGCAAGTAACACATTTAAAAGCACACAATGGCAAGCTTATAGCAGTTATGGTGCAGAGCAATATAAAAATGCGGTTACCCTTTATGGTCAATTTACTGATATCGAAAGCCAAATAGCCAAAGCGAATGCCCTTGCTCATGGCCGTGAATACATAAATGCACGCAACTTATATCAACAGATATTAGCGATTGCCCCACAAAACCTAGCCGCTAGTACTAACATCAAAATCGTTCAGGCTATTATTGATGAAGTAAACCTTTTATCTGCGAGTCAACAAGCAGAAGATGGTGAGGCAATAAAAGAGTTAGGTGACGAACCACAAACGGGCGATGGCGCTGAACGTGAAGTAGCCCCCAAAGAGCAAGAAATAGAACAGCTCAGCGCAGAACAACTTCTGCTCGACCCGAGTTTAAATGAAATGTGGTTGAGACAGGTACAAAAAAATCCAGCATATTTTTTATCTCAAAAATTTTATATGCAGCAAGAGATTGTTAATCAAGAAAAGAATAAAAAAATAACGACTGATAAAGATAATAATAAAGATGAGAGCAAAGGAGTTAATGATGAATAGAAAATTTATTGCTCTACTCACATACATTATTCTAATTTGTCAGCTAACGGTAATACCAACCGCGACAGCGGCACAAAATATAGAAGATTTAGTTAATCAAGGTAAGTTAACGATTGACTTGAAGGTCAATCACAAAGAACAACAAATAGTCGGACAAGCACTAATACTCGCGATCGAAGTATCGACAGACCGATGGTTTGCTACGGGTAGTCAAATTCAGCATTTCACCTTGAAAAATGTCGTGATGCAGGCAAACAATATTACAACAATAAATGGTAGCAAACGCATCAAAGGTCAAACGTGGGCAACACAAACCCATGAAATCACCCTATATCCTACGGTATCCGGCGCTTATCAAATTGATCCAATTCATGTCGATATCTCCGTTAATACAGAACACGATGGCATAGTCAGCGGCGAACTTAGTACCCAAGAAAGTAGTTTTAATATTGAATTACCTAAAGCGCTTGAAGGTATTGAAAATTTCATCGTATCGCCACAGGTAACGCTAAACGTTGATGGGCAATTCGATGAAGAAAAAAACTATGCGATAGGCGAAGCCATCACGCAGACTATAACAATTACCGCCAATGACACACCGGCAATGATGATAAAACCAATAAACTTAGTAGCCAATAATTTAGTCGCAGCTAGCCTAACAGCGAATGATAAATCGACGGATAATAAGGTGGTGAGTGATAAAGCAACGTTAGATGGAGTCAGTATTTATCACAAACCCGCACAAGTCTTTGATAAGTCTAATCGTGGTACGTTATTAGGCACTCGTATAGAGTCTTTTACTTATATTTTTGAAAAGCCTGGACGTTATGTAATCGATGAGCAAGTTATCTACTGGTGGAATAGTCAAACCAATACACTTGAGTATTTGTTAATTCCATCATCCGCATGGACAGTTTCTGACGGGGGCTTAAGCAAAATTAGTACAGCTAATGCGTTAACGTCGTTTAATAACTTCACTATTAAATCGGTAATCAACTCAGTCATCATTATAGTGTTACTAATATTTACCTCGCTAGGGTTCATAAAGCGTCATTATTTATTCGCTTTGTATAACAAAGTCACTAAACGCGAACAGAGGTTACTACGTAGTGAATTTTTAAATGCCGTAACCAACAAGAATTACTTAATTGCAACGCAATACCTCTACCAATATGCAGTATTTCAAAATAAACAAACATTGGCAGCAGGTTACTCGCAAGCTGTTACATTAAATCAATTAGCTTTCTATGAAAGCAACACAGAAAACATACCGTTAAGCTTTTCTGTAAGCGATGCTAAGGTATTAATTAGTAAAATTGACGCTAGTATATCTAAAAAAGAGGATGCAGCTAATTTTACTCCTAAAGAGCGCATCAACCTTAACAGTGATTAAGGCCGTTAATCATTAGCCAGTGCTCCTCCACCCTTTACTCTTATTTTAGCCCATAAAAAACCCGTATTAGCTTCCACTAATACGGGTTTTGTTATTTTACTTTATTTTAACAAGTACTGAGTCACCTACAGAATAAGGAAGTTAAACTGAATAATAAAATTACTCAGCTAAATTTAGCGAAATTAACATTCCTTATTTTAGTCGCTTTATTTATTAGTCACTATTTCCGTCTTCAACACGGCTTTTCAGTTTTTGGCCTGGTCTAAAGGTAACCACTTTGCGGGCAGAAATTGGAATATCTTCACCCGTTTTAGGATTACGGCCAGGACGCTCGCTTTTTAGACGTAGGTCGAAATTACCAAAACCTGAAAGCTTAACTTGATCACCGCTTTCTAAGGTTTCGCGAATTTCTTCAAAAAATATTTCAACCATGTCTTTTGCGTCGCGCTTGCTCAGCCCAACTTTTTCAAATAAATGTTCTGCTACTTCTGCTTTGGTAAGCGCCATTGCTTAGTCCCTCAGTGATGCATTTAGTTCTGTTTTTAATGTTGCAACAACTCTATCAATGACATCAGTGATGTCTTTTTCTTCAAGAGTTTTACTGGTATCTTGTAATACTAAGGCGATGGCTAGACTCTTAAAACCGTCATCAATGCCTTGACCTTGGTATACATCAAATAAGTTTAGATCAATTAAATAATTTCCGCCAACCTTTTCAATAAGTTGTAAGACATTTTTTGCATCAACATCCTCTTTTACTACTATCGCTAGGTCGCGGCGATTGGCAGGAAAGCGAGATATGTCGCTGGCTTCAGGGATTTTTTGCACTAAGACTTCAGACAATAATAGTTCGAAAATTAATGTGCGACCGTTTAAGCCTAATTTTCTTTCTAATTCAGGATGTAAGGTGCCAACACAACCGACAAAAACGCCATTTTTAGTAATTTGTGCCGTTTGACCCGGATGTAAAGCATCAACTTCAGCTTTTGAAAACTCATAACCTTGTGCATCACAAGTCAGTGCCAATAAAGCTTCAACATCACCTTTAATGTCATAAAAGTCGGTTGCCGCTTTTTCCATGCTCCAATGTTCATCAACACGAAGACCACTAATAACACCCGCAATCATATTTTGTTGACGAACACCGTTTTCTGCATTTTCATCTGGAACAAAACGCAAGCCAGTTTCAAATAAACGAATTCGGCCTTGCTGACGATTTTGATTGTAAACCATCGACTGTAACAAACCGGTCCATAAACTTAGACGCATTACCGACATTTCAGAAGAAATTGGGTGTGGTAACGTCATCACCTCTTGTCCAGGGTGCAATAAGGCTTGTACTTTCGGATCAACAAAACTGTAGGTGATTGCTTCTTGGTAATCACGATTAACTAATGTTTGTTTTAGGTTTGATAAAGAAAGGTTAGCTTCTTTTTGCTCACACATTTTCAAGGTAGCTTTTGGTGCAGTATTTGGAATATTGTTATAGCCAAAAATACGGGCAACTTCTTCAATTAAATCAACTTCAATTTTAATATCAAAACGGTAAGCCGGCACAATCACTTGCCATACCTTAGCTACGCCTTCACCTGTAGTCGTTACAGTAAAACCAAGACGCGTAAGAATTTCACTCACTTGTGCATCTTC
Organism: Colwellia psychrerythraea; assembly: GCA_002163005.1. Taxonomy (GTDB): domain Bacteria; phylum Pseudomonadota; class Gammaproteobacteria; order Enterobacterales; family Alteromonadaceae; genus Colwellia; species Colwellia psychrerythraea_C. Next base: position 22,879 of record MAAF01000006.1, on the reverse strand, counting down.
AATGTGATGACCAATACGACTATCTAACATTTTACGACGCAAGTTTACGTCTTTTGTTTGTGGAATATCTGCATCAGATTTAGCTTCAACAACAGGACCTGCATGACCACCAACAATGGTTAGTAATAATTCAGTCGCTCGCTCCATTGCATCATGCTGTAACGTTGGGTCTATACCACGTTCATAACGATGTGAAGAGTCTGTATGTAAGCCGTATTGACGTGCTTTACCTAAGATAGCTAACGGTGCAAAAAATGCACTTTCTAAAAATATATCAGTGGTGTTATTGGTAACACCTGATTCAAGCCCACCAAAGATACCTGCCATGGCTAATGCTTTGTTCTCATCAGCAATAACTAAAGTACCTTCTTTTAATGTGACTTCGTTTTCATCTAATAACGTTAATTTTTCGTCTTTATTAGCGAAACGTACGTTAATGCCACCTTCTAGCTTTGCTAAATCGAAAGCATGCATTGGATGACCCAATTCAAGTAAGATGTAGTTAGTTACATCAACAACAGGGTCTATTGAACGAGTGCCACAACGACGAAGCTTTTCTACCATCCAAAGTGGCGTCGTTGCGTTAGGGTTAATACCCTTGATAACACGACCCAAATAACGAGGACATGCCTCACCAGCATCAATGTTAATGGTAATCGCATCATCAATTGTTGGAACTGCTACCGTAATTGTTGGTTCGGTAACTTCTAAAGAGTTCAACACACCTACTTCTCGTGCTAAACCTTTAAGGCCTAAACAATCACCACGGTTAGCCGTTAAATCAACGTCAATAGTAACGTCATTTAAATCTAAATATTCACGGACACATTGACCTAATGGCGCATCACTTGCTAATTCCATAATGCCATCTGAATCGTCGGCTAAACCAATTTCAGATTCACTACACAACATACCAAAAGATGGAACACCACGTAATTTTGCTTTCTTAATTTTAAAGTCGCCAGGTAATACTGCGCCCACCGTTGCAACCGCAACTTTTAAACCTAGACGACAGTTTTTAGCACCACAAACGATATCAACTAACTCGCCTTTTTCTACTGTAGTAGAACTGTAATCGCCTAAACTAATTTTTGTAACTTGCAACTTATCAGCATCAGGGTGTGGCCCACATTCAACCACTTCACCAATAACAACGCCACTAAACTCGCCTGCTACCGGATCAACACCGTCAACCTCTAAGCCAGCCATTGTTATTTGATGCGCTAAATCATCAGAAGAAAGTGCAGGATTAACCCACTCACGTAACCAAGATTCACTAAATTTCATTATGAGTTTTCCTACTTGAACTGTTTTAAGAAGCGAAGATCATTTTCAAAGAATGCACGTAAATCATTTACGCCATAACGCAGCATAGTTAAGCGTTCAACGCCCATACCAAAAGCAAAACCTGTATAAACTTCTGGGTCTATACCAACACTACGTAAAACATTTGGGTGAACCATGCCACAGCCTAATACTTCTAGCCACTTACCATTTTTACCCATGATATCTACTTCAGCAGAAGGTTCAGTGAATGGGAAGTAAGAAGGACGGAAACGAATTTCTACTTCTTCTTCAAAGAAATGATGCAAGAAGTCATGCAAAATACCTTTAAGGTGAGTAAAACTAACGTCTTTATCTACCATCAAGCCTTCAACTTGATGAAACATCGGCGTATGCGTTTGGTCATAATCGTTACGGTATACTTTACCCGGAGAGATAATGCGCAATGGTGGCTGTTCAACTTCCATCGTACGAATTTGAACACCAGATGTTTGCGTACGTAATACTAATTTAGGATTAAAGTAGAAAGTATCGTGGTCTTGACGTGCTGGGTGATGCTCAGGGATATTCAATGCATCAAAGTTATGATAATCATCTTCTACTTCTGGGCCGGCTTTAACTTCAAAGCCTAAATCACCAAAGAAACTTTCAATGCGTTCAATAGTGCGAGTTACTGGATGTAACCCACCTATTTTCGTGCCGCGTCCTGGTAAAGTGACATCGATAGACTCTGCCGCTAATTTTTCTTTAATTTCTTGGGCACGTAATAATTCACCACGTTCGGTCAGTAATTTTTGTACTGCTTGTTTAGCAATATTAATTACTTGTCCCATTTTAGGCTTTTCTTCTTTCGGTAATTTACCTAAACCTTTCATTTGCTCGGTGAATAAACCTTTTTTCCCTAAAAAGTTAACACGCACTTGATCAAGTGCTGTTGGGTCTGATGCTTGTGCAATGGCAACTTCAGCCTGCGCTACAATGCTATCTATCGTGGTGGTGTCTAAGTTCATGATTTCCTCTAAAACGGGGTAAATAAACGACTTTAATTAGCTTTGCTTATGAAAAAAGGCCAGCTAGTTAAGCCATTTACCAATAGACTAATTTAAATAATAAAAATGCGATTGATTTTACACGAAAACTTAGCTTTAGGTAGCAGTAATAACGGCTTTTTTAATGATATATAGCCAAATTACATTAGGATGGAGGTTTCAACAGGAATTATAAACACTTTTGGCTAGGAGTTAACTGGAGATATGGCCGAAATAGGCACACAAACGCATAGCTTCTTTACTATGCCTTTAACAATAAATGTATTCATACAGAATAAATAAAGAGGAATTAATTATTACTTTCTCTTGATTGATCTTTTGCTTCGCTTTCACGTTTAACTAAAAGAAAGGTCAGATACATTTTTGTCGGTAAGGAAAATACCAAGCCAAAGGCAATACACATAGCACTAATAATAATGCCTGTTACGCCGAGTGACTCCATATAACCACTAAATGAGTGTAAATAAATCCCTAGCAGAATCAGAGATATGCCAATGCAAATAGAAATTTTCAATAGTAGAACTAAGCGTTTCTCTGTCATAAGTTACTCTGTAAAATGTTAAAAATAATACAAAGACAATATATCAACATTAAACATCATCACTTATTGAGCAAGATCATTGTCTTGCTCAATAAGTGCCTAACTTTAGTTTTACACTTACTTTCAGCTTAAAGAATCCAATATTGCTGCTACAGGATGTCTGGCTTTCAAATCACTGAAACGCTTCACTTGTGAACGACAAGAAAAGCCAGTTGCTAATACTTGTTCACTCGCTAAAGCTTCTAGCTTCGCCTGCCAGCTTAACTCAAATAAACCTTTAGAATTATCTAAGTTCGTTTTTTCATGACCATAAGTGCCTGCCATTCCACAACAACCAACACTGACCTTTTCTAAGGCTAAACCGAAGTGGTCGAAAATTGATTGCCATTCATTTTCACTATTAACTAAAGCAGTTTTTTCTGTGCAATGTGAGAAGAGTTTGAAGGCCTTAGCTTTTGAGAGCTCTGTCGACGCGTCTGTTGAAGCCAATGCCCCTTTAAAAACCGTATCTTCTTCAATAAAAGTTAATAACCACTCATGGGCAAGCAATACCGAAAAGTCACCGCGTTTGTCTTGCAAGGTTTTCGCGTATTCATCGCGGTAACACAATACCATTGAAGCATCCATTCCCACCATAGGAATATCAAGTGCCGCAAGCTGGTTTAAAAAGTCACTACTTGATTTTGCTGTTTTAGCGAAACGTGCTAAAAATCCTTTAACATGTTGCGCCTTACCATTGGGTTTAAAGGGTAATAAAATAGGCTCTAAGCCCAATTTTTTAATCAAACTCATCATACTTTCTACCGTAGTAGCATCATAAAACGAGGTGAAAGGGTCTTGCACTATCAGTACATAACCTTTGCGTTGCTGTGTGGTTAATCCCTGTAATTTACTTAAATCAAAACCAGAAAAACCTGCTTTTTTCACTTGTTTTTTCAAGGTGGGTACAGAAAGTAAAGGCGTATTAACATAACCAATCGTTTTGGCTGATAGTTTGTCGTAGATCTTAGTGTTAAGCACCGCGTTAACGATTTTAGGTGCTTTAGCCATTAATGGCGCAAGTATCTCCACGTTAGCAACTAGGTGATCTTTTAATGGTCTTGAATAACGAGAGTAATATATATTGATAAAACGTGACCTAAAATCGGGCACATCAACTTTAATAGGACATTGGCTCGCACACGCTTTACACGCTAAACAACCTTGCATTGCCTCCATCACTTCATGAGAGAAGTCACCATTACCATTTTCATCTTGTTGCGGTTTACTAATAAAATTAATACGAAGTTTATTAGCGGCATTGGTTAGTATTTCTTTAACCGACCAAATACTTTTCGATGCATTAATGTTGTCTTCTAATTTAAGAATATCAACACCCTGCTTCTCTAATAAACGTAACCACTCTCGCATTAAACCTGCACGACCTTTGGGAGAGTGACGTCTATCACGGGTAATTTTGCTCGATGGACACATTGGGCTATCAGCATCATAGTTAAAACATAAACCGTTGCCATTACAATCCATGGCAGCAATAAATGATTCTTTAACCGTCACAGGGATTTGTCTATCGAAGGTGCCGCGTTTGGTATCATCAACGCTAACTAATTGCTCGCTAGAATCAAACGGTGTACAAATTTTACCTGGATTCATTTTATTAAGCGGGTCAAAGGCCGCTTTTATTTTTCTAAGTTCGTTAAATAAGTGCTCACCAAAAAATTCAGGCCCATATTCACTACGATAGCCCTTGCCATGTTCGCCCCACATAAGACCACCATATTTGGCGGTTAGTTTAACGACCTCATCGGATATAACACGCAATAATTTTTCTTGCTCAGGATCGCACATATCAAGTGCCGGGCGTACATGTAATACTCCTGCATCGACATGACCAAACATACCATAATTTAATTCATAACCATCAAGTAGCGCGCGAAATTCACTAATATAATCAGCAAGGTTTTCTGGCGGAACAGCCGTATCTTCGGCAAAGGCTAACGGTTTTTGACTGCCTTCGGCTTTCCCCAACAAACCAACCGCTTTTTTACGCATCGCATAAATTTTGTTAATACTGGCAAGATCTGACGTTACTTGATAACCAATGACGCCCCTATTTGATAAAGAGCTCTCAGATGAATTACTTATTAACTCATCAAGGCCTGACGTAAGCACGGCAACCTGATCTGCTAAACCTGCAATGCTATCGCCGTTATATTCAACAACGTTAATACCATCCATTACTTTACCTGGCACGTCAGTGATTAAATCACTGACGCTATGCCAAACAATATCTTGCTTCGCAAGGTTTAATACCCTTGAATCTATCGTTTCTACTGACGTTGCCTTGGCTTCAACCAACGCAGGAGAATGACGAAGTGCAGAATCAAAACTATCGTATTTGATATTAATCAGTGTTTTAGCGACACGAATAGGATTAATGTTTAACTTTGCTTCGCAGACAAACGCTAATGAACCTTCAGAGCCAGTGATCAAGCGTGATAAATCAACGCCGGTAATGTCACCATCATCGTTCGTTTTTAATACGTTCTCTAAATCATAACCGGTTAAAAAACGATTTAATCGTGGAAATGTCTTTAACACCAAGTCGCGATTTTCAATACATGAGCTAAGTACTTGCGCCATAATCCTTGCATGGGAAGTTGAATGTGAGCTTGTATTAGTTTCTCCATGATTATTGCCATCAAGAGTACTTTGCTCAGCTAAGTCTTTTGCTTGCGCTAACGTCATAGGCTCAGTATTTAATACTTCACCGTTAGCAAGTACCGACTCTAGGGCTAAAACATGGTTAGACGTTTTTCCGTAAACTAACGAGCCTTGCCCAGAAGCATCGGTATTGATCATACCGCCAACAGTGGCTCTGTTTGAAGTAGAGAGATCAGGGGCAAAGAAAAAACCATGCGGACGTAAATAATCATTTAGTTGGTCTTTAACCACGCCAGCTTCGACACGTACCCACTTTTCCTCAACATTAATCTCTAATACTTTATTCATGTATTTAGATAAATCAACCACAACACCCGGTGTTAAGCTTTGTCCGTTAGTGCCAGTACCGCCGCCGCGTGCGCTGAACTTGATACTGAGATATTGCTCATTACTGGCTGTTTTAGCCAGTAAAACAATATCGGCTTTGGTACGTGGGTGAATAACCAATTGCGGCAACTGCTGATAAATGCTGTTGTCAGTTGCGACTGATAGTCTCGCGCTGTAACTGGCATTAATATCACCAGTAAAGTTTTTGTCTTTTAATGAACTAATAAAATCGTCATATAAAGGAGGAAGATGATTTTTATGGCTAATATGGGGAAGCATAACGACTTAACTTTTTGTAAAACAGGACAGTGTTTCGAGTATATCATGTTGAAAATGAATTTTTACTCCATTTAGAAGCTGATATTCAATAATATTAATGAAAAATGAATATTTATTTGAAAACGAAATGGAGTGTCTGCCGCTTCTTTTAATACAGCGATGTCCATTATTCATAAAATTATGACACAGACCTCTATCTGTGAATGCTTGTAATAGAGAATTTACAACCAACAAATTGCGTTGTGTATTGAAGGTTAGCGACAACTTCCTGTACAAACGGATCTTAAAGTGGATATTTTAAGTATCACTTAATTAATCACCACCAAACATTTAATGAAACTCTTTAGTTAAGTGGCTCTCAATTTTTATTAATTTCGGTGATCTTATCTTTGCCAAAAAGTAATACTGATTTAATCCTATGCGATTAAATAAATGAATATCATAAAAAAAATAAAAAAATTGAAAGATAAAGGCATGAACGGCTGTCTATACCCACTCCACTTGAAGATGCATGATTCAGCTGGAATTAGAAACGCCTTTAGGCAAGGCATTGATTGAAGAGAATAGTTATTCTATTGTCGAAATCAATAACGCAGCATAAAGCGTTTCTAAACCAGCCCCTTGGGGAAGGCTGAGCAAATCATACTCTGCGTTACATTTCTTTTTAAGGGAATGACCCTTAATAAAAAAATGCGCCTTGATTATGAATCGCTCAGACTTCCTGAAACGAGCATCTTCAAGTGGAACGGGTATATATGCTTAATCGTTATTATTAAAAAATTTAAGAGAAATTTGACATGAATATGATCATTAAAAATTTTACTGCCTTTACCCTTATTAGTTGTTTGTTGTTATTTGCGACAAGTGCCAACGCAGAATCAGAAATATATACTAAATATTTCAGTGATCTTGCAGTTTCTGGTTACGACGCTGTCGCTTATTTTACCGAGGATAAACCAGTAAAAGGAGATAGCGACTATAGCTTTGAATATAAAGAAGCAACTTGGCAGTTTAGTTCTCAAGCTAATTTAGCACTTTTTAAAGCTAATCCAGAAAAGTTTGCGCCACAATACGGTGGTTATTGTGCTTGGGCTGCTGCAGATGGCCGTACAGCCAGTGGTGATCCTCTACAGTGGACCATTATCAATAATAAACTTTATTTAAACTATAACGCTGCGGTTAAAGAGGACTGGTTAAAAGACACTGAAAAATTCATCATCGATGCCGACAAACACTGGCCTGGCCTTTTAAACTGATCACCGAATAGCTACTTAATTGATACAGAAGATACCGAGAAAAATTATGAAAAATCGTATTATCCCCATTTTTAGTTGGGTTGTTGTTGCATGGATTTGTAAGGTGTTTTTATCATCATTGCCTTATAAATTTACCGGTCACCCAGATACTCAACATATATTCGGCACCATAGGTGTCTGGATGCAAGAAACGATAGCGACTGGCCTTGGTCAATGGTTTGTAGCACATGGCGCCGTTGCTGTTGGTATGTTCGAACTGTTCGCATCGTTATTACTGTTATCACCGTTCGCCTTTTGGGCAGTAAAAAAACTCAACTTGGTTAACAATGTACCATCACGCGAATTAGTTCATACCCTTGGTGGCTTGTTGTCAGCTGGCGTAATGGCTGGCGCTATGTTTTTTCATTTAGTAACACCATTAGGCATTGAAGTATTGCACAACGGCGTAAGCGACAGTGGTTCACTGTTTTACGCAGCGGTATCAATATTTATTTTAGGGTTTGTTTTAGCGGTGGTTAATGGCGCTATTGTTCGTCGTCAATACAATACAAATAACCAGTAACATTCACAACTAACATTCACTAATATATAAGGGTCATAATTAGATGTTCATCCGAATCTTGCTTGTTTTAAGCTATATCGTGTCATGCATTCGATTGTGCGTTAAACCTTGGTATTACTTTCGATTAAATGCCCCTTACTTTAATGAAAGTAAGGGACTATTTTCTAAATTAGATATCGATAGGCTTATCCCTAGTCAGTGGCGTTTGGAACAATGGGTGGATGACGGCATTAGGGAGCCAACGGAGTTTCCTGTGTTTGTTAAACCTGAATGGGGACAAAATTCTCGTGGGATTTCTCGTGCCGACAACTTAATGCAAATTCAACAATTACGCCTGCAGCGCAAAGCAAGCAACATGCGTTATTTGGTTCAAGAGCCGGCGCGTGGTGCGATTGAATTTGAAATATTCACTATTGCCAATCATCAAGATTTAGTCAAACACTCCGTGCTATCGGTTACACAGGTCAGTAATACAAATTCAGATAAATTCCCAATCAATGGCATTTACAATAAAGCAACGCAATACCTCGATATTACGCCAACGTTGTCTCCTGAGCAGCTTAAAGAAATATCTCAACACGCCAGCGCTATTGGGAAATTTAAAATTTCTCGGTTGGGTGTTCGAGCAGACTCAATAACAGCGTTAGTGGCTGGGAAGTTTGAGGTAATAGAAATTAACTTATTTGTGCCAATGCCGCTTGTTTTGCTATGTCAGCAGCGCCGAACGATTGATAACATACGTTTTGTTTTTAATGCCATGTATGCACTGGCTAATGTCACGAAACGAATTCCTAAAAATCAGCCTCATAAGGCCATATTTTTTAGAAAACTAGGGTTGATGCGTCAACACACCATAAAAGAGAATGAGGTTGGCAATGAAAGCCATTAAGAAAGTAATTTACGCGTGGATTAGTCAAAAATTCATGGGTGGATGCAGTAGTTACAATTCATTAGAAACACGTAAGGGCTGTCGCTCGAAAGAACAAGCACGCAATGTTTTTTCAAAAGGTAGCATTCCTCATGCCCAAGGTAAAATATTCTTTAACCCTTGGACCGCACATCGATTTGCCAAAGAACACGGCTTTCCATTGGTTATTAAACCCAATGTAAGTGGTTTTTCACGCGGCAGTCATTTTCCTATTACTAACTATGGACAATTATATAAGGCCATATTTTTGGCTAAACTGTGGTGGCCAACGACGGTGGTTGAGCAGTATTTACAAGGGAAGAACTATCGCGTAGTGGTCATTAAAGGCCAAGTGATGTCGGTGATTGAACGTTTTGCTCCCTTTGTTATGGGCGACGGAAAAATGACAATCCGTGAGCTCATTGATCAAGAAAATGCCGTGCGTGAATCGATGGAATTATTTCCATGTATTTCGCCCCTTAAAAAAAATGCCATCACGGTTAAGTTTTTGAAGAAACAAAACTTAACTTTAGATGATGTACCTGTTGAAGGCGATATAGTCACCTTGTTTTATCGTATTTCATTAGCGCCTGGCGGTGTTGTAAAAACGATCGATAAAACAACTGTATCGATGAAAAATACAGCGTTATTTTTAAAGGTATTAGACTTGTTTGACGCGAATATATTAGGTATTGATGTTATTTTTGAACATGACATTACCAAAGATTATACCGACCAAAAATGCATATTTTTAGAAGTAAATTCACGTCCTTATTTAAAAATGCATGATTATCCTCGCTTTGGTAAGAAAGAAGATTTAACACCCTATTTTAAACAGCTTGAACAGCTTGATATTAGCCAGGCAGATATCTTCTAATGACGGTAATTGCCCGACTATTTTATCGCTTTGCTGGCATTCATTCACTATTAATAGGTTTGTTACCGTTTTTCATTCCCGTTTTGTTATGGCAGCAAGATTATCGATTAACTGAGGTTAGTGCGTTTATTGCCCTGACGGGTGTTGGTTTTATGATAGCGCTAATGGGCTGGAAAGCACTTTATGACCGCCGCTACTGGCGCGCTATTTTAATTGGTTCTTTTATCGCTGAATTAGCATTGGTTGCTAGTTTAATTCTTGCAACCCTTTTAATTGAGCGCAGCATGACACTCTTTATTTTGGCTGCTTTGCTTAACGGTATTTACAATTGTTTTTATTGGATCACGCAACGCACCTTATTTAGTGCTATGACCCAATCTCAAACAGGCAATCAAACAGAGAATAAAACAGGAAAGCAATTCGGTAACTTTCAAATCGTTATCGTTATATTTTTAAAAATAGGCATATTAATGGGTGGGTATTTTCTCGCACAGCAACAAACACTGTGGTTGTTGCTTATTAGTACTTTACTCTCTGTAGCAGCATATTATGGCTTATGTAAACAGGCTAAATATAACGAGAGTCAGCTAACGCCAATTGACAATGCAGCCATAATCGATTGGCGACAAAAGTTGGTCTTTACAATTGATGGTGTTTTTCTGTTTTGTGAAAGTTATTTTTGGGTATTAACGCTATTTTTCATCACCAATAATAATGTAATGGATCTGGGTTTGTTAGTGGTTGGGTTAACAATCACATTAAGCATTATTTTTTGGGGGATTAAAAACACCATAGATAAGTTAAACCAACGCTACGTGTTCTACTCAGCCATCGTGCTATATGCCTTATCCTGGGTTATTAGGAGCAGTATTACCAACCATACCGAACACTATGTTTTGTTGGCTAGCATTATTGTTATTGCCTTTTTAACTACTTTTTTTAGGTTAAGTTTTAACAAACAATTTTTTGATGATGCTAATGCACAGCACCCCTTAGCATTTATTATCAGGAAAAGTTATTTGTCTCAAAGAGGGCTTGTGGTGTTTTTTGCGCTGTTATCATTGGCTTTAATGATGATGGGTGAATCGGATAAAACCTTAGCTTTATTTTATTGGTGTTTAGCGCCAATAGCAGTGTTGTATGGAATGTATCCCTTACGACATCAAACACATTTGCAGTCGGAATTGAATAATGAATAAAATTATTAACGGTAGCATCGAATCATTAGAACAAATGATAGATTTTATCACAGGCCTTAGCGATGAAGCATATATGATGGCGCCTAAACCATTATTTAATAGTTCAATTGGCCAACATTTACGTCATATTCTCGACGTTTACATGGCATTAATGAACAGTGATAATTTAGCACAAATTAATTACGATATCCGCCGAAGAGGGTTAGCACTTGAGGCTGTTCGCAGTGAAGGTCTTATCGAATTAAAGGTAATACACCAGTGGCTTATGACATTTGAAATAGACTTGCTTACCCTGCCTACTACCGTTCAAAGTGAGGTATCGGTGTGTAGTGAACAATCTGCACAAATGGCATCATCGATGGGACGTGAATTATGCTTTGCTTCAAGTCATTTAACACATCACTTAGCCCTGATGGCAGCCATTGCTAAGTTTTTGGGGCATGAGGTTAACGATGAATTAGGTGTGGCACCTACCACTGCCACTTTTTTACGTAGCCAAAAGCGTTAGAATACAAAGTCATTGAAATAATCATTGACCATTGTCATGCCAACCACTGAATACATAGCCCATAAACTATATACCCAAGCGTCCTAAAACTGGCATCTTCAGGTAGCTTGGGTATAGACATAAAAAAACACGTTATCTCCAAAGAGACTAACGTGTTTTTTAATGTAGTAGAGAAGCAATATGATTATTGCTTCTCTTACTCGGTTTTCACTTAAGCTTTTTTCGCTAATTGCTCAGCAAGGTATAACCATGTTGGTAATACTGTATCTGGATTTAACGAGACACTATCAATGCCCTGCTCCACTAACCAAGCCGCAAAGTCTTCATGATCTGAAGGTCCTTGACCACAAATACCCACGTATTTACCACGAGCTTTACAGGCTTTTATCGCCATCGCTAATAATATTTTTATCGCAGGATCTCGCTCATCAAATAAATGCGCGATTAAACCAGAGTCTCTATCTAAACCAAGGGTTAGCTGAGTTAAATCATTTGAGCCAATAGAAAAACCATCAAAATAATCAAGGAACTGATCAGCTAATAGCGCGTTTGATGGTAATTCACACATCATAATAATGCGTAAACCATTTTCGCCACGTTTCAAGCCATGTTCAGCTAAAATATCGATAACCGCTGCTGCTTCACCTAAGGTACGAACAAACGGGATCATTAATTCAACATTGGTTAAATCCATGTCGTTACGAACACGTTTTATCGCTTCACATTCAAGGGCAAAACAATCTCTGAAATCTTTAGAGATATAACGCGCTGCACCACGATAACCAATCATAGGGTTTTCTTCGTGCGGTTCATACGCTTCGCCGCCAACAAGGTTAGCGTACTCATTTGATTTGAAATCAGACATGCGCACAATCACTTTCTCTGGTGAGTATGCTGCTGCTAACGTAGAAATACCTTCAGTTAGTTTAGCAATATAAAACTCAACAGGGCTTTCGTAACCCACGATAATATCATTAATTTCGTCTTGTAATTCAGCAGGCTGAGTATCGAAATTAAGTAATGCTTTAGGGTGAATACCAATCATTTTATTGATAATAAACTCTAAGCGCGCTAAACCAATACCGGCATGCGGTAAACGGGCAAAAGCAAAAGCTCTGTCTGGGTTACCAACATTCATCATGATTTTAAGTGGTAACTCTGGCATATCATTAATTTCAGAAGTCTTCACGTCAAAATCTAATTTGCCACGGTAAATAAAACCGGTATCACCTTCGGCGCACGAAACAGTTATGTTATCGCCCGCGTTAATAAGCTCAGTAGCATTACCACAACCAACAACCGCAGGAATACCCATTTCACGGGCAATAATAGCAGCGTGACAAGTTCTTCCGCCACGATTAGTAACAATCGCTGAGGCACGTTTCATGATAGGTTCCCAATCAGGGTCGGTCATATCAGTAACTAATACATCACCCGGTAGGATTTTATCCATTTCAGCCAGTGACGATAAAACTTTTGCTTCACCACTACCAATTTTATGACCAATTGAACGCCCTTCACAAACAACTTCTACTTTGTCATCAGCTTTTAATTGGAACTGTTCCATTACATTGGCATTTTCACGGCTCTTAACCGTTTCAGGACGGGCTTGAACAATATATAACTTGCCATCTAAGCCATCTTTTGCCCATTCAATATCCATTGGATGACCATAATGTTTTTCAATAATTACCGCTTGTTTAGCTAGTTCTTCAACTTCGCTATCGGTTAATGAAAAACGGTTAGAATCAGCTTCATCAATATCAACAATTTCAACTTGCTTAGAATGTTCTTGGCTATCTGAGTACACCATCTTAATAGCTTTGCTACCAATATTACGACGCACTACTGCAGGTTTTCCTTTAGCTAGTGTAGGTTTATGAACATAAAATTCATCAGGGTTTACCGCGCCCTGTACCACCATTTCACCTAAGCCAAAACTTGACGTAATGAAAACTACTTGGTCAAAACCAGACTCAGTATCAATAGAGAACATAACGCCTGAAGCAGAGATATCACTACGTACCATTTGCTGAATACCAGCAGATAAGGCAACACCACGATGGTCATAGCCTTGATGAACACGGTATGAAATAGCTCGGTCATTAAACAATGAAGCAAAAACATGCTTAATAGCAACCATGACAGAATCAAAACCACGAACATTTAAAAAGGTTTCTTGTTGGCCGGCAAAAGAAGCATCAGGCATATCTTCTGCTGTTGCAGAAGAACGAACCGCAAAAGAAGCATCTTCAGAGAAATCACCGGCAAGTTGTGCGTAGGCAGCTTCAATATCAGTCTGCATTTGAGGAAGAAATGGCGTATCAATAACCCATTGACGAATAACAGCACCACATTTGGCTAGCTCATTAACATCATCTACGTCTAAACCATCAAGTAGTTGGTAAATTTTTTCATTAATACCGCTTTGTTCTAAAAATTCATTAAATGCAAATGACGTGGTCGCAAACCCGGTAGGGACTTGCACGCCAACATTAGCTAAGTTAGAAATCATTTCACCAAGCGATGCATTTTTACCGCCTACGCGGTCTACATCGTTCATGCCTAAGCTTTGATACCAAAGAACATTTTCTTGCACGTCACTTCTCCAATTAAAAAATAAATTTGATTATTTGTTTATCTATTTATTTGTCGCTAAATACATTCTACACTGCCAGTTGTACAAACTAAAAGACAAAATAAAATATAACTTAAAAGTTTTCATTATACTCTTCACCAATCAAGATGTCGGTTCCAGAGTGCTTGGGCTATTTCAATTCAAGGCGCTGTGATGAAATAATGGTTATTCCATTGTAAATCACAGCAACAATGAAGTGATGTTGCTCAAGCGCTTCATCGAAGGGTTTAAAATGACCTTAGTCTGCGTTAAATAATCAAAACATAGAATGACTATGCTTTAATAATTTATCTTGCCTAAAGCCATTGTAATTCCCACTGAAATCCTGCACTTTGAATGGTGATAGGTATATAAACGACACCAACACTACTAAATAACGATTCAATAAGAAGAATTAATTATGCGAGCAGCTTTTTACATCTCAGATGGTACCGCCATAACTTCAGAAGTTTTTGGTCATGCGCTATTATCACTATTCCCTACTGAATTTGAGCATCATACCATTTCGTTTGTTGAAAACGCCGAGAAAGCCCTTGCTGCCAAACAGCGAATTAACAAAGCAACCAGTCGCGCTGGTGAACCTGCCTTAGTGTTTCATACCTTTGTTAATAACGATGCTCGTGAAATTATTGAGAGCTGTGACGCCGTACTTTATAACTTTTTAGAACCCTTTGTTGCGCCACTTGAAAAAGAGTTGGCGATACAAGCCAAGCCTAAAGCCCATAGAACCCATAGCATTCATGAAAACAGCTACGATTACCGAATTGAAGCGGTGAACTACGCTTTAACTAATGATGATGGTTCAAACATAACCAACTATGAAGACGCTGATGTTATATTAGTGGGGGTTTCACGTTCTGGAAAAACACCAAGTTCACTCTATCTCGCACTACAATATGGCATAAAAGCGGCTAATTACCCGTTTACTGATGATGATATGGAAGAGCTTAAAATCCCGATTTTTTTGAAACCTTTTCATAAGAAATTATTTGGCTTAACTATTGATGCACAACGCCTTATCGATATTAGAGATGGCCGAATGGCTAATAGTAAATATTCCTCAGCAAGGCAATGTCGTATGGAAGTGAGAGAAGTAGAAAAACTCTATAAAAATGAACAGATACCTTTCATCAATACCACCAAGCTTTCCGTTGAAGAGATCACCGCTAAGATACTGACTGAAACAGGCTTACAACGTTACAAATATTAATTTAAATAACGAATAACAGTCTTAAATCAATCTATCATTGAGTTATTCAGCTTTTATTACTTCGAATGAGTAATAACAGTTCACATTAGCGACTAATTTAGCTATGTTATCGCGCATAAATTACTTTATGTATGCGCGATATGCGCGGCCTTCTGTTAGCCCATAAAGAAGCCAAAATAAACCAAACTTAATCTAAAGATATATTAGAATTTCATGACCATTAAAACTGATGAATTACGCACCACGCTAATTGAAAATTTAGCCTCCCCTGCACAGCTTGCTGAAGAAATCCCTTTAAGTAC
Organism: Colwellia psychrerythraea; assembly: GCA_002163005.1. Classification (GTDB taxonomy): domain Bacteria; phylum Pseudomonadota; class Gammaproteobacteria; order Enterobacterales; family Alteromonadaceae; genus Colwellia; species Colwellia psychrerythraea_C. The sequence continues at coordinate 7,219 of MAAF01000006.1, read as the reverse complement.
GGCCACTGCAGATTTTATTATGCAAAGCCGCAAAGAAATTGAAGCGGTCATTAGTGGTAAAGACAAACGTTTATTAGTCATTATCGGCCCTTGTTCTATTCACGATACAACGGCTGCAATTGATTACGCTAATAAACTCACCGTATTACGTGATAAGTATAAAAATGAATTACTCATTGTTATGCGCGTTTACTTTGAAAAACCACGTACTACCGTTGGTTGGAAAGGCTTAATTAGCGACCCTGATTTAGATAAATCATTTCATGTTGCTAAAGGTTTAAAACTTGCGCGTAACTTATTAGTCGAAATTAATGATTTAGGACTGCCGGCAGGTACCGAATTTTTGGATATGGTTACCGGTCAGTATATTTCTGATTTAATCAGCTGGGGCGCTATTGGCGCACGTACTACTGAGAGCCAAGTTCACCGAGAATTAGCTTCTGCCCTGTCTTGCCCTGTTGGCTTTAAAAATGGTACTGACGGTAATGTTAAAATTGCCCTTGATGCTATTCAGGCATCAAGCGTTCCGCATGTATTATATTCTCCAGATAAAGGTGGCCAAATGTGTATTTACCAAACGCACGGTAATCCATTTGCTCACGTAATCTTACGTGGCGGCAAAGTACCTAATTATCATGCTGCTGATATTAAAGATACTCGCCAGAGACTTGAAAAAGCCTCATTACCGCAAAGCATTATGGTTGATTGTAGCCATGGTAATAGCTATAAGGACCACAATAAACAAATTGATGTCGCCCGCTCTATAGCAGATCAAATCAGTCAAGGCGAAGATAGCCTGTTTGGTGTAATGATTGAGAGCTTTTTAGAAGAAGGAAATCAAGCGGTTAAAGAAGGCACACCGTTAACCTACGGAAAAAGCATTACTGATGCTTGTGTTGATTTAACAGTCAGTGAAGACATTTTAGCGTTATTGGCTGATTCAGTGAAAACACGTTTCGAATAAACTGAAGTTTATTCAAATAAAAAAACCTTAGCCAAAAACTAAGGTTTTTTTATTGCGATGATATGTGGTGATAAGAGATCGCGCTCATATGTCGCAGTAAACAGAAAAAACTCAGTAACAGCTAAAGCTAAGCGTGCAGATTTATATTTTTTCTAATAAACCATCACTTGCTGCTTCAACTAAATCGAGTACATAATCAAAACCTTTAGCGCCGCCATAATAAGGATCTGGCACCTGATCTTCTTCATGTTCGGTAGCAAAATCTAGCATTAAATGTATTTTGTCTTGCATAGCTGGTGGTGCTACTTTTTTTAGTTCTTCAACGTTGTCATAGTCCATCGCCAGAATGAGATCAAAGTCGGTAAAATCTTGCACGGTAACTTTACGTGCTTTAATACCATCAAAAGAATAACCGCGTGCAAGACCTGCCTTCTGAGCACGGTGATCAGGTTTTTGTTTGACATGCGCCCCCACAGTTCCTGCTGAGTCAACTTTCAATGACAAACCTTGCGTTTTCATTTTATGTCTAAAAACAGCTTCCGCACTGGGTGAACGACAGATATTGCCCATACAGACAAACAAAACACTACTTACTTCTTTATAATTCATAAACTTAATCACTATATCAATGTAATTATCACACGAACATTAGCATTTTAGCACTAATGAAATTAATAATTTATGCTTATCTTTAGGGGAGTTTTATATGTCTATTTTGTGCTGTTTTTATAATAAGGTAAAGGATAAATTTCTACAGGTAATTGCTTTACATCAAACTAAAGTTATTTAAGCCCTATAAACCAATCATACATTTTTCTGTTTCTCGTTTTTTGCGCCAAATATAAGCCCAGCTCTTTTAGTTGCTGATTGTCGCTGTAGTTGCCTATCAGTTTTTGTAATTTATTTAACGCTACTATTGAGTCCCCCTGACCATCAAGAGATAAAATATAGGCATACAAATACTGTGCTGAATTGGGCTCAAGTATGGTCGCTTTTTCAAAAAAATCTAGCGCTTTTAGGTGCCGTTGTGTTCTCACTAAATGCAAACCATAGGCATACTTTAATGCCCCGGACATAGGTAGGTTTTTCATACCCTTGGCTAAGACACTAGCAACTTCTGCGGAACGCTGTTGAGTACGATATAAGTCTGCTAAATTTATATAGCCAGTATCAAAATAGGGCTCTACGGTAATTGCCCCTAAAAATGCTCGCTCTGCTTTTGATACTTGATTGCTTTCTAACGCCAATAAACCTTGGTTTGCCCTACCTTCTCCGCGCCAGCTAGTTAACTCATTACTACTCAGCAGCTCATTAAAGGCATCATTAAACACTTGTTGGTGTTCAACTGCTATTTCACTGGTCGCTAAGCTCCTCGCAGCAGCTACTCTAATGGCTTTATATTTGTCGGCTAATAACGGGCTAAGGTGCAAAACTCTTATCGCTGGCGATAATAAGAGCGCCGTACTGGCAGCACTAAGCCTAAGCAAATCTTCTTGGTGAGTTAAATAAGGCTTTAATATTTCAATGGTGATCATTTGCGTAGTGAAGCTAAGCATTTGTAGTGCGCTGGCTCGGCTTATTACATCAAGCTTGGTATCAGCAATAATACTTAAGTGATCTTCAAGGTTAATAGCTTGGCCGTTATTTAACGCCATTAAAAACTGCTTACTCTTTGATACCGCTTTAGGTTTACCATGCCACTTTTTTAGCTTGTCACTAGCCCATTGATTAGTTTTATCCTCATGGCACTGTGTACACGCATTTGGCGTATTAAATTCAGCAGATAAGTCTGGCCTTGGGATTTTAAAACTATGATCTCGTCTGTCATCTACGCCCATATAGCGGTTTGTCGGCATATGACAATTAGCACACTGTGCGCCAGTCGATGACTCTTGATGTTGATGATGAGATTTCACGTTATAAACTTCGCCGCCATGACACTGTAGACATAAGCCATTGCCTTCAATCTTTAATTTCATGGTGTGTTTATCATGACAATCCAAACAGTTAACCCCTTTGTTATACATTTTACTCTGTAAAAAAGAGCCATAGACATACACCTCCTCTTTGATTTGTCCATCAGCGTGGTAGCTAGGGGCAGAAGGTAGTTGCGGCATAAACTGATCTAGAAAAGGCGTGTTGACTTTAATACCATCAGTTAGTGGAGCGCGCAAAGCATGACAAGCAAAGCAGTTATCCATAAAACTATTATCGCGTTTTGCTCCCTGCCATTGAGCGGTTTTATCTGCCGCTGCTCTTAGCCACTGACCGGTAGGGTGTTTTGTTGAGGTGATATCATTGGCAACATTACGCTTAGTTGTTTTTGCATGTTCCGACATATCGCCATGACATGATAAGCAACCAACATTGATATTATCAAATGTCGTCTCAAATTGGTTTTTGTCGCTATCATAATTTCTTTTAAGACCGTCAGAGTGACAATCGGCGCACATGCCATTCCAGTTCTGTAGAGGTTGACGCCAATGTAACCTATCTTCTGGCCTAATTTCTTCATGGCTATAGTTATGATACCAGCGTTGACCGCCCTGCGCTTTTGTTCGTGCATCCCAAGCAAATGGCAACACTTGCAGTCTACCCTCTTCAGTTTCTACTAAGTACTGCTGCAAAGGATAATGACCGAAAGTATATTTTATTGAAAAAGTATCAACTTTATCATCATAAGAAATCCTTACCTGATAATGATTATCCTTGATAAAAAAGTGAGCTTTTTGGCCATAGTGTTCAACGTTTACATTATTGAAATTGGCTAATACCGAGTTTTTATCAGCAATAGCCATTGCTTTGGCATGATCTGATTGTTGCCATTTATCATGTGATTGCTGATGACAGGATAGACATTGAAGGTTCGAGATCGGTGCATCTTTTTGAAAGTCATGCCCCGCACTTTCAAAGGCTTGTACAAAAGGAGTAGCAAGAAAACTTGCAATAATAACAAACAAACAATAAATAAATTTCACAATACCTTTACCATAACTACTTAATTTAAAAATACACTTAAAAATAAACTTAAAAAGTCCCTAACTCACTTGTCACTAACGAGTGAGCAGCAAGTGACTAGAGACAATAAAACCAAAAATATTCAGCTATTTACCAATATTATACAACTCAATTTACACCATTAACTTTTAATTAATGCTTCATCATACGATTTGACCTGTGGAAATACTTGCTGCAGTTCTTGTTCAGATAACTGCCAATGTTGCGACAGTACACTAGCAAACCAACTAAAACTATTAGAGGTTGGCATTAAATCACGCTGCTCAAATAACTCTTCGCTCTTTAATCCTGGCCAACGTCCTTTCACTTTACCCCCATTTACCGCGCCGCCAGCAAGAAATAATGCACTAGCAGTACCGTGATCTGTACCACCTGTGCCATTTTCTTTAGCAGTTCGGCCAAATTCCGTACCTATAATTACCACTGTATTTTGCCACTCATCGCCAAGTCCTGCTTTAAGTTCAGCCAAACCGCTATCAAGCTCAGTTAATTTTCGCGCCAAACGAGTACTCTGATTATTATGCGTATCCCAACCACCCAGCTCTAACATAGCACAATCAACACCTTGCTCTGTTGTCATCAGTTTTGCACAAGATTTTGCTAAGTCATTAAACTTACCTTTTCGCTTATTCTGACCGTTATCATCAACAAGACCTTTTACTGCTAATGCACTGGTTAGCTTTTCTTTTAATGCCTCATCATTTTGATAGAGTTTATTTAACGCTACGTAAATATCTTCATCTGCACTTTTAAACTTTGATGGATACCAGGTATTTACTTGCTCAGCATTAACCAAAGAGCTGCGTAAACTAATTGGCGTAGAGCGCGCAACCGCTAAAGCACTTTTATTTTTAACCTCTATGGCTCTAGCCAACCAACCGCTGTCATGATCGATTTCACCCTTACCACTTTCTAAGAAATCTTGGCCATCAAAATGCGAGCGTTTAGGGTAGCCTGAAGATACTGCAACAATAGGCAGTAGCGACTTTTCCTGATACCACTGATGCAAATTGGGCAATGATGGATGTAGAGCAAATCCTTTCTCTAACGGCAATAAGGGGCTTTTAAAGCTCTTTGATAACTTAGGACGTAACTGAGCATATTGCGCATCAAGCGTTGGCACTATAGTATGCATTGAATCTAATGCGCCACGTAATAATACCCAGACAATTTTAGGATTGTGCTTAGGGTTATTCTTTGTCTCAAAAGCAAGAGCAGAGCTCATTGGAAAGGATAAAACCGCTAAGCCCGCTCCAGCCATTTTAATAAATTTACGTCGAGATAAAGTATCAGTCTTTTCTAATTGTGATGCTAACGACGATGCTTGTTGGTCATTTTTTGTGTTTTTATTATCGATCATCATTATCTCCTTTGAAACTCTGGGCTCATTAATAACAAGGTACTCGCCTGTTGACGACTTTCAGCCCTCATCACCATTTGATAAGTGTTCTGGCTAATACTGCTGCCTAAAGCAGTGGCCATCACTTGCTCTGCGTTTATTCTTTTAACTTGCGCTGATACCAAGCTTGACCACTCTACTCTTGCCATTAATGCACTGGCGCCTAACCAATCACTTTCTTCATCACTAAAGCCTGCTGGCGAACCGGCATTAAAGGGCATTTGACCTAGGTTAGTTAACGAGTTGAATAATGTCCTGTCATTGATTCTATTCGGAGCAATAGCCCGATACGATGAAATAACAAATTCTCGTGGCGTTTTAAATTTTTGTGGGCTTTCAAGCCAAGCTTCTTCTGCATCAAACAGGGTTAACATCACCTGCTTGATATTACCTTGGTTGTTAAGCCATGTTTTTTGCATTTTTTCAATCAGTGACTGTGCAGGATTTTCACTGACAAAATGGTGAGCGATTTTAGTGCAAACATACTTTGCCGTGCTTGGATGCATAGCTAAATCACGCAACATTTGTTGACCTTGCATTATGCCGCGCTGAGCATATTTTTTACCGAGTAAAATTCTAGCGCCGGGCTCATGACCATAAGTTCGAAAAACAAAGCCCGTACCATGTTCTTTTTTGGTGTTTTTTACACTCCAACCGGTAATACCTTTGGCTAACTCAATAACATCAGTTTGGCTATAGCCACCATTCACACCTAGGGTATGTAACTCCATAATTTCCCGCGCAAGGTTTTCATTTAAGCCAACCTTTCTCTTTTTTGACATACGAGAATTAGCACCAAAAGATTTTTCATTGTTAAGATAAATAAGCATGGCAGGATGTTGCTCAACCGCGAGTAACATCTCTCCAAAGTTACCTAATAAGTTAGGCGCTATTGCTTCTCTTTCTAATGTTGGCGACAAACCAACCATTAACCTACCACTAGTACTAACACTGAAATGGTTTGAGAAAAAATCTAATAACCGCCAACTGACACTATGCTTCGATGTGATCGCTTGCTTTAAAGAAGCAGCACTCATTTTCATATAAGTTTTACGGGCGGCACTTTTAATCATTTTATTTTTGTCTTGTGCTTGACTACCTTGCGCTTGCTTTTGTTGCTGTTTCATTAACTTTTTCTGCTTTTGAAACTTAGCGTGGGCGACAAAAACATCATCTGAACTTGGTTGGTTATCGCTGAACTCTATGGTTTGTAATTGAGACGAAAGCCACTTTTTTGGATCGGCTTTTGCGTGAGCGAGTTCATCACCTCGCGCACCATAACCAAAACGATTAACAGCAATACTCTCACGGCTAATAAGTGTTGATGACATTGAGTTTTCAGACATATTTCACCTTAGGTTTGTAGCACAAATAAAGTTAACAAGAATAACGTCAATATAGAGTTGTTTATTTATAAAGTACTAGAAACTTTACAAAGCTTTACTTTATATAAGTTCCACTATTTAGTGTGTTTACTATTCGAGCAAGTTAACTTTTAGTGTCCTTATTCTTAATAATCAACAGCTATCAATTGACACCGTCGTGATAAGTGAGTAACTTGTGTACATTACATATAATAACCACTCAAAGCAATTATGCCACGTACCATATGTCATAAGTGCAAAATAAAGTGATAAACGAAAGCTTAAGAGGATAACATGACAACAGTAACTGCAACCGAAACAACAGGTGATGCGATTAAAGACTCAAACGTTTCTAAAACGCCCATACTCGCCAAAGAATATCTACTTCCTTTTATATTAGTCGCCGCGCTTTTTCCGTTATGGGGATTTGCTAACGATATTACCAACCCCTTAGTAAAAGCTTTTAAAGATATA
>MAAF01000011.1 GCA_002163005.1 Colwellia psychrerythraea | reverse complement strand
TTGAAGAGAATAGTTATTCTATTGTCGAAATCAATAACGCAGCATAAAGCGTTTCTAAACCAGCCCCTTGGGGAAGGCTGAGCAAATCATACTCTGCGTTACATTTCTTTTTAAGGACGCTACATCGATGGTGTTATTAGAGAATGCAGGAGCATATTCTCCTGAATGACCCTTAATAAAAAAATGCGCCTTGATTATGAATCGCTCAGACTTCCTGAAACGAGCATCTTTAAGTGGAGCGGGTATAATCACATCCATGTGGTTAATCTAGTTTATTTTTTATTGGCTATACGAATTGATGCTTTATTAATTTTAACAGCTTCCATGGTTCTTCCATTTCGACTACCTAACGCTTCAATTTTAGCTAAGCTGTTTTCTGGATCTGCGACTACTTTACCAAAAACAGTATGTTTACCATCTAAAAAAGGTGTCGGTATAAAAGTTAAGAAAAATTGACTGCCATCAGTGCCGGGACCAGCATTTGCCATGCTTAACGTTCCCGCTTCGCTATGACCTATTTCTCCTTCAAATTCGCCATCATACTTATAACCAGGATTTCCTGCACCGGTTCCTATAGGGTCACCGCCTTGTGCCATAAAGCCAGGAATAACACGATGGAAAGTTAAGTCATCATAGAAGCCAAGTTTAGTTAAGTAAATTGTGCTAGAAACATGCATAGGTGCTGAATCGGCTAAAAGCTTAATGGTGATATTACCTTGGTTTGTTTGCAGTTCCCAAAAATAATCTTTACCTGGTGCAAAAGCAAGTAATGGCGGTTTACTTAACTTGGTTTTCCAAGCAGGATCTGTTTTATCTATTGCTTGCTTAGTAATAAACTTATTTGTTTTTTTTACGGCATCATCACTGCCACAACAAGCCGTTAATGTCATTGTTAAAAAAAGGCTCGCGATGATCTTTTTCATAGTATTCATATAAAATATCTTATGGTTTTAATTTGATTTTTTGAAAGTCTTCTAACTTTTCAAGGAGTAGTGAATATTATCAGCTCTCAGGTCACAAATCTCAAGTATCAGATAACAGCTTTCAACAGTAATTATTAAAGGTGATGTTTACTCAGCAAAGCCGTAGTTCACTTTTTACTTTGATCGCCATTACGCAGTCAAGCAGAGAGAAAAAGCTCAAGATAATCGAGCTAATTCTTATTATTTTTTACTGACTGGAAGGCTTTTATAAGCGACTAAGGCTGTTAATAAAAATGCTAAGAAAAACAAGCCTAAGGTAGCACTTGATTGATCTGCTTCGACATCTTTAGGGCTAAGAATTACCCGAGAGTTTTCTTCTATTTGATAAACTTGATAAAATTTTCCATTCACTTGCACCGATTGCAGGGTGACTTCTTTACCTAAAAGCACCGGTGATTTTTTATCGTCGCAATAATCGGTCCTAAATTTAACCGACAAATTATAAGTAAGATCAGAGTCAGTCAGGCTTAATGAAGCAGCACCTTTCGGCGGGCAATGTAATTGAAATATAGTACCTTTAATTGTTTGAATATCCGTTAATTCAGCATACGCTTTTGAGTGTTGAGAACTTTTTATACCGATAAATAAAAAGAAGGCGGCTAATAATAACAATAAAATTTTTGCTGTTTTGTTCATAAAAATTCACACTTATTTGTCTTAGTTGAAAGACAAAATAATTTACTAAAATGGTGTGAGTAAGTTGAACACAGCAATGGGGTATTTGTCTTGATTTATATCAGTAATAGATTCTTTTTGTATCATTTTATTGGTTCTATTGATTTGCTCATCTTTTTTATTTGAATCTAATATTCAGTGACGGTCATAGATATTTAAATGGCAGAATTAATGGAACCTTCCTTTGGGTCTTGGGTATATATCATCCACTTTGACTAATATCATTCGGGGCTGTGGACCTTTCGAGATACTTTTAAACCAATAAAGATCAACAGTCTCTAATTAAATTAGTTTTTACTGTACTTGTTTACTCTATCTATTCAATGGGTATAGTTAGTGTACGAACTTATTATCCCTTGTGTGTTTTTATGGTTTTTAGCTAATTTTGGCCAACTAGTCTCAATTATCGCTAACTACTCTTAATTTTTATCAATTTGCACTGATTAGTACGAGTTTAGTACTAACTTAATAGTGGCTTGATAATTTCTGTTCAAACTATTACAATTATAATTAATTGAACGTTCAATTAAAATAATGTTGAGAAATTTGTGCCAAAAATTGGAATGAAACCCCTACGTAAACAACAATTAATTAACGCTACTTTAGAATCCGTGGCGCAATATGGTTTACAAAACACTACGATTATTACCATTAGTAGGATTGCTGGCTTATCGTCAGGGATCATTAGTCATTATTTTGGTGGTAAGCAGGAATTAGTCGAAGCAACAGTTAAACATCTGCTGGATCAATTGAAATCTGCACTACTTGATCGTATTGGTCAGCAGAACCTCAGTGCGACCGAACGACTTGAAATGATTATTGAAGCCAATTTCACTCAATTACAACGCTCAGCCCCAGCAACAAAAACCTGGCTTAGCTTCTGGGCTCAGTCAATGCATCAGCCCGGATTGGCTCGCCTGCAACATATCAACAGCAAGCGCTTATACAGCAATCTACTTTTTTCTTTTCGTCAGTTATTAACTGATGAACTCGCAGTTATAGCGTCTAAACAGACCGCTGCGATGATTGATGGTTTTTGGTTACGTAGTGCGTTAAGCCCAAGGCCTGAAGAAGAATTCAAACAGGCCGAACAATTATGTAAAAAATTTATAGACGATCTGCTTAAGCAGTACGGAGATATCAATTGTCATTAGTACGTTATAAAAACTTTGTCGATGGCGCCTACATGGCGAACGGCAATGGTGAAACATTCGATGTGATTAACCCAGCAACGGGAAAAATAATCTATCAAGTTGAAATCGCAGATGAAAAAATTAAACAAGCAGCGATAGCAAGTGCTCAGCGTGGTTTTGCTACTTGGTCAGCAATGAGCGCGATACAGCGCAGCCGAATTCTACTCAAAGCAGTAGCCTTGTTACGCGAGCGCAATGATGAATTGGCAAAAATTGAAGTACTTGATACCGGTAAACCATGGCAAGAAGCCTCAGTAGTTGATGTCGAGTCAGGTGCTGATTCTATCGAATTTTTTGCTGGCTTGGCGCCTGGTATTGAAGGTAATCAACAGCAAGTTGATGGTGATTTTTATTATACTCGTCGTGAAGCATTAGGTATTTGCGCCGGTATTGGTGCGTGGAACTACCCACTACAGATAGCTTGTTGGAAAGCAGCACCTGCATTAGCGTGTGGTAACTCGATGATTTTTAAACCATCAGAAGAAACACCGTTAGGCGCATTAAAACTCGCTGAGATTTTTAACGAAGCAGGCATTCCTGACGGCGTATTTAATGTTGTTCAAGGTGCAGGTGAAGTGGGTGCTTGGTTAAGCCATCACCCAGATATTGCTAAAGTTTCTTTTACCGGTGAAGTTGGTACAGGCAAGAAAGTAATGGCGGGTGCTGCCACTACACTTAAAGATGTCACCATGGAACTTGGCGGAAAATCTCCATTGATCATTTTTGATGATGCAGATATCGACAATGCCGTTTCTGCAGCCATGTTAGGTAACTTTTATACTCAAGGTGAAGTTTGCACCAATGGCACGCGCGTATTCGTTCAAGAATCAGCATACCCAAAATTTATTGAGAAATTACTCCAACGTACTCGCCAAAACATTATCGTTGGAGATCCAATGGATCCCGAGACTAATTTTGGTGCACTTATCTCGAAAAAGCATTTTAATTTGGTTTCAGATTATATCAAAGTAGGCATTAAAGAGGGCGCGACGCTACTTCATGGCGGCACTTCACTGCAGCCAGACAATGCACCCCATGGTTATTTTATTGCGCCAACTATTTTTACCGATTGTACTGATGATATGACAATTTGCCGTGAAGAGATTTTTGGGCCAGTGATGTCAGTATTGATATTTATTGATGAAGATGAAGTGGTTGCTAGAGCCAATGCTACCGATTATGGGTTGGCAGCGGCTGTATTCACGCAAGATATTAATTGTGCTCATCGTGTTATCCATAAAATGGAAGCTGGAATTTGCTGGATCAATAGCTTTGGCGCATCACCAGCACAAATGCCTGTTGGCGGTTATAAGCAATCCGGTATTGGGCGTGAGAATGGCTTGGTCACACTAAACCATTACACTCAAATCAAATCCGTCTATGTTGGTCTTCAGCCACTTGATAGTCCTTTTTAAAAGAGACTTTCTCAGTTTGTGATACACACTTTCGAAACACTTAATCGTTTAGAAATCTGTATTGCTAGCAATAACAGAAGCAATACAAGTGTCTGATAAGTGGTAATAAATAGTAAACAAGTAACAGATAAGAGTTTTACATGAAAAGCGAAAAGTTTGATTACATTATTGTTGGTGCAGGCTCAGCAGGCTGTGTACTGGCTAACCGTTTAAGTGAAGACAGTAATAATCGCGTATTGTTACTTGAAACCGGTGGCAGTGATAAAAGTATTTTTATTCAGATGCCAACGGCACTGTCAATTCCGATGAATACCAAAAAATACGCTTGGCAGTTTGAAACCCAACCAGAGCCATTCCTTGATGATCGCCGTATGCATTGCCCAAGAGGTAAAGTATTAGGTGGTTCATCATCAATTAACGGCATGGTTTATGTTCGCGGTCATGCTAGAGATTTTGATGAATGGCAGCAAAGTGGTGCCCAAAACTGGGATTACGCCCATTGTTTACCGTATTTTAAGAAAGCCGAAACCTGGGCTTTTGATGGTAACGAATACCGTGGTAAAAGCGGACCATTGGGGGTCAATAACGGCAATGAAATGAAAAACCCTTTGTATCAAGCATTTGTTGATGCAGGTGTTGAAGCCGGTTATTTTGCAACTGACGATTATAATGCTGCAGCACAGGAAGGTTTTGGCCCGATGCACATGACCGTTAAAAACGGTGTGCGCTGCTCTACTGCTAATGCTTATCTTCGCCCAGCAATGGCGCGTAGTAATTTAACGGTAATAACGCATGCTCTAGTACATAAAGTATTGTTAGAGGGTAAAAAAACTGTTGGCGTACGCTATGAGCGCAAAGGACAAGTTTTCGATGTAAGTGTTGAGAAAGAGGTTATTTTATCGGCCGGGCCTGTTGGTTCACCTCATCTTTTACAGCTTTCTGGTATCGGTGCTAAAGAAGACTTGGAAGAAGCTGGCATTGAAGTACAGCACGAATTGCCTGGCGTAGGTCAAAACTTACAAGATCATTTAGAATTTTACTTCCAGTTCAAATGTAAAAAACCAATATCACTCAATGGCCAACTAGGGTTATGGAACAAATTTTTAATTGGCAGCCGTTGGTTCTTCACTAAAAAAGGACTAGGCGCTACCAATCACTTTGAATCCTGTGGTTTTATTCGCTCTAAAGCTAATGTTGAATGGCCTGATTTACAATATCATTTTTTACCTGCAGCAATGCGTTACGATGGTAAAGAAGCCTTTGCTGGCCATGGGTTTCAAGTTCATATAGGTCATAATAAGCCGAAAAGTCGCGGTTCTATTAAAGCGATTTCAAGCGATCCTAAAGCACATCCACAAATACGTTTTAATTACCTTGAACACGAAGAAGACCGTGAAGGTTTCCGTGCCTGTGTGCGTTTAACTCGAGAAATTATCAACCAAAGTGCGCTCGATGATTATCGTGGTGAAGAGATTCAACCGGGTATTGGTGTGCAAAGTGATGAAGAAATTGATGCCTTTGTTCGTCAATTTGTTGAAAGTGCTTATCATCCTTCATGCTCATGCAAAATGGGCACAGATGAAATGGCTGTTGTTGACGCACAAACTAAAGTACATGGGATTGAGGGATTACGGGTTGTTGACTCGTCTATTTTCCCAACCATTCCTAACGGTAATCTTAATGCACCAACGATAATGGTTGCGGAACGTGCCGCTGATCTTATTCGAGGTCGTGAAACATTACCACCATCTCAGGCTACTGTGAAAATTGCACCTAACTGGCAGCAGCAACAACGTGCTAACGAACCAAAAAGAAAAGTATAAAAATAATAAAAATTCAATCGTGAGTACTCCATCAGGCATTAATTATCGCCGTCAAGATTCTAATCATGGCTGCGACAATTGACATTTGAAACCTACGTAATTTTAAGTGGATTAGCTTAGAAAATTAGTTAATTCGCTTAATTTTACTTGGGTGATACCGAGTGCTCTAACTATAAAAAGAAGAGGAGTAATACTTGTTTACATTTATTAAAGCCATTATGGGGAGGCTATTATGACCGCTTGGTTATCTGCTGGAATTTTATTTACCTTTGCTGCCATTGCCTTTGTGTTATATCGCTGGGGAAATATTCGCTGTGTTGGTGTGACACCGGTTAAAACATTTACCTTTATCGCTATATTGTTCACATCAGGTCTTGATGTTGGACTTATCATGTTCCCGTTAACGGAATTTGCAGGTTATGCCGATTTAGTAACAAGTCCTGAGTATGGCTTCACTAACGCCTTGTCTATTGAGTTTGGTTTCTGGGCGTTTCTTATCTGGGGGTTCTACTTTCTAACTTGTTTTTACTTCTGTGTTATTGAGCCGCATGTGCAATTTTTTCAATTGCCTTTGGTTAAGCTGATTAACAATGTTGTCATTATAGGGACCTGTGCCTTTACCGCGTATTTATTACTAACCAACTTGCCGTGGTATGTACCTGAACTTGGCGATGGTGAATCCATTATTGGCAGTTTCTATCTGATTGTTTTCTTAGTTATTGCCGCAGCTGTCTATTCTAGTACTAGCATACGTTATGTACGTTTGCTAAGCCTAGCGACTACTTGGTTGTTTATTGGATTGATTGCCCTGATGTGGGGTGGTGCTTTTCTTTCTGAAGGTTCAAGTATCGGTGAATTTGCCAGTACGATTGCCTTACTTGGCGGCTACTTTGGTAATATCCACGAATTCGTTCTGCCGTTAAATGATTATCATGAATTCTACCTTTATTGGTGGTTTGCATGGAGCATTATGATTGGCCAATTTACTGCCCGTTTTGTTGGTGGTTTACGTACTTATCAAGTGTTGGGCGCTATGTTGATATTCCCATCTATTCCCATCGCCATATGGTTTGCTGTGTTGTATTACTACAGTGCTAACGGTCTTGAAACTGCTGGTTTCTATAACATAATGATGGCTATTGTTGGAGTCACCTTTGTCATCAACTCGCTTGATTCATTGATTCGTTTATATACCGATAACTTGAATTTGAGTGTGGACCGCGTGGGCAAAGTTAAATACTTTTTGGGCAATATCATTGCGCTGAGCTTACTTACGCTGTTATTCAAATTGGATTTCTTACAAATCCAATGGGTTGGCGCCGTAGTTATCGGACTGTTTTTCACTTGTTTTGGTTATATCTTATTGACCAAATTTAAAGTGGTTAGCGAGATAGAGTGTTCACCGAAAGAAAATAAAATCGATTTTAATAAAATTGAGCTAATAAATTAGTTCGTTTGCTATTACTAAGTCAAAAAAACTAAGTCAAAAAATTTAATGAGAAAAATAATAATGAATAAAACTTTAATTGCCGCGGCAACAACTGGTCTACTTACTCTTTCTGCCTCAGCTTTAGCTGATGTATCTGCAACGGTTAACCTAGCTTCTGATTATACGTTTAACGGTGTTAGCCAAACAGGTAATGATCCAGCGCTACAAGGAAGTTTGGATTATGCAGCAGATAGCGGATTTTATGCTGGAACTTGGGCTTCAAACGTTGATTTTGGCTCAGGTGAAGACACCAATATCGAATGGGATGCTTATGCAGGACAATATTTTCAGCTTAATGACAAATTTGGTCTAGATACAGGTATTGCGTATTACACCTATCATGGTGACTCTGCGTCTGATACTTATAACTACCCTGAAGCTTATGCAAAATTAGGTTACAGCTCATCAATGGGTGATAGTGAATTAAACTTCTGGTACAGCTGGGATTATTTTGGTTTAGACGTAAGTCACTACATCGCTATGGTTGCTCATACAGTTGAAGTGGCGCCTGGGCATAATATTAAAGTGAGTTTTGACCGTTCTACCTCTGCTGATGAAGCTAAATGGGCTTGGGATGGCACAGATGCCTACAATCATTACCGTGTTGAATACATGACAAATTGGAAAGGATTTGACTTTGATCTAGCCTTTGAAAATACCAATATGGATATTGATACGGCTGATGCGCGCGTAGTACTATCGATTTCTCGTACATTTAGTTTATAATCTGCATTATTAGATAGCCTCTGAATGTTCAGGGGCTAAATTGAGTAGATTACTATGGAAAAATACGATCAGCTTTTAATTTCATTACGTCAAGTGATCCGGGCGATTGGCATACACTCTAAACAACTGAATAAAGAGTCAGGATTAACCGGCCCTCAGCTCATGGTAATGACCAAGATTGCTCAGTTAGATGCACCCATGGCAAAACAAGTTGCTAAAGAAATTAATCTGAGTCCGGCAACGGTAACCAGTATTATTGATCGTTTGGAAGCAAAAGAATTGGTTATGCGTAAGCGTAGTCAGTTAGACAAGCGCAAAGTCGAGCTATACCTATCTCCCACTGGAGAAGCGCTACTGCAAGGTGCGCCAAAACCGCTGCAAGAACATTTCATCAAGCGTTATCAAGCACTAGAATCTTGGGAGCAAAGTCAGCTATTATCCTCTGTTGAGCGAATTGCTTCTATGATGGATGCTGAAGAACTTGATGCTGCACCAGTACTGGTGGTTGGACAAATCCAAGAAGGGCAGCAATACCAAACGGACTAATTTATTGGTCAGCTTAGAGCTACATTAGCGAGCTTAAAACAAGCAAAATAAGTTAAACATAGTTATTCTATATTTCATTCATTTTGTGATGTTATCAGTTTGCTAATGAGTTCCCGAAGGGCGAGTTTAAAAGGCTTACATGCGGCGTTATTTATTTTGACAAGGGAATAACCATTCTCTTCAATCAATGCCTTGCCTCTAAGCCTTTTAATTCTCGCTAAGTGATCAATAAATTAATCCGATTGGTATAAACCTTCTACTGCGCATAAACAGTTTTTGATAACGCTAGTTCATCGTCGGTGAACTTTTGTGTTAATTCAGACAAAATTGATTGTTTTTAGTCATCATACCCCCAAAGAATTCCCATAGCGCTTCCTGTCATCGCACTAGCGCTGTATTATCTGCGCAATTAAGCTGCTGCTATAAAATTTACAGACAATGTTAAAAATTATTTATTAAGATGGAGAACCCCATGAGCAAGAAAAACAAACCTAATAGCAACGCTATGTTTACAAGAGCCATTGATAATATGCCGTTAGGCGTGGCTGATAGCTACCGTTATTGGGGGGAAGAAAATACCGTATTTTTAACTAGTATGAAAGGCTGCACTATTACTGACTGTGACGAGCAAACTTTCGTTGATTTTCGCTTAGCATATGGCCCAATTATTTTAGGTTATCGTGATGAACGAATTGATACTGAAGTTATTAATGCGATTACTACTGTAGGTACTATTTCTGGTTTTTCGACCGGTCTTGATTCTGATGTCGTTGAATTAGTGAAATCACTTTGTCCTAATATCGATAAAATGCGTTTTTCTAACTCGGGTACAGAAGCCGTTATTGGTGCAGTGCGCACGGCACGTGGTTTTACCAAACGAAATAAAATTGTTGTTGTTGAAGGTGGCTTTCATGGCTTACACGATGAAGTTATGTGGAAATCAGATGTTGATAACTGGGATGTTAACACGCAACAAGTACCTGATATTGTACCTTTTGGTGGCGGAATTCCAGAAAGTACCCGCGAACATCAAGTAAGCGTACCATTGAATGATTTTGATGCTATAGATGCCGTTTTTGCACAACATGGCGATGACATTGCTGCAATATTAATTGAACCTATTATGGGTAACTGTGGCTCAATTGCTTCAACGCAAGCCTATATGCAAAAGTTGCGTGACGTTTGTGATAACAATGGTTCATTGTTGATCATGGATGAAGTGAAAACTGGTTTTCGTGTTGCCAAAGGCGGCGCACAAGCGCTGTATGGTATTTTCGCTGATTTAACCACCTATGCTAAAGCCATGGGTAACGGTTACCCTGTTGCTGCTTTTGGTGGACGAGCTGAAGTGATGGATACCATTTCTTTTGCTAAAGATGGTGTTACCCATGGCGGTACTTATACTGCAAACATGGTTGCCTTAAGTGCAGCCAAAGCCACGTTAACCGTACTTAAAGAAACAGATGCCCTTGAAACTATCGCTAGTGTAGGTCAAAAAGTTCAAGCATTACTTTCGCGGGTGTTTACTAAGTTTGGCGTTGAGCATTGTTTTGCCGGTCCTGATGCAATGTTTGGTGTACATTTTGGTAGTAAAGTACCGCAAAACTATCGTGATTGGAAACAAACCAATAGCGATCTTTATACTCAATTCGCCCTTAACTTGATCGACAATGGCGTGATGTTAGAGCCAGACTCACGTGAACCTTGGTTTATTTGTGAGGCTCACCAAACCGTTGATCTTAACTGGTTAGAGCAAGTTGCCGAGCAATCAATGGCTGCGGCAATAAACGAAAAATAAGTCATTGCGCGTTAGTTTGATATAGAAAAGAGGAATGCTCGTTTCTTTTTTCATACGCGGGTATAGCATAGCGAACATTCTTACTAACTGAAAAAAAGTTAGCAAGAATGTTTTGATTAGCTTAAAATACGTTTAACGTTTACCCCCCTATACCAATCAGATTAATTAGTGGAGCAATTTATTATGAGGATAAATCTTCAAGAACACGGCGCTTGATTGAGTAATAGCTGGCTATTGGGATTGAAAGCAACAATGTTATTGGATATTTAGACCATTAAAAAAGATCATTTAGTTAGTCTAATTGGTATTAGTTAGTTCCATAAGTAAATTTAATGATGTTGTTAAGGTAAAACTTCAACACGAGGTAGTTGTATATATGGATCATTTTGAACAGTTAGGTTTAAGTAGAGATGCGACGACCATCGAGATCAAAAAAGCCTATCGAAAACTCGCTAATAAATATCACCCAGATAAAAACAGTGGTAGTGAAGTTGAAGAAAAATTTCAATTAATTAAAGAAGCTTACGATGCTATTTTAGATCCTAAAAAGCGCGCTTTATATTTGAAAAGTAACTATACCGTAATTACTGATCCCCGAGAGGTTGCTGATTCTTTTTGGCGCAATGCGTTGAGCTAGACGGCAATGAGTAGATTCAATTAGAAAAGGTTCAATCAGAAAAGTTTCAATTGGAAAATACTCCATACTCTTAATTTGAAAAGACGCATTTAGGGAAAAATCTTTGCAAACTGACAAAAATATACCTGATTATTTAACAGATGATTTTTCTATGTATTTAGAAAATGTAACGTCGTTAACTGATCCAGAGAATCCTGAATTATTATCAATTTACCTAATTAATTTATTTGAACAGTTAAAAGCTACCCCGTTATTATTTTCAGGCATGGTTGATCAATTAGCCATGGCTATAACGACAAAAATTAGAATTGATAGTAAAAGCTTGGCTTTAGTTGATTTAGCCGAAGAACCTTCATGGGCAGATGTTAAACCATTTGTTGGTGTACACGCGGATGCCAGAGCCTGTATT
Organism: Colwellia psychrerythraea; assembly: GCA_002163005.1. Lineage (GTDB taxonomy): Bacteria > Pseudomonadota > Gammaproteobacteria > Enterobacterales > Alteromonadaceae > Colwellia > Colwellia psychrerythraea_C. Next base: position 40,687 of record MAAF01000011.1, on the reverse strand, counting down.
ACCGAAGTGATGAAACATGCAGAGCAGGATTTAAAAATTGCCGTTTTACTTATTCATTTCTATAACCGCTATGATACTACACCGTTAAAAGCAGAAGAAGATGATTTTGATCAAGTTGATGATTATGCCTCTGACGACTTTGATGAGAACTACTAGAGAGTAATAGTTAGTTTTAAACTATTACTTTTTAAACAGTAGCTTTAACAATAACTCTCGCTTTTAAAAACTGGATTTACCTAATTGATTAAATTGGGTCATCTATTGGAAAAATATAATAACAATTGAATTAATGTGGACCGCATTAGCAAGTCTGTTTTTTCATTTGTTATAAATACTTTTAAGGAATAATCGTGACGAAAAACGCACTCATTTTGGCTACCGATATTATCGAAATAGCACAACAAAGCGGTAGACGCGCAGGCACTTCGTTAGAGGCAATCGCTTCTGAACAAGGTGATGAAACAATGTTAGCCGTGTTAACTGAGATGGATATTTTGACCGTCGCTAAAATTGTTAGAGAACACGATGCCACCATTCCTTCTATCGCTACCTGGTTAATGGATGCCGAGTCAATTAAACAGTTATTAAATGTTGAACCTTCTTATTGGCAAAATATGGATGAAGACCACGTATTTTGCGCACAAACGGAAGCACATAGTTTGTTGTCACAAATTTTTCTTTCCACGGATGATGAAGAAAAACAGTTAGAAGTTTTAAAAGCCATCGTAGAAGATGATTTTGGCTTATTATATTTGTCTTTGCCGTTTGTCGGCCACGACTTTTCTGAAATAGAAGAAGACGAAGAGCAAACATCAGGCAGTATTGAAGAACTGTTAATGAAAATTAAATCATTAGATGAAGAAGCCTATCGTGAAGTTATGGTGGTAAGCAGCAATGGTACGTTAGAAAATGTTGAAAAAGCGTTGAAAGATAATGCTAATAAACAAAGAGTAACCTCGGTAGAAATTGATACCGATGACATGTTTGCACCGCTGTAACTTTCTATAGCCTTTATTATATAAGTAGGATTCATTAATGAAAATTGCAGAGTTAAGAGACCATCCGTTTCTACTTTTGGTCTTAAAAGATGGAGAAAGCGAAGGTTATTTTTCTCCGGAGTTAGTGCATAAAATCAAGCAACAATTAGTTGATATGTCTTTGAGAATAGCCTCTGATAATTTATCCATCATTTATTCGGATCAAATTAATAAAGGCTGTGAAATTGTTCTGGGTATCACCAACTTAGGTTTATTAGATCTCTGTAATAAAGATGAAGTTAAAGCAAAAGAGATTATAAAAACTCAAGGTATTGTTTATTGCTTTAGAGCGGGTTGGGCTAAATATGCGCAATTGAAGAAAATATCTCCTTCATACTTTGAAAGCATTTCAATCACCAGCTATGGCTTAGCAATTAATGACACCTCTGATATTAGAGTAATGCATGATAGTTTGCTCAAAGAAGGTTATAAAAGTGCGAAGCTATTAGATGTGTATAAAAACATTGCAGCCAGCTATTGTGCTAGCACTATCTTGGTTGATAATGACGAAAATATATTGTTATTCGAATTGCAACGATTTCTTAATACTGCGATTGCTTTATTAATGATTGATTCTGATAAAAAAATGTTTAGCAGTTCGTTATATCAAGCGTTCAATACATATCTTATTAGCACTGATAAAGATGTTTTACTCGAAAAATTAGAGGCTTGTATCTTAAAACTTACTGGGCAGTTGTCTATACTGACTAAGAGTTACTTACAAGAAATAGATTTATTAAGTTTCTATGAGTTTAAAAGCATCATTAATCAACAAATTGATGTTGCTATTCATATTCAAGAAATATTAGAACTTCCTATTACTGTTGCGAATGAATTACATGGTGATTTTGAGGGCGGTTATGATTTTCATGCAGACGATGAAGATGACCTCGCTTATTTAATGCCAGACGATAGGTAAATTATTTGCTCAATTGGCTTCCCTTTAATGGTAACGATACCTTAAGAGGTTAGGTAATTAGTTAATTTACAACAATATAAAGCGAACTTCGGTTCGCTTTTTTTATTACTTAACTTAATTACTTTAATCCTCTACCAAAGTGACTAGGTTAAATGATTAATAAATTAATCCGATTGGTATTACTTATTTTCGGGCACAACCTCAATGCTTTTTTGATTATTAAGGGTATTAAAAAAGACTTTAATAGAGTTAACTTCTTGTTTGTTGAGTTTAATGCCTAGCTGATGCCAACCGGTATCTTCAATGGCTTGCTCTATGGTTGCCGCTGCACCGTCATGAAAATAGGGGGCGGTGATTAGTATGTTCCGCAAAGAAGGCACTTTAAAAAAGTAATTATCAGTGGGCTTTCCTGTTACTTGCGCTTTGCCCTTATCTTTTGGGTTTGGATACGGATGCACTATGCCCATTTTCATAAAGAGCTGACCACCAAGTACGGCGCCATTGTGACAAGCGACACAGCCTTTTTCTATAAATATTAATAAGCCTGATTTTTCACTTTGATTTATCGCATCTTTATCGCCTGCTAAGTAATCGTCAAATCGATCTTTTGAGATTAATGTTCTTTGAAATGCTGCAAGTGCTTGGGCAATATTCTCTATGTTTATTAGCGATAATTTTTTTGGAAAGGCATCTTTAAAATCAGCTAAATAATCTTTACTGTTAAGGCGTTCAATGACCTGACTTTCAGAGGTCATTGCCATTTCTTTGGCATTGAATAAGGGAAACTTAGCTTGTTGCGCCAATGTTTTTGCTCGCCCATCCCAAAATTGAGCGACATGTAAGCCAGCGTTCCATGTAGTGGGAGCATTACGTTCACCGACACTTCCCAAGGCACCTATTGAAGCCCTCAAATGATCGACGCCTGATGCATCATTGTCGAGGTTATGGCAGGAGTTACATGATTGAGAATAGTTTATTGATAATGCGGTTTCAAAGTATAGTTTTTTACCCAAGCTAATCAATGCTGAGCTATCTTGTTCAGCTCCTTTCATAACAATTGGCAGCGGCTCAAAGAAGGATAGCGCAACTTCGTGTGTTGAGGGGTGCGTGTAACCTTGACTAAGGCCAACAAAGGATAACAATGTCAGCATTGTCGAGAGAAATGGTTTAGTCATTAGCTGGTTTTAAATCCGCGATGAAAAGGTTTAAAATAAGGTATTTAATACACCTATAAGGTATTTAATACACCTATAAGGTGTATTAAATACCTAAGTTAGATCTCGATATTAGCTATCAATAATGCAAATCGATTAAGACTTACTTTAAGTCAAAGCGGTCTAATTGCATGACTTTCACCCAGGCTTTAATAAAGTCATTAACGAACTTTTTATCAGCATCGTCTGAAGCATACACTTCAGCAATGGCTCTTAATTCAGAGCTAGAGCCAAAGATTAAGTCAACGGGTGTTGCTTGCCACTTTTCCTTACCTGAAGCGCGGCCATGACCTAGATATACTCCAGCGTTTGACTCATCTTTAGTCCAGACGGTAGACATATCCAATAAATTTACAAAGAAGTCATTGGTTAATACACCAGGTTCGTTGGTGAAAACACCATAAGATGAACCATCATAGTTGGCATCAAGCGCACGCATACCACCAACGAGCACGGTCATTTCAGGAACATTTAAACCAAGCAAATTGGCTTTATCCACTAACATTTCTGCTGGCGAGCTATAGCTATCATCGGTGTAAAAGTTACGGAAACCATCTGCTTTTGGTTTTAAGTAATTAAATGACTTAACGTTGGTTTGCGTTTGGCTCGCATCAGCACGACCTGGCGAAAAGGGCACAGCAATTTTATTGCCCGCTTTTGCTGCCGCATTTTCTATTGCGGTTGCACCCCCGAGAACAATGACATCAGCGAGTGATACTTTTGTTTTAGATGATTTTTTATTAAATCTAGCTTGAATGCTCTCAAGTTTAGCTAGTACTCTGTTCAACTCTTTTGGATTATTTACTGCCCAGCTATTTTGTGGCTCAAGGTTGATACGAGCGCCATTGGCACCACCGCGCATATCAGTCACTCGATGACTTGATGCTGCTGCCCAAGCAGTTCTTACTAATTCAGAGGTAGTTAAACCAGAGTTAGTAATTTGCTTTTTAAGTTGTTTAATCTCTTTGTTGGTGACCAGTTGATAGTTTACTGCCGGTATTGGGTCTTGCCACATCAACACTTCACTTGGCACTTCCGCGCCAACATATCTTGCACGAGGTCCCATATCTCGATGTGTTAACTTAAACCAAGCTTTAGCAAAGGCGAGATCGAATTGTGTTGGATCTGCTCTGAAACGCTCAACAATTTTGCGAAACTTAGGATCTTCCTTCAGCGCAATATCAGTGGTGAACATAATAGGGGCATGACGCTTGTTTGGAATATGTGCGTCAGGCACTAAATTGGCTGCTGCTTTATTATCTGGGATCCATTGTTTTGCTCCTGCAGGACTTTTAGTTAATACCCAATTAAAGTTCATTAGGTTATCTAAATAATTTGAAGACCATTGAGTCGGAGTAACCGTCCAAGCACCTTCCAAGCCACTGCTTGTTGTATCAGCACCAACACCGGTGCCACATTTGTTTTTCCAACCTAGTCCTTGAGCTTCTATTTCAGCGGCTGCTGGCTCTGCACCAACACATTTATTGGGTTTTTTCGCGCCATGGGCTTTACCTAACGTATGTCCACCGGCAAGTAATGCGACAATTTCTTCATCATTCATTGCCATACGACCAAATGACATTCTGATATCTTGCGCAGCTAACAATGGATCAGGCTTGCCGTGTGGACCTTCAGGGTTCACATAAATCAAGCCCATTTCTACGGCGGCAAGTGGGCCTTTTAATTTGCCCTTTTTGTCACGACGTTTGTCGGACAGCATGGCTGTTTCTGGTCCCCAATAAACTAAATCTGGTTCCCAGTCATCAGTTCTACCACCGGCAAAGCCAAAGGTTTTAAAGCCCATAGATTCAAGTGCAACATTACCTGACAATACCATTAAGTCGGCCCAAGAAATTTTACGACCGTATTTTTGCTTAACCGGCCACAATAATCGGCGCGCTTTATCTAAATTAACATTATCAGGCCAACTGTTAAGTGGCGCGAAACGTTGTTGACCGCCAGATGCACCTCCGCGTCCGTCATGAACACGATAAACACCTGCACTATGCCACGCCATACGTATCATTAACGGACCATAATGTCCCCAATCAGCTGGCCACCAAGTTTTTGAATCAGTGAGCGTGGTTTGAATATCTTTTTTAAGCATTGCTAAATCGAGGCTAGCAAACTCTTTGGCATAATTAAATTGTTCGCCGTAAGGATTGGATTCTGCACCATGTTGACGAAGTGGACTGAGGCTTAATTGATCTGGCCACCAAAATTGATTTGTTTTTGCTTCATTGGCAGCTAACACTTTTGTAGGCAATACCATTGAAGTAAGGGCGACTGAGATCGCCGCTGCAATAGGGAGTGTTCTCTTAAACATTACATATTCCTTATTTCATAATTTAGTGATAAAAATCTCATATCAAGCATAGAAAAAATAAGGATGGTTGAATAATTGATTACGTAGAAGATAACGTTCTATTTTTTGATAATGACTAATTTTGTATTTCTGATTAAAATCACTTTAACGTTCAATAAAATTAATCATTAAAATATGATCTCTTTAAAACAGCTGCACTATGCATTAGCTATTGAAAAAACATTACACTTTAAAAAGGCTGCAGAGGCCTGCAATGTGTCTCAATCAGCACTAAGTACCGCCATAACTGAACTTGAAAAACAGTTGGGGGTTACAGTCTTCGAACGTAATAATAAACAGGTATTAATCACCAATAATGGTCAACTGATACTTGATAAAGCTAAAAGGGTGAAGTTGGAGTTAGACGAGCTTTTATTGATAGCGCAAACCAATAAACAACCCTTTTATAGCCCTATGTCTATTGGGGTGATCCCGACAATTGGTCCTTATCTTTTACCTAAAGTATTACCTGAAGTTAGAAAGCAATTTCCGCGCTTTAAATTAAAAATTATTGAAGAACAATCACATATTTTAGTTGAAAAGGTACGAACGGGAGAAATTGATGCCGCTATCCTCGCCTTACCTTTTCCGATAGAAGGCTTGATGAGTTTTAATTTTTGGCAAGAGGACTTTTATTGGGTATGTCATAAAGATGAATGTCCGAAAAAATTACAAGAAATTACCAGCGAAGAGTTAGAAATTGATAAGTTGATGTTGTTAAAAGAGGGGCATTGCTTAAAAGAACATGCGCTAGCAGCATGTAGTTTACAAAATAAAAAACAAGATTCTGATTTTGATTCAGCGAGTTTACATACCTTAGTGCAAATGGTCGCGGGTAAGCTTGGCACTACACTTGTGCCACAGATGGCATTAGATCAATTGACCTATAATGAATCCGAACTTAGGGCTGTTCATTTAAATGAGCCAGGTCCACATAGAACGATAGCCTTAGTGATTAGGCCTAATTATGTCAGGACTAATGAGTTAACCATGCTTAAGGATATTTTCGCCCAGCAGCTTACTAAAAAGTGCGGTTTGGCTTAAGTCTTGAATGTTTTAGTTTCGCGCTATTGTTATACCATTCCGTATAAAGAAGTGACCACTTAGAGCTTGTCATAAAAGCAATAACTGCACAAATTTGTTAGATATAGAATGACTATACCAGCACAAATTTTATTTGTTATAGCTTCTTTGACATAGCTCTGAGGTGGGAATAAATTTAATGGAATTGGAATTGGTATTAGTATTTTTAGCTAAAGCTACCACGGTATCGCCAGCCATCAATGTAGGCACTAAGTGAGCGCCTGTTTTCTTGAACAGTTGAATGCTTTCTTCAGAGACATCATAATTTTCCTAATACTATTTTTATAATTTATAACTCACCATATCAAGGTTATCCATATTGGGATATTCAAATACGGCTAATGGACAAAATTCATGAATGGGTAACAATAACGGCCTGTGAAGATGATTATGAGTAATTAATAAACTACTTGGAGTATGGCAGATCATAATATATGGCAGCCATGATTTACGAGTAAAATAATTATTGCTAGTAAATCATGGTAAATATGTGCCGTGTAGGAAGGGATCTAATAAATCAGGTTAAATAGTAGCTATCCATGGATAGCTTTAAAAACGTGGCTAAATGAAATTTTTGCATATATATCAATAGGTAAATGTAACTTTCTCGCAATGTCACTGGAGGAGATCACACCTCGAATGTGATGATGCTCTCTATCTAATACTAAGCAGTGGCGTAATCCATAATTCTCTAAAGCACTAACAACATCATTAACCGTAGCGGTTTCTAATTCGTTAAAATCAAATGCATTTAGTGAACCCCTTAATAACATTAAGTCACTCACCAATACTTCATGTCGCTCACTTCCTTTAGCGACTGCTGTAACTATGTTTTGCTCTGTTAATTCCTTAGTACTAATGATCCCCATAAAATCATTGTCTTTTGACATCACAATTTTCATTCGCACGTGAGTCTTTACCATCAGTTTTAAAGCTTCAACAGCAGGGGTTTCATCTTCAATAATTAATGCCTTATGCTTTTTAAAGTCAGTAAAAATATCTGTTGCTGGGGACATTAAAGAAGTCTGATTAAAATCTTCTGGTGAGATAATGTTGTCTATTGAATCTAAATCAAATAATTGTAATTTTTTCATAATAACCTCTGATAATAATAAAGCTCATCTGTTTGAACTAAAAAGCACCTATGAATGGACAGCGATTTTTTTATGCCGGATTGAATTTTTTAACCTGTTGCTTAACTGATTAAATGCCAGATCGAAGGCATCTATTGCATAGCTAGAAATTACTTTTATATCGATGTTTTTTTTGCTAAGTAAGTGTAGTGATATATGGCAGCCATATTTAGCATTGCCCTTTCTACAGCTATCACCCTCAAACATTACTTATATACAATTAATCAAATCAGTATAAAAACTAAGGTTTTCTACAATTTTATTAACATAGGATTTCAATTGATAATCCTGAGTTTTATGACGAAAAGTGGTGGTAACCATCATAAGTAAATCTCCACGAAAAATTGGTGACATTACATCGAATAACGATACTCAATTGATGTAATTATAGTTGTGAAATTTAGATGATGGAAAAAGGAGGGGCTCTAGGGCGTAAATATTGAAATTTATTATTTAATAAAGGGAGATTATTATTGTCTGAGTACTTAGATAAATAGGTTAATTGAAGAATTCTATTCGCTGTCAATCGTCAAGAATTACTATACTTCATTTATTACCTGAATATTTCTTATTGCTAAATCAAAGAGTGAATGTAAATAAGTATTGGCATATATTCAGACTATAGTTAACTACAAGATGGTTAGGGTAAATTGCGCTAGCTTTTTTACTCGATAATGATAATCTGGCTACAAAGTAATTTATCAAAATCAAAACAATAATGAAAAATACTTATATAGCTAGACAAGCTATTTTAAATGAAAAACTTGAAACCATTGGCTATGAATTACTATTCAGGGATAGTCTTGATAATAAATTTCCTGAAATTGAGCATGATGTTGCGAGCTCAAAGTTAATTATTCAAAACCATATTCATGGTGATATTCAAAAAATTAGTATGGGTAAATTAGCTTTTATTAATTTCACTGAACACTCATTAATTCATAAATTTCCATTAATGTTTGATAAAGACACCATCGTCATTGAATTGGTAGGACATGAAAAACCTACCAAAAAATTGTTAAAAATCATAAAGTTTTATTACAATGAAGGTTATAAAATTGCGTTAACAGAGTACGATTTAGCGCCGCATTGGGATGTGTTATTTCCTTACATTGATATAGTGAAAGTCGATATTGGAAAAATAAACACCAAGCGTTTATTTCCTGCTGTCACTCGAATGAAACTTTTTAACGTTGCTATAGCTGCTGAAAAAGTAGAAACAAAAAATCAAAAACAAACACTGGTAGAAGTTGGATTTAACTATTTTCAAGGCTATTTTTACCATCAGCCTGAAATCATAGAAGGCCAAGCACTCGCACCAATAAAAACACAGATGCTGCAACTATTAAGTGAAACATTTAATTACCCGCTCAATTATGAAACGGTGGCTGAAATAATAAGTCATGATGTCAATTTAACAGTGGGTTTGTTAAAGATGGTTAACAATGTAGCCACGGGAGCTAGGGTAGAAATAACCTCGTTAAAACAAGCCGCAGCATATTTAGGTGAAGATAAATTAAGGCAGTTTGTTTCTATTTTAGCCTTATCTAACTTAACTTCTAAAGCGACAGATGAAGTGTGTAAACAAGCACTTATCACAGGTAAAATGATGTTTGCTTTAAGTGATAAAGCTATCTTTAAATCAGTGAGTGACTTTGCCTTTATTACCGGATTGCTTAGCTGTGTTGAAGTGATGCTTTCAATGCCTATGGCTGAAATAGTTAAAACAATGCCATTAGCACAGCCAATTGAGAGTGCGTTAGTTAAACACGCAGGATTACTTGGTCAATTACTGGATCTAACGACTAGTTATATATTGGGTCATGAAGATTTAACAACGAATGGCAATTTAAGTGAGTGCTTACAGCGATACTCACTAGACCAAACACTGGTACAAGAAGAGTTTTTAAAAGCTAGCGAATGGTGTCAAAGCTTGACTATTGATCACTTATAAACGCTCTAAACGAAAGGTAAATAATTAGAGGTATAACCTTAAAAACAGACTACAGGATAATAACTGTTTAGCCTCTATTTGACGTTTGCATCACTTAATTTTAAGACTATTTAAAGGACTTTATTGGTAGCTAGCAGGTGCAATGTTAAAGCCTAATAGCAACACTACCTTCTCAGATTACTCTCTACAAATTACCGATTAGCGTTTGCGCCCTCGCAATTATACGTAACCATACATCTATTGTGCTATCTATTGATGAAACCTCAGCGTGTACTTGCTCAACGAATATAACCTTCACTGAACCAACTTCGAGAAAGAAAATAGTACAAAAAATGGACTTTTGTCTAATTTGAACAGGTGACGTTACTCGATACAATAGTACATTGAGGTTATAACTTTCTCTTAACATTGTTGTGCGCTAACAAATCAGGCTAAAACGAGATTTAAGCGACACTCATTTCCTCAAATTGATTTTTAATAAATTTTCTATAAATATATTTTCTTATAACGTTTTTCTAGAGTAAAAGTTTAGCCTAGCTTTATCATAATGGGCCTTTTCTGATTGTTTGGAAAAGCATTATTTTCTCGTAGGTTATAACACTGTTGCGGTTGAAATTAATTTAAATAAAAAGGATGCTACAAATATGAGTTCAAAAATAATTTACACCTATACCGATGAAGCACCGCTGCTAGCGACCTGCTCGTTACTGCCGATTATCAAAACTTTTGCAGCATCAGCAGACATAGATATTGAATTAAAAGATATATCTCTTGCCTCCAGGATTTTATCTGCCTTTTCCGATAAATTACCCGCAGATCAACAAGTACCTGATACATTAGCTGAGCTAGGAGCCTTAACTCAGCACCCTGACACTAATATCATCAAATTACCTAATATCAGTGCTTCAATTCCTCAACTAAAAGACGCTATTAATGAATTACAAGCACAAGGTTATGCTATTCCTGATTATCCAGAAGCGCCAAAAACAGATGAAGATAGAGAAAACGAAACAAGATATTCACAAACTTTAGGTAGTGCGGTAAACCCAGTACTTCGTGAGGGTAACTCTGACCGCCGTGCTCCACCTTCAGTGAAAGCTTTTGCCAGAAAAAATCCACATTCCATGGGTAAGTGGAGCCAAGCATCAAGAACTCACGTTTCACACATGGATACAGGCGATTTTTATGCCAGTGAAAAATGTATGACTATGGATAAAGCATGTGATGTGAAAATTGAATTTGTCGCTAAAGAAGATGGTGCCATAACCGTATTAAAAGAAAAAACCTCACTTCAGGCAGGTGAAATCATTGACAGTATGTTTATGAGTAAAAAGGCCCTTTGTGAATATTTAGAAGAAGAAATGGAAGATGCGAGAGAAACTGGGGTGATGTTTTCCTTCCATGTCAAAGCCACCATGATGAAAGTATCGCATCCCATTGTTTTTGGCCACGCAGTTAAAGTTTACTATAAAGATTTGTTTGCTAAGCACGCTGAAACTTTTGAAAAACTAGGTGTTAATGCCAATGATGGTGTCAGCAGTATTTTTGAGAAAATTAAACAACTGCCTGAATCTTGGCGTGAAGAAATATTGGCAGACTTACATGCCTGTTATGAAACACGTCCTGAATTAGCAATGGTCGACTCGGCTAAAGGTATTTCAAACTTACATACCCCAAATGAGGTTATTGTTGATGCCTCTATGCCTGCCATGATTAGAGCCGGCGGAAAAATGTGGGGGCCTGATGGTAAATTGAAAGACACTAAGGCGGTTATGCCTGAAAGTACCTTTGCAAGAATTTACCAGGAAATCATTAACTTTTGTAAAACTCACGGCGCATTTGATCCTACAACCATGGGAACAGTGCCAAATGTCGGATTAATGGCTCAAAAAGCAGAAGAGTATGGTTCACATGATAAAACTTTTGAAGCACAAGGTGATGGCTGTATTCGCATTGTTGATGATGAAGGGAAAACTTTATTAACAATGGATGTGGAAGAAGGTGATATTTGGCGGATGTGTCAAGTCAAAGATGCACCAATACAAGATTGGGTAAAACTAGCGGTTAACCGTGCAAAGCTGTCTGATACTCCCGCAGTGTTCTGGTTAGACGAATTCCGTCCGCATGAAGCTGAATTAATTAAAAAAGTTAATCTATACCTGAAAGATCACGATTTAACTGGATTAGATATTCAAATAATGTCACAAACTAGAGCGATGCGTTATACGCTAGAACGTATTTTACGCGGTGGTGATACTATTTCTGTAACTGGGAATATTCTACGCGATTATTTAACTGATTTATTTCCTATTTTAGAATTAGGCACTAGTGCCAAAATGTTATCTATAGTGCCATTAATGGCGGGTGGCGGTTTATTTGAAACAGGGGCAGGCGGATCAGCACCTAAGCATGTTAAGCAGCTAATAGAGGAAAATCATTTACGTTGGGACTCTCTTGGTGAATTCTTAGCGATAAGTGCTTCTCTTGAAGATTTAGGTATCAAACAAAACAGCGCTAAAGCAAAACTGCTGGCAAAAACGTTAGATCAAGCAACGGCTGAGTTATTGGAAAATGGCAAATCTCCGTCTCGTAAAACTGGAGAGCTTGATAATCGTGGCAGTCATTTTTACCTAGCACTTTATTGGGCAAAAGCGTTAGCTGAGCAAACTGAAGATACTGAACTTCAACATCACTTTGCGCCATTGGCTCAATCATTAACCGAAAATGAATCGACTATTGTCAGTGACTTAACAACAGATCAATGGCACTCCGTTGATATCGGTGGTTATTACAAAGCGGATACTAAAAAGGTTATTGAGATAATGCGACCTTCGAAATGCTTTAATGAGGTATTAGCAGCATTTAAATAAATGTAGTTATACCAATTCTATTAAGTTTGTGATCTTGTTGTGTGTAGGGAAAATTTTTCAAGGGTAGGCGCTTGATTGACCAATAGCTGGCTATTGGGATTGAGAGCAACGCCGCCTTGGAGTATTTTAACCAACACAAGTGGGCAATAATTTAATGGAATTGGTATTGGTCAATAAAAAGCCCGAAATCCTTAAGGATTTCGGGCTTTTTTTGTCGGTAACTTCAGCCTGTTCACTAATCTTAGCGCTATTTCAGGTCGAAAAACTATTACTTAGAATTTAGCTCATGTTCATGGTGCTGAGTTATTTCATCAGTAATGGCTTGCTGTTTCCTTTTTTCAGATATCTTACGTTCGGTTAACCAATAAAAGAACAGTGGTACAAAGAATATTGCTAAAAATGTTGCTGCAATCATGCCCCCCATAACACCAGTTCCAACACTATGGCGAGCACCTGCACCGGCACCTGAACTTAATGCTAAGGGAACTACACCTAAAATAAAGGCAAGCGATGTCATGATAATTGGTCTGAATCGCAATCGAGCGGCTTCTAATGCAGCGGCGCCCGTTGTCCAACCTTCTTGTTTTTTCATTAAGGCATATTCAACAATCAAAATAGCATTTTTACTGGCTAAACCAAGTAAGGTGACTAAGCCAATTTGAAAGTACACATCACTGGTCATGCCGGCAATCCAAACAGAAACTAAGGCACCAAAAATACCAAAAGGTAAAGCTAACAGTACTGATAGTGGCAGAGACCAACGTTCATACAAGGCCGCTAGAATCAAAAATACCATAATTACAGCCATACCTAATGCAATCGCGGTAGAGCCAGAACTTCTTTTTTCTTGATAAGCCGTTCCTGTCCATTCATAACTCATGTCTGACGGTAAGACTTCCTTGGCAATTCGTTCGATTTCGGCGATTGCTTGGCCAGAGCTATACCCTGGCGCCGCACTACCCAATAACTTTACCGCAGACAGGTTATTGTATCTGTCTAAACTATCAGGGCCACTGCTGTAATTAATTTCGGCAAAGGCAGAGATAGGTATCATTTCACCGCCATTACTTTTGACATAAATACGCGAGATATCTTTAGGACTCATTCTAAACTCAGGCTCTGCCGACATGAGTACCTGCCATGTTCGACCGAATTTATTGAAGTCATTTAGATAATAAGTCCCCATGGTCCCAGCCAAGGCATTAAAAGCATTGTTGATAGGAATATCCATAGCGCGCGCTTGTTCACGATCTATTTCTACAGTCAATTGTGGTGAGTCTGAGCGCCATAATGTTTGCACTCCGGCAAGTATAGGACTCTGCTGAGCAGCGCCCATCATTGCTTGCATGCTTTGTTTTAATTTATCTACACCACCGTCACCACGGTTTTGTAGATAAAATTCAAAGCCGCCTGTACTTCCTAGGCCGGGTATCGCTGGTGGATTAAAGGCTAAGACTAAGGCTTCTTTAATATTAGCGGTTTTCATGAATAACTCACCGACCAATTGCTGAGTACTTACTTCTCTATCATCCCAATGTTTTTGCGTGACAAACAGAGTAGCGGCATTGTTTTTATAACCACCGCCAAGAAAGTCGAAGCCAGTAAAAGAAACAACATTTTCATTCGCTGGATTTGATTTTACCGCTGCAATTACTTCTTCTACTACTTTTTTAGTTCTTTGCAATGACGCGCCATCAGGTAAAAAGACAGCTGAAATGTAAAAACCTTGGTCTTCATCAGGTACTAAAGAACTGGGTGTTTTTAACCACATATTTGCTGTGATCACGACCATGCCAATAACAAGCATCAAGGCTAATAAACCACGGCGAAGAAAGAAGCTTACACCCGTGACATAGTGTCCCGTTACTTTAGCAAAAAATCGATTAAAGCCATTAAAAAAGAAGTTTGTTTTTTTGTCTTCATGTTTTAATACTAAAACACATAAGGCAGGTGTCATGGTTAAGGCCACCAAGCCTGATAAACTTACCGAGATAGATATCGTGATAGCAAATTGTCGGAATAATTCACCGGTTAAGCCACCTAAAAAGGCGATAGGTACAAAAACTGAACATAATACCAATACAATGGCAACCACTGGGCCACTTACTTCTTTCATCGCTTTGATAGCCGCGTCACGAACTGAGACATCTTCTTCATGCATAATGCGTTCTACGTTTTCAAGTACAACGATTGCATCATCAACAACAATACCAATGGATAACACCATACCAAATAAGGTCAGCGTATTAATTGAATAACCGAGAATATACAGGCCAGCAAACGTGCCTAACAAAGAAACTGGCACGGCCATGATAGGAATTAACGTAGCACGCCAATTTTGTAAAAAGATAAAAACGACTAAAAATACCAGTAACATGGCTTCGCCAAGCGTTTTTAATACTTCTCGAATAGATACTTTTACAAAGCGGGTGGTATCGTAAGGCAGTAAATGTTCAAGTCCCGATGGGAAACGAGTTTTTAATTCGTCAATGGTTGCATTAACTTCGTCAGCAACATCAAGCGCATTAGCACCAGGTTGTAAGAATATACCTAATAATACCGCCTTTTTACCGTTGATACGGCCATCAAAGTCATAATCTTTTGAGCCTAATTCTACGCGTGCAATGTCTTTTAAACGTAATGAGCTACCGTCAGTATTCGAGCGAATAATGATATCTTCAAATTCTTTTGCAGTGGTTAATCGTCCTTGTACTTTAACACTGTAAACCAAGGATTGTGGGCTAGCGGACGTTGGTGTCGCACCAATTCTACCTGCAGCATATTGTGAGTTTTGTTCACGTACCGCACTGCTAATTTCTTCAACAGTTACACCTAATTGGCTCATTACATCAGGGCGTAACCAAATACGCATGGCATAATCTTTTGCGCCAAAAATTTGTACGCTGGTAGTGCCTGGTATGCGTTTTATTTTATCAAGAATATTTAAGGTAACATAATTAGAAGTCCATAAAGCTTCACGGCTATCATCGGGCGAATAAAAAGCATGCACATGTAAAAAGCTTGATGAACCTTTAGCAACCACAACGCCTTGACGGCGTGTTTCTTCTGGTAAACGGGCTTCTACTTGTTTGACACGGTTGTTAACATTCACTGAAGCTTGATCTGGGTCAGTACCTATTTCAAAGGTAACAGTGATGGTTGTTGCCCCTGCACTGGTTGAGGTTGAGGACATATACATCATGCCTTCAATCCCAGTAATGGCATTTTCTAAAGGGGTAGCCACAGTTTGTTCTAATACTTCAGCGGAGGCACCAGGATATACTGCCGTAACCTGTACCACAGGCGGTGACATCTCTGGATATTGCGCAATTGATAAACTGCGCATAGCGGCCAATCCGGCCAAAACAATAAAAATAGAAATGACAAAAGCAAAAATAGGTCGATCAATAAAATAACGTGAAAACATTAATCTGCCCCTTATTGCTGTGCTGCAGACGTTAACTGTTCATCAGCTAAACGAACCGGCATGCCAGGGAAGAATATACGAGCCATGCCATCAATAATTACTTGGTCGCCCGTTTTTAAGCCTTGGCGAATTACCCAGCCATTTTCTATTCCTTTTGCTTTTGTTACCCATTCACCAACAACAACAGGCGCCGGCAATGCGACAGTCATGCCTTTATCATTTTTGGCCATAACATAAACAAATTTACCAAGACCATTATCTAAAACCGCTCGTTGAGGTACGACAAAAGCATTTTCACGTACCGCACCTTCTAAAATGATGCGAACAAATTGTCCGGGTCTTAATGAAAAGTTAGGGTTTGGCGTAATTGCTTGTAATTCACTGGTTCCTGTTTGACTATTTATACGTATATCGCTGAAGTTAACTTGCCCAACTTGAGGGTGGAGTGAACCATCAAACAGCTTAATTCTGGTTTTCCAATGACCTTCCACGGGTAAAGTAAGTGAGCCTGCAGCGGCATCATTGCGCATTTGTAATTGCTCACGTTCAGATAAACCAAAACGTACACGAATAGGATCAATTTGGGTCAATTGTGTTAACAATACTTCAGGGCCTGATACATAAGTGCCTTCAGAAACTAACTCTCGGCCAACAATACCAGTAACCGGGGAGGTTACTTTCGTATAATCTAAACGTAATTGCGCTTGATCTAACTTAGCTTGCATAGACTTTACATCAGCGAAGTTAATATCAACACTGGAGATAGCATTGTCTAACTCACGTTGGGAAATTGAATTTTGATCACGTAATGGTTTTATTCTATTAACTTCACGTTGAGCTTGTTTAAGACGAACCATAGCAGCATTCAAATCGGCTTTGCTTTTGGCCATTTCAGCGGCATAAGTTTTAGCATCTAAGCTAAATAATGACTGTCCTGCTGTGACTTTATCACCCTCACTAAAATTTCGGGTTTGTAAAATACCAGACACTTGAGCACGAATTTCCACTTCTTTAGCACCCGATAAAGTAGCAGGCAATTCGATACTAAAAGGAACTGATTGGGTTGTCATACTCATCACAGACACTGCTGCAGGTTGCATACCTGTAGGGGCAGATTGTTGTGCTTGTTCACAGCCGGTAAGTGCTGTAGCAAGGAGTACGCTGGATGATAACAATAATAGACGACTAATAAATGGTTTTAGCTGACCATTTAACATAAAACGAAATGTTGACATAAAAAACCTATAAGGGAATGACCAAACACATAATTAGAAAAAAATTACAGATTTAGTACAGATTAAAACAAAATGTAAACTACTCGGTGCAGTTTACCTATTTTCATTGAAAAGTAAACTAAACAGTGTAGTATTTGCCCATGGTTCGATTTTTTATAATTAAGTAGTATGGAAAAAGCATTAACCCTAACGGAAAAAAAACGTTTAGACATTTTAGCTGCTGCACAAGATGAGTTTAAAGAAAAAGGCTTTCTAGGAGCTAGTATGGACTCATTGGCAAAAAGAGCCGAAGTATCAAAACGTACCGTCTATAATCATTTTCCTAGTAAAGAAATGTTGTTTCATAATATCGTTGAGCTACTTTGTGAATCCTTTAGTCAAGCGGTAAATATTCAATACCAACAAAGTAAATCGCTTGATGAGCAGCTGTATATTGCTGCAATGAGTGAAATACAATTATTAGCATCTGAATGTTTTCGTGACTTAAATCGTATTACTCTTGCTGAGTTTATTCGTTCTCCAGAATTAGCGTCGAGTACTTTAGAACATTTAGGACAACAAAAAAATGGCTTACATATTTGGATAGATGATGCGATAAGTGACGGCAAGCTCAAAGCAGTAGATTCTGAGTATGCTGCGCAACAATTTTTAGGGATAATTAAGGCCAGTGCTTTTTGGCCACAACTGTTAATGAACCAAGCTTTCCCATCACCAGAGCAGCAGCAAATAATTGCTGATGACGCAGTGCTAATGTTTTTAGCGCGTTACAAAGTATAGTATTTAAAGAAACACAGCTAACTTTTCACACGATAACTATTAACGCGCTAATGCTAAATAACGCGCTAATGCTAAATCGATAATACTCAGTCGGTAGGAATAGAGAATCTATCGGCTTAATTGTCATGGTCTGATGTAACGGGAATTTATCCCTAGCTACTCCTCAGCCTCTGAGCGTATTTTTTACTCTTTAAAGCAATCCTTTGTAGCACTAAGGTAGCACTTCTTTTTATTCTTTTGTTTATTACAGTTAACGCCAGTTATGCCGTGTGTAGATAACGTCGTCTTAGTTCATGGTAATTCAGGTGCGCTGTCTGATTGGGAGAATACTTAACCCTATATTTTCAAGCTGAATTATCTAACTTGTTTTATTTTCTGAATTTTTTGTCAGTAATTTGAGTGCAGCTGATTACTCAATGAAGAAAATGAGCGGTTAGGTTAAGCCAAATAATGCTGGTCGATTCTATAGACTTGTGAAATCAAATAAGGCAGTATCAAATGTATAGCTTATTATTGTTTTATGGCAGTAACTAGCTACACTTCGTATAACCCCAGTGATATGGACTGGGGGTCTCTACCAGGAACCAATAAATCCTGATTACGAAGAGTTTAGTGCTTTAGTGCTTTCTCTTTGTACGAATAATTTTCATTCAAAAGAAAGCACTGAATGAACTTTTTACAATTATTGGGAACTCCATCATGAATAAATTTATCCAGTCCTTACCTAAAGTAGAACTCCACCTCCATATTGAAGGAACGCTTGAGCCTGAACTAATGCTTGAATTAGCACAGCGTAACAGTATAAATATTCCTTTCAATTCAGTTGAAGAGATAAGAGATGCTTACAACTTTCATAACCTACAATCGTTTTTGGATATCTACTTCCAAGGAGCTGATGTACTGATCAATGAGCAAGACTTTTTTGATCTCACTTGGGCTTATTTACTTCGTTGCCAAGAAGATAATGTACTACACACAGAAATATTTTTTGACCCTCAAGCACATACAGAACGTGGTATCTTATTCGATACAGTAGTTAACGGTATTCATCGTGCACTTGAAAAAGGCATTACTGAATTAGGAATTAGCAGTAAGTTAATTATGTGCTTCTTGCGCCATTTAGATGAAACGTCTGCATTTAACACGCTAATGCAAGCACAGGCACATAAAGATAAAATTATCGGAGTAGGTTTAGACTCCACAGAAATTGGCAACCCCGCGAGTAAATTCGAACGAGTTTTTAAACAAGCCATTGAACAGGGGTTTTTAACTGTCGCTCACGCGGGTGAAGAAGGACCGGCACATAATATTAGTGAGGCATTAACCTTACTACAAATTACTCGCATTGATCATGGTGTGCGTTGTTCAGAAGATGCAAGCCTAGTAAAACAACTTATACGTGATCGTACTCCTCTTACCGTTTGTCCGCTATCTAATCTTAAGCTAAAAGTTTTTGACCGTATGGAACAGCACAATATTGTGACGCTACTCCGTCAAGGGGTTTGTGTCACGATAAACTCTGACGATCCGGCCTATTTTGGTGGTTATATGACAGATAATTTTTTAGCGGTAAATAATGCACATCCGATGAATAAAACTGAAATTGCTCAATTTACTTTTAACGCCATTGAAGCGAGCTTTACTTCCCAAAGTGAACAAGAACGGCTAAGACGAGTGACACAGCAATATGTTGAGTTACATCAATAATAATTTATAAACTAGCTATTAGGCTCGTTTTTTAATTGTGAGACCTATTGTTGTCCTGTTTTATTAAGCCAGTTGTTGTTAGCGAGTATTTACAAACCTCTTTGCCATTCTTGCCTTAAATTAGCATCACTCGGTTGCTGTAATGCCTGTTTTACTTGACCCAACAATGCTTCTTTATCATCACCTAATACTCCCTTGAGTACTAAGTAGTTTGATGCATGATCCGAGCGGAAAATAGTGCGATCTAATTCGAGTTCTGATAACAGAACTTCCATTTCGGTAAACAACTCATGTTGTGTTAATTGGCGAAAAGGCTGCAAAGATTCTTGGGAAAATTTTTCTGCAAAACGTTGTTCTCCTAACGGGAAAGAAACAACTAGCGTAGATAAGTAGTTGGGTTGGGCTTCATTCATCAGTTTAGCTGAATTGATAGCATGTTGACGGGATAATTCAGGGCCACCTAAACCATTGAGAATCATCACTGAACTTTTCATGCCCGCTTGCTTTATCTTATTGAGCGCGATTAACGAGCTTTGATAGGTCTCACCTTTTTCAATGAGGGCGAGCACTTCATCGTCACCACTTTCACAGCCAATATACATCAACTTAAGCCCTAAAGAATTGAGTTCAGCTAACTGTTCAACCGTTTTATTGCCAAGGTTTCGTGGTAAGCAATAACTAGAAACACGTGAAACTTGTGGAAGATGCAATTTTATTAACTCAAGAATTTCTTTCAAGCGATTAAAAGGCAACATCATTGCATCACCGTCAGCAAGAAATACACGTCTTGTGGGGATTCCTGAATTAGCGATCTTAATAATTTCTTGTTCGATCACATCAACTTTCTTGGGTTTGAATTTTTTATCTTCGCTAGTATACATATCGCAAAAGGTGCATTTATTCCATGAGCAACCATTAGTGACTTGTAATATTAAGCTTTTCCACTCACTTGGCGGGCGAAATACAGGTTCAATATAGTTTAAAGGGTACATAATATTTCCTACATAGTTAGGACAGCTTAGAATATAGCTAGTTTATAGGCACATCTTTAAGTTTGCTATCAGTGGCTTGTTTTGTTGTTTGCTTTTTAGTTATTTTCTCTTTAGTTACTTGGTCGAGTTTGATCATATAAGAGTTTCGACCTATGCCACTAAACTCTTCATCGGTAAAGATGATGGTATTATTGTCAGAAAAAGTTACGGCTTCCTTTTGGGTGACTATACCTAGATCAATTTTATAGGCATCACCTGAGAAGAAATCATCGTCTTGCCAATTTTCGAACAACCATAATCGCTCTGAGTCTAATAACACTAATTTTGTTCTATCTGGGCTTAACGCGGCTGAAGTTATCCAGCAGAGTTTCTCATGGGTGGTACAGGTGTTAAAATTACTAATAAAATCGGCTTGATAATTATCGGCATGATCGCCAATTTTGTATAAGTTGGTATCACCATCAAAAGGCTCGGTACGATTTTTTGAAAACAGGTATAAGTGTTTTTTGTAAAAAACAAAAGCTTCTAAATCAAAGTTTTTTTCTGAGGCTTTTGGTGGGAAGTGTAACTGTTCTGGAAAGGTGAATTTAATTATTTCCGCTTGAGTTTCTGTGCCCTTAATATCGATGGGGTTTTCAATTTTATAAATAGTTAACCACTTACGGATATTGTCATTATTACCAAAATCACCAATGAAAAAGTGGCCAAAATCATCTTGGGTCATATCCTCCCAGTCTAAATTTCTTGCATTAGTAATAGTGATTGTTTTGTCCACTTTACCATCGCTTTGTATACGATGTACTTGCGCTAAATTACCGCCATCATTAATGCCCCACAAGTTACCAGCCTTGTCGACTTCAATGCCAGAAATCTCTTTAAGCTTACTATCTAATGTCACTAGTTTACTGCTATAGAGTTGATTAATAGCAGTCAAAGTAAGTGCAATCACGAGTAAAGTGCTAAAGATTACTATTGCGTAAATCGATCTTTTTATCATTAACTTTCCAAGTATCGTGAAACACTTAGGCCAAAATGAGTGCTATTTTTTCTGGAGCTGTTAACTTGAACATTGCAGTTGATTCCTAATAAAGCTATGGCTTTCATTGTTTACTTCAATTCATATATCGATTTAATTATCCCGATAAAATAACACAGGTTGCTTCATTTACCTGATATTTTTTTGTCGCATACACTAGGTACTTTTTAACTGATTGTTTAATTTAGTACTTATTAAGTAAATACAGTTTCGTTTAGCGCCTTACCCATTTTTGGCCTTTTTTTACTAACATATATTCAAATGTTCTGCTGTATATCGTATGGATTTTAGCCTTGTGTTTTGATGCGGTTCAGTTTGAAAGCTAACAGTTTTTCAATTAGCCGTGACTAAAAAGCAAACAATTAAAGTAAAGGTTAGGTGGGGTTTATCTTTAAATTGCTGTATGATGTGCGCCTTTAAAATGTCTATCACATTAGCAAAATCTAGGAATACCTTTTGATCACTACATCGAACATTACAATGCAATTTGGCGCAGAGCCGTTATTTGAAAACATTTCGGCTAAATTTGGCAACGGTCACCGCTACGGTTTGATCGGGGCAAATGGCTGTGGCAAGTCTACATTTATGAAGATACTTAGTGGCGATTTAGTGCCAAGCTCAGGCAATGTATCAGTAAGTACTGGTAACAAAGTAAGTACTTTGGGCCAAGATCAATTCGCTTTTGAAGAACACAATGTTATTGATACTGTGATCATGGGTGATATGCCGTTATGGAAAGTAAAGCAAGAAAGAGATGCTATTTACGCACAAGCTGAAATGAGTGAAGCCGATGGTATGCGTGTTGGTGACTTAGAAAGTCAATTTGCAGAAATGGACGGTTACACAGCAGAAAGTCGCGCTGGCGAAATCTTATTAGAAGCAGGTATTGAGGAGTCTTTTCACTACGGTTCAATGCAGCAAGTTGCGCCAGGTTGGAAACTACGTGTTTTACTTGCACAAGCATTGTTTGCTAACCCAGACATTTTATTACTCGATGAGCCTACCAACAACTTGGATATTCATACCATCAGTTGGTTAGAAGGTGAATTGAACAAGCGTAAATGCACCATGATTATCATTTCGCATGATAGACATTTCCTTAATTCTGTTTGTACACATATGGCCGATATTGATTACGGTGAATTACGTATTTACCCTGGTAACTATGAGTTCTTCTTAGCGCAGTCTGGTTTATTACGTGAACAATTATTAGCGGGTAATGATAAAAAAGTTGCTGAAATCGCAGAACTACAAGACTTTGTTAACCGTTTTGGTGCTAATGCATCAAAAGCGAAACAAGCGAGTTCACGTGCTAAAAAGATGGATAAAATTAAACTTGATGATGTTAAATCATCGAGTCGTATCACACCAAAGATTGCTTTTGCACCGGGTAAAAAAATGCACCGTCAAGCATTAGAGCTTGAAGATTTAACACACGGATTTGATGGTGAAACCTTGTTTACAAAAGGTGATTTATTGTTAGAAGCAGGTGCTAAATTAGCGATCATTGGCGAAAACGGCGTGGGTAAAACCACATTGTTACGTTGTTTAGTGGGCGAGTTGGAACACAATGAAGGTGTTGTTAAGTGGTCTGAAAATGCTTCTGTAGGTTATTGCCCACAAGACAGTGGTTCATTTTTTAACAATGACCTAACGCTAATGGAATGGATGTCACAATGGCGTAGACCTTGTCACAACGATTTAAGTGTACGTGGCATGTTAGGACGTATGTTGTTTACCGACGATGATGCGAATAAAAAGGCGCGTAATTGTTCAGGTGGTGAAAAGAACCGCTTGTTATTTGGTAAGTTAATGATGGCAGATATCAATGTGTTAATCATGGATGAGCCGACTAACCACATGGATATCGAAGCGATTGATGCATTAAATAATGCCCTTAAAGACTTTGAAGGTACATTAATTTTTGTTAGCCATGACCGTGAGTTTGTTTCAAGCTTAGCGACACGAATTATTGATATCAAAGATAAAAAGTTGGTTGATTTCCAAGGTTCGTTAGACGAATATCTTGATAGTCAAATGCAGGCTCAGAAAATTGCTTAGTCAGACTGCTTGAGTAAAACGTACATAAGTAGATAAAATAAAGTTAAGGTTGTTAATCAACCTTAACTTTTTCAGTGTTTCGAAGAGAGTGTCAATCTGCTCTTTTGCTTAATTACTACTCTTAATTAAACAGATAACGGATCCAATCGAACTAGCTTCTACTAGTTCAATCACGAGGTTCATAGCTATTTATCCAACCTTGCTTTCTTTTGTTGCACAAACTGTATGGTGCCTGAGAAAGAAGTACTCCCTTGACTGTCATGAATAAAATTATGTTAAAGCCAATTCATCGAAGTTAGTAACTCATATAACTGTTGCTCTTAGGTGACGCCCTGTTTCCTCTTGTTTTTTATAGTCAACTCATTGTTTAATCTGTTTATATTGTTTTTTCATATCACATTGTTGAAGACTGCTGCTGATGGTGTGTTGCTTTTTGGCAACACTCATTAGGTGGTGGTTTCAGTTAAATCTATTGAGAACAATGAATTATCAGGTTGGTCCACTTTGTGCTTTAGATAAGCGACTGATTACTCAAATCAGTTACATTAGTCACGTACAAATGTATGACCGACCTCGTGTTCGGGCTATGTTTAAATACGGTCTAGCCAATAGCTATTTACTTTTAAAGGAAACCTCATGTCTGAGCCTATGTCAGAAAAAGAATCAGAAACCCTATCTCGTTGTATTAAAATAGATGATTGGATTTTCGAAATAAAAACGGTACGAGCAATTCGTGTTGAAGAATATGGACAACCTTACTCAGCTATTGTCAATTTTAATTTTAATGGTGATAGCGTTTATGTAGACGGCTTTATGAATAACTCTGATGTAGATCTAACTAAAGAAGATTTTGATACGCTAAAAGGGTATGTTAAGCGATTAGGCGCTAAACAAATTCAGTTTGATCGTTATAAAAATAAACAGTCAACAGCGCACTCGTGGCAATCAACAGCTGACTCATGGGTTTTTTCACCAATAGAGTCAAAACCACAGCCATTACAACTCGTTAGTGCCGGATAGCTAGTTAGTTGTAAGCCATCTAAGTTTGTTATTGCAGCAATGACAAAGGGATTAGTTAATATTTAATCGCTGCATTTTCACTTTTTTATCTACCAAGCTCAAAATAAAGCATATCCGCAACTAGCTAAAAGATAGCTAGTGCTGCTTTAGGTGATAAGCTTATTTTTATTAAGTTCTTCAGAACATTCGTTTGATAAATTATCACTAGGCAAACGTTTTTTAAACTCTCGTTTTAGAAAGTAAAAACTCACCGATGATTGAATGCAAACGGTAGTTACAGAAACATACCAAAGTTGTTCTATCTGAAAGTCACTTTGTTTTGATAACCAAAGGGCAGGTAGGATAAAGGTAATTAAGCGTGTTGCGGTACTAAGTAAAGCTGGCATGGTGTTACCCAGTGCTTGAAACATACCTGAGCAAGTAAAAACTAAACCGGCGGGAACAAAGTTCCAGCAAATCATTTGCAAAAAGGCCACACTAATCAAAATCACTTCTCGATTGTCAGAAAAGTTTGTTAGCATTAATTCTGCTTGGGTTAAACAAATTAACGAGATAATAGCCATTAAAGAGCAGGTCATAATAGCAGTCCATCTAAAAGTATCTTTCACTCTTTGGTAATTTTGTGCACCAAAGTTTTGTCCAGCAATCGCAGGCGCTGCAAAGGCAATAGCCATTGCAGGTAAAAATAATGCTTGCATAACACGTGAACCAAGGCCAAATGCTGCTTGTGCATCAGCACCAAAAGGCTGAATTAGCCAATAAATAGCGCCCATATAAACAAACATCAAAAAGAACTCTCCGCCGGCGGGTAAGCCAATAGCAAGTAATTTTTTTATCCGTGGCACATTGATATGCCAAAGGGAAAAATCAACGCTGACGTACTTATCTGTTGTTATAAAGTAATAACATAAAAGTACCACAGCAAAAATTACTGACAGTGAGCTGGCAAATCCAGCGCCAGCAATACCCATAGCGTAGCCTGAACCCCAACCAGCAATCAATATTGGTGAGAGGATGATATTGAGTAAAATAGATAACGTCTGAATCACCATAGTTGGTTTAACAATACCTGTTCCACGTAGCGCAGAGCTGATAGATACCATAATAAACTGCAATGCCATACAGGGAATGAACCAATGCAAGTAAGCTAAGCCCATCATCACGGTGTCGGGGTCTTGTGATATTAAATTAAGGTAATCTTGTGCACCAAAATAGCCAATGATACAAACAATGACGCCAACGACAGTAGATAACAGCATCGATTGATTGAAGGTAAGGTTTGCGTCTTGTGGATCTTTTGCACCTACGGCATGAGAGATAAGCGCTGCGGTACTCACATTGAGTATTTGTGTCAGCGCGAATATTAAAAACATCGCATTACCGGCTAAGCTCAATCCAGCGAGCGCTGCAGAGCCTAACTTACCAACAAAATACAAATCAACAATAAAATACAGTGTTTGAATAAGCATACCTATCATCATGGGCAATGCCATTGAGATCAGATGTTTAGGAATTGAGCCTTGGGTAAGATCTTTCATGGTTGATGAAATCCGTTGGTTGTTAGTTATTGGTTATTAGAGAATAAATCATCAGGTGAGTATTGTATGAAAAATTTGATAAAGAGAATTATTGAGGCTTGCTAGGATTTTCTTCTGCGATAACATAGCGCATCCAAGCCGTTAAAGAAATGCTAAATGAAAAATAGCCAATTTAATAATATGGCTATTCTTACTTCAAATTTATATTTAGTTAAACACCGAATATATTATTAATGATTTCTCAGTTAAATTTACATTGACGTATTGATAAAGCAATCATCATTATTATTAAAGCAATGACAGAACTACTACCACCAGTATGCACTTCACTGTAATACTCTATATATTCCAGGTCATAGTCACTGCTCTCTAAGGGAAGCGCATATAAGCTATTGCTGTCATCACTACTGTAAGATGCAACGATATTGGGATAACCTTCTTCATAAATATCGATGAGGACATCGTAATGGTTGGCACTAAAACCTTGCTCTAAGGTGCTATATACCTCGAACTCATCATCTGAGCTTTCACCATGAATAACAAAGCTGTCAGTGCTGTAATAATGAACCCAAGGACCGCCATTTTCACTTAAGTACAATTCAGCATAAACCACCGCCTCATCATGGGGATTACCAGTAAGTAAATCGGTATCAAAAGTCACGCTAAAAGTCTGAAAATATCCATCAGCATCGAGATCTTCAATTAATTGTGAATAGCCTTCATAAATAACAAAAGTACCGTCGCTAAAGCTTCTGTTGGTCAGGTTCAACCTTGGCATTATTGCTATGTTTTTAGCTGTACTTCGTTTACGCGCCTGCTGGTGCTTTTGGTTAATCATATCCTCACGAGTAGTGTTTAATGCTTTATTTTTTTCTTGGTCGCTATCACCAAGTAGTACTCTTTGTTTAATATCTTTTAATACTTGCTCTTGTGATGCACTGCTGGTTGAACTTGTCAGTTGGCCGCTTGAGTAACTTTGAATGACGTTAGCCTTCGTTATGTCAGTTGTACTCGTTGTGTCAGCTACCTCTCTTGCATTGTCAGCATCTATAGCCAAACTGGGTAGTGTAATCATCATAAGGGTTAACATAAGTGTTAACTGTAAAGTCGTTAGTAGTATTGGTGAAAAGGTTGATGTTACTTTTAATACACTTTTTGACGAGTTTTTTAATGTTAGCTGCTTGATAAAATTATTCATCATTAAATCCTTCTTATATCGATTTAATATCATTAAAGCGCAAGTTAAATGAACTCAAGCTGAACAGCTTAATAACTCCACCTGATGTCTTTCGCCGCAGAATATATGCATTCAGACTCTGTTCAGTTAGATTTGTGTAGTATAGGGTTAAACTTGGTTTATTTGCGGCAAGCATTCTTTTACACTGAGTGTTATATAGGTTTTATCTGCATTAGGTATTGAGATGATGTTACGAGTTCTTTTATTAACGCTATTCATAAGTGTGACTGCTTTTACTACAACTGCTATAGCGGCAGATACACAAGCTGATGCGAAAAAAAAAGCTATTAGCTCGCAGCAGGCGGCTAAACTAGTGAAAAAACGCTACGGTGGTACTGTTTTGAAAGTAAAAAAACAAAAAAATAATACCGGCTATAAAGTAAAAATTGTCAAACCTAATGGGCAAGTGATATCGAAAAAGGTCAATGCTAAAACCGGAAAAATAGAAAATAACTAACTCGAAAGGAAACGGCAATGCGCTTACTTTTAGTTGAAGACGATCAAGCCTTACAGCAAGAGCTTCAACAACAATTACTTTTACAAAATTACTCCGTAGATGTTGCTTCTGACGGAGAGATTGCTTTATTTCAAGGGCTTGAATATGACTATGATATTGCCGTTATAGATTTAGGTTTACCAAAGATTGATGGTACTACAGTCGTTAAAGCACTCAGAGAAAAAGGCCGTGATTTTCCTATTCTAATCCTTACTGCTCGCGATCGCTGGCAAGATAAAGTTTCGGGTCTTGATGCGGGTGCGGATGATTATCTAACTAAGCCTTTTCATGTAGAAGAGCTCACTTCACGTTTAAATGCCTTAATTAGACGTAGTGCGGGCAAAGCCAGTACTACGATTAATAATGGACCATATAGCTTGGATATCGCTACATCGCAGGTACTAGTAGAACAGGTAAGCGTTAGTTTAAGTGCTCATGAATTTAAAGTGTTTAAGTATCTAATGTTACATGTAGGTGAAGTGATTTCTAAAACTACGTTAACTGAACATATTTATGATCAAGACTTCGATCTAGACTCAAATGTGATTGAGGTATTTATCAGGCGTTTACGTAAAAAACTTGATCCTGACAGTAAACATAACTTCATTGAAACTAAGCGCGGCCAAGGCTATCGTTTAATTAACTTCCCTGATTAGGTTTATTCTTGCTTACATTTATCAAACCATTTTTTAATGTTTTCCTGAACTCCCTTAAATTACGTTTAATGGTGAGCTTATTAGCGATGGTGGTTATTATATTGCCAACCATTGCTTTCATCATCATGAATTCATTTGAAAAACATATGGTGCGCAGTATAGAAAATGAATTAAGCGCCTATAGTTATTCTATTTTGGCGGTTGCAGAAGTGGAGCAAGCTAATCTAGTCATGCCTGAAGCCTTAATTGAAAACCAGTTTAATGTAAGCGACTCAGGTTTATATGCATTCATTTCAGGTCTAGTTAAACATGAAGTTAAGGCAACATCACATACAAAAATAGAAAATGATATTTTATGGAACTCTCAATCCTTGCTAACTATTAATATACCTGATGAGCAATTGTCAGGGGAGATAGCGACACTGGCAACGGGAGATAAAACATTTTCTAGCCTTGAAATTAATGGCTTCCCCCACTTTATTTATAGTTATGCGGTGAGTTTTACCGAGGGTGATGTTAACTTTCCACTGACCGTACATATTATTAGAGACAAACAAACCTTTTTACAACTCATTAGTGACTTTAAACAGCAGCTTTGGTTTGGATTAGCTATTTTGATGGTCATTATATTATTGCTGCAACTTGTATGGCTGATGTGGACATTAAAGCCTTTGTCTACCTTAGAGCAAGAAGTTAAAGCGGTTGAACAGGGCAGAGCTGAAAAGCTAACCAGCTTGTACCCCAAAGAATTAGCGGCACTCACCACACAATTAAATCAATTATTAGCCACCGAGCAAAAACAAAGGCAACGTTATCGAAATGCTTTATCAGACCTTGCTCATAGTTTGAAAACCCCACTAGCGGTAATGCAAGCTCAAAGGGGGATTTCTGCCGTTAATCAAGAGCAAATAAATCGTATAAATTCCACCATTGATCACCAACTAAAGCGTGCCCAGAGTGCGGGGCATTCTTCTTGGCTGTTAGGCATTGAGGTGAAACCTGTTGTCGATAAATTGTTAAATACCTTAGCAAAGATTTATCAGGGCGATCATAAAGAATTAACACTTAATTTCACTGGAAATATTACCTTCAAAGGAGATGAAGCTGATTTATTAGAGCTGTTAGGTAATTTACTTGATAACGCTTATAAAGCGGCGAAAAGCACTATTATGCTCACCATTAGCCAACAAGATGATGCTTTAATTATGTGTATAGAAGATGATGGTGTTGGTATTAAAGAACAGCAAATTACGCAAATACTAGAACGCGGAGTTCGGGCTGATACATACGAAGCAGGACACGGTGTAGGTTTGGCGATAGTGCGAGACTTGGTAGCAAGTTACCAGGGTGAATTGCGCATTGGTAACTCTACCATATTAGGTGGGGCACAATTCACTTTGAGCTTTACTAATAAAACGTAAATACACCGTAAACATGGAGTCACTTTTGAAAGGTTAATGTAAATTTTTTTTCTTCCATCTAATTATTAAACTCTCGAAAAGAAGTTGCCATTATTTTAGCGCAACTCCTTTTCATCATTAACTTAGCTAATGTTTGTCATTTCGTTGAGAGTGAAGGTTTCAACCGCACCTTGCGTTGCTTCGATGTACTCTTTCAAATGATCGTTGGCCATATGTGCTTGCCATAACTCACGAGTTTCCCAGTTTTCATAAAATATGAACTGAGCGGGATTGTCATTATTTTGGTGCAAATCATAATTAATACACCCTTGCTCGCTACGGGTAATCGCAATAAGCTTTAAAAGCTCGGTTTTCACTAAGTCAACTTTATCAGGTTTGGCTTTTATATTGGCGACAATGGTTAATTTGCTCATGTTCATTCCTCTAGTAAGTAATTAATTGATTTAAAAGCCTTGTAACACTATTTTTCCGATAGATTTCCCTGACTCCAACTCCTCATGGGCAAGCTTTAAGTTGTCGGCATTAATTAAACCTAACTCTTTGCCTACCGTTGTTTGAATATAGCCACGGTCAATTAAATCGGACACGTGATTTAATAAGTGACTCTGTTCTTCAATATCGATGGCATTAAACATTGAGCGTGCATACATAAATTCGATATGTAATGACAAGCTTTTAAATTTCATTTTCATTATGTCTAAAGGTTTTTGAGGATCATCAATCATGGCTATTTTGCCAAAAGGTGCGAGCAACTCAATATAAGTATCGAAATAACTCGCTGTACCGTTAAGGCTCGCAACATGCGTAACTTGGCCAATATTAAGGGCGTCAATTTGTGTTTTCAGTGGCTTGGTATGATCGACAACATGGTGAGCCCCGAGTTTTTCTACCCAGGCTTTTGAGCTTTCTCGTGATGCTGTCGCAATAATGGTTGCACCGGTAATCGCTTTGGCGAGCTGAACCAAAATAGAACCAACACCACCAGCAGCGCCAACAACTAAAATAACGTCGTTAGACTTTTCAGATGAATCGGGCGTTATCTTAGGTAATGTGAGGTGTTCAAATAACATTTCATAAGCGGTAATTGTTGTTAATGGTAGGGCTGCTGCTTCAACATCAGATAAACTTTTAGGTTTATGGCCAACAATACGTTCGTCAACTAATTGGTATTCTGCGTTACTTCCTTGACGATTTAAATCACCGGCATAATACACTTTGTCACCTAACTGAAATTTTGTAGCATTTTCACCCATAGCGACTATTTCACCTACAGCATCCCAACCGATTACTTTATATTCATCCGTTTCTGAAGGTTTGTTTTGTCTGATTTTATAATCGACAGGATTAACGGCAATGGCGCTTATTTTTACTAAAACATCTCGGCCAGTGGCTATTGGCTGTGGTATTTCAATATCGACTAAAGATTCAATATCACTAATGGGTAACGATTTTTTATAACCAATGGCTTTCATGTGTATTCTCCGGCTGTTAATTTAGGTTGCTTATGTAAGTGCTGCTAACAGTGATAATAATAGAACTTGGTTTAGTAAAGATAAACAGTATAATAATTGAATCATTATCAAAAAATATTTGACAATATGTTATTAGAAGACCTACAAATCATCCTTAAAGTCGCCGAATTTAAAAATATTACTAAAGCCGCTGCGAGTATTGATATGCGAACCGCAACAGCAAGCGCTGCTATAAAACGGGTTGAAGCTGCATTAGGTGTTGATTTATTTATCCGAACAACACGGCAGTTGAAAATCTCTAGTGCAGGGGAAAGGTATATTCCTCAATGTCAGCAGGCGTTGTTAATGCTTGAGCAAGCTAAACAAAATATGCGCGACGATTTAGAAATTGTCGATGGTGAGCTTCGTATTGCAATATCATCAGACTTAGGCCGTAACTTGGTTGCACCTTGGCTTGATGAATTGGTACAAAAGTATCCTAACGTTGGTTTGAAATTGAATATTAGCGATAGCAATATTGATTTTTACCGAGACTCCGTTGATGTTGCCATACGTTATGGCTCACCAACTGATTCCAACCTCTATGGTTTT
The DNA here is from genome assembly GCA_002163005.1 of Colwellia psychrerythraea. GTDB lineage: Bacteria > Pseudomonadota > Gammaproteobacteria > Enterobacterales > Alteromonadaceae > Colwellia > Colwellia psychrerythraea_C. The sequence goes on along the minus strand of MAAF01000011.1, from coordinate 8,446 downwards.
AAAATATGTAATGTGCCAGGCATACTTTGTGCAACACCTCAGTATCTTAAAGATAATGGTACACCACAACATCCGCATAATTTAAGCGCTCATAACGGACTTTTTTATCAACTCCATGATGTAGTTCACGATGTTTGGAAGTTCGAGCATAAAGGCAATGTAGTTAAAATAAAAATGAAGGGTAATCGAGCCTCGAATGATGGTGATTTAGTCAGGCGATGGTGTGTTGCAGGGAAAGGCATTGCGGTGAAATCATGCCTTGATATGTCTAATGATTTACTTGCGGGTAACGTAGTTAGTGTCATGACTGATTATCAGCCGAGAAAAACTGAATTATGGCTTGTGTGCCCAAGTAGGCAGTCGATTACTCCTGCGGTGCGTTTATTGAGAGATATGCTAAAAGAAAAATGCGCTGTTATTCTACATAAGTTAGTCGAACAAGGCCTACTCAATAAGAACGATATTGAGTAGGAAAAAACCGCTAGCTTTGCAACTCATTAAAACAAATCAAATAAAGACAAAATAACGCTAAGCACATAATAAAGGGGATAATTGTTAAGTTAAATTTTCCCTGTGCTTTTCGCGTGTTCTAAGTATGTTCAGCCTTTGTTCAGCTTTACAGTCGTATGCTAAGCCATAAGATTAGTTATGAATAAAGGTGAGCTTATGTACTTTCACTCCACAGTATTAAAACATCTTGCGATAATAGGGATATTCCTTTTATCCACCACACTATTTACCACTACTGCTTTCTCAGCCTCATTAGACGCAGAAGAAGAGCAAGCGTTTGTGCTATCTGAAGCAGAGCTTGCTCAAACGCTAGCGCCTATTGCCTTATACCCTGATACTTTACTTACCCATATTTTAATTGCATCTACCTACCCAATTGAGGTCATTGAAGCAGAGCGGTGGCTCAACAAAAATTCACAATTAACTGCTGCACAAGTAGAAAAAAAGGCACAGAAAAAAGATTGGGATGCCAGCATTAAAGCACTGTTAGCTTTTCCACGAGTGATAACTAAATTAAGTGAAGACCTTACTTGGATGCAAAAACTCGGTGATGCTTTCTTACAAGATGAAGCCCGAGTGCTTGCCAGTATTCAAACCCTACGACAGCAGGCCGAGCAAGCGGGTAATTTGGCAAATATGGATAATGTTAAGGTGATAAAAGAGCAGAAAATTATCATCATTGAACCAGCACAGCCTGAGATTATTTACGTACCCTATTATGATACGCGAGTAGTGTATGGTCGCTGGCACTGGTCACATTATCCGCCTGTTTATTGGCGTAACCCTAATTATTATGCCACTCATTATGGTCATTTTTATTGGGGACATGGCGTACACATCAGTAGTCATTTTTACTTCAGTGCTTTTCATTGGCATAACCGCCATGTGGTAGTGAATCACTATAATCACTCTAACCGCCATGGTTATCACTCAAGAAAAAAAATCGTGACAAGTCATAGTGCAAAACGTTGGAGTCATCAGCCAAAACATAGACGCGGTGTTGCATATAATAGTAGCAGATTAAAGCAAAAATATTATGGTTCACGGCCAATTGTTCGTAGCACTAACACTTATAAAAGCAATGTTCATAGAAACAATGCTCATAAAAACCGTACCTATAAAAATAATAACCACCAAAACAAGGCTATTTATCAAAATAAAGTAGTTAGAAGCGCGAATATTAATAAGGCGAAAGTCCACAACAGCAATGCAAGAAATAGTCATGCACTTAATAGTCACAAGGTAAAACAGCATAACCCTAATAAATATCAGGCAAAGTATCAGGTAAGTAATCAAACAAAAAAACAGTACCGTTATAAGCAAGTAAAACATAAACAAGCGAAGCAAGCCGTTCAGAGTAAGCAAGTTTACAGAACAGCAACTAACAAGAAGGCTGTTTATAATCGCTCAGTGACTAGATCATCACCTAAGCAACAGGTAAGACAATCGTCGAGACACTCTGCACCGCCAACTAGGCATCATCAAAGCAAGAAAAGAATAAATTAGTACTTAGTTTGTTAATGTTATATTTTCTATTGACGGGTAAAGCTAGGACATGAGGTAAGTATAGGAGGAAGGGAGTAACTGACCGTACACCGAGTACTCCTCTTACAGGCCTTAATGCTTGATTAGTTAGTCGAGTTCATTTCTTGTGTTAACCATTGAATAAAGATGTTTAAACGCGCTATTTTTGCCGAGTTCTCATCATAAACAAAATAACGTTTTACTACATTAGGGTGAGGTATATTTACTGGCATCACCAGCTGCCCAGACTTAAGTTGCTCAATAATTAAATATCGGGCAGCCAAGGTAAAACCATGACCATTTAACACGGCGTTTAAGGCCATGTCAGTACTGTGTACTTCTGTCCACTGTTGATGATTTTGATAACCTTGAGTATTGGTATATTCAAACCAAGAAGGCCAATCGTAACAGCCAGGATTATCTAAACTAACCAGCCAGGTTTTAAGTAGATCTTTAGGTGCTTTAAAGTTTATCGATTTAGCTAATGCTGCCGAACATACTGGGTAAACGGGATCTTCGCCAAAATATTCACAGTTAAGGGATGTATCTGTATTCTCTTTAACGCGAGGGCCAAAACGAATGGCAAGGTCAATGTGTTGCTCTTTAAGATCCTCAAATTGAGGGGACGACATGACACGAATATTTATATCAGGATACAGCGCTGAAAATTTACTCAGTTTTGGCATAAGCCACAAGGTAGTAAAAGCCTGTGTGGAACTAATGGTTAAACTACCGGCTATTTCTTCAACGGTTATCTTATTAATACTTTCCTCTAACACCTTGAAAGCTTGCTGAGTACCCGATAATAATGTTTTTCCCTGTTGAGTTAACAACATGGATTTTCCTTTGCGTAAAAATAATTGAATGGTGAGGTTTTCTTCCAATTGACGCATTTGTTGGCTGACAGCCGCTTGTGAAATACATAACTCTGCCGCCGCTTTGCTATAGCTTTGATGTCTAGCCGCACACTCAAAACTATGTAATAAATTGATATTCTTTAATGCTCTTTTGATCATGGTTTGCATTCAGTTAAATCAAAGGGATTTATTCTCATATTATAAGCACAGCTTATAGTGGTAGTCGATTTTTATCATTGGTTATTAATGTCTCCACACAGCAAACTTAATGCCACAAGAGATAACGGCTGTCTTCCTAACTATACCCGTTATCAATCAAGATGCAGGTTTCAGAGTGCTTGAGCAATTTCAATACAAGGCGCACCTTTGTAGTAATGGTTATTCCCTTACAAAAAGGTGCAACGACGTAGTGGTGTTGCTCAAGCGCTTCTTTGATGGGACTAAAAACGATTTATATTGCGTTATTCATTTGAACAATGGAACAACCATTGTCTAAAATAAATGCCTTACCTAAATCGTTTTTAGCTACCACTGAAATCCTGCACTTTGAATGATAGCGGGTATATATCCAAGCGACTTGAAGCTGCGTGTTTCAAGTCACTTGGGTATCAACAACAAAGAGATTAACGATGAAAACTACACAGTTTACTTTATTACATCAACAAACTGCGCCATTACTACTTTGTAATGTCTGGGATGTTGCTAGTGCTAAAACAGCAGAAAACTTAGGCTTTAGTGCCATTGGCACCTCAAGTGCAGCTATTGCTAGAATGCTTGGTTATGCTGATGGTGAGCACATGGAATTTGAAGAATTACTTTTTATTGTTAAGCGTATTACGACCTGTTGTGTATTACCGCTAAGTGTCGACATTGAAGCGGGTTTTAGTGAAAATCCACAAATAACTGCTGCTTATATTAGAGCGTTAGCGGAAGTAGGTGTTGTTGGCATTAATATCGAAGACAGCAAGGTGAATAAAACTAACGGGCAGCGCACATTAATGAATGAAAATAGCTTTGCTAGTTACCTTTCTGCGCTTACAACTCAATTGGTAAAAGATAACATCTCACTCTTTATTAATGTCAGAACAGATACTTTTTTACTTGGCGTAGAAGAGGCGGTGAAAGAAACGAAAAAGCGCGTCAAGTTATATCAGACTGCTGGGGCTGGTGGTGTATTTGTGCCTTGTATTGTTCAAACTGAGGCAATTAAAATGGTCGTGAAAAGTACAACCTTGCCAGTTAATATTATGTGTATGCCAGACTTAAGTGATTTTGATACCTTAAAATCACTGGGCGTAAAGCGCATAAGCATGGGGAACTTCCTCTTTGATGCCTTGCAAGATGATTTGGCAGCGAGGCTTAGCAATATTGTGCAAGCCAATTCTTTTAAGCCTATATTTGAACCAGTGTCTCAGCCAGTGTTAGAGCAAGTACTTTAGCCGTTTAGTATATTGATTTTTTATTAATAACGACTCGAAAAAATCACTCAAAATAATACTCATCAATAGTATTAAGTCGTTTTAAGTGACTTTGAAAAATCTTATAAAAATATAATTTAATAATTGTAGTCAACTGGTTATAGCATTACCTTAGGAGGCAATGAAAATTCATACACTCGAAGCATAAGTTACAGGATGTAATAATGAATGAAGCAGTTAAAGCGCTAAGGTCAGAATTAGTGCTTGTTAAACTTCAACCTGCTGCTCGTCTACTCCAATGCGCGAGGAGCTGAGTGGCATATATTCTGGAAAAATGGCTAGTATAACAACTAGCCATTTAATTTGAGGAATTATACCAAACATGCAAACCTAGGAATGATTTGATGTTCGGTGTAAGCCAATAAGTTATCGATTAAAAATAATAGCCGATATTGATGTTTAGTCGCTTATTCCAATCATCAGCATTGCCGACTAACGTACCACCGATAAATGGTTGGTTTTTAGCAACAACAAAATCAACATAAGCGTAGACGCCACCAGCACTGATCGCAACACCCGTTACGTTCATGGTGGTATCGTCTAATCCGGCTGATTTATCAGTGATTAAGTTGTAATCGTTATAGTAAGTCAGGTTAGTGATAGGTCCTATAGACACTGATTGACTGTAAGATAAGTTAAGGTTATATGACGTAGCTTCCGTTGGAATTGTGTCATAGAATGCCCAAGCGCCTACAGCAACAGCATCAGAGCCGTTATCTAGATCATATTCATACTCTGAAGCTTGGAACATAATACCAAAGTTATCAATGTTGCTTTTTACGTGAAAAGCGTATGCTGTGTGGTCGCCTACAGAGCCCACACCTGAGCCACCTTCAAGATCACCTGATAATAATGATACACCCACTTCCGTATTAGAGAAGAAATTATAAGTATATCTTAAGTTTATTGTATTACTTTCACCCATTTCTTGCGCAGGAGCACTCCAAATACCTTCGCCACCAGCGAAGTCGCGGATGCCAACTACATCATAAGAATAGCGATGAGTTTTGTCACCTGAATAACCGTCAACACCACCTTTTTCGTCATTTAAAAAATAGGCAATACGGATATCATGTTTGTCATACTTACCTGTAAATGATAAACCTGCGTCATAATCATCTTCGATACCTGCATAATAACCAGAGCTAAAGAAGAAGTTGTTGGAGTTATAGTTTAAGTTACCAAAAGGAACTTGAGTAATACCCACTTTTCCTTCCCAGTTGTCACTGAACTTATAGCCTACATCGGCGTGATGAATTACGTTCATGTATTGATACCAGCGATATTGAGCTGACAAGGTAACATCACCAATACTGCCGTTTACATCAAGACGAAAAACGTCAAAATCCAAATCGCCACCACGATCTGTATTGGCATCATTGTAATCTTCGTAGCTATATTGAAAACGTACGGCACCGCCAACTTTTATTTTTGGTTTCAATGAAGAAACAGTTTTCTCGCCCGCTTTCATATCTGTCTTTAGTTGGTTAATTTGCTTTTGAAGCTCATCAATCTTTTGTGTGTCTGAGACTGAGTTATCGGCCCAAGCTGATGCAGAGGTGGCTAAAAGCATGCCAAGCAATGGTGTAAATTTCTTCATTTTATATATCCCATAAATTGTTATGTAGTTATGTTTTATGTCGTTATTCTTTATGTTTTTAGTGTGATAACGCGTTTGTGAATTTAAATATAATTATTAATAAATCCCTATTTACTACACACTGTTATCATTCATCGAAGATATCTCTAAAAGACATTAACATGCTTAAGATCGACACTCCGCAAAATTAAGATAGTGTGAAATACCTTGATGCCGATCGGTCAATACCTTTGTTTTTCAAGGTCGGTGATCGCGATGCATGCGAATATGCAAGTTTTTATTGATCTTAGCCTTTGATATCAGACAATGCTATTTTGTTGGTATTAAATGATCTGAACGTCATTTCATGTGTCTCAGGAAAATATCGACATAAATGTTCAATCGTCGATTTATCGAAAACAGATATCTACCTGATTAAGGCTGTGGAGTGACTAAAACGGCGCATTAAATGCGCCGTTTTATATAGAAAACTAGGGTTATGCCACCATTGAATGAGGGTCGATTACAAATTTTTGCGCGGCGCCTTGATCAAAGGCACTATAACCTTCAGGTGCACCATCGAGTGAAATAACTTGCACATTAACGGCTTTGGCAATTTGAACTTTATCCCATAAGATGGCTTGCATTAGATTGCGATGATATTTCATCACTGGACATTGACCTGTAACAAAATAGTGTGATTTAGCCCAACCAAGGCCAAAGTTCATACTAAGTTGGCCAGTTTTAGCCGCTTCGGTTGATGCACCAGGATCGCCAGTTACGTAAAGTCCTGGAATACCTATTCCACCACCCGCACGCGTTACTTCCATCATAGTATTAAGTACAATTGCAGGCTGTTCTTTATGATGGCTACAGCCGTGGCTGTGAGCTTCAAAACCAACACAATCTACTGCGGCATCTACTTCTGGAACACCTAATATTTGTTCGATCATATCTGGCACAGTTGCATCTTGACGTAAATCAATGGTTTCACAGCCAAAGCTACGGGCTTGGGCTAGACGCTCTGGATTCATATCACCTACAATGACACAAGCCGCGCCAAGTAATTGTGATGACGCCGCAGCGGCAAGACCTACAGGTCCAGCACCGGCAATATAAACAGTGGCACCAGGGACAACACCAGCCGTTACAGCACCATGATATCCCGTTGGGAAAATATCAGAGAGCATGGTCAAGTCACGAATTTTTTCTAATGCCTGATCTTTATCAGGAAATTTTAACAGGTTGAAGTCGGCATAAGGCACCATCACATATTCAGATTGACCACCAACCCAGCCACCCATATCAACGTAACCAAAGGCGGCACCAGCACGACCAGGGTTAACGTTTAAACATATGCCTGTATTTCCTTCGCGACAGTTTCTACAGCGACCACAAGCAATATTAAAAGGCACAGAGACAATGTCACCAATGTCTAAAAACTCTACATCGCTGCCTTTTTCTATGATCATACCGGTAATTTCATGACCTAAAACAAGGCCAGGCTCAGCGGTTGTGCGGCCGCGTACCATATGTTGGTCACTGCCACAGATATTGGTGGTAACCACTTTTAAAATAACCCCGTGATTACATTTTCGGTTGCCAATGGCAAGCTTAGGATAGGCTATATCTTGAATTTCAACACTTCCAGGGCCAGTATAAACAACGCCGCGGTTTCCATGATTTGAACACATATCAATCTCTCTTGTTGGTTGAATGACACTAACAGCATATTTAAATTATTTGCTTTGGTCATTAATTAAGGATAAAAGCCAATTTCTTTTGAGTTATTAAAGTAGTTGTTGGCTAAGGCGAAAAAACATAAATCAGAGTAACGTTTTACCGCTAATATCAGCATATCTGAATAAGACATCGGCATGCCTAAAACAGACGAAAGCTAACTTTAAGATCAACCGCTGATAACATTGAAGTAAAAAAATAATGACAAGGCTTAAAAGGTTTATTAAAGCTATGTCGTTATATGTCATTAGTCGTGGGGCAGAAGTCATTGCATAAACGACTTCTATTTGTCAGGTTATTTAACCAGAGGATAAGTTATTTAGAAAACACGACTGTTTTTTTACCGTACAAGAATATTCGATGTTCAATATGACAACGAACTGCGCGAGACAGCGTTAAACATTCTATATCACGCCCTTTAGCCGCGAGATCTTGAGGATAGTAACCATGATCAACCGTCTCGACACCTTGGCTAATAATGGGCCCTTCATCGAGATCGTCACTGACATAATGCGCGGTCGCGCCCACTAACTTAATGCCGCGATCATAGGCTTGATAATACGGTCTTGCCCCCTTAAAACCTGGTAATAACGAGTGGTGAATATTAATGGCTTTACCGGAAAGCTTTTTACACAGGTCGCTCGATAAGACCTGCATGTAACGCGCTAAGACGACCAAATCAGCATTTGATTCTTGAATTATTTGCCACACTTTCGCTTCTTGCTCGGGTTTAGTTTCCTTCGTGATTGGCAGATGGT
>MAAF01000093.1 GCA_002163005.1 Colwellia psychrerythraea | reverse complement strand
ATAGGCAAGGCATTGATTGTAGATAATGGTTATTCAGGAGAATATGCTCCTGCATTCTCTAATAAGCTGCATCCATGCAGCGTCCTTATCAAAATCAATAACGTCGTATATAGGCCTTTTAAACTCGCCCTTAGGAGCTCATTGGTAAAATGATAACATCAAAAAATTAATGAAATATAGAATAACTATCTTTAACAAATTTTGTTTGTTCTAAGCTCACCAATGTAGCTCTGAGTAGGGAAGAAATTTAATCAAATTGGTATTATTAATTTAAAGCATAAAATAAAGGCCCGTTTATAACTATATAAACGGGCCTTTTTGTATGTAAATTTGGTTAACTAATTTTCTTAAAACATTGACTAACAGACGAGTTAATATGCTATTAAGTTAAGATTACTCCGTCACTAATTGCTAACCTAATATTTTATCGATATGTCTTTGCTAGAAAACCTTGATAGTTTTCAATGGCATTAACATTTCCTTTGTTTCGCTGACAGACGCTTTTTTGATATTGGAAATTGAAAACATCAAACCATAAATCGAGCACATGAGCATTAATAGTTTCGCCATGCATATCTAAGACTCTGGCGGCGACCTCAGCGGTTGAAAATTGATGTTCAAGCTCCGTTTTTCTTACCGTATAGCGAGAGTCCAGACCTACAGGTGATAATTGACCATTACTCTCATTTTGACAATTACCACTAACGGCTTCAATGGCCGTTTTTGCATCAAATGAAACCATGGGAAATCTATCTAAATACGGGCTCTTACGGAACATTTTTTTAGCTTCACGCCAACTGCCGTCAAGCATAATAAATAGAGGTCTTTTACCTTCAGGGCAGATAACATTATTGGTAAATACTTTACGTTCATCATCAGCATATTCTTGCGGAAAAACCACAAGGGGAAACCATTTTTCGTCATTAAGCACAGCTAATAACTCAAGGTTCTCTTGAGTTCTTGACCATAAAAAAGCAAAGGTATCCGGAATAAGGTCTGCAATGAGCTTCCCTGTATTACTCGGTTTTAATACCTCAGTGTCATACATTAATAACAGAAATCCTGCTGTGGTCTCCACTTGCTTTTTACTCGGTGATATTTCACAGATACAAAATTGTTTCGCAAGTTGACATAGTGGACAGCGAATTACACGTTGCCCTCGCGCTTTATAGGTGGTTGTACTCAGACTTTTACGGTATTGGTGTAATTGATGAACAGCGTGCATATTTGACAAAATATAAAGATAAAAAAGACCCAGCAATTATATACCCGTTACCATTCAAAGTGCAGGATTTCAGTGGGAATTAAAATAACTTTAGGTAAGGTAAATGATTTAAGCATAGTTACTCTATGGTTTGATGATTTAACGCTGTATAAAGTCATTTTAAACCCATCGAAGAAGCGTTTGAGCAACATCACTTCATCGTTGCTGTGATTCATAATGGTAATAATCATTACTTCATCACAGCGCCTTGAATTAAAATCGCTCAAGCACTCTGAAACATGTTTCTTGATTGGTAACGGGTATACCGCGCTAGGCCATAGTATTGAGCATTATTCCCGATATTAACTAATAAGAGTAACTAACGAGACTAATTAACGGTATTTTGAAGGAAATAATTTAGCGGTTACTTTGCTGTTGCATCAGACTCTTCTTCATAATGTTTTTGTGTCACGGTAAAGACATTAGTACTAGCAAGTGGCTCTATCTCAACTTTTAGTTGCTCTTCTAGTGCATCAACCTCAGCAATACTGATACATAGAGCCTCAGCCTTCTTCTCTATTATCGCAGATCTGGTTGTCATCTCATGTTCGATATTTTCACCAAAATTTTCCATACGTGTTTCAAAGTTTCGCTCGTCACCGTCTGAAGCAACCATTTGTTGCCCCATGGCGATTAAAATACTGCCCATAGAATTCAACACCGCTTTTTCAACTGCCGATTCTATACGCTTGTCAAAGTCTTTTCCGAGTAAGCCTTCACTTTCTAAACCTTCTACACCAACAGAAACGCCATGTTCAATAGATAGATTGGTGGATACTTGTTCTCGAATTAACGTTAGCTCTGTAGTTAAATCTGCTGCGACGGCATTGCCCTCACCGAGTAGACCATTAAACGCAAGATTTACACCTTCAATAGCCATATCAACGCCTTCAATGGCAACATTTTTAACTTGAGGCACTAAGCTTCGAATTTTTTCATCATACTTTTTCACAAGAGCTTGTTGAACGTCAGATAAGTCAATATGCTGGTTGTCGACCAAAAGTTTTTTACCATCAATTATTTTATACAAGCTACGCTTTTTCTCATCCATTCCAGCTTCATCTTGTAAAAATTCAATCGAATTAACGTTGATTGTAAGCCCTGCTGACAAATCAACATTGCATGATTTATTGGCGTAGGCAGCCGATGATGTAAAAGATACTGTGAGTGCGCTAGCGATTAATGTTGCGTGAAAATAAGTCATGATTCTATCCTTAAGATATTTATTATTGTTTACTGTTAAGTCATTTATTACGATTAATGAACGTTATTGAATAGGATTACTTATACAAGTAGTCACTATGATTCGTAAAAGTAATAACAAACTGCATGATCATAAAAGAAGTAATTATTAGCATAACTGTTACAAACATAGTGCCAACTTTACTTGTCCTTATTTATCAATAAGATAAGAATTTACAGTTAATAAATAAGCCGTTGAAAATAAATGATTTAGTCAAATTAGCTAGTTAATCGTATTTTATACAACTTATAAGCTTTGTTGCATTTCAATTAATCGAGACTGACAACGTTCAAATTCAAAGGCAAGTTGCTGCCCTTGATAAAGTTCGAATATATCAACTTGGGCGCTAACAATTAATTTGACATTTTGATCGTAGAATTCATCAACTAAGGCAATAAACCTTCTCGCTTCATCATCAAGCTGCTGTAACTCCCCCATTAAAACGCCACTGCGTTGATAACTGTCCTCAACCCCTGAAAAGACTGCTGGCACTAACTCACCTGAAAACATAGGGACGTTAGCAATACATACGGTGTCAAAATCTTTCGCTAGCACCATATAATCTCGCTGACTTCGAGGACCAGAGCATAGAGCAAAAAAATCGAAGAAAATAACATTATCACTTTGCGCTAAGTAGCAGAGTTGTCTGTGATTAACCTCTATCTCACCAGAAACTAACTCTGCTGTATCAGTCAAGCTTTGAAAGCGTTCGACTAACTTTGTATTACCTTGGTTATCTAATAAAAAATAATTATTATAACAGCTGTTTTTTGAAAATTTAGTACGGCGGTGATCAACGTCACCATTAATAGAAACAATCTGACAATGTTGATTGATTAATGCAATTGTGGGTAAGAAACGCTCTCTTTGCAAACCATTACGGTAAAGCTGCTCAGGTTGACAATTTGAGGTAGCAACAAGGGTCACACCTTGGGTAAATAGCGCTGAAAATAGACCACTAAGTAGCATGGCATCACCAATGTCACTCACATAAAACTCATCAAAACATAATAAATCAATGTTTTGTGCCCACTTGGTAGCTATATGGCTAAGGGGCTCAGACTGCCCGGTTAGTTGAGCCAGTTGCTGATGAACACTTTCCATAAAGTGATGAAAATGAATGCGCTTTTTATTTTTAATGGCTAAATGCTGATAGAACATATCCATCAGCATAGTTTTACCTCGACCTACTCTGCCGTGAAAATATAATCCAGGGATATTTTTTTTTACCTTTTCAGGCAAGTGCTGTTGGGCTAACAATTGTTCAGATAGCAGTATTAAGGCATCGACAGCATGAGTTTGAGCGGTATCAAAATCGAGCTGCTTGTTAGCAAGCAGCTCTTGGTAGGCATGTTTCATTAAATTTTTTATTGAGGTTATGAATTTAGTAACTAATTAGTTAAATGGCGAGCATTAAAGGTACGGCCTTTCATTTTACCTTTTGATATCTTTTTCAACGCTAAATTTAACGCTGCTTTAGTAACAGCAACATAGGCTTTGTTATCGAGAACAGAAATCTTGCCAACTTGTGAGCCTTGCACGCCATTATCGCCGGTAAGAGCGCCTAAAATGTCTCCCGCTCTAACTTTTTGCTTTTTACCGCCATCAATTTGAATGGTTGCCATTTTAGCTTGTGGACGTTCATAACCAAGTACAGCTAATGAAGGCAACGGCTCAGGCGTGATAACAGCTTCAAGGTAATCTTCAAGTAAACCAACTTTATAACTTTCTTTGTCACTAAATAGTGAATAAGCAATACCTGTGCTGCCTGCTCTACCTGTTCGACCAATTCTGTGCACGTGTACTTCACTATCCCGGGCAATATGATAGTTAATCACTAAATCTAAACTATCGATATCCAAGCCACGTGCAGCAACATCAGTAGCTACAAGAATTGAAGCACTTTTGTTGGCAAAGCGTAATAAGGTTTGATCTCTATCACGCTGCTCTAAATCGCCATGTAAAGCTAGCACGCTAAAGCCATCAAAATGCAAGCTGTCAGCAACTTGCTTGGTTTCTTTTTTGGTATTACAAAAAATAGCGGTCGATTCAACTTGGTTTTCTAGTAACAATAAACGTAACGCTTCTAAACGACTTTCATCATTACTTACTTTAAAGAACTTTTGACTGATAGTTGATTGGTCTTCACTCGAAGCGATTTTCACCATCACAGGATCTGTCATGATACTTTCGCTAATGGACTTGATTTGTTCTGGAAACGTTGCACTGAAAAGTAACGTTTGACGGTCAAGTGGTGTACGTCCAACAATATTATCAAGGGCTGCTTGAAAGCCCATTTCTAACATGCGGTCAGCTTCATCAAGCACTAATAAGTTTAAATCTTCTAATTGTAAGGTGCCTTTTATAACGTGTTCTTCAAGGCGACCTGGGGTACCAACAATAACATGTGCGCCATGCTCTAGTGAACCAATTTGTGGACCAAACGGTGTTCCGCCACAAAGCGTTAATATTTTAATATTATGAATACCCCGTGCTAGTTTTCTCAACTCTTTTGCAACTTGATCAGCCAGTTCACGCGTTGGACAAATCACCATAGATTGAATACGAAAACGTTTAACTTCAAGCTTGTTAAGTAATGCTAAACCAAAAGCAGCCGTTTTACCTGAGCCGGTTTTAGCTTCGCCAATAACATCTTTTCCCTTAAGTAATTCAGGTAAGGTTTTAGCTTGAATGGGTGTCATTTGCTCATAGCCAAGCGACGATAAGTTTTTAACTAAATCCTGTTTTAAGCTCAACGAAGTAAAAGCTAACGATGAAGTAGTTGTATTGGTACTCAAAATAAACGCCTCTGGATTAAAGCGGCTTAGTCAAGAACTAAGCCAAAAGATAAGAAAGCTATCAATACAAAGATAAGAAAACTTTCATGAGATAGATAATGCGCGCATAATAACAGTAATTTTTGTACAACCCCAGTATATTCAAACCTATGACGACAGATTCAAAATAGTTATGAGTAGAGCAATGGCTAACTTTACATAACAATCATGAAACTTACGAAAATTATGCCTTAATAATCAAGCTTGTTGCGACGACTATCACCTTGTTTGCTTTTACTTTTTCAGTAGCAACTTTTGTTACACTATTCATATTAGCAATACTCTGGTTACAAGAAGGTATATGGAAAACCTTTCAGCAGAGAACAGCAAATGCAATAATAGCGATAGAAGACAAATTAGACATTCATAATAATGAACAGACAAGCGAGTCAATTAAGCCTTATTTAGTATATAAGCAATGGCAAACTAATCGACCTGCTACAAAAGAACTCATTGCAGAGTATGTCAGTAATTCGTTGAAGACAACTGTGTTATACCCGTATTTCCCTTTGATGCTTGTGGTGCTTATTTTTTAATGACCAACAGCCAAGATAATTTTTAGTTTAGATATCGAGATAAGAACATGAACAGAAAAAAGAAAATGAACAACATTTTAAAAAAGAAAGTTAAAAAAGCTAACTCAAAGTTACATACTAGCAACAAGCCTAAATATGTATCGAAAGCAGAAAGAGCTAAACTTGCTGAA
>MAAF01000042.1 GCA_002163005.1 Colwellia psychrerythraea | reverse complement strand
TGGGGAAGGCTGAGCAAATCATACTCTGCGTTACATTTCTTTTTTAGGACGCTACATGGATGGTGTTATTAGAGAATGCAGGAGCATATTCTCCTGAATAACCCTTAATAAAAAATGCGCCTTGATTATGAATAGCTCAGACTTCCTGAAACGAGCATCTTCAAGTGGAGCGGGTATATAGTGTGTTTAGTCCAAGGGGTGGAGATTTTAAATCATACCCGAATTATGAGTATTCTATGCCCCTTGTCGTGTTTTTTACCAACGGGAGCTAAGTCATCAACGATAATTCGTCGTCAATCACGCTTACGTTTGATTCAATAGCTAGCAGTACATTTAACGAGTGAATGATTGCCAAAATAAATTAAATGCCGCCTCGCGGTATTTAGCATCCTGAGCGAGGTCAGTGTTGTTAATAAAAAATTGACTGCTGGTAAGGAACTGACCGTGGGCACTTTCTAACATCAGCTCTATCGGGTAATTAGCAATAAGTTGATGTTGTTGACCAAAGAGCATAATTTCCTTTAAAAAACCAAATTCATCAGCAAAGATTTGAGCTTTAGTTTGGGCCGAAAGTGGCTGGTATTGCATTACCAGTAAGCAAAACTGCTGTTGGTCAGCATTAGCTAAAGCCCAATCAATAGCTTGTTGCCAAATGACTTTAGCTTGCTGCTCTAATTGAGCAACATCTAGTTCGAATGGCGCGATTTGCAGTGCGAACTCTTGTTTTATGTTTTTATAAAGCTCAAGTACTAGTGCATCTTTTGAAGGAAAATGATGAAAAAGGGTGCCAGTGGCAACGCCGGCTGTTTTGGCAATAGAAGCGGTGGACGTTGCATAAATTCCTTGATTTACAAACAAGGCTAATGCGGCATCTAAAAGCTGCTGCTTTTTATTTTTAGGCTGGCTTGAATTTACAGGCATATATACGTTTACTCTTTCTAAAGGTTTGAGGCGTTTATTAGTGAATTGAAAAATAATTCTACATTGGCACTATTCAACCATAGAATAGCGCCAATATAACACGGTGAAATTGCATCATTATCGTATCATTGAACGTTAAAACTTTTCTATTATCTTAAGAAAAACTTCAACATTAACTTTTGTATCAAACCCCCGTAAGGAGGATGCACTAATTTACCAATATTTAGCTTACCTCGAGACAGCACTGTTTTTGCTTTCGAGAAAGTTAAAAAACCTTCTTTGCCATGATATTGGCCCATACCAGAGTCTCCAATACCGCCAAAAGGCGCATCATCGGCGGCTACATGAAAGATTGTTTCATTAATGCAAACACCACCAGAGTGAGTTTGACTCAACAAATGTTGCTGGGTATCGTTATCAAAACTCATAATATAAAGCGCTAAAGGCCTCGCGCGCTGATTAATATAATCAATTGTTTCTGAAATATCTTCATAGCTAATAATTGGGAGAATTGGGCCAAAAATCTCTTGTTGCATTATCAGCATGTCATCGGTGGTTTCAGTGACTAATTGCGTGGCAAGCTCACGTGAATTTCGCTCAATGTCTTGCCCATTAGCAGGTACGACCTTTGCACCTTTGCTAACTGCGTCATCTAACCAAGAAAGTAATCTATTATGCTGGGTTGAGTTTATTACATGGGCATAATCGGTACTTTGGTGTTTATCACCATACATAGTTTGAAATTGTTTTTGATAACTACTAATAAAGGCTTCGACCTTATCTTTAGGACAAAGTATATAATCGGGCGCCACACATATTTGTCCGGCATTTAAACACTTGCCAAAGATTAAGCGCTCAACGGCAGTATCTATCGGCATGTCTGGAGCAATAATAACCGGAGACTTGCCACCCAACTCTAAAGTGACAGGGGTAAGATTGTCAGCTGCCGCCCGCATGACATGACGACCAACCGTAGTGGAACCGGTAAAAATTAAGTGGTCAAAGGGTAAGCCAGAAAACTCTGCTGCGATGTTGGCTTCACCTTCAATACAGGCAACGGTATCTTGTTCAAAAATACTGCTTAACATTTTTTTAATAACTTGGTTGGTACTCGGGGTAAATTCTGACAATTTAATCATTGCTCTGTTGCCAGCAGCTAATGCTGTGATTAACGGACCAATAGATAACATCACAGGAAAGTTCCACGGCACCATAATACCTACTACGCCTAAAGGTTGATAATGCACTTCAACTTTAGCTGGCGCTAATAATAGCCCTGCATGACGGCGTTGTGGCTTCATCCACTTCTTAAGGCGTTTAATGGTGTAATTAATATTGACGATACAAGGCATGATATCGGCTATTAAACTATCTTGTGCGGGACGTTGTCCATAATCTTCATTAAGTGCGTTGACCAAGTCGTCTTGATAAGAGAGTAAGGCACTTTTTAATGCTGATAGTTGTGCAATTCGATCGTTAGTTGAAGGATTAGGAGCACTGCGGTATGCCTGTTTTTGGCCAGTGAGTATGCTTGATAATTCGCGCAGTTCTGTATTCATTTTTTCTGACATATTCATCGGTAACTCCATTGATCAAGTAGCTTGGTGTATACCCGTTCCACTTGAAGTTGTAGGATTCAGCTGGAGTTAGAAACGCCTTTAGGCAAGGCATTGATTGAAGAGAATAGTTATTCTATTGTCGAAATCAATAACGTAGCATAAAGCGTTTATAAACCAGCCCTTTGGGGAAAGTTGAGCAAACCATATTCGTCGTTACATTTGTTTTTAAGGGAATAACCATTAATAAAAAAATGTGCCTTGATTATGATTCGCTCAGTTTTCCTGAAACAAGCATCTTCAGGTGGAGCGGGTATCTATTCACGTGTAGACCTAGTTTTTGATGTCTACGGATAAGTATCAAAAAATAGACTGACTAGTTAGTCGGTGTGGCTATTTAAACTCATTACAGCCAGAATTGCAATGTATTGTTTGTTTTTTATTCACAAAGTTTATGAGAATACTTCTTAATTTATAGCTAATGTCAGGTTCGAATGAGGTTAGCGGTGATCATGAACAGGCAACAATTAATTATTTGTGAAAATTACGGCTAGACAATTATTTCTGAGGAAAAATACTGCTGAGCAACATATATCTTTAAAGTACATGCCTATGTAGATCAATCATGAAAGAGACAATATTGACAAAGAATGTCATTCCCGCGGTGTTTTGGCGGGAATCCAAACTAAAAGACAATGGATCTTCGACAAAACACTTCGAAGATGACGAAATTAATGAACTCCTGAGGCAACTACACGGGCATGTTAAAGTATGAGGTTGTTATTGCTTTTTTAAGTTCCTGCTTTACTAATTTTGTACAAATAAACGGGAGACTTATAAAAATCATTCAGTTGCATCGTTTTACAAGGTTGCCATGAAGGTAGCGCAAAATTATTACTAATAACAAAGCCAACGCTAGATTGTTCTTCTACCTGTAGTTTATGGCTAATTTTTTCCATCGCTTGGGGAAATAAATAGCACACTAATACCGATGCCGATGATAGGTCTGCCTGATAAAAATCTTGTCGATGCAAGGTTAGGTTTTTTAAGCCCAATAGCTTTTTAAGACACGTGGATGTCAGCCAAGGCAGAAAGGATAATTCGTATCCTACTATTTTCCTTTGGGGGCATCTTTTGGCGATACGTAGGACAAAGTTGCCCCAACCGCTACCCAAATCAACGATGGCACCTGTACCCGTTTCATCAGTTAACTGCATCATAACCAGGTAGGCTTTATTTGAGCTTGGCATAGGGGATATCCCTAACTTTACCGTGCTATACACAATTGAGCCGGTTATAAGCGCCACAATGAAAGCGAAGCCCGTTAGTAAAAGTAGTTCAGAAATTATCAAAGAAAACTCTCAAATAGGTGGTACTAGTTATGACGAATGATACATAGATCGTACGATTTTTATACACTTTACCAATAGCAGAGAATAACACTTAGCAAGGGCTACTAGCTTTCAACGTTTACGATATTTTCTACCAAAAAATCTAAGAAAACCCGCGTTTTTGGTGAAATCATATCTCGCTTCAAGTATATGGCGTAGGTTGCACTTAACTCTTCATAGGGGCTGAAAGTATATTCTGGCATGACTTGAATTAAGGTGCCATCTTCTAGCTCATTGTTAACAGCCCATAAGGGGATTAAAGCGAGTCCGGCATTATTCAATACCAGCTGTTTTTGACCATTAACAGAGTTAACAGAAATTGCTTTGTTAAGAGAAAGTTTTGTTTTTTCTTCAGCCATCAAAAACCAATCTTTCCAGCGAGCATAGTTGTATTGAATACATTGGTGATTTTTTAAATCTTCAGGTGAGAGAGGCGTACCATTGCTAACTAAATACTGAGGACTTGCACATAATAAAAAGTTATTTAATATTAGTTGCCTCGCTATCATGGTTGAGTCGGGTAAACGACCGCTTCGAATGGCTACATCTATATTCTCTTCTACCAGATCAACCACCCGTTCAGTTAATTCCAGTTCTATTTCAATATTTGGATACAGCGACATAAACGTCGAAACCAGTGGCAGTACAACACTTTCGCCAAATCCTACGGTCATACTTATATTAAGTTTACCCTTTGGCACTTCTTGTAAGTCATTAACGACTCTTTTCGCTTCATCAAATTCAGAGACAATACGTTGAGAGTATTCGTAATATTTATGCCCAGCTTCTGTTAAACCAGTATTTCTAGTAGTTTTATTTAACAGACGTACGCCGAGTTCTTGTTCGAGTACAGCGAGTTGCCTGGAAATTGAGGAGGGCTGCACATCAAAAATTCTACTGGTTTGGGAAATACTGCCGGTTTCGACAACACTGTTGAAATACAGTAACCGATTCAGTGAACTCATAATGGCTGTTACATAAGGATTATTGTTCTTACTCTAACTTCGCGTTGCTAAAAAGGCAAATATGATTTGCACTTTAGGTTATGGTTTGCTCAATTGGCAATATATAAAATAGCCACATTGAAACGAACAACCAATCTGAAACCTGCATCTTCAATGGTAACGGGTATAAACAAGTACACCAGCCAATATACAATTATAGAGAGAAAGTTATGAAAGCAATGATCATTAAAAAAATCGGGTCTACTGAAGTATTCCAACTTGCAGAAAAAGCAAAGCCAGTCGCTAAAGTAGGCCATCTGGTAGTCGAAGTGAAAGCAACAAGTGTAAACCCAATTGATACTATGCTACGTTCAATTGAGCTACCTTGGTCAGCGAATTTACCTGAAATATTACACGGTGATGTTGCAGGTATTGTTTGTGAAGTGGGTGAAGGTGTTACCGGTTTTAACGTGGGGGATGAAGTTTACGGTATGGCTGGTGGTATTAATGGCGTTGATGGTGCGTTAGCTGAGTTTATGTTAGTTGATGCATTATTAATGGCTAAGAAACCTAAAACGCTGACAATGAAACAAGCGGCTGCTCTGCCATTAGTCGCAATCACTTCTTATGAAGCACTTGTTGATAAAATGAATGTGCAGCAAGGTGATAAGGTCCTTATTCATGGTGCTACGGGGGGCGTTGGTCATATTGCGGTGCAGTTAGCCAAAGTATTGGGTGCCAATGTTACTTCCACTTATTCTCCAGCTAACGAAGCGCTAGCAAAAACACTTGGCGCAGATAACTTAGTTGATTATAAGACTGAGTCAGTTTCAGACTACGTAAAGGCTCACGCCGGTGGTGTTGGTTTTGATAAAGTATTTGATACCGTTGCAGGAGATAATATTGAAAAATCATTTGAAGCAGCTAAGTTCAACGGCCAGGTAGCGACTATTTTACCCATAGCAGATCCATTACAAATTGCCCTGAAAAGTTTGTCATTCCACAGCGTTTTGGTGCTTATTCCATTATGCCACGGTATTAACCATGCATCACATGGCCGGATTCTTACTGAAATTGCAACGCTGGTAGATGCAGGAAAAATCACGCCTATTATTGATGAAAGTGATTTCTCAATTTGGGAAGTAGCAAAAGCTCACGATCGCCTTGCTTCAGGTAAAGCGGTAGGAAAAATCACCTTAACGGTATAAATTTTGAGTTAACTGAACAAATAGGTGCTAAGGAATCATTAGCACCTATTCCATTTATTGATGACAAAATATTCTCAAAAACTCATCATGACTGGGCAGTTTATCAATAGGCGCTTGTTTGATTTCTTTCACTTTTCTCAGCATCTCAGCGAGTTTTTCATCAGACATTGTGTTGGCTATGGGATGATAATCTTGCGGTACGATACCTTG
The DNA here is from genome assembly GCA_002163005.1 of Colwellia psychrerythraea. Lineage (GTDB taxonomy): Bacteria > Pseudomonadota > Gammaproteobacteria > Enterobacterales > Alteromonadaceae > Colwellia > Colwellia psychrerythraea_C. The sequence continues at coordinate 33,521 of MAAF01000042.1, read as the reverse complement.
TCCTAACATAACTTGCAGCCATGAACTGTCGGTGAATAAATCATTTTGCTCTCTAAATAATCGACCACTCTGTTTAAATATTTCAATTTTATGGGCGAGACTGTCCGGAATTTTCATATGACGCATATCTTGCCAAAAATCACTGTCTGTACGCTCAGTCGCATGATAGTGCAGTACTAAAAAATCTCTAATTTGTTCAAACTCAGTGGCAGACTGCTTGTTGAATTCATCAACTAGGCTGCTATTAATACCTTGATGAGGAAAAAGGTGTGCTAAGCGGACAACAGCAGATTGCACAAGGTGAATACTGGTGGATTCAAGTGGCTCTAAAAATCCACTTGATAGACCAATAGCAATAACATTTTTGTTCCACTGTTGGTAACGCCGACCAGTTTGAAACTTAATGATTTTAGGATCAGCAATGGGTTTAGTATCTAAGTTTCCCATTATGGTATCCATAGCTTGTTGCTCACTACAATGGCTACTACTGTAAACTAAGCCATTACCATTACGGTGTTGCAGTGGAATACGCCACTGCCAGCCTGCAGCATGAGCAATAGAACGCGTATAAGGTAACGTTTTTTCTAATCGTTCTGAAGGTACCGCAATCGCACGGTCACATTGCAGTAAATGACTCCAATCTTCATAACCAGTGCGAAGTTTTTCTTGAATAAGCAAGCCTTTAAAACCGGAACAATCGATAAACAAATCACCTGTTACTGTTTGTCCATTTTTCAACTTAAGAGAAGTTATATGCCCAGATATAGGGCACTGCTCAACGTGCTCGACTAAACCTTCTGTTCTAATTACGCCTATTTTTTCACTAAACTTACGTAAAAAATTTGCATATAGACCCGCGTCAAAATGATAGGCGTAAGGTAATTCAATGATAGGGTCTTTACTTTTTATGTGGGCAAATTTACCTGCTTTAGCACACAAATAATTCAAATCGTATTGCCATAAATGGCTGTCATCTTCTAATTGATTGGCGCGCTTTAATAGGTGATGAAAATGACAAAAGGCTAAGCTTTTTCCTGCAGCACCAAAACTATGTAAATAGCTGTGTCCTTGGCTTTTCCAGTTTTCAAAATTAATACCAAGTTTTATGGTTGCTTTGGTTTCACGTAAAAATTCAGCTTCGTTTATGCCCAAAACATTGTTTAAGTGTTTGATCGGTGGAATGGTCGCTTCACCAACACCAATAGTGCCGATAGCATCAGACTCAACCAATTCGAGCTGAATAGCCGTGCCGAGTATTTTTTTCAATAATGCGGCTGAAATCCACCCAGAAGTACCGCCACCTAATACCACTACTTTTTTAATTGGACTATTCATGTTTGAGTTTCTCTTATAAATAATGTGCGATTAAATCAAATGAACTCTGTACTACATTAGCCGTTTTATATTACAAAAGTCACTTAAAAAAAAACCTGTCAGTATACTGACAGGTTTTACTTTACTTAAAAGTTCACTAGAACGAGTAGTTAAGACCTAACGAGTAGTTAGCGCCAAATGATTGATAAGAAGTAATTTGTCTTCCATCATTTGCCTCTGCTTGAATAGTCTTTTCGTCGGTAATGTTCTGAGCTTGGAATGAAACACGTAACCCTTGTAATGACTCAATGCCAGATTCATCGAAGTCATAACTGATTTGTGCATCCCAAATTTCAGCACCTAAATCATCAGTTGCTTCCAAAGCAAGGCTGCCTCCGCGAGTTTCCGTTAAGAATTCATCACGCTTGGTACCGGCAATACGAAATTCGAAGCCATTTCTTTCATAGTAAGCGGTTAATGAGTAACTTTCCTCTGAAAGGCCTGGTACTTTGCCTCCGTCATCAAGTTTGCCATCTAAGAATGTTCCACTTACGACTAAACCAAAACCTTCTAAAGAATCATGCATTATACGAAATGGAACACTTGCTTGTAATTCGTAACCACGTACGAAACCTTTAAAACCATCTGTGGTGGTACTAACAAAACCATTCAGCGTCGCAGGAGCATCACCATTAGAATCTTTGTGTATCTCAGGGATATAAACATCAGAAAAATCAGTTAGTGCATCTGAAGTTCTGTGCCAGTTAGTTAAATCTTTATAGAAAAAGGTTGCTGCAAAATAACCATCTTCAGCAAAGTAGTTTTCGTAAGAGAGATCAAACTGGTTAGCTGTTAAAGGCTCTAACATCGGGTTACCGGCACTGCCAGTCCAAGGACCATTTTGTGGGTTTGAACTTTGAATTTGATTATCGTTATAAGCAAAGGTAGCACGTGCATTAGGACGCATATCATCCATACGAGGACGACTTTGGACTTTTGATAAACCAGTACGAATAAATTGATTTTCAGCAATTTCAAAATTCAAGTTTAGTGTTGGTAACACATCTGAGTATGAAGCACCGCCACTTACTGGTGTTGATACTACATAGGCTTGTGCATTTTCAACTGTTGAAAAACCTGTTGAAGATTGGTCAACGTCAATGTATTGAATACCAAAGTTACCTGTCATGTAGATGCCAGCAAAATCAGCCTCAAAATCAACTTTTGCGTATAAGGTTAATGTTTCTTCATCAACGGTATAGGTATCACCTAAACGGTCAGTTTGCACTAAAGAAGCTTCTGTTGCGGTGTAATAACCACTTTTGTATAAACCTAAACTGTCGTAGGCAAGGACACCATCAATACCAATGAAGTCTAAACCTGTAACACCTAAAATATCAGGGATAGCTCCTGCACCTGGGTATTCTGGAGATGTTAGGTAATCACCTTCATTAATTTTACTTTTACTACGTTCAGAGTAGTTAACACCCATGCTGATGCCACTAATAATACTGTATTCAACTACACCGTTAACTTCAAAGCGAATACTGTCTAGTTCTTCTTCGAATACAGGACGGTTAACAAAACCATCTTGTGCATCGCTGCCAATAACAGGTGCACCCCATGATTGAGGACCTGCAAGACGCATAAGGCTTTCATCAGTATAATCAACGCCTGGAAGCGTTGGATGAGCGCTATACATAACGCCTGTTGAAGTCATTTCCCATGAACGAGCCGCTGATGGACGTCCATCAACGCCAGCACGGCCAGTACCTGAGTAGCTCTCTAAATCTATGATTGATTTATCAACGTCACCCGTTGATATATCTAAAACAGTTGACCAATTATCATCTAAGGCATATTCAACATTTAAGCCAAAGGTAGTCAGTTCAGACTCTTGTGTTCTGGCGTCATTACGAACTACTGAATGGAAACCGTCCCATTGACCCGAAGTAACTAAACCATTTTCAATTGATGCAACATCGTAGTTGACACCACCCCATACAGGGCCGCCTTCTTCAAGGCCGCGGCGAACATCACTTTCATTAAAGTCTATATATAAGGCATCGAATTTAACGCTAAGTTGATCATTAGGTTGATATTCAATAATTGCTGCAACAGAACTACGTTCCATCAAAGCTGAACGGGCAAATGAATCATGACCACCTAAAACTTTTGTAGCAGGATCTATATCATTACCGGCTAAATCTTGTTTTTTTACACAGTTTTCACCATTATCATCACAACTTGCATAACCAACATCAGCATAACCCCAACCACGGAAGTTCTCTTCTTGACGAGGTGTTTCTTGATTAGAAACAACAAAAGCAAGACCTAATGTATCGTCCATAAATTGGTCGACAAAGTTGAACGATAAACGATGACCGTTGTTATCATAATCTGGGTTGGCTGAGTCTGTTTCATTTTGTTCGTAAACAGCATTAAGTGTCATCGAAGCATCTGAATTTAATGGACTAACGGTTTGTAAATCAATAGTACCGCCAATGCCTTGCGCGATAAGGCCAGCTTCAGGTGTTTTATATACTACAATGTTAGAGACTATTTCAGTCGGGTATAAATCGAACTCTACGCCACGGTTATCACCCATACCGAGTAATTCACGACCGTTTAATGAAGTACCAATATAGTTTTCATTGAAACCACGTACTGATAGACCACTAGTACGACCGTTACGACGCTCACCCGTTACACCAGGAAGACGTGCTAATGATTCGGCAACACTGGTATCGGGTAATTTACCGATATCTTCAGCAGAAAGAACTTCAACAATTGAATTTGAGCTCATTTTAATCGCTTGTGCTCTTTGTAGAGCACCACGAATACCTGTTACTTGAATTACTTCAACTTCTTCTTCTGCGTTTTTTTCTGCAGCTTTAGTTTCTTCTGCAGCAAAACTTGCAGTGCTTAACGCCATTAAGCCACTTGAAAGTAAAGCTAATGTCATTTTGCTTGGTTTAAAATGTAGCATTGAATATTCTCCCCTAGCCATCCGTGATTAATTTTATAAGCTAATTTCCATTTAACCTAATAATTATATGTTTGTGTTTTACGTATGTAGTTATGTGGTCACATGTATCGATTGGTTATTATTTGTGAACAACTTTAATATAAAGGGGCAAATTACGGATGGATAGTCGTTGCATACGTATTCAGAGCGTAGCTTAGTCTTCTTTACTCATTGAATACGTATGCAACGATTGTTTCAAAAATTAAACAAGTCATCAGCTAAGGGTATATTTTACGTGTTACATAGCATTCAGCAACTATGTTTGCTTGTGAAAGGAAGGCAGAAAGGACGGATGGGGTGTTTAAATTAAACTTTATAGATAGAAATTGTGCAATTGTTGTCAAGTACAAAGGGGATAGAAAAGTAGCAAGGGGTCGCTTCAATGTCAGCCATAATCTAAGGGGAAAAGTAAATTTTATCTAAAATTATTTTGAAGGTTGGATATGTAGGCATTAAATGTAGGCTCGTTGAGTAAATCAACAAACCTACAGTTTGATTGGAGATACGGTCTATCTTTACGAGTAATTATTCTATTTACAGCTTTGATAATTGCTCTGCCAAAGATGTTGGCTTAGAAAAGTCAGAGGTTTTTAATATCACTTCACCATTTTTTACCACGACTAAGCTCGGAAACTCTTTAATGCCGTATTGATGAAACATCCCATTGCTGACATCAATCGCAATGGGATGTTTTACCTGATACTTCTTGGTGTAATTAGCGAGTTCAGCTGGTCCAGTCCAAAGTCTTGAGATGATTCCCTGCCATGCGATGTTGTCAAATTTTTTAGTTAAATCGTTGATTGTATTTTGTGCCGCGATACATTGTTGTGAGGCGGTTGGGCGAGAGTCTGTAAAATACCAATCACACCAAGTGGCAGTAAATAAAAATGCCTGTGTTTTACTGCCATCAAGTCCTAACTCCAGTGGCATTTCAGTTTCGGTGATAGCATTGTCTGCTAGTAAATCTAATTCCTTTGTGGCGCTGATAAGGGCAATTTTGTTATCAAGCACTGAATCGGCTTTGTGGCCAAGGTGAACTAAGTTCATTTGTTTATCAAATAATAAGTGGTACGGAGTGCCCAGTAATCTAAAAGCTTGCGCTAAATCCCCATTGGTATCGATAGCCATTGGCATAGATAAATTGAATTCTTGTTGTACTTTTTTTACTGCCGCTAAATTATCATTTATGCCTAGATTAATTGCTATAACGGCTAAATTGTCACCATGTTGCAGGATAATTTTTTCAAAATGGGCCATTTGTTCAATACATGGTTTGCACCAGGTAGCCCAAAATTTTAGATATACCGGTTTTTTACCTTGATATTGCTCCAAGGTAACTACTTCTCCCGTGGTCAGGGTCATTGGCATGGTTAATAACTGCTTTGACAGATTACTGGCGTGCACCAAAGAAATTGCGCTGATAAGTATTGTGAGAATAATAGACCATAACAGTCGTTTTAGCATGAACATAAGGGATCCCTTGGTAATTAGGTTTTAGGTAGATAGTTAAAGCTGACTTATTTACAGATACCATTTTAAAGGCTAACTTTTTAAAAGTAATTTGTTGAAATATTAATAAGTTTTGATAGCGAGTTTTTCAATGAAACTTAGTTTACGTCAAATTATTATTATCAGAAGTGCTGATAATGAATTATATTAGTGAATATAATTCATTAATTGATTTATTAATAAGATCACCATGGATAAATTTAAAACTATCGCTTTGTTTATGTCGACTATTGAAACGGGTAGCTTTTCTGCAACAGCTAAAAAACACGCGACAGATCCGTCGACAGTCAGTAAGGCTATTAAAAGATTAGAAGAGCAGCTCGGCTTGCAACTGCTATATCGCTCTACTCGGCAATTAAGTTTAACTTCAGCAGGGCAGAAATATGCAGATACTGTAGGTTCTCTCTATCAGCAGCTTGAGTCGTGCGAACACGAATTGAAATCAGCCAATAATAGCTACAGCGGTGCGCTTAAAATAAATTTACCGGTATCGTATGGGCGTGTTTATATGTTGCCAATGTTGAGCCAATTTAAAATGAGCTATCCTGATATCCAGTTAGATGTCAGCTTTAATGATCAATATGTTGATATGATCAGTAATGCCGTCGATGTTTCTATTCGAAGTGGTACCCTAAATGATAGCCGTTTAGTGGCACAAAAGCTGTCGCCAATGACGTTTGTAATATGTGCCAGCAGTGATTTAGTGGCTACTCGAAAGATTGATATTTCCAATGAAGGACTTGTTGTTTTGCCTTGGGTGTTATTCCGTTTTAAGCAAACCGGTAAGACAATGCCGATAAATTTCAGCTATCAAGGTCGCCACATTAATATTGAACCGAAAAAAGTAACCATTGTTGATGATGGTGAAGCAATGGCTAAAATGTGTGCCGAAGGTTTGGGTCTGAGTCTGATGCCTCATTTTAATGCCAAGGCCTTAGTTGTTGCAGGTAAGATGAAAGTTGTGGCAAAGCTTGATGAGTTTCCCAATTCTGGGGTATTTATTGTTTATCCTAAGCGAAAAGATCTACCCAAACGCACCAAGGTATTTATCGAGTTTGTTAAAGATTACCTTAACGAAATAGGGGAGTCGTCATCGAAGACTTGGCTTGATACAACAGTAAATGCTAGTTAGCAAAATCGTCTTGATATTGAATACGTATGTAACAGGGGAAAAGTAGTATTTATCTGATTGCTGAACGAGTAAGTTAATATCCATAACAATTTTAACGACTCGTTTATTATGAAAATGTCTTCTTTTTATCACTCTATCTCAAGCCCTAACCGTGCAGTTTATATTGCGCTTTCTGCCAGTTTATTAGTTAGTGCTTGTGGTGAAACAAGTAAACCGACTCAATCTTCTCAGCTCGATAAGCAAGGCGTGAATATCGTAGCCAAGGCCAATGCTATTAAGGCAAGTGCCTTTAAAGCAAACGACCTAGATAACTTACCTAGTGATAGCTCGGCTCATTGGTTAACCACCAAGTTATTGGTACTGCCAAAATCAGTTAATAAATATCAATACCAATTACTAAGCAAAAAATCAGTCGGTTTTAATACTATTGATTTATTGCCAGTTATCTTCCCTGAAAAACTAGCTACAAAGTTTCCACATTTAGCTGACTTTCAAGCATTTGAAGTGCAATTAACCCCAGATCAAAGCAAACATTGGTTAAAACAACAAGTGATGGTGATTGCCATCGATGCGACTATTGATACAACCGTTGAATCTTCCCTTAATGCAAGTAAGCAAGCCAAAAAAATTGCTTATGTGCAAATTGGCGGCGTAATTGATGCGCTTTATACGCAGGGAGAAAATGATGCCGATGAAGTGACTGATTTAGGCGCTACAATTATCAAAAATCAAGAAATGAATAGCGATAATACTGTTGTTAGTTTTAAGTTGTGGGCACCAACAGCACAAGCCGTTTCTGTGCAGCTTTTTGATGATAATTTACAGGCTATTTCAGCTGGCAAGCTTGAAATGGTAGAAGATAGCAATACAGGTATTTGGCAAGTATTATCACATGGCCAAGCGAGTTACGCATATTATAAGTATCAGGTTGATGTTTATCATCCGGTATCAAAAAAAATTGAATCTTTATCCGTTACCGATCCTTATTCTTTGAGCCTATCTGTTAATAGTGAGTACTCACAGGTTGTTGATTTAAATGATGCCGCAACTCAACCAGAAAACTGGCTTACTCAGAAAATACCTACCGTGAAAAATGTCGAAGATAATGTTTTTTATGAAACACATATTCGTGACTTTAGTGCCAATGAACAACGCCTGAGTGACCCTGGCTTTAAAGGGAAATATAAAGCCTTTAGCGAACAAGAATCCAATGGCATTCAACATTTAAAAGCACTGCAAGTTGCGGGGTTAAATAACATTCATTTATTGCCTACTTTCGATATAGCGACGGTTAATGAAGATGACAGTAAACATCTTGATATAGATGATAACTTGGCTAAAGTTTGCGCCATTACACCGAATGTCAGGCTCTGTCAGCAATCTTACGATGCTAAACAATCAATAAAATCACTATTAATGAGTTATGCCGTTGAGGGAGAGCAAGCACAACAAGTGGTTAGCGAGTTACGTGAAGTTGATAACTACAACTGGGGTTATGATCCTTTTCATTACACTGTGCCAGAAGGAAGTTATGCCGTTGATGCCAAAGGTGTTTCACGCTTGGTAGAATTTAGAGAAATGATTCAAAGCCTACATGGCATGGGGTTTAGGGTGATTATGGATGTGGTTTATAACCATACTCACCAAGCAGGGTTAGAGCCAAATGCCGTATTAGATAAAATAGTGCCTACTTATTATCACCGATTAGACCCTATTACTGGTGCAATTGAACAATCGACTTGTTGCGATAATACCGCGACAGAGCGTGTAATGATGGCAAAAATAATGACAGACTCGTTAGTGGTATGGGCTCGTGATTATAAAATTGATGGTTTTAGGTTTGATTTAATGGGACATCAGCCAAAAGGTGCAATGTTAGCCGCAAGAGAAGCCGTGCGACAGGTCGACAGTGATACTTACTTTTATGGAGAAGGTTGGAACTTTGGTGAAGTGGCAAGTAATAGTCAATTTATTCAAGCCAGCCAGTTGGAACTAGGTGGCAGCGAAATAGGCACTTTTTCTGATAGATTACGTGATGCTGTACGTGGTGGTGGCAATAATACCCGGGATTCTCAGGGGCTGGGTAACGGTCTATTAACGTTCGCCAATGAAAAACAGGCTAATAATAAACAGTTAAATGAAAAGCAAAATCAAGCACATATTTATGCAGATTATGCGCTGCGTATGGATCAGTTACGTATTGGCTTAGCAGGGAATTTAATTAACTTCCCTTTAAGGATCATCAATGGCGAAAAAGTATTTGGCAAAGATATTCCATATGGAGATCAGCCAACAGGGTATGCGCTAGACCCTGCGGATACCATCAATTATGTTTCAAAGCATGATAATCAAACCCTTTGGGATAACAGCCAATACCGCTTACCGTTTGATGTATCGACAGACGATCGGGTGCGAATGCATGGTCAAAGCTTGTCCTTCGCCTTATTCGCCCAAGGTATTCCTTTTTTACATATGGGTTCAGAGTTTATGCGCTCTAAGTCATTTCTTAGAGACAGTTATGATTACGGTGATTGGTTTAATCGTGTTGATTTTTCTAAGCAAGATAACTTCTATAATGTTGGGCTACCACCTGCAGAAAAAGATCAAGCTAACTGGCCGTTAATAAAACAAGTACTTGCCGGACACCAAGGTCGTGATCAGGTCAATGCTGAGCAAATTCAGCGAAGTAGTGACGCTTTTATCGACATGTTAGCAATACGTATGAGTAGTCCTTTATTCAGATTAACCAGTGAGCAGCGTATTATTGATAAAGTAAGTTTTCTTAATGCTGAGATATCAAAGCAGGATGACGATAGCATCTCAGCGCAACAAATTGGCTTATTAGTGATGAAAATTGATGATACGCAAGGAGAAGCAGTTGATAACAAATATCAAAGTTTAATCGTTATTTTTAATACCAGTGATAAAACACAGACGTTTAACTATAATTTTAAAGAGGACTTTAACGCTAGCAGCGCTCAAGGCTATCAATTACACCCAATCCAGAAGAAGGGGAGTGATGAGGTGGTTAAACAAAGTAAAGTAACGGTAAAGGGTTTTACTGTACCAGCACTGAGCAGCGTAGTCTTTGTAAAACCAAGAAGTTAATAATAGAGCTAAGGTATTAAAGCTAAAAGGCCCTGTTAATCCATTACAGATTAACAGGGCCTTTGTTGTTTAATGTTTAGCTACATAAGGGCTAATTAAACGCTCGGTGATAAATGTAAAAAGCAGCCACGACCTGCGAAGGTTAATTGATAACTCGGCTCGCCATTTTTATCATTACTAACATTTTTCTCTAACAGACCTTTATCAATTAAGTAATCAAGCATAGTGGTTGATAACTCACCTAGTTTTGCTTTAGTCGTTATTTCAAGCTTAGTGGCGACACCCTTAAAGGAATACAGTGCTTTGATTATCTTTGCTTCAGCTTCAGATATTTTTGGCATACAACCCTTGTATGCAGGATATTGATCTAACGGGAATTTACCTTGAATGCTTTCATAAGAAGCTTGAATTGCTTTAATGTCACTACTTCTATCTTCCGTTAATTTAAAAGTGTGAAAAACCCCAGCTTCTTTACTTAGGTAATCAACCTTAGCTAAAAAAATAGGTAAGTCACAGCCTTGAGCCACATGGTAAAAGCCCGATTTCCATTTAGGTACTGGACCACGGGTGCCTTCAGGAGTAAACAAGAAAAATACTCTATTTAATTTTTGGCTGTTGATAAACTGTTTTATCTGCTCAACTTGGCCTACGCCTTTTGCAGAGCGATTAATAGGTATTGCGCCTAGATACATCATCCAAGTACCTAATAACGGTACTCGGCATAAGCTGTCTTTTACCGAAAAGTAAATTTTCACGTCTTGTAAAATTGCAGCACCTAGGGCGTAAACAAAATCCCAGTTTGAAGTGTGAGGTGCTGCAATCGCAACACCAGCGCCTTCTGGAGCCGTTTTACAAAGTTTCCATCCAGCGAGTTTAAACCACAGAGTGAAAATGAATTTTAAGAAATATTTTGTGAAAATACCGTCGAAGATAGTTTTTTCTCGTATGGTGAGTTCTTTTTTAGCCATGATAAAGTCAATACAAAGTTACTACTGAGATGGCGCAATTGTAACAGCAAAATAGTGATAAATATTGATGTAGGTAGCAATTTTATTCGCTTTGCATCTAATAATTTAACTAAATATAAACAGCTGTTTTAAAATGTAGATGTGTTATTTGTGATAATTGATACTATCATTAATAATAACAACTGTTTAGGTGGTATTTTATAAAGAAAATAACCAGTCTTTCATTGTTTAAGCGTTTAAAACAGGTGATTTCAGTTATTTATTAGTTGCCCATCAGGTGCTTTTAGCCAGTTTTTTATTTCAAATTGTTTCAGCTTATGACTTAGTAATTGCTTGTTTCAGGCTAATTTACTGTATTTTCGATGAATATTCGCGAACAGTGGCTTCACGCCACAGTTAGAGCACAATAATATAACTTCTCATCCACACTGGAAGAGTCTCTTGTATTTATATACAATCATACTACCTATGCATTTTTTGCATCTCCGTAATTACTTAGCGTATCAATAATAATCATATGGCTGCTATTTTAAATCTAAATAATAAAAACGAAGCGTTAAGTTATTTAAATGCGTGTCATTGTTTTGGTCGTTCGCCGACTAATGTTGATACTGTTATTAATGCTCAGGAAGTATCTCGCATTCATGCGGTTGTTGAATGGAGCAATAACCAATGGCTTATTCGAGATCTTAGTAATAATGGTACTTGGGTAAACAATCAAAAATTAGTCAAAGATAACCCACACAAATTGAAGGTGGGAGATAAAATATTTTTCGCTTCAGGTGAAAGCCATGGTTTCGCTATACAAGATCTGAAACCTCCGCAAAACATGTTACTGCCTATTGGTCAGTCGGGTGAGCAAGTGACTGAGTTACCTATTGTCTTAGCCGATGGTAATTTACTTCCCTCAGAGCAGAATCCAGAGATTGCTTTGTTTTATGTACCGAGTAAAGATCAGTGGTATAAAGAGTTCCTTATTGATACCGACGGCAGCGCTTACCCTGTAGCCAATTCAGATTTATTGTTTTTCAATAATCAAAAGTGGCAGCTAAAACTGATCCCTTTAACTGAAAATACCGTGCTAATGGCCAAAGCTAAACTATCGATTGATCAAATAAAGTATCGTTTTAACTTAAGCTTAGATGAAGAAAATACAGAATTAACGGTAACAACGGATGATGAAAAGTTTTGTTTAGCTAATAAAGCGCATCATTATTTAACCTTGAGTTTGGCTAGACATCGTGATGAAGATGCTAAACAAGGCATCGATGCCGATAATCAAGGCTGGCGTTTACCAGAAACACTAACGAAAGAGTTAGGATGTGATATCACTTTATTCAACACCCATGTTTGCCGAGCTAAACAGCAATTTAGAGACATGTTTGATGGTGCTTGCGATGGTGATGAATTAATTGAGCGCAAAGGTAAGAAAATACGCTTCGCGGGCGTTTTTTATCGGATTTATAAAGGCAGTGAACTGATCGTTAATCGCGGACAAGATAAAATATCCCTTACGGTATTACATGGATAACAAGTTACCTCATTACAGCCGTGAAAGATTATTGGGTGAAGGTGGCATGGGTAAGGTTTACCTCGCTCAAGATAACCAATTACAACGACAAGTTGCCATTAAAGAATTAACCTATCAACCTAATGATGAAGAGGTTAATCATGCCCTGCAAGAAGCACGTTTATTAGCACGTGTGAACCATTCTAATATTATTCAAATTTATAATGTCCATGATGAAGGTGATCATATCTCCTTGGTTATGGAGTATTTCAATAGTAAAACATTGACTCAGTTTCAACAGGAAACTTACTGCACGCTTGTTCAAAAACTGGATCTATTACAGCAACTCTCTGCTGGGTTAGCTGCGGCGCATAAAAATGATGTAATTCATTGTGATTTAAAACCGACTAATATATTGGTGAATGACCAAGGGCAGCTAAAAATCACGGATTTTGGCATCGCTTTGTTAGCTAGTAATGAAAGCAGTGCTAATACCAAGATAGATGATGCACAACTAGATAATACTGAAGGGGTGCAATACGGTAGTTTGCTTTACATGTCGCCAGAGCAAATACAAAAAAACGCGGTAGATTATCGTAGCGATATTTTCTCATTCGGTATTGTTGCTTATCAATTAATGGTGGGTAGTCATCCTTTCGGTCGTGGCTCTGCGACAGATATAGCGAAAAGAATATGTGAAAGTACGCCAGAACATGCCAAAAACTTAATGTTAAATGCACCCAGTGCATTAACTGACTTGTTAATGGAAATGTTAATTCAACCACTTGAACAAAGAACACTAACCGCGAGTGCAATAGAAAATCGCTTAAAGCATATTAGAACTGCACTAATGCAAGCAGAGATAAGCGAGCAAGCGACAATGCCGTTGTCTTCTGGTTTAGCGGGTATTGGCAATGATGAGTCTGTTCAATATACTCAACCTATTCAGATAAGTCTCGCTTCCCAAAATACTCAAAGTGTTCAGCCATCTGAAAATATTAAATCTCCAGTAAAATTAACAAGGCCACCTTTTAGGGCATGGCTTTCACAAAAGCCTTCAATAGTCGCCAGCCTAGTTTTATTGTGCCTTATAGTTATTACAGGTTTTTGGCTTAACAACACGAAAGAAATTGAAACTAAACAAGTTGTTATTTTAAAGCCAATACTGGCTGATAGCCCATTAATGGCACCAATGCAGCAAGACTTAGTTATTTCAGCGGTGGAAGATGCGCTGCGACAAGCAGTGATAAATACTAAGAATATGTATTTAATCTCGCAACGTGAAGTGAAGGCTATTACTAAAGAATACCCAGATGATTTGAATAAACTAAGGCAAGCTGTAGGTGCATCAGATATTATTTCAACCACACTAGAGTGTGACAATAGTCGCTGTAAAGTGAGCTTTTCACGATTGGTTGTTAATGATAATACCAGTGATCATTTGTCGGTAAAGTCTGAAAAAAACTGGTTAGCACCGATAGATAAATTTAATGTTATTTTTAGCACTAGCCAAACACAATTTGTCTCACTTTTTCCACAGCAATTAGAAGTAAACCAATCAGGTTTAGTTCAGCGTCCTATTAATGAAAATGATTATCGTGATTACATCGAGCTCTATAGCCAGATTAAAGGCCAAGGAAAGTATAGTGAAGAGAGTTTGAGTGAATTAGAAGCCCTATTAGAACGTTCTCCTTATTTATATGCTGCTTATACTTTGTATCGTGAAACAGCTTCTAATTTATATTCAGATACCCGTGATAAGGATCACCTTAAGCAGCTTGAATTGTTATTGCAAAAATCCCCGCCAGAATATCGTTACAGTGTTTACCATGCAGTAGATAGTTTTTGGGTGGCGTATAAGATGAAAAACCTTGATGATGCGCAACAGCAAATAATAGAAGCTAAGAATAGAGGTGCTAGTAGTTTTGTTTTAAGTGACCTTAATGCGATATTATTTTTTTCTAAAGGCCAATACCAAAAAGCAGCAAAGACTTTTGATGAGGCGATTTCTCTTAGACCCAGTACCGCGTTACTTTATAATTTAGCCTTTAGCTATTGGCGTATGGGAGATTTAGCTAAAGCAGAAGCTGCATTAGCTAAAATGTTAGAGATTGTCCCCGAGAATTATAAAGCTAGGCGCTTGCAAGCCAATATTTGGTTGCTGCAAGGAAAGCTTGGCTTAGCGATTTCGGCCTATGAAAAAATAGTTACTAATTTAAATAATGGCACCGATTTAACTAACTTAAGTCTGGCTTATGGCTTGAATAAGCAATATGGAAAGTCGCTAGAGTCTGCCCAAAAAGCCTTAAAGCAAAACCCAAATCACCCTGTGAATTTATTAAATTTAGCCGATATTGAAATGATACTGGAACATGAACAATCAGCCATATCTCATTACCAACAAGTGGTAACGATTTTGATTGGTAAAAATGAAGTCAAATATTTAACAAATCTAGCGCAAGCTTATGGTCAATTAAATCAAGGTAATTTAGCTATAGCAGCATTAAGCAAAGCACAGAGTTTAGCCCCTGAGAGTGGCGAAGTGTCTTATAGCTCAGCCATTGTTTACAGTTTACTGGAAGAAGAGGCTTCGGCTGTTCATCATGTAAAAACAGCTTTAAAAAATAATGTCGGTGTGGTTTGGTTTAACCTTCCTTGGTTTGATAAATTATGTGGTAACGCGGAGTTTTCTTTATTAATGACTAAGCACCAAAATACAGAGCGCTGTAAAGACTAATTCTGTTTACATTAAGTCTCCATCTTTAATAGTTCCAAATGTTGAATATACAGGTTCTTCTATTGTTAATTCTTCTGTTGTTTCAACATTTTTAATGGTGACTAGTTTTGCAAATGTCTCCGGATCTGACTCAGCTAAATTTAACAGCTTTTCCAGTTTAACCGCATCTCCATCAGCCAGTTTCAATAATTGCTTGAGTAGTTTTGGATCATTTAAGGCTATGTCATTTAATCGGTCAACTAATACTGGGTCAGTTTCTGCGAGCGTGATTAACATTTCGGTAGAGCTAGTAGTGCTCGCTGCAAAAGCGCTAGGTAAATAAACACTGCTCGTTAACGCTAGTACCATAGATAAAACTTTAATATATTTGTTCATGACATTTCCTATTTAGTTTTTTGTGAAATATGTGTGATGTATGTAGTTCGAGTAAAAGTAATTTATGTGAAGAAGGATTTAATTCCCTTCAAAGCTGGGTACAAATTTAAAGACTAGGTGCGTAGTAAGCCATGACAGCGAATTACACTCTGTTTATAATTGCTCTAAACTCTCTTTTTCATTGCTTTTCCTTCTAATAAGTTGTTGTTAAATCGTTGCTTATTTTATTTATGTTTCTTTTGTCAATAACTATGTTTTAAAATTTAAAAATTTTATTTTCGTAATGTAGTGTCATTTTTTTGCTCAACGAACTTAAAAAATTCAATTGTTTTACTCAATATTTTATCTATGTCAGAAGTTTTGTAATGGCGTGTAATGTTCTTTAACTATTAGTTGTGGGATAGTTATCTGAGGCTAAAAACGATAGATTTCTCTGAAAACACTGATACTTTTTAGGTGAGGAAGGTAAAAATGCATGCAATGTTATCACTAAACTTAGATTTTAATCGGGGCTTAAACCTAGAGACCGATGCTGTTTCAGATTCAGAAAAAACTACTGGAACGCCTGGGTTAAAGATAGTGAATATGAATAATTCAGCGTCATGCAAGCAAACTCATATAAGGCAAGTAGACGAAAGTTTGCTCACAAATTTAGCTCCGCATCAATTGCATGCTAAGGGAGCACATAAGTGTTGTCAATGCGCGTATAACTCAGGGTACGAGCAAGGTTCCTTGTTACAGCAATTTATTAGTTTGGATATTGAAAGTCTGGGTGATGCACCGGTAAGTGATGGTGGCAATCAAAAGAGTATTCATCAAGCTTTTGCTCTAGGGTATAGCGATGGCGTTAATTCATTCATCAGAAACTAACATCATTTTTGAAATAGTTGCTCATACTGAAGGGAACGGACTGCTTTTTGTACCGAGTTTTGCAACTGGAGTTGCGTATGAAAAATAGAAAAGCTCTTTTAAGTAAGTCTGGTTTCAATTTGGTTCAAGTCGATGTATTAGATGGAAATGATAACGTCATAATAGTTTCTTATGAGGTAGTAGATCCTGACGAGGATGCCATAGGTCGTTTTGGCAGTTTAACCGAGGCTCATAACTTTATTAATATGTTATGTCACCTGAACCATTTAGAACAAGGGCAAGACCAATAGATCCTAATCCGTAAAGGAGAATGACCCTATATTCTTTCTCGTTTAGCGTTACCAGCATTCTTTAGTGAATCGTTAAATCAAACTTAAAAAGGGCAACTAGCTAACACTGGTTGCCCTTTTTTTGTAAATTTGTCTCGTCCTGAAATGTGTTTACATATTTAGATAGTAGCTACCATTGCCTTTTCACAAGCTACAGACACCAAATCCCCCAGACTTTATTGTAATCATTAAAAAAGTAATCGTTCAGTAGTCTGGGGAGAAGTTAAAATAGAGATGGTTCGATAATTTAGGTTTACGGTACAAATATCACATCCTAGCTATTGAAAATGAGTTGTTAGACTCCATATTTATACTCCATCCTTACTTTGATTGGCAACTTACATGACATACGCACTAGAAATTAGCGCACTGGAAAAAACGTATAAAGGCGGTTTTCAAGCGTTAAAGGGTATTGACCTAACCGTAAAACAGGGCGACTTTTTTGCCTTGCTTGGCCCTAATGGTGCTGGTAAGTCTACTTCTATTGGCGTAATAACTTCATTAGTTAATAAAACGGCTGGTCAAGTAAAAGTCTTTGGTTATGACATTGATACCGACTTAGAAAAAGCAAAAAGCTTTATCGGGTTAGTACCCCAAGAATTCAACTTCAGTCAGTTTGAGCCATTGGTTAATATTTTAGTAAACCAAGCAGGTTATTACGGCGTAAGTAAACTTGTAGCGTTACAGCGTGCAGAAAAGTATTTAAAGCAGCTGGAGTTATGGGACAAACGTGATGAACCCGCTCGAGCACTTTCTGGTGGTATGAAGCGTCGCTTAATGATTGCTCGTGCTTTAATGCACGAGCCACAAATGCTGATATTAGATGAACCAACCGCAGGTGTTGATATTGAACTTCGTCGCTCAATGTGGGATTTTCTACGAGAGTTAAACGAGCAGGGTATTACTATTATTCTCACCACGCATTATTTAGAAGAAGCAGAAATGCTTTGTCGCAATATTGCCATTATTGATGGTGGCGAAATTGTAGAAGATACCAGTATGAAGAAGTTATTAGCACAATTGGATGTTGAAACTTTTGTTTTTGATCTGCAACTGAATTTGACACTGGATGTGTTAACGCAGTTTGCTGAGCAATCAAGCTCGATCGCTTATCGCATTATTGATGATCATACCTTAGAAGTTGATTTAAATAAGTCTCAAAACCTTAATCAGGTATTTGACCAATTGAATGCCGCTAATATTGAAGTATTAAGTATGCGTAATAAAAGTAACCGCTTAGAAGCCTTATTTGTTAGTTTGATCAATAAAAAATCGAGTGCTACGCAAACAAAACCGCAAAGTACTGTTGTGGGAGCAAACTAAATGAATAACTCTATCGCGTTAAAAAGTATTTTAGCAAAAGAAATCCAGCGTTTTACCCGTATTTGGGTGCAAACCTTAGTACCACCAGCCATAACTATTAGTTTATATTTCGTTATTTTTGGCTCCTTAATTGGCTCACGTATTGGTGAAATGGGTGGCTTTGATTATATGTCGTTTATTGTGCCAGGCTTAATTATGATGAGTGTTATTACTAATTCATATTCTAACGTGGCTTCGTCGTTTTTTAGTGCCAAGTGGCAGCGAAATGTAGAAGAGATGTTAGTAGCACCTGTGCCTAATTGGGTTATCGTAGCGGGCTATGTTGGTGGTGGTATGTGCCGAGGTATTTTAGTTGGTTTGATTGTTACCATAGTTTCATTGTTATTTGTTGATATTCAGCTACACAATATCTGGGTGATTATCGCAACAGTTACGTTAACGTCGGCAACCTTTGCTTTAGGTGGCTTAATTAATGCCATTTTTGCAAACAGTTTTGATGATATTTCAATTATTCCTACGTTTATTTTAACGCCACTGACTTACCTTGGTGGTGTGTTTTATTCAATTAGTTTATTACCTGAGTTTTGGCAGGGCGTTTCTCAAATTAATCCTATAGTGTATATGGTTAATGCTTTTAGGTACGGTTTTTTAGGCATATCTGATGTGAGTCTAGTTACCGCTTTTGCAGTAATTGGTTTCTTTATTATTACGTTATTTACCATTGCGATGGTACTTATCTCTAAAGGTATAGGACTAAGAAGCTAACATGACAGTTAATACGACAGAGGTTATAAATACATTGGATACTCAAACATCATTGGGTGATTCTAAGGCGATTATTAGTAATCAAGAAGGTATTCACGAAAAGCTTGATGAAGTGGTGAAAAGACACTTAACTCATGCTTCCCAAAAGCCTTATCAAGCACACACTAAAGAAGCCTTTGCGCAAATGGATGCTTTGGTGAATGCCTTTTTAGTGGCAAACCCTGAAGGTGAAATCATCTTGGATGCGTGTTGTGGAGTTGGTCAAAGTACGCGTATTTTAGCTAAACAAAACCCACAAGCGTTAGTGATTGGCGTAGATAAGTCAGATCATAGAATTAATCGTAATGTTGAAGGTTTTGATGTTGGAGATGGATTTAATGCGGAAAACTATCATTTAGTGCGTGCAGATTTAAACGACTTTTATCGATTGGTAAAAACCGCGAATTGGCCGGTATCAAAACACTACATTTTATATCCAAATCCTTGGCCAAAGTCTAAACACTTACAACGCCGTTGGCATGGTAGTGCAGTTTTCCCACAAATGACCAGTATTGGTCAGCAGCTTATTTTACGGAGCAATTGGCGTATCTATTTAGCTGAGTTTCAACAAGCGGCTAAATTGGTTGATTTACGAGGTCAAATTGACTCTTTGCCCGTGGTTGACTCTTCGTTAGCATTAACGCCGTTCGAAGCCAAATATCAAGCCAGTGACCAAGTTTGTTGGCAATTAATACTGCAACGATAATAAAGATTGTCTCTTTGGTGTCGAAATGACAAGACTTTTGCGCTAATTTTTATTAAAGTTTGTTTTCGTCTCGGTTACAAATAGCCAATAATTATAAAACCTTGCGTGTACGCACAACAGACGTTGGCCAAGCAGGTGAGTGAAGTGAATAACTATGAGAGCAAGTAAGCGCATTGCTGAAGCAACGCAAGAGTCTTTACATCGAATTTTTACCATTGCTGAAGCCCCTGACTCTACCTTAGGACGTCTTGAGCAAGAGATGTCGCAAAATTTGGTAGGTTTTTTAAACAATCACATTGTTGCTAGTAAAAATGCTTTAACGGATATCGAACAAGATTTTATTAATGCTCATATCCCCGAGCAGCCTGAATTTGTTTCAGATCACATGCATCATTTGCTCGATAAATTAGTCGCGCAATCAGTACATACATCAAGTCCTAGTTTTATTGGTCATATGACCTCGGCGCTCCCCTCTTTTATTTTACCTCTGTCTAAGTTGATGGTGGGGTTAAATCAAAACTTAGTTAAAGTTGAAACATCAAAAGCTTTTACGCCACTAGAGCGTCAAGTTTTAGGCATGATGCACAATTTGGTCTATCAACAAGAAGATGTTTTTTACCAAAATTGGATGCATAGCGCGGAACATTCCCTAGGCGCCTTTTGTTCAGGTGGCACTGTCGCTAATATTACCGCTTTGTGGGTAGCACGTAATAAACTATTAAAAGCTGATGGTGATTTTAGAGGCGTGGCTCGGGAGGGATTACATCGTGCCATGAGGCATTATGGTTATCAAGATTTAGCTATTTTAGTGTCTGAACGTGGGCATTACTCATTGAAAAAGTCGGCTGATATTTTAGGTATAGGCCAAGAAAATGTTATTGCGATACCTACCGATGAGAATAATAAAATAGATTGCCAAAAGCTGGCAGACAAATGTCAGCAACTTGCGGCACAAAATATCAAAGTACTTGCTATTGTTGGCGTGGCCGGTACCACTGAAACTGGAAATATTGATCCGCTTGATAAAATAGCTGCGATCGCACAGCAAAATCAGTGTCATTTTCATGTTGATGCCGCTTGGGGCGGAGCAACATTATTATCGAATAAATACCGTGCTTTACTTAAAGGCATTGAACAAGCCGACTCAGTGACCATTGACGCGCATAAACAGATGTATGTGCCTATGGGCGCGGGTTTGGTTATTTTTAAAGACCCTGCTTCAGTAAGTGCAATTGAGCATCATGCGGAATATATATTACGTAAAGGTTCAAAAGATTTAGGTAGTCATACTTTAGAAGGCTCTCGCCCTGGAATGGCGATGTTAGTTTATGCAAGTTTGCATATAATTAGCCGACCAGGTTATGAGATGCTTATTAATCAGGCCATTGAAAAAGCGGAGGATTTTGCTGAGCTTATTAATCAGCATGATGATTTTGAGTTAATTACTCGCCCGGAATTGTGTCTGTTAACGTATCGCTATGCACCTAAATCAGTTCAAGCACTATTGGCTCGAAATGATGATGAAGCAAATAAGTCGGTGAATATGTTACTTGGTAAATTGACCAAGTTTATTCAAAAGCGTCAACGTGAAGATGGTCGTTCATTTGTCTCTCGTACCCGCATTGAAGTGAGCCGATATGGTGGTGAAAAAATTATCGTTTTTAGAGTTGTATTAGCAAACCCGTTAACCACGGAAGAAATTTTACAAGGCATCCTGCAGCAGCAATGCCAATTAGCACAGGAAAGTGAAAACTTTTTGCCTGAGTTACTTCAAGCGGCTAAGTAAAAAAACTAATTTGCGGTAGTTCAGCTGGAAGGTTCAAGTTAATCCATTGTCATGATTAACTTGAACCTTTTTTGTTTAAAATAATAACTAAACATTTTTAATAGTTATGGTATAAACCAAACTCTTGGTTTATCTTCACGTTTTGCTTATCAGCCCATACGTAATAGTCTTGATCTTCTAACTCGCTTGCCGCTTCTTTATCAAGTAATACAATGGCATTTTCATGTAGCTGTAAAGATGATGCGGGACAAACGGCTGATAATGGACCTGTAACCATAGCTTTCACTGCTTTTGCTTTGTTTTTCCCCGTAGCCATCAGCAATACATATCTAGCATCTAAAATAGTCGCAATACCCATAGTCATGGCTAATGTTGGTTGAAATTCATCAGCAGCAAATAAACGACTGTTATCATCAAGTGTTTGTTGAGTGAGAGTTTTAATACGAGTACGAGAAGCTAAACTTGAAGTAGGTTCATTAAAGCCAATATGGCCATTGGCACCAATACCTAATATCTGTAAGTCTATACCACCAGCCTGAGCAATTTTATCTTCGTAATCTAAGCCTTGTTCTCTTGGGTTCTCACCTTGATTACAGGTAGGCAAAAAGGTCTTATATTTATTGATATCAACATGATCGAACAAATTTTCATTCATAAAGTGTCGGTAACTTTGTTCATTTTTTTCATTAATACCTAAGTATTCGTCTAAATTGAAACTTGTGGTGTTACTAAAACTAAGCTCACCAGCTTTATACTTTTTAACCAATTCTTGATAAAGGCTAATTGGCGTGCTGCCTGTTGCCAAACCTAAAACAGGGTTTGATTTTTTATTGATTAGCTCCGCCACCCATTCTGCCGCACTTTCGGCAATTTGTTGTGCATCATCAAAAATAATAACTTGCATGTTTTTTCCTTAGAAAAATGAATAGCACTATAGGCTTATACTTAGAGCGATAAACTTTATAGTATGATAAATATAGTATTACTTTAGTAAGTAATGACAGCGCTGTCAATTATTAATGATGCTCATAGTTACATCTACTCAAAATAAATTATTCTAAAGTCAGGAGATGTACTTTGACCATTAACTGAACATATATTTAGATACATGTATCCTAACTTCTAAAAGATATCTATATAAATATCTGTTTTCTTTCGGTAAAAATTTAGACATAACCTATTATTGAGTGCATTATGATATTCATGCTTTACTAAAAGATAATTATTGAGAAATTGTCATGGGCAATAAAGGCTTACGAACCACAGAACAATGGATCGATCTTATCGCAAATAGTGAACTACCCGCCATTACCTCTACCGCTAGAATGCTGGACAAATTTTCTAACGATGATAAGTCATCGTTACCACAATTAAGTGAAGTTATTTTACATGATCAAGGGCTATCTTCATGCTTGCTTAAAGTCGCTAATAACATCCAACATATTAGTATTAATAAAGTCACCACTGTCTCTCGTGCATCGGTAGTGCTTGGCATTCAAACGGTTAAAAATATTTGCTTAACGGCAAAATTAGTTTCTAGTTTATTAGCGTCGAAGAATCTTGATCTTAATGTTTATGAACAATTAACCCAGTTGATGGCTAATTCATTTTATGCTGGTATGTTAGCTAAAATGATGGTGCCCAATTATAGTGAAGAGCTACAAGAAGAAGTGTATCTTGCTGCTATGTTATATCGAATCGGTGAAACTGCATTTTGGAGTACTGGCGGTGATGTAGCTAAAAAATTGGCAAATTATGAAGCAAAATCTTCACAAGACTTTAATCAACATTGTCAGCAAGAAATGGGCACAAACTTTAGTGAATTGAGTAAAGGACTTGCTGGTACTTGGAACTTGAGTGATTTATTAATTAAGGCACTCGACCAACCAACCACGCGCACCGATGAAGTAAGAGTTATTTATTTTGCCGACAAACTCAGCGCTATTATTGCAAAGCCAGAAGGTTGTGAAGAAGACTATCATCACTTGCTTGAAGAAATTTCCGATATAGTGGGCATTTCAGTCAGGCAATTAATGGTAAGAATTGAGCATACACGCGAGCAGGCTGAAAAGTTACTGTCGTCTTATGGTGCTGAAATATTAACAAAGGGAATTAAACGTTTACCTACTAGTGAAGATTTTAAATCCCTTACTGGGGAACTTGACAATAAAGAGGTTGTTAATAGAGATAAAGCTTTACTCAATGGGTTTATGACGCTGACAAAATTGATTCAAAACAGTAAAGATTTTAATGAGTATTTGCAGTTAACATTGGAGAACTTAGCCCTTACCTTTGCTTTTGATCGTAGCTCTTTTTTAATGCTAGTAGATGATAGGACGAGAGTTAAATCACGATTGGTCGTTAATAAAAGTGCACAAGAAGATGCTAGCAAAATTAATATTGATATAAAATACAGTGATAATGTTATTGCTAGAGTGATTAGTACTGATACTGCAGCCCTGATCAATGATCATCAAGAAATTCGTTGGCGCGATTTAATCACTCAAGAGATCAGTGAGGTAATCGCAGAAGGTGCTATAGCTTTTGTTCCTGTAAAAATAGGCGGGAAAGTTATAGGCGTAATATGTTTGCAATTACTGAGTCCAAAGCAAAAGATAGCGACACAAGATTTCCGACAAGTATGCGCTTTCATTGATCACCTTAATATGTGTTTAACCATGATAAAGTACAGCTAAATATTCGGTTAATACGTTTGTAAGTGTAGGTACAATTAGTTACTCGTTGTAGTAAGTCTTCTGATAGACTAACGATAATTTTACTTGTTAAAGCACATCAGTGCCTAAATGCCTAATGACCCAATCTACAACGTCTCAATCACGCTCATTTACCGCCAGCTTTACTTTAGATAAAGCCCACTATAGCGAATGCTACACTCAATCGAGTACCTTATCACATGATAAAAAAACGTACTTTAAAGCCAACGTTTTAACTGTCTTTGGTTTGATAATTTTGTTGGCTACGCCTGTGAATCCTTACGCGGCTTGGTTCGTCATTGCTTTAGGACTCCTCGAAACGGTCAGTGTTTATTATCATAAACCTTGGTGGGTGATTAGGCAGATGCTTAGTAAAGCCTCTCATAGTGAAGTAAAACTGACTATTGATGAACAAGGTATATTGACAGAATCATTCCATATAAATAACCGAATTTTGTGGACTGATGTAACACTTGTCACCGAAACTGAGCTAGGCTTTTTGATTTATTTTAGCCTAGGTAAAACGGCAATGGGAAAAGATATTGCCAGTAAAAGCTACATATCTAAAAGTTGTTTATCGGATGAAGCTACCGCTTTTATAGGACAGAAAAATCCTACTATCGCTTAGGTCAAGGCGAGTAAAGTAAGTTAATTCAAAGTAAAAATACCTATGGCTAATATACCCGTTCCACTTGAAAATGCATGATTCAGCGGGTATATAACTAAATAAGCATTTATGCGGTTATCAAACCCTAAGTTTATAGTATTATTTTTGATGTTATGATCAGGCTTACTATTGAGCTCTAAACATACGTTGAGTGAATTAGCTGTAGGCGTCATTTTGCTAACTCAACGGGAGCTGGCAGCGGTGTGGTGGGTTTCAGTTAAGCTGCAATAAATGAAAGTAAACCTCAATGAGAATGATTCGTAAATACCTTGACAGTTATTGTTGTCCTTGTACAATTCGCTCATAATATTTTATTGAGACACAATTTATGCTGAGAAAATCGTTTACTACCTTGTTTATTGCACTATTTTGTATGGCAGCTTTTAACACCAGTGCTAGTGACGAAGTTAATGTTTATTCTTACCGACAGCCTTTTCTTGTAGAGCCTCTATTTAACCAATTTACTGAGCTAACTGGTATTAAAGTGAATGTAGTTTTCGCTAAAAAGGGTATGACTGAGCGTTTAGCGCGTGAAGGTAAATATAGCCCTGCCGATATATTACTCACCACAGATATTAGTCGTTTGATTGAATTACGCGATAAAGACTTAGTTCAAGCAGTTAACTCTTCAGTATTAAGTAACTCAATTCCTAAACAATACCAAGCACAAGACAATACTTGGTTTGCCTTAACTACGCGGGTTCGTAATATATATTCAGCGAAACGTTTGGGTAAAATTGATATAAATTATGAAGACTTAGCGAATGAAAAATATAAAGGTCGTATTTGTACGCGTAGTGGTAAACACCCATATAATGTTGCCTTAGTGGCTTCGATGATCAGTGAACACGGTGAAACTTACACGTTAGGTTGGCTGAAAAAAGTTAAGAATAATTTAGCACGTAAGCCACAAGGCAGTGATCGCGGCCAAGTACAAGCGATCCATCAAAAACTGTGTGATATTTCTTTAGGTAATAGTTACTACTTTGGCAAAATGCTAAAAGATAAAAAGCAAAAAATATGGGCTGATGAAGTCTATATTAACTTTCCTAACCAAAAAAATCGCGGGGCCCATATTAATATCTCAGGCGTTGCTATGGCTAAATATGCTCCTAACGCTAAAAATGCCCAAGCGTTAATGGAATTTTTAGTCTCTAAACCTGCGCAAGCGTTATACGCACAAACGAATATGGAATATCCTGTTCGTGAAAGTGTTGCTGTATCCAAGCTGGTTGCTTCTTGGGGGAATTATAAAGCCGACTCTTTACCGCTAGAAGATATTGCTAAAAACCGTAAAGCAGCATTAAAGCTATTAGACCAAGCACAGTTTGATTTGTGATAGCACTGTATAACAGTAAAACATGGAAGTTATCTAGCTATTTAATCGCATTGGTATTAATAGTGCCAGTGCTGGTTATGCTAGTGGGTGGCGTTAGTGCTTCAACGCAGTTGTTTGCTCATTTATGGCAAACAGTGCTACCAAGTTATATTGAAAACACCTTATTACTTGCCTTTTGGGTGGTGTTATTGGCGTTGTTTTTTGGTGTATTTAGTGCCGCTATCATTACGCAAACCAACATTGTATTTAAGCAGCAGCTACGTTGGTTGCTGCTCTTGCCTCTAGCTATGCCTGCCTATTTAGTTGCCTACCTATATACTGATTTATTTGATTACGCTGGGCCAGTTCAGCGTACATTAAGAGCTACTTTTGGCTGGCAATCGCCAACTGATTATTGGTTTTTTGATATCCGTACCTTACCCGGTGCTGCTTTGATGCTAGCACTGGTGTTATTTCCTTATATTTATATGCTAACGCGTGGCGCTTTTGAGCAACAAGATCAAAATTTAATTCGAGCGAGTCGATTACTTGGCTTAACGGCGAAACAAAGTTTCTTTAAAGTTGCACTACCTTTAGCAAGACCTGCTATTGCTGTATCGGCGAGTCTAGTCTTAATGGAAACCCTAGCTGACTTTGCTACAGTACAGTACTTCTCAGTTAACACCTTAACGACTGCAATTTATGATACTTGGCTTGGTTATGGCGACCTTGGTGCGGCCAATGCTTTAGCGAGTATTTTGATGTTATTAATACTATTTGTGGTGTTAGCAGAACAACGAAGTAGGGCAGGCTTACGTCACCAAAGTGCTAGACCTAACTTAACACGAGAACTGATACAGTTATCTTTCGGACAACAACTTATTGCCAGTATTTTTTGTTGGGCATTGGTCATTTTAGGTTTCTTATTACCAATAACTTTGTTGATCATTATGGCGGTTCAATACAGTGATGTTGCGCAATTATCTGTTTTATTCTCTACCGGTCTCAATTCACTAAAAGTGTCTGTATTTGCTGCGACAATTGCAGTAGTGATTGCTTTATCATTAGGTTTATATCAGCGTTTGCATAAGGATAAATATCGTAAAATTCCACAGTTGATATCAGGCTTTGGTTATGCGGTACCTGGAACAGTGTTAGCTATGGCGATGTTATCGACTTTAGGGCCACTGGATCATTGGATTAATGGGCTTGCTGAGTTTTTAGGCTTTAGCGCGCCAGGATTAATCTTATCAGGCTCTCTGTTTGCTATTGTTTTTGCGCTGGTAGTACGCTTTTCAGCAATAGCTAATGGCACCATTGCAAGTGGCATAAAACAAATTCCTCAATCACTAGATTATGCACCTGCAACGTTAGGTGTTAATTTAATAGGGAGCTTAACTAAGGTACATTTACCTATTTTATCACCAGCAATACTAGTGGCATGGTTATTAGTGTTTGTTGAAGCAATGAAAGAACTACCAGCAGTATTATTACTGCGGCCCTTTAATTTTGAAACGTTAAGTAGTCAAATTTATCAGCTTATTTCTGATGAAATGTTAGAGCAAGGCGCTTTAGGGGCCATCCTCATTGTATTGTTTGGCCTATTACCTATTGTGCTACTGAATAAGAGTAAGGAAAAAGTATGACCGCGTTGTTAGCTACCCAGCCATCTATCGAGCCCATAACTCTGCTAACTATCCAACAACTTTCGATAATACCGCAAGAGAAAGTGATTATATCAACGTTGGATTTGAGTCTTGATGAAGGTGATATCTTAGGTCTCGTGGGCGCAAGTGGTTGCGGGAAAACAACTTTGCTTAATGCTATTGCTGGTTTTAGTGAGCCAAGTAAAGGACAAATAGTCATTGATGGCAATTTGATTAGTGATAGTGAACACAGCGTACCGGCAGAACAACGGCAAGTAGGCATGATTTTCCAAGATTATGCGCTATTTCCTCATTTAACCGTAAAAGAGAACATTGCTTTTGGACTAGGAAAGCTAGGTAAGGCTGAGCAACTTGAACAAATTGACCACTTACTTACTTTATTAAAGCTAAATGATTATCGTGATAGTTATATTCATCAGCTTTCTGGTGGTCAGCAACAACGTGTAGCCATTGCGAGAGCATTAGCACCAAAACCTAAATTGCTTTTACTTGATGAGCCTTTTTCAAATATAGATGCCCGTCTTCGAAATGAATTGATGGTAGAAATAAGACAATTATTAAAGCAGTTTAAGATGACTGCTATTTTTGTAACCCATAACAAAGATGAAGTATTCACCTTTGCTGACAAAATGGCCGTAATGGCGCAAGGAAGGTTATTACAACTTGATGCGCCTAGTATTGTTTGCCAGCAACCGAATAGTTATCAGGTTGCTGACTTTTTACAGCTTGGCAGTTGGCTTCCTTGCCAAGTTAATTCTGCAAGTGCTCAGAGCTTATTAGGTGATTTTGATATAGATAATCATAGGGATAAGCAAACAGGCTTAGTTTATTTACTGGTCAAACCCTCTAAATTACAGTTAAATGTTTTAGTCGATGAACAACATAATATTGCTAATGCACAAGTTGAACACATTAGTGTTACCGAGCAGGGATATCATTATTATTTGAGCAGCTTGGATGATCCCGCTAAAGATAAATCTTTGGCATTTTCTAAGCTTAGCTTATACAGTGATGTTGCTCTATCATTCAAGCAACAAGTGGTAGTTAGCATCAAAGCTCATGATTTTTTATTTTTTAATAAAGTAACTAATCCCTAATAATTACGCCCATTGCAAGGTGTTACAGTTTTATTACAAGCTATTACAGTCTCTTAGCTGCTTTCTTTTATAATTTAATTATCAAATCAAAATTGTTTAATTTTAAGGAGTCTGTCATGGCATCAAGTATTGAGCTTGTTGAAAATACACAATCACTTGAAACTAAAAATGATAATCAATTACAACAACAGTTACTGTTGATTGAGAATGATCATTACCTCAGTAAAGCGTTTTTAATTAATGGTGATCAATCCATTTACCAAACTACAAAGATACGTACAGGTGAAGTCCTCAGTCAGGAGCTGAAAAGCTACTTAGTAGGTCATCGACCAAGCATGATAGTGCTAGATGTTGGTTTTTCTGACAGTGCACAATTATTAATAATACGCGATCTTCGCGCCTTATTTGATGGTCTACTTGTGATTGTCTCAAGCAAAAATAGTGAAAAAGAGCAAGTTGAAGCTTTTAAGTTAGGTGTAGATGATTATTTACTTAAGCCGATCGATAGTCGAATACTGATGATGCGAATTGAGGCTTTATTTCGTCGTCAGATTAATAAAACAAACCAAGTTGAATTAGCGAGTTTAACGATGGGGGATGTTTGTCTACAGCCTAAATCACAAAAATGCTTTATTAATGGCGAGGTAGTGAAGTTAACAACCTTTGAGTTTAATTTATTGAAGGCTTTAGTTGAACACCAAGGAAAGATCTTATCCCGAGATCAACTCTATAACACCTTGCTTAGGCGAGTATACAATGGTGTAGAACGTACTCTGGATGTCAGAATGTCACAACTACGTGAAAAATTGACTCTAGCTGGCATGAAGAATAACCAAATAGAAACAGTTTGGGGTCAAGGATACATGTTTAACAATATAGCTTCTTAGTTTAACCTTTTACACAATAGTCCAATAATGTGCTCGTATTGGACTATCGTGGCACCCTTAGTCATTTCCTCGGATAAATAAATAATAGCTTTACCCTATTATTTGTTTTTTCTGTATACTCGCCCATACTCTTTTTTTAGCTACCAATGTTGGAGCTTTCTTTGCTAGCTGTAATACGCGTTATTTTAATGACCTTGGCGTTGCTCATCATTTGCACTGTCTCTATTTTCTATTGTTTATTACGCCCTTTTCACCGTAATAATGTTTATCATACTTCAAGGTTTCTTGGGAAGATCACTAAGATTCTCGGTGTTGACGTCGAACTGAGAATTCCTGCATCACTTAAAGATATTGGTCCTGTTGTTTGGATGGCAAATCATCAGAACAGCTATGATCTTTTTACTCATGCTAATGCAGTACTGCCCGGTACCGTAAGCGTAGGGAAAAAAAGCTTGAAATGGATTCCTATTTTTGGACAAATGTATTGGTTAACGGGCAATATTTTAATTGATCGAAAAAATACCAGTAAGGCAATGAATACTATTGAATTAACGGCAGATAAAATAAAGAAAGATAAGCTTTCTGTCTGGATGTTCCCCGAAGGTACCCGTAGTCGAGGAAGAGGTCTATTACCATTGAAAACAGGCGCTTTTCGTACTGCCCTTCAAGCAGGAGTACCAATAGTACCCATTTGTGCCAGTAACCAGGTAGGTACTATTGATTTAAACCGTTGGGATAATGGAAAAATTATTATAGAATTCTTAGATCCCATTCACCTTGATGACGCAAGTCGCGAGAACTTACGCTCAATAGTAAATGAAGTTCATGAATTAATGTCTAATAAAATCGAGCACTTATCGATTGAAGCCGCGGCTTATCATAATAAATAGCACAGATTGATTATAAAATATAAATAGGTAAAGAAAATGATTGATGAAGAATTACAACAATGGTTTAGCCATACTGAAATGCTAATTGCCGAACTGCTTGAAGACGGTACTAATGATGAAGTTTATCACACCATTGAGCATCACTTTGCTAGCAGTGATTTTGATTTATTAGAAAAGGCAGCTATTGCTGCATTTAAGTTAGGGCTCGAAATTGAAGAGCCAGAAGAAGCCGAATTAGAAAATGGCGATAAAGTTTTTGCTTTTGATATTGCTACAGAACAAATGCTGGATGTAAATTTAATCAAAAAAGAAACCCAAGCTATGTTTGAGTTGGCAAAACAATGTGGTGTTGACTACGATGGCTGGGGTACATACTTTGAAGAATAATTTTAAGATATAGTAAAATGCTCTAAAGCTTGAACACCTGTAATAAATATCTTAAGATGTGCAGCATAGCTAGTCAGTTTGTCTCAACTGGCTAGCTAGTGCTAACTAATTTTGACCAACTGATGGTTAAAATTAACAGGATTTTCAACCACTAAGGAAGGTAAACCATGGAATGGCTTAGTCGTGCACTATCACAAGAACCTACCGTACTCGCTCTCTCAATAACTGTTGTTATTGCTATTTTTATTTTTGCAGCAAGAAAAGCGCACTTAACTCATTTAGCTAAAATGAAAAAGATAGATGATACTTTTAATCTTAAATAAAACGTGATGGGATGATTGTTACGTTGTTGAAATCAATTAAGTCCCCCAGCTTCTATCAAAAAATTCACAACTATAAAGAAACTAGCAAAGTTTTCACTACTCTATAATTCCCTAATATAATAGGGGAAGCATTTCTTGTTGGCTTAATTTATATTCTTGAAAGTACTAACACTTAGCCGTTGAGTCTCTGATAATCAATTTTGGCACATACTGGCTGATGGTCGTTTGATTCTTTTGCTTGCGAACTTGGCTAATAAGTAAATTTGCAGCATCTCCTGCTATTTGGTTATTCGGCTGATCAGCCGTGGTGAGTTTTGGCCAAGTTTGACGAGAGAATGGACTGTTTTCAAATCCTACTATTGATAGTTGCTCAGGAATAGATATATTCATTAACCTTGCTGCAAATAATGCCCCGGCAGCAATTTCATCGTTACAAGAAAATATAGCGGTTGGACGAGTATTATTGCTTTCTGTAGACATCAACTGCTTTGCACCACTAACTCCTGAATCAAAAGAGTATTCACCTTCGATAACAAGTTTTTTATCAAAGTCGATGTTACTTTCCTTTAAGGCTCTTCTGTAACCTTTATAGCGTTCAACCGTCGACATATGTTTTGCGTCGCCGGCAATAAAGCCAATATCTGTATGGCCTAAGTCAATTAGATGTTGGGTAATAGTTTGTGCAGCGTCTCTATCATTTACCATAACGCAAGGGCTAAGATCATCAGGAGCAACGTCACCTGACATGATACGTACAACCTTAACATCTAGGGCTACTAATGATTTTACAAACTCAGGCATTTCGGACAAAGGTGGTGTCAAAATTAAGCCTGCAATGCGTGCATGCTTAACCATGTTAACAACCTCTTCAGTAATATTTTTATTTTTTGCATCACAAGGGTGAATTAATAACTCGAAACCTTGCTGTTTGCAGGCCGATAATATGCCTTCTTGCATGTCAATAATATAATAAGCGTTAGGGTTATCGTAGATATATGCAATAGAAAACGATTTTGCACCTGCTAAATTTCGTGCAGCTAAATTTGGCTGATAATTTAATTCTTCGACAGCTTTTTGTACTTTCTCACGTGTTAATTGACGTACTGAAATTTCATTGTTAATAACACGAGAAACAGTTTTTATTGATACGCCAGCTTGTTTTGCTACGTCATTTATTGTCGCTTTCATCTGCAGATAACCTTGTTCTTATTTTTATAAACTGACTGGCTGTGCCAGAGTGTTGTAATTATTGCATAGCCGGTCTGTAGTAATCTATAAGACTTTACAGTATTATTTAGAGTAATAACAATTGACAGCGCTGTCAATTTTTAATAGGGTACCATGAAAATATTACAAGTCATAATGGTTAAACCGAGCAAATACTCAAGTTAACTGCCATGATAAAGTAGATAATTGTGTCTGAACCACCTTATAGGAATTAGTATGTCGTCTCGTCAAACATTGAGTAGCTGGAAAAAGCTTCAGCTACTAGCCCAAGATAAAAAATCTCAGCACATGAATACCTTGTTTGCACAAGACAGTGAACGTTTCAATAAGTTCTCTATAGAATTGCCAAACATGTTACTCGATTATTCTAAAAATCTAATTGATACCGAAACACTCGACGCATTATTAGCGCTAGCAGAAGAGACGCAAGTCTGTGATTGGCGAGCTAAGATGTTTGCCGGTGAGAAAATAAATAAAACTGAGGACCGCGCGGTATTACACACGGCGCTACGTCGTCAAAGCGATGAAGCCTTTATTATCGAAGGTGAAAACGTAACCAAGCATGTAAAAAATCAATTAGCAGAAATGGAAATTTTTGTAAATAAGGTGCGTCAGGGACATTGGTTAGGCTACTCAGGTAAACGTATTACCGATATTGTTAATATTGGTGTTGGCGGCTCAAATCTCGGCCCACAAATGGTGACCGAAGCACTGAAACATTACAGTGATGGTAGTGTGAATGTTCATTACGTATCTAACGTTGATGGTGCACAAATTGCCGAAGTACTTCGTCCATTAGAGCCTGAAAAAGTTCTGTTTATTGTTTCAAGTAAAACCTTTACTAC
>MAAF01000046.1 GCA_002163005.1 Colwellia psychrerythraea | reverse complement strand
AAATCAGCTGTGCCTTTACTGACATAAGCTAGCACTTCTTCGCTAAAGCTAATGCTTTCACCTGAAGCTAAGCGCACTATATCTATGGTTGTTTTGCTAGCAAAAGTCTCAGTTTGATTTTTTTGTCCACCAGACTCTTTACCTCCATAAATGCGGCTGACACCTTTTGCTGCTAATGCATAATGTTTATAACCAGCCGATTGTCCTGCCACTTCAGGTAATACCCATAACTGCAACATGCGGTTTTTAGTGCTATCAGGATTTATCTCATTATGTGAAAACCCTTCACCACCAGCACGTTGAACTTGTACTTCACCGGCATTTAAACTTTGGCCATGTTCTAAAGAGCCTTCGTGACTTACTCGACCCGCCATCATGATTGAAATAACGTCAATCTCTTTGTGCGGATGCATGTGTGTTTCGCCACGCGGGTTAAACTGTGCGTCAGCTAAATAAACAAAGTTGCCGATACCATCAAAAGTATTAGCTGCTTTACGTGAGCCGAAAACACGACGGTCTGTTACTAAACGGTGTTCGGTTAAACCGGCAAAACCGCCTAAAGGTAATGATTTTCTGCTAAGTACTTGCATGTTCTGCTCCTAGTAATGAGGTAAGTTGTTTCAGTGATTACAATCATAAGCGTTATAGATTGTTTGATAAATACTGCTTTGTTGATATGATAATTTCATTATCAACAACAATGGTTGAGTGTTGCTGGTGTATTTACATAGTGTGAAAGCCTTGTTACTCAAGGCTTATCTAAGATGCTTTTGATTTAAGGAATGCAATGGAACATGATTTAAATGACATGATGGTCTTCTTAGCCGTAGTAGAAACTGGCAGCTTTACCCTCGCCGCGGACAGGCTTGGTATGCCTAAAGCCAATGTCAGCCGAAAAGTCTCGCGCTTAGAGAAAAACCTTGCTGTTACTTTACTGGAACGCTCGACACGCTCTCAGCATTTAACTGAAGCAGGACGTCGTTACTTAGCCCACTGCAAACGTATTCATGAAGAGCTCGATTTAGCGACAGCCTCGGTCTGTGAACTTTTTCATAGCTATACCGGCGAATTAAAAATTGGGGCATCTGTTGCTACTGGGCAACAAGTCTTAAGACCTGCACTTGGCAGGTTTATGCATCAGTATCCTGATCTTAAAGTACAGCTTAATTTAGTGAATAGACGGGTTGATTTTATTGAAGAGGGCTTTGATGTAGTCATTCGCATAGGGCAGTTAAATGACTCGATGCTAATTGCAAAAAAGTTGGGTACCGTTAACCGAAAAATATTCGCCAGTCCTTCCTACTTAGCCAAACAGGGTAATCCAGACAAGGTTGAGCAGTTAACTGAACATCAATTGCTGATAATGAATCCATTTAATATTTCGGGGAATAATGACTTAAAGTTACCGTTAATTTCAACGCATAATGAGACATTTACCTTAGATTGTCAGCCACGCTTATTAGTTGATGATTTTGTCATGCTCAAACAAGGCATTGTAGATGGTTTAGGTCTTGCGGTACTGCCTGATTATATGTGTCGTCAGGAGGTTGCAGCAGGTACATTAGTTAATATATTGCCTATCTGGGGCATGGTAGAAGTTGATGTGTATGCACTCTACCCAAAACATCGAGCCAAAATTCCTAAGGTCAAAGCTTTCATCGATTTTGTGAGCGAACTCTATGGTGAAGCTCTTAAGTCATAGCCCGTTATCTACTCATTATTATTTCAGATATAATGAAGCAGTGTCTACCCAATTAAATAGCGAACTATGAAAGATTGTAATCAGTGCGGAAAATGTTGTATCAAGTATGGGGGAGAAGATCTTTGTGCAACAAAAGAAGAAATTGACCTTTGGGAGATATTTAATCCAGACATATTCAAATACGTGATAAACAATGAGATATGGTTCGACCCTGAAACAGGAACACGGCTAACAAGCTGTCCCTTTCTCGATATTGCTTCCAAGAAAAATCCGCTCGACCCAAACATGTATACCTGCAGCATTTACTTAGACAGACCTGAAGACTGTCGTCATTATCCTAGTCTTATTGCTGAAATGATTAGAGATGACTGTGAAATGATTGAGGTAATAGACTTAGCTGATCCCAAAAAAGCGCAAATAAAATTAGATATAATGATGGAAGATAGTCGCCCTGCAAGTTGTACCTAAGGTTTATCTAAATCACCTCTTCAATATATTGATGCCTTGGGCTTCAAACTCTTTTAAAAGCTCTCTAACATCGGTGTACGATTCTAATGTTTTACAATTTTTATCCCAGCCTGGATTGAATGTCATTATTAACCACTAAACTTACTGAAAATGCACCTAATTCCATTTTACACTCCCTAGATTAATGACAACACCTACCGCTTATTATGTAGATCCTTTGAAATATCAAATTATTATACTTAATTTCCCTTGAGATTGTTTTTACGGGCAGGGATCACAGATAATATTCAATTATCCCCTAAAACCAGTTGGGATAAAACTTCAATATAATCAATTTGTTAATTTATTGGGATTGTTTATTTAATTGAAAGAGAGGACTTTTCACTGGTGATTACTTGGGTTAACCAGCGGGTAAAAGCTAACATGGGAGCATAGTTAAGTTTGTCATTGGGGCTTACTAAGTAATAGCCATTATCGGTAAGTTGGGGTTTGTTACAAATCACCTGTAATTCACCTCGTTGTAATTCACTTTCAATTAAAAACCTTGGTAATAAAGCGACGCCTAGACCTGCTACTGCTGCATTAGTCGCTATGGAGAACTGCTCAAAGTGCATGTCTTGCAGTACTTTTGTTTTTGATTTTGTTTTTGATTTTGTTTTTGATATGACCTTGTGATCATCAAACCACAACGGCCAAGCATTAGGTCTAGTTGCGATATGTAGTAACGGTAAATTAATTAAACTGGCACAAATATTATCGGCCTTTGCTAACCTTGCTTGTTCGAACAATTTGGGTGAGCACACAGGAACACTTTCTTCGGCCATTAAAAAAGTACAGTTGGCTTGTGACCAATCAGCTTTGCCAAAATGAATAGCACAATGAATATCCTCATGAGAAAAATCAAATTGTGACAGTTTACTCACCGTATTAATGGTTATTTGTGGATGTTTAGCTAAAAAGTCGGCCAGCCTTGGCATCAACCAGCGGGAACCAAACATGGGCAATATCGAAATATTAAGTATGCCAGTATCGGGATTTGTCATGATATTTAGTGTGGCGGAACGAATATGGCTTAACGCCGAATTTACTTCTTTAGCGTAGATTTTTCCAACTTCGGTTAGCGATATATTTTGTTTATTTCGATGAAATAAATTAACGCTTAGCTGCAGTTCTAGCGCATTGACTTGTCGGCTAATAGCCCCTTGAGTCAAGGCTAAATCTTTTGCTGCGGCGGTAAAACTACCCGTTCTAGCTGCGGCATCAAAAGCGGCCAACATACTGGTACTGGGTAATAATTTTTTAGATAGAGGACTTTCAGTAGGCAGTGAGTTCATTGGCTAAGTAGTTCATCGTGTAATAGTTAATATTCGGGTGGTTATTGTTAAGCCATTTTACATGCTCACCAGTATAACCAAGGGGAAGTTTCACTTTATTACTTAACATCAAACAAGTTCGATAAAGGGCATTATTTTATTGAGGTTATTACCAAAGCTCATAACTTGGTGATTTTTACTCGTTTGATTCACTTCGCACTTTCTTTGAAAATTAGTGCATAAAATATTTATTTCGACTTAACTTTTACCCTTATTTTTAATTAATTTAAACAAAAGCGTGAACTCATCAATGTATTGAGCTTGCACTAGAGAGCCTTGTTATGACCGATTCCACCTCAAAAGTTTCAGCAAGTAAATCGCAGCATATTGATGTTGCTTTACTCGATCCAAAAGAGCTTGACCCAAGCGATTGTCAGCCTAATAGTCTAGTGCTAGATGGCAATGTCCATGTTCGAAACAGCGGTATTAGTGATGTGAGCGAAATGGATATTAACGACATGATGGATGTATATCACTACAGTGATGACGTTCGCCAAACCATTAAAGATGAAAAACTACTGTCACCGGGTTTGCTCAGCCGTTTACACGCGTCTTACCCACAGCATTCGGGCTTGTTAGATAAAGAAGCACATATGTTTGATGAGAAAGATCAATACACTGGGCTTTCAGGGTTTCGCCGTGTGGTTGAAATTCTAGAGGCTAATAATATTGATATTGGAGATATTGAAGAGCGGGAACTTTTTATTGAGGTTTACCGGTTTTTAGCCACTAAACACAGTTTAAATAGCATTGACTGGACTAACTTTTATGAAGATTCTGTTTTTCAGTTAGTGATGCCACAACCTAATATGATTAACAAAGTTACTGTGGCTGAATACTTAGCGGCAAGCGTGGCAGAGAAAAAAGTCATTGTTGCCCAATACCAAGAAAAAACCAGCCCGCATGATGGTAACCAACAACTCAATAAACCTTGGTTTGAAAACGAGCGGGGTGAAATAGAGTTTCTTGATGGTAGTCAGCATAAGTACCCGCAGTGTCAGTTAATTTTTGATAAAACTACCCAAAACTGTTTTTCATTCTGTACTTACTGTTTCCGTCATGCGCAAGTTCGTGGTGATGAAGATATGTTTATCCAAAAAGAAATTGACCAAATTCATCGTTATTTAAAAGTGCATAAAGAAGTCACCGATATGTTAATTACTGGTGGTGATGGTGGTTATATGCCTGCTAGTCGTTTCGAGCAATATGTCACGCCATTAATGGAAGACAGAGACTTATTACACATTAAAACGGTCCGCCTTGCCACACGTGCTTTAACTTTCCAACCAGAAATGATTTTAAGCAGTAAGTACGACAAGATGTTAGCCGTATTTGATAAAATGCATGAAAATGGTATACAACTGGCGTGGATGGCGCATTTTTCTACGCCGCGTGAATTGTTAAACCCAACAACCATTGCTGCTATTCGTCGCTTGCAACGCCACGGTGTGGTTATTCGTAGTCAAAGTCCTATGATGAATCACATCAGTTTATTCGAGAAGCAAGATGGCTCAATCGATATCGATCGCAGCGCGCAAAACTGGATAGATTTATCTAATATTTTAGGGACTATGTTAATTAGTTTTCACTCTATGTATTGCGCCAGACCGACAGGTGAACACCATTACTTTACTGCGCCGCTTAGTGCGGTTAGTCAAATATTTGATAAAATATACCGTGAATTACCGTCGATTAACCGCCCATCTCGTCATCTATCTATGACGACTTCTGCGGGTAAAATCTCGATAATGGGCGAATGTGAAGTTGGCGGAGAACGAGCCTTTGCTTTGATGTTCACCGAAGGGCGTAACATGAAGTGGATGGACAAAGTATTTTTAGCGAAATATGATGAAACCACGAATGATGTGAAATTACTTAAACCGTTTGATACTGATAAGTTTTTCTTTGAAGATGAACTGGCGACCATTGAGCATGATTTAGCGGCAGCATTAACTAATAGATTAAAACTATAGAGTAAAACTATAGAGTAAAACTATAGAGTAAAACTATAGAGTAAATCTATAGAGTAAAGTTACAGGTCAAATTTACAAAGTAAAAGAGTAATGCTAGCTATTAGCTAATTGTTATTCCGAAATAAGCTCAGTTTAAAGCCCTGTTGAAATAGCAGGGCTTTTATATTTTAAACACTCGTTGAACCCTATTATCTCAATTCGACTGAACTCAACTCTGCTTAATACAACTAAGTTGAGATAGGCGCAATGCTATAATCTATGTTGCAAGATACTTTTTAGGCGAGCAACCTAAATGTTTTTTAAAGGCGGTAATGAATGCTGATGTTGATTCATAACCCAGCTCAAAGGCGATATCTATAAGTTGCGAGTTGCTGTTAAGTAATTCTAATGACTTTAATATTCTCAGCTTTTGTTTCCATCGACTAAAGCCCATGCCATAATTTTGATTAAATAGCCTATTTAGAGTGCGACTTGATGCGCCTACTTTTAGTGCCCATTGCTCAATGGTTAATTTATTCGCTGGCTCTTGATTTAAGGTTTCAATGATAGGTAATAGTCTTTTATCTTGAATCGTAGGCATAAAAAGTTCGTTACTTTTTGCCATCGCTAAGCGGTCTAATAATACCAGCAGAAAACGATGCGTTTCTTCTGTTTCGTTATAGTCTTCCGGCCAGCTTGAAATCTCTAATATCAATGACCTTAATAAAGGGTCAACTGTTAACGGGCGTACTCTATTACCGAGCATTTCACTTAATACCGGGTCGATATATAAACTACGGTAGCTGACTTTATTTTTGCAAAAGTGTTGATGCGCAATGCCAGGGGGGAGCCAAAGAGCTTGCTCCGGCGGAATAACAAAAATACCCGTATCGGTTTCAATATGCATAACCCCAACGCAAGAATAGGAAAGTTGTGACCATGGGTGAGAATGGCTAATAATCTGTGTCATGGGCTTAAATTCTGCGGACAATGGCAATACAGAGCGAGGTAAGTTTGGGTAGAGCCGGCTAGGACTTTGCTGATGCCAGGTTGTTTTTGTCTGATTTGATAAACTAACTGTCATAATTGTCGCTATTGGTCATGTTGAAATCATCATATAATGGTCATTGTAGCGATACAAGCTAACTTTATAAAAGAGCTTGGAAAGCTATTATTTTTTTTGACATTTATTTATTTCGTGTGAACCATTTCATGTGAGTTATCGAGTGTCAGTAACTTAGTGTCAGTAATCGAGTGTTAGTTATTTAAGGCAATAAACCCGCATGGAAAAAGTAACCACAGAAAAAGCAATTCCAGTTTTAGCTGAGCAAGGTAATAAATGGCATAGTCCTTTTGTTTTCTTAGCTATTGCCAGCATTGTCATGTCAGTTACTTTTGCCGGTTGGATGGCTATGCTCAATAATTTTGTGATTGAGCAAGCTGCGTTTACGGGGGCTGAAATAGGCATGTTGCAGTCTTTAAGAGAAATCCCTGGCTTCTTAGCTTTTACCGCAATTTTTGTATTATTGGTGTTTACCGAACAAGTATTTGCTTTGATTTCTTTGTGTCTACTATCCATAGGCGTGGC
Organism: Colwellia psychrerythraea; assembly: GCA_002163005.1. Lineage (GTDB taxonomy): Bacteria > Pseudomonadota > Gammaproteobacteria > Enterobacterales > Alteromonadaceae > Colwellia > Colwellia psychrerythraea_C. The sequence goes on along the minus strand of MAAF01000046.1, from coordinate 28,400 downwards.
TGTTACAGGGCTTTTCCCCAGTATTTATGGACTTTATGCAACTACGGTATTGATGTCTATTGGTTTTCATTATTACGAAACCATAAATACCTCATTAAGCTTGCAGTGGTTTAAAAAAGATGAGGCTGCAGCAAAGCTTGGTCAATTAATGTCAATAAAGTCTGCTGCTTCACTGACTTGTTACGCCTTGATTTGGTTGGGCTTCAGTGTTTTTTCTACTAGCTATCAAGTGATGTATTTGTTTTTTGGTTTAAGTGGTCTATTACTGACGTTATGGCTGGCATTTTCTATGCCTAAGTTTGTAATGGATCATCCTCAGCATAAAAAAATAATTTTAAGAAAACGTTATAGTTTGTATTACTTGCTGACTTTTTTAGCGGGAGCGCGTCGACAGATATTTGTTGTTTTTGCTGGTTTTCTTATGGTTGAAAAGTTCGGATACAGTGTCCAGCAAATCACAGTTTTGTATATGATTAACCATGTTATTAACTTCTTTTTAGCACCCAAAATAGGCGTTTGGATTGCAAAAGTAGGTGAGCGTAAAGCGCTGACTCTTGAATATTTAGGCCTAATTACTATTTTTGTTGGTTATGCGCTGGTGGAATCTGCCAATGTGGCTGCTGTGCTTTACGTAATAGACCACTTATTTTTCGCAATGGCTATTGCATTAAAGACTTACTTTCAAAAAATAGCTGATCCTAAAGATATTGCTTCAAGTGCAGGGGTTAGTTTTAGTATTAATCATATTGCCGCCGTTGTTATTCCTGCTACTTTTGGTTTGATTTGGCTTTATGATCATTCGTTAGTATTTTATGCTGGCGCATTTATCGCATTACTCTCTTTAGCGGCAAGCCGTTTTGTAAATACAGACAAGTATGCTCCATCAAACGCTTCTCATTAAAGCTTCTAATTAAACGATCCATTGAAAGATAAAAGTGACTAATTGAGTATGAATATCCGTTTCAACTAAAGCTAATTGTTCGCTTCAACACTACAAGTAGCTAGGATAATTAGCCTTTATCGGTCGTTCTATTTGAAGTGTGTAAATGTTCCCGTTCAATATCTGATAGCGCCGCTTTTAAAAAGTGATAAAAACATTGAATGCGGGCGCTATGCTTTAAATCTTTATGATAAACAAACCAGATAGACTCACCATTTTTAGGAATGTCTAAATCGATTTTAACCATAGATGGATTTAGGCTTGCTTGGTGATCGCTTAAAGGACCAATGCCCATACCTGCGATAACCGCTTCGTGAATATCGGAGAAGTTATTACTTTGAAAAACTATTCTGTTTTTATCTATTTTATCAACAATGTAATTAACAAAGGGAATGCGGTATTTTTCAGGCGTTGGTAACACCCATTGATGGTCGTTAAACTCACTGATGTTTTTAGGCTGACCAAATTCATCGATGTAACCTTGTGTTGCATGATATGCCGTTTGTAATTGGATGAGGTTTTTAACGACAAGATCAACGCCAACAGGGCTTGGGCCTGCTCGTAAAGACACATGCGCAGCACCCGAGTCGAGCGGTACAATGTCATCAGTAGAAATGAGTTTAAGGCGGATTTTTGGGTATTTAGCTCGAAATGCTTTTAATGCGGGGGTAATTACCGGAGAGAATGAACTCACTGTGGTGATCCTTAACTCGCCACTAATGTCACCCTCTACATTTTGCAGTTTGTTTTCTAAGCTCGAAAACCTTGCCAGCATTTCGGGCATCTCATCCATTAACACACACCCTGCATCAGTAAGCTTATAACCTCGCTGATGGCGAATAAATAGTTTAACTTCAAGTGCTTGCTCTAATTGATTGATGCGCCTTAACACGGTGGCATGGTTTATTCGAAGGGATACACCCGCTTGACTTAAGCTTCCGTCAAGTGCGACTTGATAAGCTATTTTATAATCATCCCACGACGTATCTTTCATTCTTAATCCTACCATTTAAATTAGGGTCTGTTGATCTTTCACGGTTAAGTTTTGTTCGAGATAAAAGCGTTTTAATCGCGGCGAGTAGTGTGTAGCCTAGTCATTCTAAGCAAATACTACTCAACAAAGAGTAAAACGATTTTAGCCAAATCCTTCGGACAGCGTTTGTTGGTCATTTTTACGGCGTTATCGCCTTTTTATGTGGAACAACCACATTACAAAGGCTCTGCCTTGTATAAACACCCAACAAATCGCTGCAAAAACAATCTATAAAGTTCAACAGACCCTATATAAAAGGCAATTAGTTGTGCATATATGCACAATAGTTTCGCATTTATTGATGTTTTTTAATAGGTTTTAGTTCGCTATAGTAGCGTTAACAATTTGACAAGGATATTGTTAGCCAATAATTATTGCACTGACACAAAAGATAGATTACACCATGAGTAATAGCATATTAAAGAATACCGAAAACAGTTATGGCCTTATTGCCATCATGTTTCATTGGCTTATGGCGATAAGCCTATTTTCCCTATTCGGCTTAGGTCTTTATATGGTTGAACTAACTTACTACGATGCTTGGTACAAAGGTTCGTTAGATTTACATAAAAATATTGGTATGACACTTTTCGTTGCTTTGATGTTAAGAATCGTTTGGCGTGTCGTTAGTGTTACGCCAAAAAATGCCGATGAAACTGCCAGTAAAATTGAAGTAAAAGCAGCTCATTATGCCCATTTAGCACTTTATGGTTTAATGGTTATTTTGATGATAACGGGTTATTTAATCTCAACAGCAGATGGCAGAGCGATTGATGTATTCGGTTTACTATCGATACCGGCATTGCCAATAAATTTTGCTAACCAAGAAGACCTTGCTGGCAGTATCCATGAAATTTTAGCATGGACCTTAGTTTTACTCAGTGCTGGTCATGCACTTGCGGCACTTAAACATCACTTTATTAATAAAAATAATACCTTAGTGCGGATGCTAAAAGTATTACCTAGAAAATAACTACTTAATTAAATATCTAAAAACAATCTAAAAAATATCGAACTAAATCAATAAATAAAGAACTAATTAACTCAGCTAATACAGAAGCGACTAAGTTAACGCATTCATTATTAATTTACACTTCATTCCTCTTAATTAGAGAAAAGACAAGGAATATCACATGAAAAAGACATTAATTACATCCACACTAGCAACCAGTTTATTAGCTAGCTCGTTATTTGCAGCCTTAGCGCCAAATACTGCACTTGCCACCGACTATAAAGTTGACGTAAAAGGTGCGCATGCCTTTGTACAATTTAAAATTAAGCATCTTGGTTATAGCTGGTTGTTAGGTCGTTTTAATACCTTTGATGGCGATTTTTCTTATGATGACAAGTCACCTAACAGTGCAAAAATTAACATTGAAATAGATACTAAAAGTATTGATTCGAATCATGCAGAGCGTGATAAGCATCTTAAAGGTAAAGACTTCTTAAACGTTAGCAGCTTTCCAAAAGCAACTTTTGTTAGTAACAATATTAAATTTAGCGACGATGAAAGCGCGATTGTTACCGGTGAATTTACCTTAAAAGGCGTGACGAAAACTATTTCATTTCCAATAGTAAAAATTGGTGAAGGACAAGATCCTTGGGGCGGTTATCGTGCTGGTTTCTCTGGTACCACTAACTTTAAGTTAGCGGACTATGGTATTACCTACGATCTAGGCCCAGCGTCAACACAGGTTGAAATGTCGTTGCACATTGAGGGCGTAAGAATTTAGTTCAGTACCTCTTTCATCATCTACCTTGAAGCCAGCTTAATGCTGGCTTTTTTTATTATTATTATTTAATGTGTTTAATTGCTCCATTCCTACCAATATCAGTTTAATTAATATCAAGCTAACTATTATCAGTCCAGTCATTCTTTCCTTGCGAAGCATTTTGCAAAAAATCAATTTTAAAGAATCAACCATTCATTTACTCAATCCAGTTAAATATACCGATTGTGACTGCTATGTAGATAAATAGTGGGGTGACTGGAGGATTTATTATATTTTTAAGTTTTGGTATATCAATTGCAATTCAACTATTACTTAGGGCTTATTCGATTCAAATTAGTAGTAGAAGACTCTCGTCAGTTATTTCCTTTTATATTTTTCTAGGGTTAGGAGATCATATGTTAAAAGAAAAAAGTGTCCTCATAGTAGATGATGAGATAGGTGTTAGACAAACATTAAAAAGAGGGATACACCGCCAATTTAATAAGGAAGAAAATAGAGTTTCTATTAGTGAGGCGAGCAACGGTAAAGAAGCAATAGCCTTAGCAAATAGTTTTCTTCCCGATTTGATTATTATGGATATGCGCATGCCAATCATGGATGGATTAAAAGCCTGCCGTATTTTAAGGAGCGATAGTCGATTTTCCGCCACTATTATCATTATGCTGACTTGTGAAATATCAGAAGAAAGTGCTGGTTTACTCTCCGGTGCCGATGATTACATTATCAAACCCTTCGATATAAAAACCTTACTTATTCGTATAGAGAATGGCTTATTTAAACAAAGATCAATAGGTACTACAGCTTATGCTGAAAGTGATGATGTTTTAACTAAAAGTTACTTTGTTGAGTACTGGTTAAGTTATGAAATTGCACGCGCAAAGCGCTATCAGCATTCATTAAGTTTACTTTTAATAAAAATAGAAACAATAAATAGCAAATCATCATCTGCAAATAAAGACAGAGAAGTGACAAAGCTCTTAAAACGCCGAGCATCAGACCTTTTGATTAAATGGGGGGAAAATACCTTTGCTATTTTACTTATCGAAACGTGTGCTGAGGATGCTATTTTACTTGCCAAGCGTATTACCTGGTTAGCAAAAAAAAGCCCTAACCTTTCTCAACCTGGTTTAGGTATTGCCAATTTAGAGGACACTCTTACCGATGATTTGATAATCAATGCTGAGTATTCTTTAGCGGCATCAATATGTACGGGGAAAATTGTATTAAATAGGTTAGCAGACAACCTGTAGTCGCTATTTTCGTTTAAGGAGGGGGCTATGAAATTTTTCTTTACTGCTTTGTTAATGATTGCAATAGCACCTTGCCATGCTGATTTCACTCAAAATCTCAGGTGGAGTTTAGATGCCAGTGCTCGCCTTAATCAAAATGAGGCATTAGAAAATACTAGTCGTATTTATGCATTAGGCTTAGATACCCATAAGGTTTTTACTTTATCGAAAGGCGATATAGGCTACGGGGTAGGGCAGGTTTATTATACTAAGCTATCCAATCATATCCCGGTACCTTTCTTATTCACTTCTAAAGATGATAGCGAGTTTATTATTCGAGAAGCCCATGTTAATTATACCGCGGGACCCAATTGGCTCCCTAATATTCGATTAGGGCATTTTACTTTGCCCTTTGGCTTAGAAGAAAGTATTGATACCAATGGTCGTTTACTTGATTACTATCATGGGAAAAACTTAGGAACAAAATTGGATTGGGGCTTTGGCTTTAACAAAGTGCTAAGCCAAATTGAATACAGTGTCAGTTATACTTTGGGTGGCAAAAACAAGGCCAAATCGGTTGATGGTTCTTATGCTATTACTGGGCGAATAGGCTCATTAAGTCACTTAGATTTTGTGATTGGCTTATCATTTTTTGAAGGAAAAATTGATGGTATTTCACGAAAAAGATTAGCACTAGATTGGCAGTATTATTGGGGTACATGGGGATTCTTAGGGGAGTTAGCGCTGGGTGAAAATAATAAGCAATTGCAGGGGGGGGCAAAAGAGAAATACAGTTTATTTGAATTGAATAAAACCTCGATAAATGAGCAGTTTAAGCTATATGGCCAGTTTATTATCAGAGATAGAGAAAATAAACCAAGTGCGGATACGTTAGTAAATATTGGTTTTAGTTATCAATTTAATACCCAGTTAGAACTAAGCATATCGGGCGGTAAGCAAATTAACGGTCCATCAATGGCTAAAAAACAGCAGCTGGCTAGAGTACAAATAAGGGTTAGGTACTGATATGAATATACGTTTTATTTCATTAATCTTGATACTCATGCTGATATTGCTTTCTGGCAATGTAAACGCAATTGCTTATTGCTCATTACGCGATCCTGTCTCGCAAATAGCGCAGCTCTATCCGCAAAAAACTAATCAGCTCTCTATTGTAAAAGCGGTAGATGACAATATTCGATCTCAAGTGCAATTTGCACTACCTCGTAATGACTTACATTTTAGTGAACTAGGCCAACATACCTTGTATATCGCTATGTTCGGTAAAGAATCGTTAGGTTATGTCCATGTGAGATCAGAGCAAAGTGATTGGGGCTTGGTTGAAATAGTTTGGGCAATTGATAAAGATTTAAGGATAAGGGATTTTGTTTTTCAACGCTGTAGAAGCCCGAAAAAGAAAATTGCAGAAGAAGGTGGTTTTAAAAATATTTTTATTGGTAAAAACTATCAAGAATTGAAGACATTATTGAGTGATGACGGTGTTACTGCAAAGAAAGACGTGTTGATCATAGCGCAAAGTGCTCCTGAATTAGCCAATGTAGTTTTAAGATGCGCACTGAAAACTTTGCTACTAACCGATATATTATGGGGAGAGGAGTTGGAAAAGCTTTAGTTAGTGAAAAACAGCTCATTCCAATAACTTAACAATGGCGAATTAATTATGAAAATATCTAATTATAATCAGCTATTAGCTATAACCACGTTACTCTCTGGCGTGGTTATTTTTGCAAGCCTTTGGCACCAGTATCAAAAAGTTGAAAAAATATCACGAGCCCATTATGAGTCACGTTTATTAGTACAAACGGTCAATCATGTTTTTACCATGTCGAGACTTTGGCTAACTACGCAAGATTTACTCTTTTCTGGTCGGCAAACCTATTTAGCAAAAGGCATAAAAGACCAATCGGAACAACTTAAGAAAACCCTTATCTTAGTTAAAATGAAAATAGTTAAAAGGGATGGTAAACATTTAGTACAGCGTTTAATTTCAGGCATTGAATCAAACGATAATATTGTCAATATGTTTGCCAAAATCTCAATGCAAGAAACTAAGTTTTGGCAAACAACGATTGCTGAATCTGACAAGGTAACTACGCAATATGTTAGTGACCTTGAGCAATTATCTAAGCAAGTGTTGAGTGACAATAGCTTTTTGAGCAAGCAAGCTAATATAGCCACTGACAACTTTACTACCTTGTCCATTTTAGTGGTTTCCTTGTATGTATTTTTTGTCTTATTTACGGTGAGTTGCTTTAGTAAATATATAGTAAAACCCATAGAAAATATTACTGCCTTAGCTCAGCAGCCTGTACAAGATGAAGCGAGAGTAGAATTTAGACAAGCTAGGGCGCCTACTGAGGTCAAAGCATTATCAAGTGCTATTCAACAGTTTACTCAACACATTACCATTGAAAAAAAAAGAGCTGAACAAGAGCGACTTAATGTTATTAGAGCAAATGACAAAGCAAATATCATTATGGATACTATTCCTTGCGCAGTAGTTCTTGTTGATGAACAAGGTTTTATCAAAGAGTGTAATATAGAAACTGAAAAGTTATTACTCAGTGATAAAACAACTATCATTGATAAGCAGGTATCTGACTTTGTGCCAGCATTAGCAACATTGGATGGTTATTTTGATAGTGAAATGGCTTTAAAAAATATGGAAGAATCTTTACTTGCACCAAAATTTGAGTATCCACATATTGAATTTTCAGGCCGGAAAATCGTTATTCTGGGTGCGGTTAATTATTTAATTACCTTGATCGATATTAATGAAAGGAAACATAGCCAAAAAGCACTGTCCTCATTAAATGAACAGCTAATAAATGCAGAAAAACTTGCCTCTATTGGTCAATTATCAGCAGGTATTGCTCATGAAATCAATAACCCCGTAGGTTATATTCGCAGTAACATGGATGTACTAGATGATTATTTTAAAACACTGGTTACTTATATAGAATTAACAAGAGATATCGACAAAAAAAGTATGGCCCAAGCGTTTTATCAGCAAGAAGATTTAGACTTTATTCTTGAGGATATTGACCCTTTAATCACCTCAACTTTAGAGGGGGCGGCAAGGGTTAGTAAAATTATCAAGGACCTAGGAAATTATGCCCATATTGATGATAAAATTCCTGAAACGATATCTATTGACGAGTTAATTGATAAAAGCCTTACCCTAGTGGCTAATGAACTTAAATATAAAGTAGAGATAACTAAACACCTAGAAGCAAATATAGATATAATTGGGTTCCCTCAAAAATTATTGCAAGTATTTATTAATATGTTGGTTAATGCCTCTCATGCTATTGAAACTAAAGGTAACATTGGTATTTCGTCACGCATCGAACAACAAGAAGTGAATATACGCTTTGAAGACGATGGCTCAGGTATTAGCCAAGAGAATTTGAAAAGTATTTTTGATCCTTTTTTTACCACTAAACCTGTGGGCAAGGGGACTGGTTTAGGACTTCATATCGTCAGGTCCATTATTGAAGATCATAACGGCCATATTGAGGTCAGCTCTAAGATTGGTCAAGGTAGTCAATTTGATATTTATTTACCCATTCATCATGTTGAATTAGCGGAAAGGGAATTAAGCGTTAATAAAATAATGGATTAGCTCATTAGCTCAGCCATTAATTAATCCGCTTGGTATTATTTGTGCCTGGCACTTGGTTTCAATTGTCATTTTTACTATAGTAACTTTGCTACAAATATTGTAGCATTAAGTTTTATCATTGTAGCAAAGACTATGACATTACCACTACCTGGCTCACAAGTACGCGGCTCTATTACTGGTAAGCCTATTATGGCATTACTTGATTTACTGGGTCGAACGTGGGCATTAGGTATTATTTGGAATTTACATAGTGGACCCGCAACGTTTAGGGAGCTGCAACAGCGCTGTGAGAAAATCTCCCCTACCTTGTTAAATACTCGATTAAAAGAACTCAAGACACTACAACTTATCGAAAGCCAAGAAGCTGGTTATCAATTATCTCCCCAAGGTGTTGACTTATATGAGGTTATATCTCCATTAGGAGCTTGGTCTTCTCAATGGGCACAAGCACTTAAGGAAGAAAGAAAATAATGACATTAGCGTATGGCAATATGCCGTTAGATAGAGGGACTAATCAACGCAAGAATAAGCGCTGGTTAGCTGCTGAGTTTACCCGTGAAAATACTTTATTCTGCGTTATTAACGATGGTCAGTGCCTATTTAATAATGAAGAAGTTCTTTCGCCAATTTATCTTAGTAAATCACAAGTACCCACTGTAAGTGTTGATAGTTGCATTTATTTAGGTAAAGGAGATTTGGGGAAAGGGGACTTAGCTCTCCAGAGCTTAGGCAATAACAGTTTAGATACAAGCATTACTGGTAACAGTAATATCTATAAACCAACTGCCATTTCAATTTTTGCTATCGATTTTAATAAATTACGTTTTTCCACACAAGAAGCGTTAAGTGAAATAGGGCAATGGCAAGGGCTTCGAAAAGTAACTGCTAATTTATCAGCCATTGATGCATCAATATTAGCATTAGCTAAAGGGTTAGTGCATTGGCATATAAGCCATCAATTTTGTGGTCAATGTGGACATACTAATCGTTCGGTTGAAGCTGGACACGCGAGGCGTTGCTCTGATTGTCGAAATATGACCTTTCCGCGTACCGATCCTGCAGTGATCATGCTGGTAGAAAAAATGTTTGCCGATGGTATTCCACGTTGTTTATTAGGTAGACAAGCGAGTTGGGCTGAGGGTATGTACTCAACGCTAGCCGGTTTTGTTGACCCTGGTGAAACGCTGGAGCAAGCGGTAATTAGAGAGGTAGTTGAAGAAACTGCCGTACATGTTGAAAATCCACAATATATTGCCTCGCAGCCTTGGCCATTTCCTGCCTCGGTAATGTTGGGTTTTACTGCTGTTGCGACCTCAGAAAAAATTGATATTAGTCAAGATGATCTAGAAGACGCTCGGTGGTTTTCGCGCGAGCAACTGGTCAACTTTGGTGTTAATAGTTCAGTCACTGCTGGGGAAGGTAGTGCTGATAAGCCACAATATAAAATGAGTAGTGGTGATTCAATTTCGTCCTATTTGATCACGGCTTGGAAGAATAAGGAAATAGGGCAGTATTAGTCGCAGGCTAAAGTTAAAAGTTAAAAGCTAAAAGCTAAAAGCTAAAAGTGAATAAAAGATCAGATAAAAAGGGAGACTAATTATTAATTAGCCTCCCTTTTTTGTTATTTATTCTTTTTGCTATCGCCATAGTTCTCGCTTTAGTTAGCTCATTTCGCGATACATTTCATGGTAGATGTTTACTCTACATTCTCACTGTATCTTTCACTATATCGTTCAATTACCATCGCAATGCCTTGGCCAACACCAACACACATAGCGCAGAGAGCATAACGCTTACCACTGCGTTCAAGCTGTTTCGTCGCCGTAATTAATAAGCGCGTGCCACTCATGCCTAATGGATGACCCAGAGCAATGGCGCCCCCTTGTGGGTTTAAACGCGCATCATCATCTTTAAGACCCAATTCACGCGCACTGGCAAGCGCTTGTGCAGCGAAAGCTTCGTTGAACTCAATAATGTCCATATCGTCAATGCTAAGGCCTAAACGTTTTAATAGTTTGGCACTCGCTGGCGCGGGGCCAATCCCCATAATTTCAGGGGTAACACCAATAACAGCAGAGCCAAGTATTTTCGCTTTTGGCGTTAAACCATTCGCTAATGCGGCTTCTTTGCTGGTGAGAATAACCGCAGCAGCGCCATCATTTACCCCAGAGGTATTACCTGCGGTAACTGAGCCACCCTCTCTAAAGGGCGCTTTGAGTGTTGCTAGTTTTTCTAAGGAGCTAAGACGTAAGTGTTCATCTTTTGTAACCACAATATCTTCACCACGGCGCTTCGAAATAACCACGGGTACAATTTCTTCTGCAAATCGACCATCATCTTGTGCTGCCTTGGCTTTACTTTGACTAGCAAAAGCGAATTTATCTTGAGCTTCACGGCTAATGTTAAATTGCTCAGCAACATTCTCAGCCGTTTCAGGCATAGAATCTGTGCCATAGGCGGTATGTAATTTTTGATTAACAAAACGCCAGCCTAACGTGGTATCGAATAATTCAACGTTACGTGAAAAAGCGGTTTCAGCTTTCGCCATTACCATAGGTGCGCGGGACATGCTTTCAACACCGCCAGCAATTAATATTTCAGCCTCGCCAGCTTTAATAACATTTGTCGCCATTGCAATGGCATTCATACCTGAGCCACATAAACGGTTAATGGTGCAACCTGCCACTTGGGTAGGGTAACCCGCTAATAAAAGCGCCATACGAGAGACGTTACGATTGTCTTCACCTGCTTGGTTGGCACAGCCCAAAATAACATCGTCTACTTGGGTTAAGTCTAATGTTGGGTTTCTGTCTTTTAATGCTTTAAGTGGAATTGCTGCTAGGTCATCAGCGCGAACTGATGATAAAGCGCCTGCATATTTTCCAATCGGCGTGCGAATAGCATCGCAAATGTATACGTCTCTCATTATTAATAAACCTTATATGTTTTTCCTAGCTCAGTGGCAAGTCTTCCGATAAACACCGTAAATACATCCATGTAGGCTTAACTTTAACGTCAGGATAATAGCTCTATGCATTATCTAACAAGTTACATCCATGTAACGTCATGTTAAAGGTATTGTCTCCATATTTTGCCAATAAGCTATGTTGTTGTATTGTGCTGATTTTGAGCCACTCCCGAAGTGTTTGATCGGGGATCTAGTTATTTTAACGCTAAGGTTTCGGCTTACGAGGTGAGTTCTACCTCGATAACCAAAATAACAAAGCGTGTTATGCCATTTCTGGCTTTATTAGTTCAAAGCCATCTTTTAGTGCACAGACTAAATGATCTATTTCTTTTTTACTCATGGCGGTTGATAACGTTGCTGTGCAAGTATTTATCATCATAATGCCATTATCGAATAAATGATCGAGTAATTTAGTGATTAATTGGCTTTCTTTTTTATCTACATAACCTTCACGGTAGTTTTTTGGTGGCTGTGCTTTTAGGTGTATTCTAAACATACTGCCCGCACCTGTAACACAAGCATTGATACCTACCTCTACTATGGCCTGAGTAATAGTTTCTCTAGCATAGGTGGCAAGTAGGTTAAGCTTGGTAACAGCTGCTTGATCAAAGTCCTTCATGGCGGCTAAACCTGCTGTCATGGTAATTGGATTGGCCGAGAAAGTACCTGAGTGAGGTAATAAAACCTTTGGCTCCGTTGGGTCGAGTACTTTCATCACCTTATCACAACCTGCTAAGGCGCCTGCGGGGAAACCGCCACCAATAACTTTTCCCATCGCGGTTAAGTCTGGTGCAATATCATAGTTTTGTTGAGCACCACTGTAATTAGTTCTAAAGGTAATAACTTCATCGAATACTAAGAGTGATTTATTATCACGGGTCCACTGGTGTAATGCATTAATAAAAGCATTGCTGGCGGGAATTAAACCAACTCGGTGAGGTAATAAATCAACTAAAATGCAGGCGATTTCATCTTTATGTTGCTCTAAAATCTTAATCGCTCGTTCAGGATCATTAAACGGTATTACCACAACATCTTCTAATGCTTTTGGTGGTGTGCCTTCGGCTACTGGGATGCTGTTTGGGTTATCAAGTTCTCCCCAGTTACTTGGATTTGCTGTTTGGCTTACTTCAGCATAATCGTAAGCGCCATGGTAAGCACCTTCAACTTTGGCTATTTTAGCTTTACCTGTATAGGCACGCGATGCTTTTAACATTGCCATTACCGCTTCGGTGCCCGAGTTAACAAACCTAATTTTATCAAAGCTAGGTACTCGGTCGCATAAAAGCTGCGCATAGTTAACTTCAGCTTCAGTCGCCATGGTAAAACAACTGCCTTTAGCTAGTTGTTCTGATACAGCTTCAACAATTGCAGGGTAGGCGTGACCATGAATCAATGAGGCCATGTTATTAGCAAAGTCGATGCGTGTAACACCCTCAACATCGGTAACATAACAGCCTTCACCTTTATCAGCGTAAAATGGATATGGCTTTCTAAAAATGGTATTACGACTAACACCGCCAGGTAATACCTTCAGCGCTTTATTAAACAAGTTCTCGCTTTTATTTGCCATTACTGCTGCGCCTTATATGTGGTGTTAACCAATTGATTATCTGCTATGTTACTTTTTTTTGAAAGTCCATTAAGCAGCGCTACTCCTGTGTGTTCTTGTACATAATCAAAGCTGATGTCGGGCGCTAGCTCTATAAGTACTAAACCGTTTTCGGTGACATCAATCACACATAAATCACTATAAATTCGATTAACAACCTTCTGTCCGGTGAGCGGGAAAGTACATTCAGGCAATATTTTAGCCGCCCCTGTTTTGGTGGTATGTTGGGTAATAATGTAGATGGTTTTAACGCCCGCGACTAAGTCCATAGCACCACCTACGGCAGGAATTGCATCAACAGCGCCGGTAGACCAATTGGCTAAATCACCTTTCATTGATACTTGCATAGCCCCTAGCACACAAACATCTATATGGTTGCCGCGGATCATGGCAAAGCTGTCACCGTGATGAAAATATGAGGCACCAGGAATTGCCGTTACTGCTTTTTTACCGGCATTGATTAAATCAGCATCAAATTCTTCGTCGCTGGGAGAATTGCCCATGCCAAGTAAACCATTTTCTGTATGGTAGATAACCTCTCTACCATCAGGAACATATTGAGCGACTTTTTCAGGAATACCTATGCCAAGGTTTACATAGCTGCCATCTTCAATATCTTGTGCACAGCGTTGCGCCATTTGCTCTCGGTTCCAGCCAATTTTAGTTGTAGCCGCGAGGTTTTGTTTTTTTGCTACTTGGCTCATGCTGGTGTTGCTCCCGAGTTTATTTTTTCTAGGCTATTTGTTGCAGGGTTCTTTGTTGGAGGGTAGGTAATGCCGTCTTTAACCAGTTGAGACTCTTGTTGTGGTTGGGTCACCTCGATTAATGCATTAACGAATATGCCGGGGGTAATGACGTTTTCGGGATCAAGAACACCCAATTCAACCATTTCATTGACTTGCACTAAGGTGTTTGTTGCCGCCATGGCCATAATTGGGGCAAAGTTACGGGCAGTTTTGTTATAGGTTAAATTACCGTATCTGTCAGCTTGCTTGGCTTTGATTAGCGCGAAATCAGCCTTTAGGCCACGCTCCATAACATAGTCATCGCCTTCAAAATTCCGGAGTTCTTTACCAGCTGCAAGCGGCGTTCCGACTGACGTTTTAGTGAAAAAAGCAGGAATTCCAGCGCCACCAGCACGAATACGTTCGGCTAACGTACCTTGCGGAACAAGCTCTAGTTCAATTTTGCCACTGCGGTACAGTTCTGGAAAAACTAGAGAATTAGCAGTGCGCGGATAGGAGCAGATCATTTTAGCCACTTGACCATTTTCAATCAAGGCAGCTAAACCTACTCGACCACTGCCGGTATTGTTGTTAATAACGGTTAAGTTTTTTGCCCCATGATCTATTAATGCGTGAATTAACTCTATCGGACTACCTGCTTCACCAAAACCACCAATCATCACGGTATCGCCGTCTTTTATATTGGCAACAGCACTGACGCAACTTGCTACTCTTTTATCTATCATTTTGCACTACTCATATCATGTTCGTGTTATTCCAAACGGAGCAATAAATTAGCCCTATAGGAATTATTTAAGGTCCTAGGCTATTTCACTAGGCAATTATTTAAAGTTAACCAAAACAAGTTGTGCGCAATACGAACACTTGTTAGTATATCGAACATTAGTGTAGGTTTGAGGTTATTCAATGTCAAAGCAAGAACAAGAAAAACATGATGGTGATCAAGTTATGATCAAATCAACCGAAATTGTACAATCCTTACTTAAAGGGTTGATGGTAATTCAGGCCTTTGATCAGCACAGACCAACAATGACTTTGTCTGAAGTTGCTACTGCCACAGGTTATACGCGAGCAGCAGCGAGGCGTTTTTTACTGACCTTAGTAAGTGAAGGTTATGCCAAACAAGAGGGGAAGCAGTTTTCGTTAACGGTAAAAATACTGAATTTGGGGTTTTCTTACCTCGCCTCTCAAGATGTTTGGCAGAACGCAAAACCTTTGATGCAGCAGTTAGTTGAGCAACTCAATGAGTCGTGCTCGGCAGCGGTATTAGAAGGTGAAGATGTTGTATATGTTGGACGTGTTGCCACCACCAAACGGATTATGTCTGTTAGCCTAAATGTAGGTACTCGCTTACCTGCCTTTGCAACGTCACTGGGTCGTGTATTGTTGGCCGATATGAAAGGTAAATCATTAAATGACTTTTTAACAACCTGTCGCGTAGAGCAATATACTGCCTTCACGCTCACTAACAAAGCGGAGTTAGCAGCAGAAATTTCGCGAGTAAATCAGCAAGGTTATTCTTTGGTAGAACAAGAATTAGAGCTAGGCCTAACCTCTATTTCGGTACCGGTACGAAATCAAGCCGGAAAAGTTCTTGGTGCGCTAAGTATCAGTACACATATTTCTCAAACAACGAAACAGCAAGTATTAACGACTATTTTACCAGCACTAAAAGCCTGCGCAGGTGCTATTGAACAGCTAACTTATTAAAATACTGGTTGAATATAACGAGTTATGTTTTAATACCTTATAGGTACTGTAATAAAATACAGTGTTTATTGCTGATTTTCCTCGAAAGTTATACCAACATCATTAAGTTTGTGATCTTGTTGTGCGAAGGGAAAATAAGGCGCTCGAGTGAGCAATAGCTGGCGTGTGTGATTGAGGGCAATGCAGTCTTGAAGTATTTTAGCCAGTATATACCCGTTCCAATTGAAGATGCATGATTCAGCTGGAATTAGAAACTCCTTTAGGCAAGGCATTGATTGAAGAGAATAGTTATTCAATTGTCGAAATCAATAACGTAGCATAAAGCGTTTATAAACCAGCCCCTTGGGGAAGGCTGAGCAAATCATTCTCTGCGTTACATTTCTTTTTAAGGACGCTACATGGATGTAGCTTATTAGAGAATGCAGGAGCATATTCTCCTGAATAACCCTTGATAAAAAAAATGTGTCTTAATTATGAATCGCTCAGACTTCCTGAAACGAGAATCTTCAAGTGGAGCGGGTATAAGTGAGCAATAATTTAATGAAATTGGTATCAATTATGAACTTTTCCATAGAGCCACAACACCTTTTACCACTCGCACTAACGTTGGTCTTCGTGTTTTTCTTAATGCTGATATGGGTGTTATTTCGACTAAGCAGTATCAAAAGTGCTGTGCTAGCACAAAACTCTGAACAAGAAGAGCGCATTAAAGCGTTACTAGACCAACAGTTTTCAGAACAGTTATTACATTTACAGCAAAGTTATCAACAAATTAACCAGCAACAAATATCACAAGCCCATGATAAACAACAACTGCAATTATCTAATAATATTGAACAGCAAATGGCTGATTTACGTATCAAGCTCATGCGGCAAATTAACGAGTTACAAACTCAGCTAACCACTAATCAAAGCCAATCATTAGATCAGGTAATTAAGCACCTAAATAATACTGGCCAAGCTAACCGTGAAGAGTTGGCTAAAACATTGGCACAAAGCAGCGATCAAATGAGTAAACGTATTGATGGTTTAACTCAAGCGACCGATAACCGCTTGCAAGAGATTAGTGGCCAAGTAGAAAAACGCTTGGCTGAAGGTTTTGAAAAAACAACCAAAACTTTTAGTGATATTTTACAGCGTTTAGCGTTAATTGATGACGCGCAGAAGAAAATTACTGAATTATCTACCAATGTAGTGAGCTTGCAAGAAGTACTTAATGATAAGCGGTCACGGGGCGCTTTTGGTGAAGTACAATTAAATAGCTTGATCAGAAATGTATTACCGGAGCAAAGCTTTAAGCTTCAACATACACTATCAAACGGTAAAATTGCCGATTGTGTACTCTTTTTACCTAAACCTACGGGTAATGTTGTTGTTGATTCTAAGTTCCCATTAGAAAACTATCGAAAAATGGTGGACTTTGAAACCCATGAAGCGGAACGAAAATCAGCTCTGCGACAGTTTAAAGTTGATATAAAAAAACACATTAATGATATTAGTGATAAGTACCTGATTGATAATGAAACAGCTGACGGCGCCATTATGTTTATTCCTGCAGAGGCCATTTTTGCCGAGATTCATGGTCACCAAAGTGATCTCGTTGAATATGCAAATAAGAAACGTGTTTGGTTGACATCACCTACTACCTTAATGGCAATATTAACAACCGCACGCTCGGTACTTAAAGATGAGGCCACGCGTCAGCAAATTCATATAATTCAGGCGCATTTATCTGATTTAGCCCAAGACTTTAGCCGCTTTAAAGGCCGTTTTGCTAATCTTGCTAGGCATATAGATCAGGCGGCAACAGATGTGAAACAAATCCATACGTCGGCAGATAAAATATCTAGCCGTTTTGAGAAAATAGAGCAGGTGGATCTCAGTGAAAAAGAATCTTTAGAGCTACTTGAGTAAAAGTGTTAATAGAACATTTTCCTAACTAATCAGAGAAATTTGCTACTATTTACTGCCTTTTTATGCTTAATTGGTCATTGTGATTAATACAAAAGGTTTAATGAAGCTAATTAGTTGCTTAATACTTATTTATAAAACCTTGTGAGGGAGCTATTTTTAGATGATTAAAATATTATACCGTTTGCTCTTACTCTCACTATTATTTTCATCAAGTTTGATAATGGCTAAACAAGATCTAACCGTAGGTATTGGCAATTTTGCGCCTTTTTTTGGTGAAGAACAGCAACAAGGCTTATTTCTTGAGCTTACCGAAGAAATCTTTAAGCAATTACCAAGATATAATGTGAAGTTTATTTATATGAGTAATCATAGGTTGTTACATGAAATCAATTCAGGCAAAAGAATTGACGTCGCATGTAATATATTTTTTAACTCACAAGTTGAAGGCTTTTTATCTACGCCTATTTTTAGATATACCGATGTCGCCGTATCAAAACGTTCAGCCAAACTAAAGGTAAAAAAAGTTTCTGATTTACAAGGTTTGTCTATTGCGGCCTATCAAGGGGCTAAAGAATTACTTGGGGACGATTTTAAGGAGATGGCGCTTGCTAATCCTAAATACAGTGAGCATTCACATCCTAAAGAGACCACTTATATGATGGTTGCTGGCCAGAAGGATATTCGCATTGGAGATATACATATATTTTTACATGACTTAACGGATAAACGTTATATAGGTGAAGAACAAATAGATGTGAAAGACTTCACCATACATAGGCTTTGGCCAGACGTATATTCACATATGGCCTTTAAAGATGAGATGCTACGAGATTCAGTTAACAAAGTCATTAAAGAACTAACAGCTAACGGAACGATAGAGGCCATTTATCTTAAATACCGAGAACCCAAACATTTATAGCAATTAGAAACTGTTAGCTGCAAAGCCAAACCAACTCAAATGAATTTTAAGTTAAGTTACGACAGTTAATTTAATTAGCCTTAAGAAAAACCAGACAGTAACGATTAAAAAGCCACATTAATGAAAACAACGACTAAAAGAACAGGGCAGATAAAGCGTAAATAAAAACCAAGTAATTTTAATGATGTGTGTTTATTTAACTGAGCAATATCGGTAAGTTGATTACCGCGCTTCCATAACCAACCAACAACGATGAAGTAAAATAATGACATCAGGGGTTGTAAAATAGTAGTTAGTAGCTGAATTACCAAGCCAAAGAGCTGTTCAAAAAAGGCGATGAGTAACATACTGGCAATAAATACTAATCCAGAGACAAACCAAGTTGCACGTTTTCTTGTCATGGTTTTATCTTCAATTAAATAAGCAACGGGCACTTCAGTTGATGAAATGGTCGAGGTAAGGGCTGCAATTGATAATAGTGAGAAAAAAGCAAAAGAAACAAGCAAGCCTACGCTTCCCATAGAGCTAAATAGCGTTGGTAAAATATTAAAAATAAGTTGACCTTCACCAATGAGATGACCGTCTACAAATACTTCTTGTCCACTATGCTGAGCGACAAAGAGGGCAGGGATAATCAGTAAACCAGCAATAAAAGCAATAAAAGTATCAAGTAACGTTATCGATAATACTAACTTACCTACACTTTGTCCTTTAGGCATATATGAGCCATAAGCCATCATAGCGCCAACACCGATAGCGAGTGAGAAAAAGGCTTGCCCCATGGCTGAAATAACCAACTTTGGCTCAGTGACTTGACTAAAGTCAGGGACTAAATAAAGCGTCAAACCTTCTTTCGCACCATCTTGCTGTAATATGTAAATGATTAAACCAAGCAGCATTACTAATAACATTGGCATTAGTCGCGCTGACCAACGCTCAATGCCACTGTGAACTCCTTGATGCACGATAGCAGCACCTAGCACGATAAATATCGGTGTGAATATAACATTTCGCAGAGTACTAGAGGTTGAAAGCCATTGAGATAAGTCGATTAAACCAACTAATTCAGCTAATGACGCTAGCGCATTTGACAGCATCCAACCGGCAACAATGGTATAAAAACTTAGCATCATCATTGCGCCAATAATACCTATGATGCCAGCAGAGTGCCCCAGCTTTTTAAAGCGTTCACCACAAGCGTTGGTTAAAGCAGATACAGGGTTAGTTTGTGCTTGATTGCCAATATAAATTTCAGCATAAAGCGCAGGTAAAGCGAGTAAAAAAGTCACCACTAAATAAACAACTAAAAAGGCACCACCGCCATTATTTGCTGCCTGAGTAGGGAACCCCCAAATATTGCCCAAACCTATAGCAGCACCTGCTGCTGCGAGAACAAAACCAAGACGAGAATGAAAAGAATCACGAGAAGAAGCTGTGGTCATAAATAGTGAATAGTCGATAAAATTAGTTGCGCAAAGCTTACCGAGTTAAGGCGCTTAGGGGAAGCACTATTCATTGCTTTTATTACATTTATGCTAGCAATATAGCGGGATACGTTTTGGCTATTCAAACTAATTCAATACGCTAAAACTCGCATCTTGAGGTGGATTGAGTATATAGCCGTTACCACTCAAGATTCCCACTGAAATCCTGCACTTTGAATGATAACGGGTATATAATGCTGTCATTTGGTAATTAATAACGATTGAAGAGCAAGATATGTTAAAGCATGAAATTATCCCGGTAACTCCTTTTGAGCAAAACTGTACTCTATTTTGGTGTAGTGACACTAAAAAGGCGGCGGTTGTTGATCCAGGTGGTGATATCGAAAAAATTAAAGCAGGCATTGCCAAGCACGCTTTAACACTTGAAAAGGTTCTGATCACCCATGCACATATTGATCATGCAGGTGCAACTGATGATCTTGCAAATCACTACGATGTGCTGATTGAAGGGCCACACAAAGAAGATCAGTTCTGGATAGACGGGATTGAAGATCAAAAGCAACGCTTTGGTGGCGCTTTCTCTTATGCGAAAAAATTTACACCAAACCGTTTTTTAGAGCAAGGTGATACCGTTAGCTTTGGTAATATTGTGATGGAAGTGTATTTTTGTCCGGGTCATACGCCAGGGCATGTTGTGTTCTTTCATCGTGAGTCAAAACTTGCCCAAGTTGGCGATGTGTTATTTAGTGGCTCGATAGGGCGCACTGATTTTCCTCGTGGCGATCATGCAACGCTGATTAATTCTATCCGTAAAAACTTATTCCTTTTAGGTGATGATGTTCGTTTTATCCCTGGTCATGGCCCAATGAGTACTTTTGGGCAAGAGCGCCGAAGTAATCCTCATGTAAGTGATGCTGCAGTAGGGATGAGATAATGGGGCTTTTGGTAGTCAAGGCTCAGCGCCAACTTAGAAAAATAGATAATAGTAAGGTTTTTCAAGGGATTGTTATTGCTGTTATTTTATTATCTGCATTATTAATTGGTGCAAAAACACACAATCTGTCCACTAACGTAGTCGCTATTTTATTGCTTATGGATGTAGCTGTTACTGTATTTTTTGCGATAGAAATATCTATTCGTTATTTAGCGTGTCCCCAGAAAAAGAATTTCTTTAAAAGTGGTTGGAATATTTTTGATACTGTTATTGTTATTGGTAGCTTAGTTCCATCGGGTGGCTCGGGCGTATTACTCGCTCGATTATTGCGAGTCTTCCGTGTTTTACGCTTAGTTTCTATGGTGCCAGAGTTACGCTTACTGATTAATGCATTACTCAAAGCGATACCTCGTATGGGTTATATCGCGTTACTCATGTTTGTAATTTTCTATATCTATGCGGCTATCGGTAGTATGTATTTCCACCCGATTAACGAAGTATTATGGGGCGATGTTTCCATCTCTATGCTGACATTATTTCGTGTTGCCACTTTTGAAGATTGGACCGATGTCATGTACGAAACCATGGCAGTACATCCCTTAAGCTGGATTTATTATCTAACTTTTATCTTTTTAACTGCCTTTATCTTTTTAAATATGATGGTGGGCACGGTATTAGAAGTGATGAGTCAAGAGCATGAGCAGTTTCGTGCTGAGCAACACGGTGAAAGTGGAGATGGCGGAGAGCCCGCTAGTCGTGCACAAATTGATAAATTAGAAAGTGAAATAGCAGAGATTAAAGCGCTGTTATTAGAGAAAAACAAAGAGTGAGATAGGCCAGCGTTAACTCACGCAGTCTTAATTGAAAAGAGATGAAAATTAATGAGCAGATACTCACGTGAGTATCTGCTCATGTTATTTATAGCGTTTTTTTGAATTGGGTAATAATACGATCAAGGTGATTAGCAAAATTTTGTCTATCTGTTTGATTTAAGGCCGGTGGTCCCCCTGTGTGCACGCCGCTAGCGCGCATGGTGTCCATAAAATCACGAATATTGAGCCGCGATTTTATATTCTCCTTAGTATAAAGCTCGCCGCGTGGACTAAGGGCAATAGCAGATTTATCTATCACTTCATCTGCTAATGGAATATCACTGGTGATAACTAAATCATTCACCTCAATACGTTTAACTATTTCATCGTCGGCAACATCAAAACCACTACTTACCTGCATGAAGCTTATAAAGGGTGAAGGTGGTATGCGGACATGATGATTGGCCACTAAGGTTATGGCTATTTTCGTTCTATCAGCCGCTTTAAATAATATTTCTTTGATCACCACTGGACAGGCATCAGCATCAACCCAAATTTTCATATTTTTCCTCAGGGTCTATTGACCACTCGCGTTATTTTTACTTATGCTGCTATGATACAGTAATTTATTAGGTAGTTTATTCGGTAATTAAAAATTTGGGTAAAACCTAGATAAACTGGACTTATAACACAATGCTAAATTCTCATTACCAACAAATATGGCAAACGGTACAGTTAATTCCTCAAGGTAAGGTTGCTTGTTATGGCCAAATTGCTGATTTAGCTGGCTTGCCAGGTAGAGCTCGTCTTGTCGGTAAGTCGCTTGGTAAAGTACCAAAAGATGGCTGGCGAGGGCAAGCGGTACCTTGGTTTAGAGTTATTAACTCACAAGGTAAGATTTCGTTCCCACCAGGCAGTGAGTATTTTGATAAGCAGAAACATCATTTGCAAGATGAACAGGTCGTTGTGATTGGTAGCAGGATCAAATTAAAAGAATTCCAATGGAAGCCAGATTTATCAGAATTACTGTTTTCACTAGAATTTTAATTAATCACTACTCTTGAATTTATTTTTATCCTCTATTTATTTTAACAGAGGGGCAAGTCTTGTTAAGGCTATTTTTTCTAATTCCTGGTATATGTGATCCTCCTGCCAGCACTGGTGAATATTATTAATTTGCATTACTTCAGCCATGATGCTCTTTTGCTCTACTGATATTTTTCTGGCTTTGGCGTATGAGATATCAGGAGAAAAGCTGACCATTTGATCTAATGAAGGCCACAGTTCGGGGCACTTTAATGCGAATTTATGTGCTATTTTTTTACTCAATAGCTCATCGATATTGTCATCAAGACTGCTTATCTCAATAAAATAGTCATTAGATAGTTTACTAATAGCATCGTTGTTTTTTTTACGTTGTAAGTAATAAGCGGGCAATATTTTTAGCCAGTCATCATTGTATAACTTGATAAGCTCTGCGAGTGCGTGACAATCTTCAAAACTACTATTTAAACCTTGGCCATAAAAAGGCAGCATGGCATGCGCAGCATCGCCTATCAAAGCCACTTTGTTATTTATCACCCAAGGATCAACACTCACTAAAAATAGTGGGTTAGGTGTTTTTTTAAGGAATTCAGTGACAGGATTTTCTAATAGTGGCATAACATCAGTAAAATGATGGAGAAAAAAATCCTCTACTGCCTTTGCACTTGTTAGTGATGAAAATGAAACGAGTCCTTGGTAATTTAAGTATAAGGTACAGGTAAAACTACCATCATTATTTGGCAGTGCAATCAATAAAAAACCTTTGCGCGGCCAAAGATGACTGGCATGTGGCGATAACTTAGTACTACCGTCTTTGTTCGGGGAAATGGTTAATTCTATGTATGATTGCTTCATATAACGTTGAGAGTAGCTAAAGCGTGGTGTTTCCTGCGCAAGACGACGTACTTTAGAAAAAGCACCATCGGCAGCAAATACGTAATCTGCATCAATCTCTTTATGGCCTTTTCTACCTGCTTTCAAATAGCTAAAAGAGCAGCAAGCAGTGCTAAAATCTATGTATGTTAATCGTTGTTCAAAGTGTAAGTTGACTTGCGTTTCTTGCTCGGCTTGGCTGATCAAAATTTCAGTCAATTTTTCTCGTGATATAGACCAGACCGCTTGATTTTTTTTGCCATAATTTTGTTCTGATAGGATCCCATCATGCCCATGGAATACACGCTTATAAAGTGGCGTAGCATATTGACGTACTTTCTTATCAATACCGATAACTTCAAGTGCTGCCCATGCTCGCTCTGATAAGGTAATATTAATGGACCTACCTTGCTGTGCACTGTGTGCTCTAGGGTCAGGGCGTGATTCAAACACATCGACCTGATAATTGGCACGCGATAAAATAATGGCTAGCATAGCGCCAACAGGGCCGCCTCCTGCGACGGTTATTTTATTCTTTAAGTGTGGGAGTTCAGTCAATGGCTTAACTACTTAAATAATTTATATAACTATTTAAATAGCATAGTAAAACAAAAAAGCCCAGTCAAAGACTGGGCAAAAACAACAGGTAAAATAAAAGGAGAAACATGAAATAAATTAGAGTTTATGAATTTCCATTCAATAAGCTTTTGCCATTAATAGCTATTTTTCGAGATTTTAATGCTTCTGGAATCTCTCGCTCTAAATCAACATGCAGCAAACCATTTTCCATAAAGGCGCCAATGACTTTTACGTGTTCGCCTAATTGAAATTTACGCTCAAAATTTCGTTCGGCAATACCTTGATGTAAAAAATGACGAGGGGCTGACTCGTCTTCTTGTTTTGAATTAGCAGCGGCTTGCTTGGTACCAACAATGATTAAACCATTGTCTTTAGATTCAATATCAATATCTTCTTCACTAAAACCTGCGACAGCCATAGTAATACGGTATTGATTTTCGGCCAATAACTCAATGTTATATGGCGGGTATGATGATTGTTTGCCCGGTTGGGAAGCTTTATCGATTAAACTAGCTAAATGGTCAAAGCCAATATATGAACGATAAAGAGGGCTGTAGTCTGTAGAGTTACGCATAATAAGTTATCCTATAATATAGCAATAAAGTGATTATTATTTTAAACAGCGACGTTGATGTTGTTAGTTATTTTCTAGCAAAAATATTGCCTAGAGTTGAATCACAAAATCATAAGTCATTTAAAATAATGCTGCCTTTCACAATGAACAGGCAATTTTTGTTGTGTAGCCCCTTACGGCGACTACACAATTAAAGATGGGATTGTTTACTGGTTTTTCAAGAACAAAGTTGAAAAATGTATATGATAAACTTTAACTGATTGTTTTTAGTTGTATTTTAAATATATATTTTAACTGTTATTTTTCAGCTTCTTTCACGGGAAGTTCTTTAGTCACTTCAACTTCAACTTCCGCATCAATAACAATAACAGGCGCCGTATATCTAACTTTAGCTAACGCTTTATCGTAATTCGGGTGTTGCGAGATATTAGTAACTAGCTCTTTATAAGCAATTTTTCCTTGGTTATCTATAACAAATATTGCACGGGTAAGTAGTCCCATATCTTTGATTAATAAACCATAACTAGTGCCAAAATCACGCCAAACTGAATCAGATAGCACCTTAATACCATCAGTTTTTTCAACATCACAAAAACGTTTTTGAGCAAATGGCAGATCATTACTGATGGTTAAAATTGTAATATTCTCAGGTAGTTTTGCTGCTTCTTCATTAAATCGTTTTGTTTGAATAGAACAAACACCGGTATCTAAGCTTGGCACGACTGAAATAAGTAAAGTTTGTCCTTGAAAGTCTGCCAATGTCACCGGGGCGAAGTTTTTATCAACAACTTTAAACTGCGGGGCTTGCTCGCCAACATTGATTTGTTCGCCTAACAGGGTGATATATTTATCTCCTGCTTTTACCAGATTTTGTGTCGATTTAAGTTTGTTTGAGTCAAAATTATCGCTATGGCTATTAAAAGCAACGGTAAAGCTGGCGATAAAAAAAGCACATAAGGTGATATTTGAAGTAGTAAAATTCATGGTTTATTGAAAATAATGGTTAAGGTGGACTGATATTAGCCGTTTATCGATAAAAATTCTATAAATAGAACTTTATCATTGTGTTTTATATTGGATACTTTAAGGTTATCAATAGAGGTTAGATATATTTATACCCAAGCTACCTGAAGATGCAGGTGTCAGCTGGAATGTCTGAGCAAATCATGTTCTTCGTTGCCTCTTTTTTTAAGGGAATAACCCTTAATAAAATGAGGCGCCTTGATCATGAATCGCTCAAGCGCTTATTCGATGGGTTTTAAATCACTTTATCCCGCATAAAATACTCAAAACATAGAGATTATGTTTTAATATTTTCACTTGCCTAAAGCTGTTTTAATTCCCACTGAAACGCGCATCTTCAAGTGGCTTGGGTATATACGCTGCCGTTGTTATTATTTAGTTATCGTTTATGTAAGGCCTAAGATTAATATGACCACTAAATTATTAATTTGTGATGATTCTAATATGGCGCGCAAACAAGTTGCGCGTTCATTACCTGATGGTTGGGATGTAGAGATAAGCTTTGCCGCCGATGGTGTTGAGGGAGTTGAAGCGATAAAGGCAGGGAAAGGTGATGTACTTTTACTTGATCTTAACATGCCAACAATGGATGGCTATCAGGTGCTTGAAGCTATCTTAGCGCAAGATCTACCCACACTGACCATTGTTATATCCGGTGATATTCAGCCTGAAGCGCATCAACGTGTTACGAGCTTAGGGGCACTAGCTTTCATTCAAAAGCCTATCAGTAAAGATATCCTTACTAAAGTACTTTCTTCTTATGGGATTTTCTCTACTGAAACACCAGCAGCGATCGATGAAGTAGAAGCATCGAAAAATGTGCCAATCAATATTCCAGCAACTCCACCACCTACCGTTATAAATACTTCTGAGAAGCCTATGGTTACTCAAGTTAATGTATCTACTGTTGAGAGTGAACCACAAGTTGCTGAACCTAATCTTGCCTTATCAACAGATGTTCGCGATTGTTATCAAGAAATTGCCAATGTTGCTATGGGGCGAGCGGGTGATTTACTTGCTCGTTTACTCAATGTTTTTGTTGAGTTACCTATTCCTAATGTTAATTTCATCGAAGTGAGTGAGCTTCGAATGGCGTTGAAAGATATCGAAAATCATGAAAGTACCTCAGGTATTTGCCAAGGTTTTATTAGTGCGGGTATTTCAGGGGAGGCTTTGTTGATCCTTAATGACTCCAGTTTTAAAGATGTCGCGTCATTGATGAATTACCAATATGATGCTGACATGGGGACTGAATTAGAATTATTAATGGACCTAGCAAATGTACTTATTGGCGCCTGCTTAAAAGGAATATCAGAACAGCTCGATATTCAGTTTAGTCAAGGACACCCTGAGGTATTAGGGCAACATAGAAAAATCTCTGATTTAATTGCTAATAATGCCAATAAATGGAAAAAAACACTCGCAATAGAAATTAGTTATAGCATAGAAAATTATCCAATAAAGTGTGACTTGTTATTACTATTCACGGAAAAGTCGATGCAAACACTTAATAATAAATTGGCTTATTTAATTGATTAACTCATGAGTTTCAAAGTAAAGATTACTTATTATTAATAAATAGTTAGCGCGATTAAGTGACGACAGGAATTGGTTATGACATTAGAAAAATCACAATTAAATGAGCTACATTGGTTAATGGAAATGTTACATAACATTGATGTTGGTCTCGTTGTGCTTGATAAAGAGTTCACCATTCAAATATTCAATGGTTTTATGGAAAACCATAGTGGTTTGTTACCTCGCCAAGTAAAGGGAAAGTTGATATTTGATCTATTTGAAGAGATCCCTCAAGATTGGTTTACTCGCAAGGCAGAGTCAGTTTTTTTACTGAAAAATAAAGCCTTTACGATATGGGAGCAAAGACCCTACTTATTCAAGTTTGATAGTTATCGCCCTGTTACGGGGAGCGCTGATTTTATGTATCAAAACACCACGTTTATTCCGCTTTTATCTTCAACGGGTGAAGTTAGCCATTTGTGTTTATTGGTTTATGATGTCACAGACAATGCTGTGCATAAACAAGGATTGACAAAAGCGAATGAAGAGTTGGCAATACTAAGTCAAACAGATGGTTTAACGCAATTATTCAATCGTGCGCACTGGGAGTCGTGTTTATTAGCAGAATATAAACGCTGGGGTCGAAGTCAGCATCCTAGCTCATTGGTGATGTTAGATATTGACCACTTTAAAAATGTGAATGATAGCTATGGTCATGTGGTGGGTGATATCGTTATTCGTCATCTTTCTAGCTTGATCCGTCACCATGTTAGAGAAACCGATATTTGTGGTCGTTATGGCGGGGAAGAATTTGCTATTTTATTGGCAGATACCTCACTTAAAAATGCTTACGTATTTGCTGAGAGACTTCGTAAAGAAGTGGCTGCGGCCAGGGTGACTTACAATGATATTGATATTAATTACACTATAAGTGTTGGTGTGGCTGAAGTTGATGAAAGTATTACAACCGCTGAAGCTTGGGTTGAATGTGCTGATGCTGCCTTATATAGATCAAAAGGAAGTGGCCGTAACAAAACTTCATTGCACCCGAAACAAAAAAGATAATAACGTTAAAAGAATAGATAAAGTGTCGACATTGTTTCGTTCACTTTATCTATTATGATTCAAAGTTGCCGTGAAAGCATGTC
>MAAF01000082.1 GCA_002163005.1 Colwellia psychrerythraea | reverse complement strand
CTTAGCGAGAATTTAAAGGCTTATAGGCAAGGCATTGATTGTAGGTAATGGTTATTCCCTTACCAAAATCAATAACGCAGTATATAAGCCTTTAAAACTCGCCCTTTGGGAACACATGGAACATCATGATAACTTCACAAAACATGCTTGATGTAGAATAACTATAACTACGCATATTTTGATTGTTCTAATGTCGCCCATGCCGTTCTAAGTGCTCACTTCTTTATACGGAATGGTATTAGCTATATAACAATAAGTATCTTGGTAATCGATTAAGCATAACGAGTTTGCCGAGAAAAAATATTACATCTTATTACAGCTAGGTAAAAACCAGCAATGTTAATGAGTTAACGAGGGGCAAACGACTGGACACTACTACTAATAAACGATATTCTAATTTTTCCCGACAAAAATTCACTTTCGGCTTTGCTTAGTTAGGTTTTACTATGGCTTATTTATTCAATCAGCAATCAAAAAAACGATGTTATTTATATGCTTACCATAATTTTGGTCGTTTTGCTTATTCGGTAGATACCCTTATTACCAATCCGCGTATTTCTAAGATGCATGCGGTTATTGAATGGCATAACCAGCAATGGTTTATCCGTGATTTAAGCAGTAATGGCACTTGGTTGAATAAAAAAAAGCTCACTAAACAACAACCAAAATTACTAAAAGTTGGTGACGAAATTCGTTTCTCCAATGACGATGAGATAGTTTTTACTGTGGAAGAGTTAAATCCACCTAGCGTTAAACTAATCCCTTATCCAGAGAGTAACCAAGAGCAGCGCGGTGACAGTAAAGAGGCTATTTCATTACAATCCTATCATTTATTACCCAATGAAAATGAACCCGAAGTCGCCTTGATTTTGAATCAAGTGACTGGCCAATGGCGTATCGAATACATTAACGAACCTCAGTTACAACCGCGTTTGTTACTCGAGCATGATATTATTGAGTTTGACAACCAACGCTGGCAATTTCAATTAAGTCATTTAGAAGACAGTACAGAGATCCAATCAAAACCTCAGCTCAACATTGATGACATACAATGTCTTTTTGAACTCAGTTTAGATGAAGAAATTACCAAGCTAACGGTAAAATCTGCACAGGGCAGTATAAATTTGCAGAGTCGCAGCCATCACTATTTAACCTTGAACTTAGCGAGATATAGAGTCGCTGATGCCGAGAAAGGCATGCCCATTGCCGAACAAGGTTGGATAAACACTGACTGTTTGCTGAGAGATTTAGGTGTCGATATGTCATACCTAAATATTCAAATACATCGTAGCCGAAAACAGTTCACCGAGTTATTATCTAATGTACTTAATGCGGAAGATTTAATTGAACGACAATTACGCCGAGTGCGTTTTGGCTGTCCAACCTTTAAGATTTATAAAGGTCAAAAACTTGAATGTTCACTTTCACAAGATCCGGGATCTCTTCAGCAAGCGTCGATTGCCCCCTCTAATACAGTAGTCAGCTAATTTGTCAGACTTAAGCCCACTAGGCACTCACCTCGGTCATTATAAGATTATCAAGCTACTCAACCAAGGTGGCATGGGACAAATTTATTTGGCTGAAGATCAACGTTTACACCGCACGGTGGCCATTAAAACACTCAAACCCACGCTAACCACGACGCACTCCGTGCCAAATGACAATGGTAGTACTGATGACTGTGATGCCAAAGTAATAGAAAATGCGCTACTAGAAGCACAGTTATTAGCCAAACTGAATCACGCCAATATTGTTCAAATCTACGATATTACCCAAGAAGATGAGCAAATATGCCTAGTGATGGAATACCTTGCCGGTAAAACGTTACATCATTATCAGCAAGAGCACATTAATTCACTTTCGCAGAAACTTGCTATTATCAGCCAAATTAGTAAAGGCTTAACCGCAGCACATGCTCAGGGCATAGTGCACTGCGATTTAAAACCGAGCAACATCATCATTGATGATCATGGCGGCGTTAAAATTGTTGATTTTGGTATTGCCAAACTGACCAGTGGTAATGCCAATACCGCAAATAACTCGCAGAGCTTTGGCAGTCAAACAGCAATGTCGCCTGAACAGCTTTACCAAGCTTTACTTAGCACTAGTGCCAATCCAATAAACGGTCAAACAAACAATACGATTGATTTTAGAAGTGATTTATTTTCTTTAGGTATTATCGCTTTTCAGTTAATTAGCGGCCGCCACCCCTTTGCTGGTGAAACCGCAACGCAAACGGCGCAAAATATCCTCAATGCACAGTGCCAACAAGCACAAGACATAGTGCCGCAGTTACCTCGAGAGTTAATCAATTTACTGAATAAATTATTAACTCATCAACCAGAGGGTCGCCCGCAATCAAGTCAGTGGGTTACGCAGCAATTTGAACAAATCACCAAACATCTTACCCAACAAGAAATACTGGCTGAAGATACTCAGCCTATTACTGCCGAACTATCAACAGAATTTTCTGCTGCACTGACTGCCAATGAGTTCTCAACCAGTGAATTAGCTACTGATAAGCTAGCTACAAATCAAATATCCACTGGTAACGTAGCAATTAATAAACATAAGAGCAGGCAGTTTATTATTGCAGGTCTTGCTTTGTTAGCAAGCTTGTTCGTTGGCGTGGGTATTTATAGTGAAACCTTATTTGCTCCTGCCGACTTGCCAGCACGTTATATCGTAGTACTGCCAGCAACTATCACAAATAGTAATCCTGAAAAACCTATTGCTGATATGCAAAAAGACTTAGTAACAGCGACTCTAGATGATGCTATTCGCCAGAGTATTATTAATACCAAAGGCCTGAGATTGATTTCTCGTCGTGAGGTTGCTGGGGTCAGTAAAAGCTCAACGGGTGAAACTGTCTCCCTGGCGAACATAGCCGCGGCAACAGGGGCAAGTGACATAATCACCACACAGCTTGACTGTAATAATGTTAAATGTGATGTTACTTTGTCGCGACTCACGGTAAAAAATAATAGTAACAATAACGATAAGAATAACACTAACAAGTGGACCGTCTTGGCGCAAAAAAAATGGCCAAGCCAAGTAGAGAATTATTATGATATCAAAGAAATTACTCAAACTTACCTTGCCACTATTTACCCTCAGTATAATGAAAAGTATTTAACCGAGCAGTCGGTTAAGCAGCAAGATTACCTTGCTTTTGCCAAGCTTTATAATACCGTTTTAGTGCAAGGTCGCAGTGATGATAATACATTAGAGCAATTGCAAAATATGCTCACTAGCTCGCCCTATTTATATAGTGCTTATGCCCTATATAGAGAAACGGCTATTGATTTATACTATAAAACTAATGAAATAAAATACGCAGAACTTGCGAAAAAAGTGTTATCACTAGCGCCACCAGACTATAAATACAGCATTTTCCAAGCCATTGATGAATTCTGGATCTCACTCGCTTTAAGAGACTTTGATCAGGCTAGCAAACAATTAAACATAACGATACAACGTGGCATCGATGAATCTACGCAGTTAGAGTTGCAAGCTGCCTTGCATATGGATAACAATGAATTATTGCAAGCGGTAGCAAATTACCAATCAACACTCACGCTACGGCCTAGCACAAAAAATTTATATAACTTAGCATTTAGCTATTACTTGTTAAGTGATTTTACTAATGCTAAAAATACCCTTAACAATCTGCTGGATATAACTGAACAATACTATGGTGCCAAGCAATTATTAGCTGGAATATATTTATCGGAAGGGGCACTAAAACCTGCCATTGCACTTTATGAAGCTATCATCAAGGAAAATCCGCAAAGCAGTGATATAGATAATTTAGGCATAGCCTATACGCTAGTTGGCCGCTATCAAGATGCTTTAAGAATGGCTCAATTAGCGGTAAAAACCAGCCCTAAGCACCCAACAAAGATACTAAATTTAGCAGACATCAAGCTGATATTGGGTTCAACTGAACAAGCACACAGACATTATCTTCACGTTGTAGAGCTAAATAAAGCAAGAAATGATGTTAAATCTTGGTTAGAGCGCTCACAAGCTTATGTGCATTTGGGTAGAAATAAAGAAGCAATTAAAGCACTTAATCAGGCGAAAAAATTAGCGCCGGACAATGGCGAAGTGGCTTTTGCCGCTGCCTTGGTCTATAGCCAGTTAGCTGAACAGATATCTGCAGTCAATCAAGTAGAGGAAGCCTTAGCCGCTGGTTTTGGACTTGTTTGGTTTAACCTGCCATGGTTTGATCCTCTATGTAGCAACGCTGATTTTGGAAAAATATGGGCTAAAGCTGGCAAAACAGAACGCTGCCAGCTTTAGTCCGCTTAATTAATTTTCACGGCGACGACCAATGCTAATACTAGGGTCTTGCGAATAATAGACTTTCAATTCGCCAGCACATTTATTACTCACATCTATGCACGAAGCAATATAACGAAAGGCTAATTCAGTAACATCTAAATTACTTTCCACATTATCGACCGTAATAACTAAACGCTGGCCTTGATATTTTATTTCGGTTTGCACACGTAACATACTTGCTGGCGGCTCATCAATAAAAACAACACCTGCCCCATAAAATTGCCACAACTCAGTATCACTTTGTTGTAGGTCAACAATCAGCGTTACTTTCTGATGCGGTTCAAGTTCTTTTTGTATACCGCTGGGGCTA
The DNA here is from genome assembly GCA_002163005.1 of Colwellia psychrerythraea. GTDB lineage: Bacteria > Pseudomonadota > Gammaproteobacteria > Enterobacterales > Alteromonadaceae > Colwellia > Colwellia psychrerythraea_C. The sequence continues at coordinate 44,540 of MAAF01000082.1, read as the reverse complement.
TCAACCGACTCAAATTGAAATAATAAAGATGGTGCTGGCGATGTTGTCGCAGTGGAAGTATTAACTAATTCAGTAACCCAATCCTCACCACTTTGAGTAGGTTGAACTTTAAAGAAAGTTACCACTGAACCAACTAAATCATCATCGATATTGGACGTGAAGGGCACGGTAATGGTTTGCGTATCAAGTGTCAGGTTTTCCGGTGCATTCATAACTCTTTCCTTTTTTTAATTTAAATTTCAACTGCATAAAAACAAGTCACGACATTATAGGCATAGGAAGATTAAAAGTAATAGTGGCTGTAATACGATGTAATATTTATACAAACCTTCTCATTGCTTAATCAAACACCTTGCTCTTGAAAATTTATCCTCACTGCTTATTTTAAAGTGAAAGCTGTAGCCTTATTTAATGTAAATGGTAGTGATTTTACAGAACTCCAATACAGAATATCGGTTAGAAAATCTAACCTCAGGCGATTGGCTATTATTGACAGTACTTTTGCCTGCACTATTACCAATGACATGGTAAAATAATCACCTATATTTTTCCTATCCCCTATTGAGAAAGCTGTGAGTCTTGAAGAAAAAAATGTCCTGTTATTCGACCTCGATGGTACCTTAGTAGACAGCGGGCCAGATCTTGCTTTAGCTGTTAATAGAACGCTTAAAGAGTTAAACAAAACGACTTTCGACCAAGACACAATTCACCATTGGGTAGGTAATGGTGCCAAGGTATTAATTGAACGCGCATTATCAGGCTCATCAACCATTGATAAACAATTAGAAGAATCATTGGTTCAGGAGGCGTTAGCCATTTTTCTTAAGCATTACCAGCAGTGCTTATGCATAGAATCAGTACTGTATGACGATGTACAACAAGGATTATTTACCTTAAAAGCGGCAGGCTTTCGCCTTGCTATTATTACCAACAAACCGGCCATTTTCATTCAACCGATATTAACGGGTTTAGGTATTGATAATGTATTTGAGTTATTGATTGGTGGTGATACGTTAGCTGAGAAAAAACCCCATCCAGCACCTTTATATTATGCCTTGGAGCAGCTTAACGTGACGGCTGAACAGTGTGTGATGATTGGAGATTCTAAAAATGATATCTTAGCGGCAAAAGCAGCCAACATTGATAGTATCGGCTTAACCTATGGTTATAACTACGGTGAAGATATCAATCAATATCAGCCGCATTGGTGCTTTGATACTTTTGCTGAGCTACTGACAGCACTAAAGCATTAATTATAGCGTGCTAGCAATAACGCACTAAACATAGTGCGCTAATAATAGCGGGGAATTTACAGATTTTTTGCTAACGCTATTGGATAATCACGCTGTTTGGCTAATATCATCGCCCGGTCTGTTACTTCTTTTTCGCAACACTGTTGGCTTACTGGGAAGTAATGTTCCGTCAGATAGCGTCCTAATTGTAAGGTGTCTATTAAGCCGCAATCGACTAAGTTATTTAATATCGCATCGGCCGCAGCTAAAGCTGACGATGCTTTAACTATTTCTGTACGCGCATAGTGTTGGCCATAAAATGACACATCGGCAGCACGTAAATCCGCATTTTCACCTGGAATTTGCTGCGCACCAAATAACGGCTTGGCTGCGACCTCAGCCGAGCTAAAAGCCGAGATAAACTGAGCTATATGCTCAATAGAACCTAAGGTTCTATTCTTCACCAATTGCTCAGGCCATTTTTTATCAATCTTTTCAATAAAGCGTTGTGCTAATTGCGGCTGCGCACTTTCTAAAGAACTAGCAACTAATCCTTGGTCAAATAAGGTGATGTCTTGCGTCATGCCATGCAGCTGAAAATAACCATCAGGATAAGGCGTTAATTGCGCCATACCTTGAGGAGTACCTCGCTCGCCGTAAAAAACAATCTCAGGCCATAAACCTTGGCATTGAGGCCAATGTGCTACATAAGCCGCTTTGAATTCCACCATACGTTTACGTTTAGCACTGACCATGTCGTCAATTTCACCACTTTTAAAACCACAGGCATTAATAACATAGTCAAAGTGCTGATCAATTTTAGTGTGGCTTTGCTGATGTTGAGTTGATACTTGAGTGGATACTTGCCAACCTAAGGTATTTTCATTTTGAGCAATCGCAACTACTTGGCTATCTGTTTGAAGGTGACAACTAGGTAACTTCTCTATCGCTAAACTCGCTATAGCAGCAAAGCGAAATGCTGATAAACCATACTCTTGCACTAGCAACACAGGAAATTTAAGACTTTCTAAATCAACGTGTTGTGCAAAAGCGATTAACCAATCAGTATCATTTTGTGCCGTTTTGGGTAAAGGTAAATCCAGCAAAGCATCAAGTTGTTCTCGTGAATAAAAACGAAAATAATTTTCCGGCTCACCGAGTACCTTGTTACGACTATCTTGAGTGACAAGTTCACTATACTTGGCGCGTAACTTCTTTAATCGAGGTAATAAATCTTCAGGCTGGCCATTATCCGTTTTAGGCAAAGCAATAACCGTTGGCCGAATATTAACGCTCTGAGGATAAACTTTAACTGTGTCTATCGATTGCTGTAATAGAGTAAGGCATTGCTCATCACATATTTCACGATACAAGTTACCGCCAGCATGCAAATGACATATAGGCGGGCCATTAACTAAGCTCGGGCCCTTTTCTATCAGCGTGGTATCTAAACCTAATTCAGCAAAACGCAACGCAATAGTTGAGCCTGCAACGCCACCACCAATAATGGCAATTTTTGCATTTGAGTTGAGTAATGGCTGATAAGCAGCTGATGTTTTATTCATAACGATTTCGAGAAAATACATTCATAGGTGATATGTTACTTGGATGCGCACAATTTGCGTAGAGGTAGAGACTAAAAAAAATTTACACCAATGTGCTTTTATTTTTACGCTTTGCAAAATCGCCATCAAAAAATCAAACTATTCTACGCTAGTCTTTAAACCTTGTTGGCGCTGATAATTTGTAATACAAGCATTACACACACAGCTAACACCTCTAAGATGCGCGGGTATTTTTGCTAACAGCGCCTCTGGAACTGGAGTATTCATACACCAACAATTACTAGCTGCTTTAACATCGCAGCGATTCTTTTGCTGGCATAAGGGACAAATACTGTCATCATTTTTATTAGTCATATGCAGTCAGTAACGTTTACTGGGTAAAGCGATTAGTGATGAGCATGTTAACAGCTTTATCTGCATGAGTAACATATGTTTTATCAGACCAAAAAGTACAAACTATGCTGGCATATAGTATGGTTAACAATGAATAGACTTCAGACAATGATCATTACGGTATCCCTTTTCCAGGTGTAGTGGTCATTGACAACAAAGGTAATGTGATTCATAAGCACTTTTTCAAAGGTTACAAAAGCGCGTTAGATTTGCCGATCTGTATTTGCAGTTAGAAAATGGCTTTTAGGAAATAATCAAGCTAGTTAATTGATGGCTGATTAGGATGACTGGTAGTGCATTATGTGTATAAACCACTATCAACAAAAGCTTGAGTCAGCTGCTGATATAGTTTTTCTGTTGTCGGTCGCTCGGTAATATTTTCAAAAAGCGTAGTATGTACCTGCGCTTGTACCCGCTCCGTTTTATCAGAGAGTTGATAACATAAGTTAACCGGCTTTACGATCTCATCAAGTATCACATCAATAAGAATAAAGGCTTGTGCTAATACTATCTTACCGCCACCTTTTTTTAAGATCACTCGCTGAGCAGTACCAACAATTTTTTTACCGTTTAAGTTGATATTGTAGTCGCCATCGCAATAGGAAAACTCTGTAGCATGCGCTTGGCTAATTAAGTTAAATTGACCAAAGAAGCCATGCAAAACAGTGCATAGGTTTTTATAAGCTTGGGGGATTGAGTAAGGTGTGTCATTTGGCCAAAGATACAGGTGAGATAAGTTAATAACACCCGGACATTGGGGCACCGGTGCTCCACCAGTTTTCCTTGAATGCAATAACCAACGTTCGGTTGATAAAGCCAGAGTGAGATCATCAGTTTCTGGCCACTTTTTACCTGCCGGCAACACCAACGTTGCTTCTTTGGCTTGCCAGAGCATTAGACATTGCTTGAGTTGACCAGATTGTATTTGGGCAATAAGCTGGGTTTCTTTATCAAAGACATTAGCAACAGAAACCTGCTTATAACGTAGTAATTTATCACGACTCATCTTCATTTCTTACGCTATGTTTACCCATATTTTCGTTGATATCTTTAGGAGTCTTCTTCGTGCATTTGACCGTCAATTAGCATCATTAGCTCAGCAGACTTTTCATCATGTTTAGTCAAGCTATAACTGCCATCAAACATACTCTCTAAAAAGATAGTTTCCCCTTCACTGGTTTGCAATTGTTTTAGCACTTCTGGTGGTAGTTCTACTCCTACTCCCGCGCCAACTGCCTGTATTTTCAGTTCAATCATAATAATACTCCTAATTAAATGCCAGACATATCAGATAATGTTTTTATGTCTGCAACTATTAAAATTATAGCTGGCTATTTTTCACTCACAACATTGATTGTTTATCCGTATTAGCGATATATACCCGCTATCAACTATTACCAATCCCATAACATCATACATTACAGTAATTACAATTTTTAACATATTAGGTGGTTTATAACAGGATAGTGCTAGTGTCTAATATCACGTTTTGCTGTAGCATACTTAGCCATTAACTTATGATGAAAAGCAATAAAAAACAAAGCCTAACATTGTTTAACTGTGCAATTTCACCAATAAAGATGACTTGTAGTTTTATCATTTAGCAGCTATATAATAAAAGCGCAGAATAGCTTTGTTTTCATATGATAATCCGTAAAACTACTGTCTATATTGGCTTAGGAATGTAGAAAATACTTAAATAGTGCTATTCGCCGTAAGTAACCAGTTAATCAACAACCTTAAGGGTAAAACATGAAGACAAATATTATTGCATTGGCTATCGCCACTATACTAGTACCATTGACAGCTTGTGCCGGTGGTGGTCACGATAACGTTTCTGATAACGTCATTGCCAAGCAACGTGCAATGCTAGAAAAAAATACTGATGGTAAAGGTTTTGGTCCCCAATCACCACGAGATATTGATTCAATCAAAGGTACCAATGCCCGAATTTTCGGTGCTGCTCCTACATACACAGATATGAACCTTTGTAATATTCACTTTCATAAAAATGCTGAACATAAAGGTGGCGAGTTTAGTAAATACGCCGGCAATGGCGATGGCCATGGTTTTCAAAGTGGTTATGTTTATTCTGGCAAGTTGAGTTCAAGTGAAAAGAAAGCGACCAAATCAGCAGTATGCCCAAGCAAGCACGGTGCTTTAAATGCCGGAGATACTATTGAAGTACATTATGTCCATTCAACCGCACAAATAATGCCTGGCCCGACTTTAGGTGCATGCTTAAGCGATTCAATTGGTAACCCACAATTGCGTGTTGAAACGCAAGTTTATGTTTTAGTGAATGATGGTAAGGCTTTAGACTTTAATGAATTAACTAAACACGGCGTTAAAGGTGGTTATCAACAGGCATTAAACATTCCGAGTAATACTGGCTCTCCTGTTCAATACACAGGTTCAACCACTGGCCCTGGTTATAATGAAAAAGGCTCGCCATTTCAAGTTTCATGGAGCGTTCGTCCAAAAGTGGCGAAAGTAAATATCGAATCCGTTGGTCAGTGGTGTAAAGGTAATGTCTTTAAAGAAGATCACGCCCACGGTGTTAGAAACTTAGTGGTTAATCCAAGACTATTATCTGCAATGTAAAACTCTATCGGGTATAAATGATTAAGAACGAAAAAAGGGGGAAATACTACATTGTATCTCCCCCTTTTTTACTCGTAATAAGCAATATTATTTTCTTAACTTCGGCTAGTATTCGTTATATGTAGTCATTATAACCAAGGGCGAACCTTTGCTTTATAGTCTGTAAATTCTTCTTTGAATAATATTGTTAACGCTCTTTCTTCAGGGATTATCTGAAAACGTTGAATATAAGCTATATACAACGGAATTAGAATAAGTCCCCACGCCGATCCTAAAAAGCTTGCCCAAGCCAATAAAAAAGCAACAAAGCCTACATACATGGGATTACGGGTAACTTGATAAATACCTGATGTTACTAAGGAGCTTGCTGTATTAGGTTTTAGCGGATTCACCGTCGTTTTAGCCATTCGAAAAGATATAACTCCTGCAAGATCAAAGAAAACACCGATAGAAATAAAACCAGTAACTAACGCTATTTTTACTGTATTTGTTAATAAGATAACTGGCGTTACTGTACTTACCCACCACATCCCTAACGCGATCAATAAGGCCACTAAAGGCGGCGGTATTTTATTTTCTAAAAGCTTCATTATTATCCTTAACCAATATTTATCAATGACATCATATACCCGTTCCACTCGAATATGCATGATTCAGCTGGAATTAGAAACGCCTTTAGGCAAGGCATTGATAGAAGAGAATAGTTATTCTATTGTCTAAATCAATAACGCAGCATAAAGCGTCTCTAAACCAGCCCCTTGGGGACGGCTGAGCAAATCATACTCTGCGTTACATTTCTTTTTAAGGACGCTACATGGATGGTGTTATTAGAGAATGCAGGAGCATATTCTCCTGAATGACCCTTAATAAAAAAATGCGCCTTGATCATGAAGCGCTCAGACTTCCTGAAACGAGCATCTTCAAGTGGAGTGGGTATATACCCAAGCAATTTGAACATGTATGTAATTTCGCTATTATACTATGTCTTGCAATCGAGTGACTGCCTGCTCAGGAGAAATGCCATGTGAGCACTCAGCTTCAGTTATTGCAGTAACGACAGCAATACTTTCTACGCCTGTTGCGATAACTTCTGCTGCACGTTCTAGAGTAATACCGCCAATAGCAACCACAGGAATTTGTTGTTGCTTATTTTCAGGGCGCAAACCTAATACTTGTCTTAAATTATCCAACCCTTGAATTTGCCCGGTCATGTCTTTGGTTTTAGTTGGAAATATTGCTCCAATGGCTAAATAAGACGGCTGTAACTGTTGTGCTAATAAAAATTCATAACAACCGTGAGTACTTATGCCTAAACGTATTCCCGACTGCTGAATTGCAGTTAGATCTGCATCTTGTAGATCTTCTTGGCCAATATGAACACCATAAGCACCGTGCTTAATTGCTAGTTGCCAATAATCATTAATAAACAAACGAGTATCGTATTCTTTTGCCAGCGCTACTGCTTCAATAATGACATGTTCTAATTCCCTTTCAGTTAAGTTTTTCACGCGTAACTGAATAATTTCTAAGCCTAACGGTAATAATCGCTTTAGCCAGTATAATGAATCAATGACAGGATAAAGGCCAAGTTTTTTCTCTGCTAAATCTAACGAGTTAAAAGCCGGTAACTTTTGATATTGTTTGCTAAGCACATCAATAACTTCAGGAAAGAATTCAGCGTTACGTGGCCAACCTTGCTGTTCAAATGCACCATAATATTGATGACCGTGTAATTCACTTATTTGCTCATTAGCGCTTAAACCTTGGCTGATAAATGTTTTTGCTAAAGTGAAAGCATCACGTACTAAGTAACCTTGGGCAAGAAAACTCGTTAATGCAGTGGCAAAACTACAGCCGCCGCCATGACTATAATGGCTTTCAATACGTTTAGCACTTAACTGGTAGCTCATCGCTGTTTGGGTTTTATCTTGGTTATCTTGCTTGCCATGCAGCTGATTTAATTGATGATAACAGTAATCAATTGAGTGTTTATCATCATCTTGATTATGTCCACCTTTAACAATAATGGTGTTAATAGCAAAGTCTTGATAGATTTTTTTAGCAAGGGTTTCAGCATTATTTTCACCGACTAACTTATCTAATTTCGCTAAGCTTTTTGCTTCCATCAAGTTTGGTGTAATGACATCAATTTGCTCTAATAAGGGCGCTAACTGCGCTAAAGTAAGCGTATTAAAACTGCCACCGACACTTGCTTGGCCGACAGGATCATAAACGCTAATGACATTGGGTATGATTTGTTTAGTTTGCTCGAGAAATCGGGCTAACCACTGTACTTGCTCTGCGTTAGCCACTAAACCAATTTTGATGACCGATGGCGGTTTGTCATCCATTAGTATCGCTGCTTGTTGCTGCAATAGTTCAACCGAAATAGCATTTACCGATAGCAGTTGACGCGAGTTCTGTACCGTATTGGCAGTAATAAGGTGGCAAACTTCAACCCCCAAACCATGCCCCGTTTTAATATCGGCTGCAATACCTGCTCCACCAGAGCAATCACTGCCCGAAATAGTCCAGATTATCGTTTTTTTCTTAATCATATCAGTCATCAATGTCACTTTTTACTGCGTTTAATATTACATAATTCAAAGAAATAAATAGCTTAAAGGCTAAGTTAGTTGGTTTTAATGCAAGGCGAATACGCGGAGCCTAGTTTACTAGGTGAGCATTTTCAACGAAGCAGTAAAGCCAGCTAATGACGTATTTATTAGCTATTTTGGTGCCAGAATGGAGTATCAAGTGTCGGCGTGGATGGATGAGCAGTTTGCCTTTCCTGCATAACCCCCGCCACATACCCTTGTTCACCTGCTTGCAATGCTTGCCCAAACGCTTTTGCCATCAATACTGGGTTATCTGCCAGTGCCACGGCACTATTGAGTAAAATACCGTCATAACCCATTTCCATCGCCAAACAAGCATCTGAGGGTTTGCCAATCCCGGCATCTAATATCAAAGTTGCATCGGGTAAACGTAAGCGAATAGTTTCTAAGTTATAAGGATTCATCAACCCCTTGCCTGTGCCAATTGGCGATGCCCACGGCATGATCACTTCACAACCTAAATCATATAAACGCTGACAAAGTACTAAATCATCGGTACAGTACGGTAATACTTTAAAACCATCCTTTATTAACTCTTCGGCTGCATGAAGTAACTCAATAGGATCAGGCTGTAAATTATAATCATCGCCAATCACTTCTAATTTCAGCCAGTTAGTTTGAAAAATTTCACGGCTCAGCTTAGCTAAAGTCACTGCTTCTTTCGCTGTTTTACAGCCTGCAGTATTTGGTAGTAAGTGACCGTTCACTTCGGTTACGACTTCTTGTAAGTAATGCCATATTTGTTGACCTGCTTGTTCTGCCGGATTTTGACGTTTCAACGATAGGGTTACCACTTGTGAGCCACTGGCCAAAATCGCTTGTTTCATCACTTGTGGTGAAGGGTACAACGCGCTGCCAATAAGCAAACGGCTATCTAAATTTTGTCCGTAGATATTCAATGACATTAAAGTTAGCCTCCCTGAATAGGTTGTAAGACATCAAGGCTATCGCCATTTTTTACCATGGTAGTGTCGTAATCTGTTTTACCGACAAAGTCACCATTAAGCGCCACGGCAAACGTACTCTGTTGCGGTTCGATAAAATGCAAGGTTAACGCTGAGCTAACACTAATATGTGTTTCATTGCCTAAAGGGTAGGCTTTTCCGTTAATATGAATGTTCATAAGATGACCCTCTTAAATTGCTGTCTGGTTGACTTTTCTACCTAACGTAACCACGGGTAATAAATCAGTATAAGGTAAAGTGTTATTGGTATAGTTTAGTTGATTGGCAATAACCGCAAGGGTTTGTTTCAATACCACCGGCGCAATTAAAAAACCGTGGCGAAATAAACCATTTACTTGAATAAGTGAATCTTGCACGGTAATTTTAGGCTGATTGTCACTAAAAGCTGGCCGACATTGACTCACGTGTTGACGGATATTTGCTTCAGCAAAACCCGGGTGTACGCTATACGCAGCACTGAGTAACTCCATTGCTGAGCGAACTGTCATCGGTGAGTCATCATCACTTTCAATTTCAGTGGCACCAACCACATAAAAGCCTTTGCCTTTTGGCGCTATGTAAAGCTGATATCTTGGATGCATTAATCGTATTGGCCTTGAAATATTGACATCAGGTGCGTACAACTGAAATAGCTCGCCCCTGACCGATCGTAAATCTGCCAACGGAGCACAAATACTCGCACTATTTTTACTACTCGCCCCTGTGCCGCGACAATCAATCACTAAATCAAATTGCTGTCTGTGCTGCTTATTGTCTTGGCGGAACGTCACCTTACTCTCATGCTCGGTGGTATTAATCTCCTCCACCTGACATTCACTCAACCAATTAAGTTTATTACCGAAAGCTGCCTGATGACTTTCTTTTTCCAGCTGCTTACGCAGTGCAACTAACAAACGGCGATTACCCAACTGCCCTTCTTGTGGCAGGTACAAACCCTGATTGAAACTTCGGCCTATTTCTGGCTCTAATGCCAATAACGCTTGTCGATCTAACTTGTGTAGCTCTTGCTCTGGGTAATTGTTTTTTAAGTGCCTAACAAAACGTTGATAGTCACCTTTATCTTGCTCATGACTTACCATGATGGCGCCAGTTTGTTGAAAAATAGTATGTTCATCTAAACTGTCGAGCAAAGTCGGCCATAAACGTAATGACTCAAAACCCATGTTAACGATATTAGGCTCACAATGAAGTGATTCACCCAATGGTGTTAGCAACCCCGCGGCAGCATAAGCTGCACTGTTGTGGGCGAGTTTATTATCCTTATCAAATAAAGTAATACTTACACTTTGGAGCTGTTTTTGACTCAGCTGTTCATTGCGAAGTAAGGATAAAGCAAGTAATCGCCCCATCAATCCAGCGCCAACAATGGCAATATTCATGTTTATCCGCCTAAAACCATAATATTGGCCCCCAAATTTTCTTATCGGGGAGCCAATGTATAACCCGCTAAAAATGCGAGAGTGACTAGATAAAACTAATCTGCAAGTTGGTAGATTTCACTACCCGTAGCTTTAAACTCAGCAGACTTTTCTTGCATCGCTTTTTCAATAGCTTCGTCAGACGTTATCGTTACGGTTTCATCAAGCAATTGAATTTTGATAGCATTTTTATCAAGGTTAGCGGCATACTCTCGAACTTCTTGTGAGATTTTCATTGAGCAGAATTTAGGTCCACACATAGAACAGAAGTGCGCTACTTTACCTGATTCTTGTGGCAAAGTTTCGTCGTGGTAAGTACGGGCTGTTTCTGGGTCTAAACCAATGTTAAATTGATCGTACCAACGGAATTCAAAACGCGCTTTAGACATAGCATTATCACGAATTTGTGCTCCTGGATGACCTTTAGCTAAATCGCCAGCATGAGCGGCAATTTTATAAGTCATCAAACCTTCTTTTACGTCTTCTTTATTTGGTAAACCTAAATGCTCTTTTGGTGTTACATAACAAAGCATGGCACAACCGTACCAACCAATATTAGCCGCACCTATGCCAGAGGTAATATGGTCATAACCTGGGGCGATATCAGTGGTTAATGGACCTAATGTGTAAAAAGGTGCTTCACCACAGTGCTCAATTTGCTCTTCCATATTTTCTTTAATCATATGAAGTGGCACGTGACCTGGGCCCTCAATGATAGTTTGAACATCATGCTTCCAAGCAATTTTAGTTAACTCACCTAGCGTATGTAATTCAGCAAATTGTGCTTCATCGTTTGCATCAGCTACTGAGCCTGGACGTAAACCATCACCTAAAGAGAATGACACATCATACTGCTTTAAGATTTCACAAATATCTTCAAAATGGGTGTATAGGAAGTTTTCTTTATGATGCGCTAAGCACCATTTCGCCATAATTGAACCACCACGCGAAACAATACCAGTGACACGTTTCGCAGTCATTGGCACATAACGTAAAAGTACACCTGCATGAATGGTGAAATAATCAACACCCTGCTCTGCTTGCTCAATTAAGGTATCGCGGAAAATTTCCCATGTTAGGTCTTCTGCTACGCCATTTACTTTTTCAAGTGCTTGGTAAATTGGTACCGTACCGATAGGAACTGGCGAGTTACGCATAATCCATTCACGAGTTTCATGGATATTACGACCAGTAGATAAATCCATTACCGTATCAGCGCCCCATTTTGCTGACCACACTAACTTCTCTACTTCTTCTTCAATAGAAGACGTTACTGCTGAGTTACCAATGTTGGCGTTAACTTTAATTAAAAAGTTACGACCAATGATCATAGGCTCACATTCTGGATGGTTAATGTTTACTGGGATGATAGCGCGACCGCGAGCCACTTCATCACGGACAAATTCAGCGGTGATTTGCTCTGGAATGCTAGCACCAAAAGATTGGCCTTTATGTTGTAGTAGTAAGGTTGCATCTTTCACTTCTTCGCGTTTCAGGTTTTCACGGATGGCAATGTATTCCATCTCAGGGGTGATAATACCTTGTCGAGCGTAATGCCTTTGCGTAACATTTTTGCCTTTTTTGGCGATACGCATTTGAGGTAAGTGTTCAAAACGAATACTGTCAACACCTTCATCGGCCAAACGTTGTTGGGCGTATTCAGAGCTATTTGAAGTTAAAGGCTCTACATCACCTCGAGCATCGATCCACGTTTCACGTAAGCGTGGAATACCTTTATGCACATCAATTTCAACATTTTCGTCAGTGTAAAATCCTGAAGTATCATAAACACATAAAGGTTCATTTTTCTCATAAACGGCGCTTTCTTTACTACCACTAATCAAGGTATCGGATAAAGTAATTTCACGCATACCTACTTTGATATCGTGGATTTTACCTGATACATAAACTTTTTTGGAATTTGGAAAAGATTGGTCGGAAACATTTTTTAAAAATGCTTCTGCCGCTTCACGTTTTTCACGTCGTGTTTGTGGCTTTTTCACGGGATTAACAGCGTCAGTTGAGTTGTTCATGGTCGCACCTTGTTTTTGGTTTTTCTTGTTTTATTGATATAAAAGTAAGAAAAAAATAAAAATAGGCGGAGTTTTTTAACTAATTTTTTAGTTAAAAATAGGCAAAAAGAGGTTGATTAAAAGCTAAGCACAAGGGCTTAATCACTCTTTCTTGTTTCCTACGCAGATATTAATCTGATCAGGTTTTACGGATCCCGCTTTCGCGATCTCAGCCTTGGGCACTCCGACAAGTGTTGTGGTAGTTAATGCTTAATTTGAAAGTATTAACTATTCACGCTTTTAATTCTAACGTGAGCGCAGAACGCATAGCAAGTACTAATACCAACTGGACTAATAAAACTTATCCGTTTGGTCTAATACCAGTTTAATTAAGTTTGTGATCTTGTTGTACGTAGGAAAAATATTTCAGGACAAGGCGCTCGATTGAGTAATAGCTGGCTATTAGGAGTGAGAGCAACGCCGACATGAACTATTTTAACCAGTACAAGTGAGCAATAATTTAATCAAATTGGTATAATGTAATTATCAAAATAAAGCGACACATAAATAACCTTGCCTATAAAGATAAACTAAGTAATATGGCAAAAAATTACGCTGAAGGTCATCTATGCATACTGTATTCACTCCTGAAAATTTTAACACTATTCCATGGAAAAATGGTTTAGGCCACACTACTGAATTAGCCATTAGCGAGGGTGGTAATTTGGATGATTTTGATTGGCGTTTAAGTATTGCCAGTGTGGTCAATGACGGTGACTTCTCTAATTTTTCAGGTTATCAACGTAATTTAGTACTCATTGATGGTGAGGGTTTAACACTCGAACATCGAAATGGCGATATTGATGAATTAACTAACTTACTGGATATCGCTCGCTTTGATGGCAGTAGTAAAACCCATGGTTGTTTAATTAATGGCGCTATTAAAGATTTTAATATTATGACTAATCAACTGTCATTCTCACCAGAGGTTAACTGTTATATTGAGCAACAAGGAGTCACTATTGAACTGTTAGCAGATAACTTATTGTTTGCTTATAGCTTAACTGACAACATGATTGTAAATACATCTGAAAATGAAGACTGTACGGTACCTGTTGGCCACCTCATCAAGTATCAACCTACCCCCCCCTTACCAAGCAATCACTTATCAGTTATCACTATTACCGGTAAGAATATGATTATTATAGAACTTATACCTATCCACATAAAGAAGTGAGCACTTTCTTATAGCCATTGATATTTAAGTAAAAGCTTGCCTTTAAAATTAACCTGTATATACTGCCAGTAATACTGTGTAAATTTACAGGCTAAAGCTATGATAGATTCAACTACCGAATTACGCCCGCTGACTAAACGACAGCAACAGATTTATGATTTAATCAAAGCAAAAATTCAAGATACAGGCATGCCACCTACACGTGCCGAAATCGCTAATTTTTTTGGCTTTAAATCAGCTAATGCCGCCGAAGAACACTTAAAAGCCTTAGCAAAAAAAGGCTACATTGAAATGCTTGCAGGCACTTCTCGTGGCATTCGTTTAGTTGAAGAGATGCTTGAAGCAGAAGGTTTACCACTTATAGGGCGAGTTGCCGCAGGTGAACCAATTTTGGCGCAAGAACATATTGAAGAACATTATAAAATGGATGGTAATTTATTTCATCCTGCTGCCGATTACCTCTTGCGTGTTAATGGCGAAAGCATGAAAGATATTGGTATTCTAGATGGTGATTTACTTGCTGTGCATCAAACTACTGAAGTACAAAATGGTCAGGTTGTTGTTGCCCGTGTTGAAAGTGATGTCACCGTAAAGCGCTTTAAACGTGAAGGAAATATTGTCTATTTGCATGCAGAAAATGAAGACTTCTCTCCTATTAAAGTCGACTTAACTAATCAAGAATTTACTATTGAGGGTATCGCCGTCGGCATTATTCGAAGCGGCCGTTGGATGTAATCCATCCTAGCCACTGTTACAGCATTCGCCATATTTATTACCTAATTGCTGCGTAAGAAATATGGCGTTTTTATTTATCTCCAATATTTTTCCCTTCTAAATTTTCACATAATTTTTTGCACTTTTTAAATCCCTTTATTAAATTTAATCAAAGCTAGTCCTAGTATAGCTCACACTCTCTTTAGAGCTATTACTCCATTGAATTAAATGGTTTTTTTATAATTCCTCTGTTATAAAATATTTGACCTAGATCAATTTTTAGCGTAATTCTATAAGTAGTAACGCATACAAAACGAACATAAAAAGAATAAAAAGGCGTCTGTTTGCTAATCCTGTCACACTAATTCACTAGTGCTATGACTGATTACTATTTCACGTCGATAATTAACTTGATCTCTAGATTATGTATATTCGTCATGAACCGTTCTACATAGCGCAACCGTGGCTAAACCGAGCTCTTGTTAGTTGATAAAATAATAACAACAACAGATATTCAGTTCAGTGAGTTATGAAGTACATTGCTGCACATCTGTTCTCTATCATTGAAAAGAGGAGATGCCGTGTGGGGAAACATAAGCTAACTTGGCTAGTGTTGGTCAGCCTATTTGCCAATTCAGCCTGGGCAGAGACGCAGTTAAACCTGACTAAAGGGGTTACTGCCGTTAGTAGAGACGTATATGATTTACATATGCTAGTGCTCTATATCTGTACTACTATTGGTGTTTTAGTTTTTGGCGCAATGTTTTGGTCGATTGCTTTTCACCGAAAATCTAAAGGTGCAAAACCTGCTGATTTTCATGAAAGTACTAAAGTAGAAGTTTTATGGACGGCAATACCCATTGTTATTTTAATCGCCATGGCAGTGCCTGCTACACAAACACTGATAGCAATGGAGGACAATGAGAACTCTGATGTTACGATTCAAATCACGGGTTCACAATGGAAATGGCATTACAAATACTTTGATCAAGATATTGAATATTATTCTGTCCTTTCAACCCCACGCAAACAATACCAAAACCAACAAGAAACTAATGTCGTCAAAGGTAAAAACTATTTACTTGAGGTTGATAAGCCGCTTGTTATTCCTGTCAATAAAAAAGTTAGATTTTTAATAACATCTGATGATGTTATTCATTCATGGTGGGTGCCTGCTTTTGCCGTTAAACAAGATGCTAACCCAGGATTCATCAATGAAGCCTGGACTAGAGTTGAAGAACCTGGTGTTTACCGCGGTCAATGTGCCGAATTGTGCGGCAAAGATCATGGCTTTATGCCCATTGTTGTTGAGGTAAAGTCCGCTGAAGATTATGACACTTGGTTGAATGAACAACAGCAACGTATCGCCGCAGCAGCGAGTGCCGAACAAGCTTCATTAAGCGCTTCTATGTCAAAAGAAGAACTGATGCAATTAGGCGAAACAACTTACACCGCTCACTGCTCAGCTTGCCATCAACCCACAGGTTTAGGCTTGCCACCGGCCTTTCCTGCCTTAAAAGGTAGCCCTGTAGCCACAACCGGCTCGATAAAAGATCACCTCGATATTGTCTTTAACGGTAAAGCGGGCACAGGTATGCAAGCCTACGGCAAACAATTGAGTTTAAAAGAGATAGCCGCAGTAGTCACCTATGAGCGAAATGCTTGGGGCAATGATACTGGTGATTTAGTGCAAAGTGCTGATGTAAAAGCCGTGAGTGGAGAAGAATAATGACAACAGATACATTAGATAATGCAAGTACTGCTGATTCACACCATGACTCTTTTGGTGATAATCACGACCATAAAATGACGGGGATTAAACGTTGGCTTTATACCACTAACCATAAAGACATCGGTACCCTATATTTATGGTTTGCTTTTATTATGTTTTTAACCGGTGGCGCTTTAGCTATGGTGATCCGGGCTGAGTTATTTCAGCCAGGCCTGCAATTAGTTGAGCCTGACTTTTTTAACCAATTAACAACAGTCCACGGGTTAGTTATGGTATTTGGTGCCATCATGCCTGCCTTTACCGGCTTCGCTAACTGGATGTTACCTATGATGTTAGGTGCACCCGATATGGCGCTACCTCGTATGAATAACTGGAGCTTTTGGATCCTTCCATTTGCCTTTGCTATTTTACTTGGCTCTTTCTTTATGGAAAGTGGTGCACCTAACTTTGGTTGGACTTTTTACGCCCCTCTATCAACGACTTACTCTAATGGCAGTACTGCTTTCTTCGTTTTTGCCGTTCATATCATGGGAATTTCTTCCATCATGGGGGCGATTAATATTGTGGTCACCATCATGAATATGCGTGCTCCTGGCATGACGTATATGAAAATGCCTTTATTTGTTTGGACCTTTTTTATCACCGCCTATTTATTGATTGCCGTCATGCCTGTGCTCGCAGGCGTAGTGACCATGTTACTTACCGATACTTATTTTGGTACCAGTTTCTTTGATGCTGCTGGTGGCGGTGATCCAGTTATGTTCCAGCATATTTTTTGGTTCTTTGGTCACCCTGAGGTTTATATCATGATTTTGCCAGCCTTTGGCATTGTCTCTACCACTATTCCAGCTTTCTCACGTAAACGATTATTTGGTTATAGCTCAATGGTTTATGCTACATCATCCATTGCCTTATTGTCATTTATCGTATGGGCACATCATATGTTCACCACGGGCATGCCATTATTTGGTGAGCTGTTCTTTATGTATTGCACCATGCTAATTGCCGTACCTACTGGGGTTAAAGTATTTAACTGGGTCGCTACTATGTGGCGCGGTTCACTAACCTTTGAAACACCGATGCTATTTTCAATCGCCTTTGTTATTTTATTCACCATTGGTGGTTTCTCAGGATTGATGTTGGCGATGACACCGGTCGATTTCCAATATCACGACACCTACTTTGTTGTTGCTCACTTTCATTATGTACTAGTAACCGGTTCACTGTTCTCAATTTATGCCGGCGCATATTTCTGGCTACCTAAATGGACAGGTCACATGTACAACGATACGTTGAGCAAGTGGCATTTTTGGTGTTCGCTAATCTCAGTGAACTTACTGTTTTTCCCTATGCACTTTTTAGGTTTAGCAGGCATGCCACGCAGAATTCCAGATTACGCGCTACAGTTTGCCGACTTTAATAAGTGGGTCAGCATTGGTGGCTTTGCCTTTGGTTTATCGCAACTTATTTTCTTAGCGGTAGTAATAAAATGTATTCGCGGCGGGGAGAAAGCACCAGCAAAACCTTGGGATGGTGCAATAGGCTTAGAATGGACGGTAGCAAGCCCTGCTCCGTACCATACATTTAGTACTCCACCATCGCAACAAGATATTGATAATGCTGATCAGCACGGGCACTAATTTATATGAGCATAAATAAACACAAAGCCAACATAAATATTAGTACTAATACAACTAGCAGTACTAATATCAATAACAATAATAAAACGGTAAAAAAATTACTGCTTGTCGTTGTTGCTATGTTTGGTTTTGGTTTTGCTCTGGTGCCTTTATACGATGTATTTTGTGATATTACTGGCCTAAATGGTAAAACTAATGATACTGCGGTGGCTTATACGGCAAGTAGCGTCGATAAAACACGCACCGTAAAAGTACAATTTATAACTCGCAATGCTAAAGGTATTCCATGGGAGTTTGAGCCAGTAATTAATGAAATTAATGTCCACCCTGGTGAAATGAAATTAGTATCATTCTATGCAAAAAACAATGCCTCTCATGACATTGTCGGGCAGGCAGTACCCTCAGTATCACCTGGCTTGGCAGCAAACTATTTTCATAAAATTGAATGTTTTTGTTTTACTCAACAACCATTATCAGCGGGCAAAGATATTGAGATGAGTTTGCAGTTTTATGTCGATTTAGAATTGCCCACAGATATAAACACTTTAACTTTATCTTATACCTTGTATGACATAACCGAGAAGTCGTCATAGGGTTCTACTCGAAAAAAAGGGATAGAAAATGACTAACAAAGAATACGAAAGTTATTACGTACCCAGTCAAAGCCACTGGCCAATTGTCGGCGCAATAGCACTATTTATGATTGCCTTTGGTGCAGCTAACTATGTAACCGACTTAGCAAATGAAACAAGTGGTTACGGTGGATATTTGCTGCTGGCTGGTATTGCACTTGTGGTCTATATGCTTGTGGGTTGGTTTAGTGATGTAATTAGTGAGTCGCTAACTGGTAAATACTCGCATCAGATGGATAATTCATTCCGCCAAGGCATGAGTTGGTTTATCTTTTCTGAAGTGATGTTCTTTGCCGCTTTTTTTGGCGCTTTACTCTATTTACGGGTATTTTCTGTGCCTTGGTTAGGCGGTGCAGGTAACAACGTATCAACGGGCGCCGTACTTTGGCCTGACTTTGTTGCCCAATGGCCTTTATTAACAACTCCTGATGGCACTACTACCACAGCCATGGGTTGGTATGGTCTACCCTTAATTAATACCGTTTTATTATTAACGTCTTCAATTACCGCTCACTTTGCTCATAGTGCATTAATTAAAAATAATCGTCGCTTGCTTAAAATATGGCTTGGTCTAACCATAATACTTGGCTTAGCGTTTATGTTCTTTCAAGTACAAGAATACGCTCACGGCTATTCTGAAGAAATGCGTTTATTTTTAGATAGTGGTGTCTACGGGAATACTTTTTATTTATTGACTGGCTTTCACGGCATGCATGTAACTTTAGGTTGCATCATGCTGATAGTCATGTGGTTTAGAGTCTTAAAAGGACATTTTACACCAGAAAATCATTTTGCATTTCAAGCCGCAAGTTGGTATTGGCATTTTGTCGATGTAGTTTGGGTAATGCTTTTTGTTTTTGTCTATATTTTATAAGGTCTTATTTTTTGCAGTATGCCGATAAGCTGAAAAAAACATTACGGAGTACCCTTTGGTTAGGGCTAACGATTATTGTGTTTGCTTGTTTAGTTAAATTGTCTTTCTGGCAGTATAACCGCGGCTTCGAGAAAGAACAGCGCGCTATCCGTATTATGCAACTTAATCAGCAATCACCATTAACCCTGAGCGAAATAGTCAAACTATCAAAGGATAAGCAATTTACCGGTAAAGAAAGTATTAATGATTTTCCGGTCACTATTATCGGTCAATTTAATGGTGATTATGTCTTTTTACTCGATAATCAAGTCGAGAATAACTCTCTTGGTTACCGCGTATTACAAGTTGTAGAAACACCGACTCATTCAGTATTAATCAATTTAGGTTGGGTACAGGGCTCAATTGATCGAAGCATACTTCCTGATGTTACTCCCCTACATGGACAGCATAATTTTCAAGGCCATGTACGTATTGTTGAACAAGGAATAATGCTTGCAGCACAAGACTTTACTCAGCCCAGTTGGCCATTGCGGGTACAGCAAATTGAACTCAATAAATTTTCTGCGCTAATATCGCCATTAATAGATAAACCACTACTACCCTTTGTTATCTATGTAGACCAAGAAGAAAACCTTGGTTATAAAAAAAATTGGCACCCAATGGTGATGCCCGCAGAAAAACATTTCGGTTACGCCTTTCAATGGGCAGCGTTAGCAATCGCTTGGTTAATCTTGATGATTTACTTTCGAATAAAAACACGAAAGCCAGTCCATGTCCTTTCTGAGGGTTTACCTGGTGCTTTACAAAATAGGTAAGCGAATAACATTCACGATGATAAAAAGAAAAATAAGGCGTTAAAATATGGCTAGGTCAATAAATACAGATGATTCAAATAATAGCAGTACTTTAACCAGTAGCAATAAATCAGACCAGACTTCAAACCATGCATCACAAAAGAGAAGTCGTCGTAGTTTGCTCTTGTTAATTACGGTATTTATATTGCCAATATTATTAGCCAAATTAGCCTTAGACAATCAGTGGCTCAACCTAGGTGTAACAAATCAAGGTAAGTTATTAGCACAACCATTAACACTAAAAGAGTTAGGTATAGATGAGTCAGAACTTGCCAAGCAATGGCTTATTATTTATAGACTACCTAACACATGCCCTGACATATGTTTGCACAGTATTGAAACCGTTCACAATAGCTATGTTGTCCTAGGAAAGGACATGCCAAGGGTATCTGCGGTGCTTCTCAAGAAAAATATTTTCTCTGCCCAGCAAAGAAAACAGCTTGCCAAGAGCCAATGGAAAATACTCGCCTTAACGCCTCAAATGAGTAATTTACTGCAAGAGCCACAGGTACTAATCGCCGATCCCTTAGGTAATATTATTTTAAGACATCAACTACCAGAGAAAATGGAACAACAAACGGCTTTTGGTAAAGCCATTGTCGCCGACATGAAAAAACTTTTGAAATATTCTAAGGTTGGTTAACTAAATGGCAGAACACAGTAAAAATACCCAGACACTGCGTCGTTTAGTGCTGACCAGTTTACTATTAGCTATTGTGGTTATTGGCTTAGGCGCTTATACACGTTTAACTCATGCTGGTCTAGGCTGTCCTGACTGGCCAACGTGTTATGGCTTAATTGATGTACCTGAAACTAGCGCACAAATTTCAACTGCCGAAAAAGCTTTTCCACAAAGGCCTGTGGAACCTGCTAAAGCATGGAATGAAATGATTCACCGTTATTTCGCCGGTAGTCTTGGTTTGCTTATCGCTGTTATTGCATTATTTTCGATTAAATTGCGCTTTTCAAAAAGCTCAAAGGTTAGGTATCCAATTTTTCTGCCGTTATGTATTTTATGCGTTGTTATTTTCCAAGCAGCTCTAGGCATGTGGACGGTAACACTTAAATTAATGCCAATAGTGGTCATGGGACATTTACTCGGCGGTTTTACTACGCTTTCCCTACTCTTCTTATTATATTTGCGCATTAAGGGTAAAGGAATAAACGCTCAGGGAGCAAATTTAGTTAATGGGCAACTTAAAAAGTACAGTAACTATGCATTGCTAGGTATTACTATTTTAACCACACAAATTGCCTTAGGAGGCTGGACCTCTTCCAATTATGCAGCAATGAGCTGTGTAGAATTACCTATTTGTCAGGGTGATTGGTTATCCAATTTAAGTTTTGAACAGTCATTTGACTTAATTCCTCCAGCCAAAGAAAGCTATGAATTTGGATACTTAGCGCATAATGAACGAGTGACTATTCATGTCACTCATCGCTTAGGCGCCATCATTACCAGCGTATTTCTCGCTTGGTTAGCCATCATGGTTTTTCTCAAGGCAAGAACTCATTCAATAAAAAATGCTGCCATTGTTTTAATGACTTTATTGGTCATTCAAATAAGTTTAGGGGTTAGTAATATTTGGTTTTCGTTGCCACTTAAAGTGGCTGTAGCACACAACTTAGTTGCCGCCTGTTTAATGCTGAGTTTGATTACCTTAGCTTATAAGTTAAGGAAAAATTCCGAGGAGTCTCTCTATGAGTAAAGCCATGAATAAAACTATAGCACCTATGCCATCGACTATTGATGCTGGTCATCATCACTTTTCCATTAGTCATATTTTTTCTAATTGGCGTGCTTATTATGATATTACCAAACCTAAAGTTGTCGCCTTACTGGTACTTACCGCCTTAGTGGGTATGAGTTTATCCGTTCCAAGGGGCTTGCCATGGCAATTACTCTTACCTGCGATGCTTGGCATTGCTTTATTATCTTCAGCCGCCGCCGCGATTAATCATATTGTCGATGAAAAAATTGATACTGTTATGGGGCGAACCCATAACAGGCCTTTACCTGAAGGTAGAATTAGCGTTACTAATGCCATTATATTTGCCACTAGCATAGCTTTGTTAGGTTTTATTATTCTTTACGCCTTAGTGAATCCACTGACGGCCTTGTTGACATTAGGAGGCCTAGTTGGCTATAGCTTTGTCTATACCATGTATTTAAAGCGTGCCACGCCACAAAATATCACTATCGGCGGTCTAGCCGGCGCAATTCCACCGTTACTAGGTTGGACAGCCATGACCAATGAAGTAGCGCCTAACGCTTTGTTATTAGTTTTGATTATTTTTACTTGGACACCGCCACACTTTTGGGCATTGGCTATTCATCGTAAAAATGATTATGCCAAAGTTAATATTCCCATGTTACCGGTAACTCACGGGGTGAGCTTCACTAAAACACAAATACTGCTCTATACGGTTTTACTCTTTGTCGTTTGTTTACTACCTTATTTAGTTGGCATGAGTAACTGGTTGTATTTATTAGGAGCATGTAGCTTGAATTTGATCTTTATTGGCTATGCTTGGCAGCTGAAGTTTCATGCAAAAGAAGAGACTGCAATGGCAACATTTAAATTTTCCATCGTACATTTAATGTTACTTTTCATTATTTTATTATTCGACCATTATTGGCTTCCAATGGGCTAGTTTTAAACGTTCCGCAGCAAGGTATTATCACCAACAGCTTGGTTACAATAACTTAGCAATATAACTGACTAATAATAATATTAAACACAGGGTTTCGATGAAAAAAACTATCTATGGCATCATTGCCTTAATCTCAATCAGTGCTGGCGCGGTGGGCTTTCATCTTATTAAGCAAACAAAACAATTGCCACCACCTGAATATGCTTTGCATTATCAGCAAGCACGGCCAATTTCAGCTTTCACCTTAACTGATGAGCTAGGACAGCCTTTTAGTAATGAGCAGTTACGCGACAAATGGTCACTGGTATTTTTCGGTTATACCTCTTGTCCTGATGTCTGTCCAACTACCCTGCAAAACCTCAATTTCATTTATGAGGACCTAACCACCATTGCCAGCAATAGCCAAGTGTTATTAGTGTCTGTTGATCCCAAAAGAGACAGTACTGAAAAGCTCGAACAATACATTGGATATTTTAATCCTAACTTTAAAGCTCTCCGTGCAGAACACGATGTGCTTTTCCCGTTTTCTCGAAATTTAGGATTGATGTACGCCATCACTAGTAAAGAGACCAGTAAAGGAGAGGTTGATGTACCAGCAGGGGATGAAAACTATTGGGTTGATCACAGTGCATCATTGGTATTAATCAATCCTGCAGGGAAGATAACCGCAATATTTAGACCTGAGCAAGTAGTAGGTGAAGTGCCTAGTATTGATAATGAAAAATTATTAAGCGACTATCAAAAGATAGTCGCGCTATATCAATAATTGAGAATAGATTAAAAACAAAGGTAAAGCGTTTACCTTCTTATAAATGGTACCAACTGCCATCATCTTTTAAAATAAACCATGGTTTAGAATACCAATAGTAGCGACCTGGTTTGCTAATACTTGCTGCAGTGCAGTTAGCACGAACTCTGCCAACAGGAAGGTCTTTACTAAAGTTAATGCTAAAACTCTTATCATCATTCCACGTGATTTTTTGCTTTCCTAAACCTGAAATATAGCAATTGAGCGCTGATTTATAGAAGTCTCCCGTCTCAATAACAAAATTGATGCTTTTAGCTTCTTTGTGTTTAAAAATTGTTTCAGCTTGTTCACCTTCTAAACGAATATTAAACGCCAATGAGTTTAATTTATCACGTAAGCCTGAAATCTTGTCATAAGGCTTTGAGGCTGGAAAACGTGGCACGCTGGTTAAATCTGTAGATAAATCAATTGCACCTGATTGCTGAGAAAAAGCAACAAAGTCATTTTCTTTAGCCCATGCTTGAACAGCCATATCATACTCACCATAAGGGTAGGCATAATATCGCCAGCTTTGACCGGTATTTTCTTTAATAATCGCTTCAGCTTTTAATAATAATTCTGTTTGCTTACTCAGCCATTGCGTTTGTGTTAATCCCTCTGTGATTCGCGCCATTGAATCATGTTCATAACCATGGTTAGCAATGATCACCCCTTCATCTGACAGTGCTTTAAGCTGAATCCATGACAAATAATGTGAGGCATCATTTTTTTCATTGCGATTGATAATCCCTGGGTTTACATAAATGGTATAGGGAAAATCGAACTTGTCTAAGATGGGCTTGGCTGTCGTTACTACATCAATATAAGCGTCATCAAAGGTGATAGCGACACTTTTATCGGGTAAAGCTTGTTGGTTTTTAATACCTTCAATTAACTCAGATAAAGGTACCACTTTAAAATTATTATCTTTAAGATATTTTAAGTGCACTTCAAATTGCTTTGGGGAAATACTGGTGCTTGCTGGGGTGCTATCGCTAACATGATGATACTGTAAAATTACTGCTGCATGACTGCTGAGCGCAACGCTCAATAATAATGAAACTGAAACTAGTGTCCGCAACATATACTTCATGGTATAAACCTTTAAAAATCAGAACAGATAAAATAACGCTTTTTGCTTTAAAGCACTAGAACTTTAGGATATTTTTTGGATTAAAACTAGCCGTTTCAATCAACATAAGCGCCTATTTTATCTAGCCTTGCCGCTGATCTTATCAAATATTACCATAGCACTGCACGGCTTAGTTGCTACGGCCGCAATAAGACAGCTTGAACAGACATATTCTTTGAGTGGTAGAACATTGGCGCCATGCTGATTGCTACCAAAGAAAATGCTTGGTATCATTTTTAATCATCGAGTTTTTTCGGTGCTGGCTTTAAGCATGGAATGCTAGTACCTCCCATCGTTTGGCATACCACACCAATAGCAAAACAAATAAAGGTCGTTGCACCAAGCGCAGCTTTAATATCGGCTTCAACATCACCACCATAAATAAGTGTTACGACAACGCCAATACCAGCCAAGCCAAAACTTCCTTTTGCGATGATCGACGATAATTTTTGCCATAATCGCTTGGGTGGGTGTGATACCGGAAGGTGATGCGCAGGGGTTTCTTTCGACATTAGGTCATTGGCTTAGTTGTGTAACAGTAAAAGAATATTAACACGCCAATAGGTATCAAGCTTGATACCGGTCAACTAATAATAAATCACTTGTATGGGTTATGTGATCAAGTGTTATTTTGTGTTACTTACTGAGAAATGTTCAATAATTTTTGCGAGTGTAATACCACAGGCTAAGCCTGTAATATTGGCAGCCATATCAAGCCATTCACCATATCGATTAACATATGGTTGGATTAACTCAATCGCACCACTAAAACAAGCAAAGCCTAAAGCAATCCATAGCCAGTGATTTGGTTTTCGTAATGCTACCGGTAACATTAAAGCGCCATAAGAGATGAAGTGATGCGTTTTATCACTGCCCGGAACTTGAGGTAAATATTCCGCAGGCCATAAAGACAAAGTTGCGATAGCGGTAAGTAAAAAAACAGTAATGATAAACCAATAGTGTTTTATTAAATTAGTAATAAATTTCATTTAGTTTGTGTGTTTTTATGAGTCGATCGTTTGTTAGCAGGTCGAGTGCGATAAAGAATATTCAGCCAACGATTGGCAAAAATCCCCAAATAGCCCCATGCAGCCAATAAGCAAGCAAGAGCCAGTGTTATGATGCCAATAATTTGCCAAAGGTGATGATAAAAATATCCCAAAGCAACAAAAAGCAAACCAATAACAAAAAGGCCTAGCCCACGTAAAAACAGCGTTAAACTGAGTTGTGGATTTTGGCCTAGTTTTTCTAGTAACTTAATCATGTGAAGTTAATCATATAAAGTTAATCATACAATCTATACCCGCTCCACTTGATTATGAATCGCTCAGACTTCCTGAAACGAGCATCTTCAAGTGGAGCGGGTATAAGTTTTAGTAATATGAATGGTCACCGCGTTCATGCTCTGTTGCATCTTTAACGCCTTTAATTTCGCCAGCCATCAATTCAATCAATTGCTTTTCAATGCCATCTTTTACAGTAACATCAATTTGTGCACAGCCATTACAGCCACCGCCAAATTGCAATACTGCATAACCATCTTCAGTGATTTCAACTAAAGTACATTCGCCGCCATGACCTGCTAATTGAGGGTTAACTTCAGCTTGTAAGAAATAATGCACGCGTTCAAATAGTGGTGCATCATCAGCAACTTTACGTAACTTAGCGTTTGGTGCTTTCAAAGTAAGCTGTGAGCCCATTTGATCAGTAGTAAAATCAATTTCAGCTTCTTCTAAAAAGCCTTTACTGTCAGCATCAACCATCGCTGAAAAACCTTCAAAAGGGAGTGTAATATCATCGGCTTCAACAGCGTCAGGTGGACAATATGATACGCCACATTCAGCTTTCGCTGTACCAGGATTTACGACAAAAACACGAATATGGGTACCTTCAGCTTGTTGCGAAAGTAATTTGATAAAATGCTTTTGCGCATTTTCTGAAATAGTGATCATGGTTTTAGCTCTCTTTGCTCTCGGATACTTTTAATACTTTAAAGTATTCAGTTGAAAAAATACCTGACTGTTTTACTCAAGTATGACCATTTTACGCTGCTATTTAATTTTGTGCTAATGATTTTTATGCTTTTGTTTGATACTTTAGACAAGTCAAATACAGAGGCTCCCTAGATGTTACTTTTACGAATTATAATTTTATCCATTACCCTACTATGCTCTAACGGGCTTATTGCCTTGCCCGTACAAGATTACTTGCCCGCAGGTAGCAAATTTAATAGCAAAATTTCCCTACCAAATAGTAACTTAGGATTTGAAATTGGCCAGCGTCATGTTAGACATGATCAACTAAAAAACTACTTTTACCAGTTGGCCAATGATTCTGAGCGCATAAATATTACGTCTATGGGGAAAACATCTCAGCAGCGAGAGCAGCTACTCGTTACCATTTCTAGCCCTAAAAATTTAGCAAATTTGTCCAGTATTCTCAGTGATCGCGATATTCTTTCTCAAAATGTTTCTCAAAAGCCTTCTCAAAAGATAAGTCAACTTGATAAACAAAAGTCCGACAAAGCTCCCTTAGTTATTTGGTTAGGCTATAGCGTGCATGGTGATGAAATAAGTGGCGCTAATGCGGCTATGGTAGTTGCTTATTATTTAGCCGCCAGTACTGATGAAAAAATAGTTGAATTACTTGCCAATACTGTGATCGTAATAGAGCCTAGTATTAACCCTGACGGTATGGATAGATTTGTTAACTGGGTTAGTACTTATCGCAATTCAAGTGACAATAGTGACGCCAATCATATAGAGCACCACCAGAGTTGGGTTACTGGCCGAACCAATCATTTTTGGTTTGACTTGAACCGCGACTGGTTATTGCTCTCTCAACAAGAAAGCCAACATCGATTAAAGTACTTTCATCAATACCAACCCCATGTTGTTGGTGACTTTCATGAAATGGGTCATAACAGCAGTTACTTTTTTCAACCAGGAATCCAAAGTCGTACTCACCCACTGACTCCTAAAAGAAATGTCGAATTAACAACAACCTTGGCAAAATTCCATGCTTCAGCACTGGATAAACAAAAACGTCTTTATTATAGCGAAGAGAATTTCGATGATTTTTACTATGGTAAGGGTTCAACTTACCCTGATATTAATGGCAGCATTGGCATATTATTCGAGCAAGCCAGCGCTAGAGGAATGCAGCAAGAAACCATCAATGGCTTGCTGACTTTAGAGTTTAGTATAGAGAATCATGTAACCACATCACTTTCTACCATTAATGGTGCTTGGGAAAACAGAGAGCAATTGAAGCAATACCGTAGTGACTTTTATCAACAAAGTAATAAACTAGCAAAAAAAGAGGAGTTCTCAGGCTATTTGTTGCACGAAAGTAAGGATAATTTTCGTCTTAATGTTTTGTTGTCAAAACTAGCACAACACAAAATAAAGGCCTATCCGCTGGTCGCTGATTTTGAATTTGAAGATAAAAAATATCAAAAGAATAATAGCTATTATGTCCCTCTTGCGCAGCCTCAATTTAGACTCATTCAAGCGTTGTTTAATCAACAAACTAACTTTAAAGATAATACTTTTTACGATGTCTCCGGTTGGACAATGCCTTTGGCTATGAATATTGAATCTATCCAAGTAAACCGCACTCGCAGACTAAAACTGGCAAAACAAGCTTGGACCATACCTTCAACGACCAAACCAAACAATAAAAGCATATCGGCCTACGGCTACATTTTTGAATGGCATCACTTTTTAGCACCAAAATTACTCAATAGTCTGTTAAACAGTAATATCAAAGCAAAAGTTGCAACTAAACCTTTTACTAGTTTAGTCAATGGTGAAACCAAGCACTTTAAAGCAGGTAGCATAGTGATCCCCGCAGGCATTCAACAAATCAAAAACTGGCAAGAGATATTAATATCTACCAGTAATAGCACGGGTATTAAATTAAGCAGTATTAGTACCGGTTTAACAATGAAAGGGATTGATATTGGTAGCAGTTCATTAAAACTAATCAGCAAGACTAAAACACTTTTATTAGGAGGTGCTGGCATTTCGCAATACGAAGCAGGTGAAGTGCGCTTCTATCTTGATGAAACGCTAAATATTCCACTATCAATTATCGACCATAGCCAATTTAAACAAGTCGATTTATCAAGTTATAGCCATATCATTCTCGTTGATGGTGATTACCAGCATTTTGCTAAGCACATCGCTAAGCAATTAAAAGCATGGGTTAAACAAGGGGGAGTGATAATTAGCCAAAAGCGTGCTTCTCTTTGGTTAGCAGAGCAAGAGATTTTACGCGCCCGGTTTGTCACTAAAGAGCAGATAAACCAATTGTTTGATGATGAAAATCTCAATTATCAAGATAAAGAAAGTCTTGCTAGTCGTAAACGTATTGCGGGCGCAATTTTCCAAGTGGAATTAGATACTAGCCATCCGTTAGCTTATGGCTACCAACAAGGTTTATTGCCTTTGTTTCGTAATAGTAATTTGATAATGGAAAAGCCTCAAAAACCGTTTGTTACATTAGCACAATATACGCCAGCACCTCTGATAAGTGGCTATACTGACAAAAATTTAGTTAACCGATTAGCACGTAATGCCGCTATTGTTGCTCATAACGTGGGCAAGGGCCGAGTAATAGCAACAACAGAAGTACTCGCCTTTAGAGGCTATTGGTATGGAAGTGCAAAATTACTCGCTAACAGTTTATTTTTCAGCAAAGTTTTTTCTGCGCCGTATAAATAGGTTTCCTAACCATTAGCCAAGTACAGCTCCATCCTGCTTCGCGTTAGGTAGTGTTAAACAAACCGTTACTAAGGTAACGGTTTCAACGCCAGCTTGTTTTAATAGTTTACTTATTTCACTAGCTGTAGTGCCCGTTGTAACTACATCATCAACAATCAATACATGTTTGATATGACTCACTAGCTTTCGTTGTAAAGCAAAGGCATTGGCTAAATTTTTTCGTCGTTGACTGCCCGTCTTCCCCATTTGACTATCATTATTTCTTACTCTCACCACTAAATTAGCATCATAAGGTAAAGACAATTCCTCGGCAAAAGACCTTGCAATGAGATGCGCTTGGTTATAACCACGAACCTGCCATTTCTTAACATGCAAGGGTACTGATAGCACTAAATCAATAGGAATAATGGCTTGGTTCATTATCATTGTTTGCCACTGAGCACAGAGTAAAGCACTAAATAAGTTTGCTAATTCGAAACGCCCTAAATATTTCATTTGGGCTAACCATTTATTAAAGGGGTAAATATAGGGTGATAAAGCAAATAATTGTTCAAAATCAATATTTGGCAAAGCACGATGAACCGCAGGCCAACTTAGTAAATTACCAGCTATTAGGCTTTGGTTAAAATAGGGTAAATCATTCACACAAGATTGACAGAGTAATGTTTGTGATAGCGAATAACCGAGTAAATAGCTATTACTGACGTTTGCACCACACAAATCACAGCAACTAATACTCCTGAGGGTATCTGTGTAATACCGCTTAAAGATCTTTAAATCTAGCTTCCATGCCATATTGCTTACCTTTTGCTATCGCCGATATGATATAAAGCAATGCCATAGTTCCATTGATGCATCTAGTAGTGAAACCGCTCTGTGTTCTTGAACTTGCATCTTGAAGTGGAGCGGGTATAAACTAACGCTTTGATATTTATAGTGCAGTAATAAGCATGGCAAAAAATTTAACATTTTCCACATTTCCTCCTAATAACACACTTAATAAAAATGTAATTCCTATTGTTCTTCTTCATGGTTGGGGTTTGAATTCAGGTATTTGGCAACCCTTACTAGAATTATTCCATGCAAATAACGAGAGTAACTACCAACTCATAACCCTAGATTTACCTGGCTTTGGCATCAATAGTGCTGTTGATATAAAACCTTACTCCTTAGCTAATATTTGCCATCATATTGAACAAGTGATTGACCAACCTGCTATTTACCTTGGTTGGTCATTAGGCGGGTTAATCGCAACGGAAATGTCTATTAAGTACCCAGAAAAAGTACTGGCATTAATTACCGTTGCCAGTAGTCCATATTTTGTCGAACAATCAATAAACAACTGGCCGGGTATAAAAGAAAATGTATTAGAGAGCTTTCATAAGCAATTGGCACAAGATACCGCGAAAACAATTAGTGGTTTTTTAAAGATTCAAGCGATGGGCAGCCCTCATATCCGAAAAGATCTAAAGCTGATAACCCAGTTAGTTATGGCGCATACTCTCCCTAGCCAACATACCTTAGCTGATTCACTCGCCTTATTAAGTCACTGCGACCTACGGCAACATTTATCAAGTATCAAGCAACCTTTTTTACGCTTATACGGCCATAACGATAGTTTGGTGCCCAAGGGAGTAATCGAACAAATTAATCATATGGCGCCAAAGAGTGACCAGCACTTATTTGATCATGCTTCCCATGCGCCGTTTATTTCACACCTTGATGATTTTTATCCGGTATTAGTTACTTGGTTAGAGTCAAACTTTAACTAACATCATTAACGAAAGTTGCCTTATATATACCCGTTCCAATTGAAGATGCATGATCCAGCTGGAATTAGAAACGTCTTTACTTTTTCGTTGTTTAGATTAATAATTAATCAATGTAGCTTATTGACAATAGAGGCTTGCCTGTGGAAATACCATCTGCAATGAATTCAGGTTTACAAGGTTTACAAAATGCGAGAGCAACCGCTGATCAAGCTGCTGCGGATATTGTCGCCAGTACTACTTTGAGTAATGAGCCACAAAAGAACCCTGCCAATAATGGTGAGGTTAACACTGAGGTAAGCAATCTAAGTAGCAATATAGAATTGCCTGATTTAAACCAAGCGATAGTAAATTTGAAAGTGGCTGAGTATCAAGCGAAAGCTTCAACAGAAGTGATTAAAAGTGCTGATGATTCACTAGGCACCCTACTTGATGTAACCGCCTAAGCTTACTTAGCAATTAATTTTACTTATGAATATTACCCCGCATACAGCAAACTTACCCCTAGCAACCGTGGTCAATCCGCCTACGGAAGGCTTGCGTCGAGAGAATCATCAACGAGAAATTATCACCCAAGTTGCCGCGACTAATCCATCGGCGGCTGAAAAAGGTGTTGCTTCAGATAAAGATCGAGCCCGTACACCGGCTCAAGCAAACGAGCAAGTCGATTTTGCTAATTTAAGAAAACAAGCAGAGCATGCTGCTAGCTCTATTTCTGAACAAGAAAATCAACAAGGTGATCAACAAGGTAAGTCTCAGCAAGACGGGCAGAGCTCTCAGAAAAATCAAGAAGACCAACACTCGAATACTAACAGCAACACATCAGAGAATGATAAAGCTGACAAAAATAGCAAACAAGTACACGCCGACGAAAAAATCATCACCCAGTTGCAACAAAGAGATAAAGAAGTCAGAACGCATGAGTTAGCTCACGCAACAGCAGGTGGTGCTGCCACAGGCTCACCTTCATATACTTTTGAAATTGGGCCTGATGGAAAAAAATATGCAACAGATGGGGAGGTTGCAGTAGATTTAAGTAACGTAGCGGGTGACCCTCAAGCAACTATAATCAAAATGCAAAAAATACATGCAGCAGCTTTAGCACCAACAAATCCATCATCACAAGATACTCGCGTGGCGGCTAGTGCGGCACAAAATATTCTGGCTGCACAATCGGAGTTATTAGCACTCAAAAGTGATGGAAAAGCTCAATCAGCTCCGGCAGATAATAATCTGAACATCAAAACTAATTCCACTTTAAATGATTATAATCACAATGATCAAAGTAATGAGTTTGATGCTTTAATTAATCAAACATTATCTGCTCAAGAAGCCATTACCTCTGGCTTATCAAAGCAAAAGCTAGCCTCGAATCAAAGCGTAAAAACGGTGCAGTCATATGAAGTACAACAGCGAGCACAACGAATTGAAAGCTTTTACTTCAATGTCAGTCAAGGTTATGAAAAACCTGATAACTTTCAATTTAAAATAACAGCATAACTACGCTAAGCTGTTTCTACCTCTTCACGATATCTTTGCTGGTACACATCACGAGCGTGATTGAGCTCACTAATTGCATGTGCTTTAGTATACGGACGTAAGATAACTAATATTTTAAGTACACCTTGATAGAATACTGAGTCATTGACTTCATTCACTATAGTCTGAGTTTGATGAAAACTGACCCAGAAAGTATTAATAAGACGTAAAATACTGACAATATCAGCCAATTCATCATCACTAAAGTCAATATAATCAGCAGCTCTTAATGAAATAAGAAGTTGACTAACGCGTTCTGAGATAGACTGTTGCACTTCAACATACTTTTCCCGCAAAATCGGATTTTTATCCAAGAGCACTGGAAGGTTACTATAGAAGAAACGAAATTTCATTGTGGTTTGAAAAACTGAGTCCATATACAAAACAAGAGAATCTAACGGTTTTACTTCTGAAGACACCTTTGGCAAGGTCTCTAATAGCAAGCTACGTGCGTACTCTTCGTAAATAGATAAAATAATGTCTTCTTTATTACGGAAATGATAATACAGATTACCAGGGCTAATGGCTAAGTGAGCAGCGATATGATTGGTGGTAACATTACGCTCTCCTTGCTCATTAAATAATTCAATACTGGCTTGGATTATTTTATCGCGGGTTTTCATGCAGCTACTTCTTAATTTGATTTGATTAAAACTAGCTCAATAATACTATCAAAATTCAGTATATATAAAGTGTTTTGAGTAAATACTTTAAGCTTTTTTGCTTTTTTTTGTGATTAATTATTCAATTTTGTTGATTATCGATGACTTAGCTGCGAAATTGAAAGCATAAATACTTGTCACTACGTTACTTATCCCATTACAATGACACTTAACAACCGTTAAAAAAATACTATAGATTATGATGATAAGAGCTATATATCCGGGTACTTTTGATCCAGTGACTAATGGCCATAGTGACCTAATTGTTCGCGCCAGCAAATTATTTAGTGAGGTCATTATTGGTGTAGCTTCAAGCCCCAGTAAGCAACCTCGCTTTGATTTAGAACAACGAGTTGCCATGCTTGAGCAAGTTACTCAGGAGCTAACCAATGTAACTGTTGTTGGTTTTAGTGGCTTATTAGTAGATTTTGCTAAGCAATATCAAGCTAAGGTACTTATTCGTGGTCTACGAGCCGTCTCAGACTTTGAATATGAATTTCAACTAGCTAACATGAATCGTCGCTTATCCTCAGAACTTGAAAGCGTATTTTTAACACCGGCCGAAGAGAATTCATTTATTTCATCAACCTTGGTAAAAGAAGTTGCCCTTCACCAAGGTGACGTTGGCCAGTTTGTTCACCCTGTGGTAAAAGCTGCGCTCGATAAAACTAAAGATTAATCCTGTTGACAGCTAGGGCAAAAAACAGAACTACGATTAGACTGTCTAATTTCCTGTAATTTTGTTTGGCAAGTCACACAGGCTTCTCCTGCGCGGCCGTATACCATAAGTGATTGGGCAAAATAACCTGGCCGACCATCAGCTTGGGTGAAATCCTTAAGCGTAGTGCCGCCTTGTGCAATAGCAGCACTCAACACTTTTTTTATAATATTGGTTAAACGATTCATCCGGTGTTCATCAATGTCTTTTGCTTTCGCTGTTGGTAAAATTCCCGCTTGAAATAGTGCTTCATTAGCATAAATATTGCCGACTCCTACCACGACATGGTTATTCATTAAAAAAGTCTTGATTGGTACTTTGCGATTTTTTGCTTTACTAAACAAGTAACCCTCAGCAAAATCATCACTTAGTGGCTCTGGTCCTAGTTTCGCTAATAAACCTAGTTCATCTTCATCATTCGCTAACCATAACACTGCACCAAAACGGCGTGGGTCATTCAGTCGCAAGCTCTTGCCATGCTTAAAAACTAGATCAAAGTGGTCATGTTTAGCTACAGGGGTATCTTGTTCAATTACCCTAATGGTACCGGACATACCTAAATGCAATAATAAAGTCCCCGTTGAAAAACGCAATAATAGATATTTTGCACGTCGTTCAACGTCGAGTACAGGTAAGCCAACAACAGAACATACTTCATCTGGAATAGGCCAACGTAAGCGTCCATTACGAATAATCACCTCACTGACTTCCTGAGCTATAACATGAGGGCTTATACCTAGGCGGCACACTTCTACTTCGGGTAATTCTGGCATAATCTCTTCTTATAAGTACTAAAGTAAACGTTATTTATTGGACAAAACGTTACAAACTAACAGGTAATAGTTGTTGGGCTAAAGTTGCAGGTAGCGCTAACCAGACATTCTCTTGTTGCTGATAAACTAATAATTGATCGTCTAATGGGTATAATATAAAAGTTCTAACGTGTGACTCACCAGCCAACGCAATTTTTACGGCGACACCTTGAGCACTATCAATCATAATTTCAGCTGCCTGTACTAGACCGCTACTCTGTTGCCAAGCAAACATCATCTGCTCAATCTGCTGTTCCGTTTTTTCCAGCATTATACCTTTAGCGGTTAACTGCCAGCTACGACCAACACGTTCTAATAATACTCGTTGGTTTTCTGAAAAATCAATCGCTAGTGTTAAAATAACACCGTGTTGTGGCAGAATTAATCGCTCACCTTTATTTGCGCTTTCTTCATTAGGAAAAAGCTTATCGTTAGTCGCATTGATCAATAAAATGATAGTCATCACTGAAAAAATAATGACATTGTTCCATCCGGTCCGAGATAATTTCATATAAATTATTCCAATAAATCGAGTTAATAAAATTAATCCGTTTGGTATAAGATATCATACTGAAGTCTTCATTGAATAGCGCGAATAACAGCCATGACACCCAGGTATATACCTTTTTTTAGGCATAAAAAAACCCGGTAAAACCGGGTTTTTTATAGAAACAAAATTAATTACTTAATTTTAGCTTCTTTATAGATTACGTGCTTACGAATGGTTGGATCAAACTTTTTGATTTCCATTTTTTCAGGCATAGTCTTTTTATTCTTATCTGTAGTATAAAAATGACCAGTACCAGCACTAGAAACTAAACGAATTTTATCGCGCATAATAATTTCCTTAAAATAAAGTTATTAAACTTTTTCGCCACGGGCACGGATGTCAGTTAATACTACATCAATACCTTTTTTATCGATAATACGCATTCCTTTCGGAGTTAAACGTAATTTAACGAAACGATTTTCACTCTCAACCCAAAAACGGTGAGATTGAAGGTTAGGTAAAAAACGACGACGAGTCGCGTTTCTTGCGTGAGAACGGTTGTTTCCAACCATTGGCACTTTGCCTGTTACTTGGCAAATTTTAGACATGTGAGTACTCCAATATTAATTTCAGCTCGAGCTATTTTGTTCCCCAAGACCGTCGTCTCGGGATCCTGAAAAAGGTGGCATATTATAGAGAAACTGGATTACGAATACTAGTCTTAATAGTAAAATACTAAAAAAACAGCATTTATTAAAAATTTTCATGTAGTTAAGTGAAGGATACAAAGATAAAACTCACTTGAATTGTGAGTTTTCGACTAAATTTCGTTTCTTTCAAGTTTAAAAAGCCAACAATATTTATACACTTAACCTATTCCTGATTGCAGTAATTTTTTCAATTGCTCATTTTGTTCTTTATTGCACAATTCATCAATGAGAATACGCAATATATGTGATTTAGCTAAGTCTGAACCTTCAGATAAACTTTGCAACTGCTCTATCGCCTCTTCACTTAACGTAAAGGTTGCCCGCCTAAAGGGTTTAGCAACTCTAGCGCTAACACCTGCTTTCACTTCTACTGCTTGCTGATGCTCTATTGCAGTCATTTCAACATAACGCTTAGCTTCACTAATCGCTTGTTTGAGATTAAGTTTATGACTCACGTTTCCATTTTTTGCTAACTCGCTAACAATTTCAGGCGCACCTTTTGCGTAATTTTCAGCATCAGAAATAAACTCATCAATGGTGAAGTTTTTCTTTTTTGCTTTGCTATCCTTGCCTTTCTTTAAATCAGTTAAACTCATGTGCATTATCCGGTTCCATCGCCAATAACTCTTCGGCAATAGTCATCATCTCATGGGCAGCTTTACCTGTCGGGTCTATTTCAATAACAGACGAACCCAGCTCTTCGCTATCATCATAAATATTCCGGTTATAGGTTATGGCATCTAAAACATTAATACCATAGGATCTGCATACTTCTTTGGCCTCAAGTATCCTAGCCATTTGGTTTGGTAATGCAGGGCACTGAGTGATAACAAAAGAGGCCATCATTTTTGGGTTCACCATTTTACAAGTACTAAGCATATCTTCCATATGCGGTACCGTTTTCAAATCTCGTCTTTTGGGCCTTAAGGGAATTATTACATGATCAGCAACTGACATAGCAGCGCGTAAAGCTAGGTTATCTTGACCACCACAATCAACAATAACATAATCATAGTGCTGCACTAGGCTCAGTAAGTCATTACGAATTTTTCCATACAATTGAATACAATTAATGGCGGGTAGAGATGGATCACTATTTCTTGCTTGTATCCAATCAGAAGTTGTTCTTTGAGGATCACAATCAACCATCAAGACAATTGCTTTTTTATTTCTGGCGAAATATACGGCTAGATTCTGTGCCAAACAACTCTTGCCACTGCCACCTTTTTCACCACCCACTAAAATCATCATACCCTTTTATCCTTTACTACTATCAAATTAACGCGCTGCAGCGCTATAGCTACAATCCACGGTTTACCAAGTGAAGTTCTGTTGATAACACTAGTCATTGCGCTCTAATATCAATGCAACTTCATACCAACCATTTTCTTGCTTAATGCATCGCAACACCTTGCCATAAAGTTTTTGACTGCTAGTGCTGGCCGATTTAAACACGATTGTTACAGGGGATTGCAAAGGTAATTGCTGATCGCAATCAATCTTTAACCCGCCACGAGAAAAATCAAGACAAGCTATTTTCTTATTGTGTTCTTTACCTTGTTCATCTAACCAAATAATATCTACTAACTCTTTTTCCATATCTAAACGAAATGATTGGCGACGTTCCACCTCATCACTACTGCTTTCTGTCATCAGATAATCCTTATTTTTCATAGTTATTACTTTTAATATTATTAACAGTAATTGTCTTTAAGCTTTTTAGCAACTTATCCGCCTGTTTTATACATATCAGAAAAGATTAAACAAGCTCTCCATGCTCCGCAAAGGAATAACATTGATTACCTGCCACAATAATATGATCCAATACTCGTACCTCAATCAATAACAGCGCTTGAATTAATTTGTCTGTTATTTGCTGGTCAGCAAGACTTGCCTCAGCAACACCAGAAGGGTGATTATGGGTTAAAATTACCGCTGCCGCATGATGTTTTAGGGCTTGTTCTACCACAATTCGGGGGTACACTGCTGCAGCGTTAAGGGTGCCAAAGAATAATCGCTCAAATGTTAACACCCGATGCTGATTGTCTAAGAAAAGCACAGCAAATATTTCACGAGTTTCTAAGCGCAACTCACTGAGTAAATAATCTCGTGTTGCTTGTGAAGAAGTTAAAGAACAGTCCGTCTCTTTAATATTTTCTGCCAAATAACGTTTAGACATTTCTAAACAAGCTTGTAACTGCACATACTTTGCCGTTCCGAGTCCATGTCTCGCGCAAAAATCTTCATGGCTTGCCGAAAATATAGCACCAAGACTACCGAAGCTACTCAACAATTGCCGAGCGAGATCGACCACATTACAGCCCCTGACTCCTGTACGGAGAAATATGGCCAACAACTCTGCATCACTTAAGCTTGACGAACCTAAATTTACTAACTTCTCTCGTGGCCTTTCCATTTCAGGCCAGTTTTTTAAGGAATTATTTTTTAAAGATGATTCTTTTAACATAAGTGCATCCTTGCTTTACATTTTTGTATTTATTATCACTTGGAAATCTTGTCTATTTAGCAACTCTTATTTCTAAATAAAGGCAATAAATGTTATCTTATCAACCATATTGTTTACTTTAATATTAGCAGCTTATGCAAATTCTTCAGGACAAAAAAATAGTACTGGGTATTACAGGTGGTATCGCTGCCTACAAAACACCAGAATTAGTGCGTCGACTCAAAGATCATGGCGCAGATATACGCGTGGTTATGACCGAAGGCGCAAAAGCTTTTATTACACCATTAACGCTTCAAGCGGTGTCGGGTAACCATGTTTCCGACAGCCTACTAGATAGTCAAGCCGAACTGGCCATGGGACATATTGAATTGGCTAAATGGGCCGATTTAATTATTATCGCTCCTGCCACTGCAGATATTATTGCTCGTA
The DNA here is from genome assembly GCA_002163005.1 of Colwellia psychrerythraea. Taxonomy (GTDB): domain Bacteria; phylum Pseudomonadota; class Gammaproteobacteria; order Enterobacterales; family Alteromonadaceae; genus Colwellia; species Colwellia psychrerythraea_C. The sequence continues at coordinate 5,153 of MAAF01000082.1, read as the reverse complement.
TTACTGCGGGTATGGCCAATGATTTGTTATCAACATTATGCTTAGCAACCAGCGCACCAATCGCAATTGCGCCGGCAATGAACCAGCAAATGTGGCATGCCAAAGCAACACAAGTTAACATCAACACATTAAAACAGTGGGGATTTCATATTTGGGGTCCTGGTACTGGCGAACAGGCTTGTGGTGATATTGGTTTAGGTCGCATGTTAGATGTTAATGAATTGGTTACTTTGAGTAGCGATTTTTTTGTCGACAAATACTTGCAAGGTCAACATTGGGTGATTACTGCAGGACCAACACGTGAAGCAATAGATCCGGTTCGTTATATATCTAATCATAGCTCAGGAAAGATGGGTTATGCCATTGCTCATGCTGCATTACGTGCTGGCGCTCAGGTGACGTTAATTTCTGGCCCCGTAAATATAACCGCTCCCATAGGCTGTAAGCTGATCCAAGTGACTAGTGCCGAACAAATGCATCAACAAGCACTAACTTATGTTCCACAAGCAACTACTTTTGTAGCCTGTGCAGCGGTAGCAGATTATCGAGTTGCCAATATTGCTGATGAAAAAATCAAAAAAGATAATGAGCATATGCAAATTTCTCTCATCAAAAACCATGATATCGTTGCTGATGTTGCAAAGTTAGCTAATAAACCTTTTATCGTTGGCTTTGCGGCAGAAACGCAAAACGTTGAACACTATGCCCGCGGCAAATTAATGCGTAAAAATTTAGATTTAATCGCGGCTAATGATGTTGCTAAAGCAGGGCAAGGTTTTAATAGTGATGATAATGCTTTAACCCTCTATAGTGCGATTGATAAAATCGAAATTCCACTAGCCAATAAGCAAATTGTTGCCAAACAGCTAGTATCATTAATCAATCAACATTATTTAGCCAAAAACACTCAGCAATAAGGTAATTAAATTTACCTTGAGAACAAGTTGATTTATACCCAAACTACCTGAAGATACATATTCAAGTGGCTTGGGTATATAAGCTTGATGGACAGAACAATAACAGTAGAGAATATTTTTATATGGTCGCCACACAAAACAAAAATCAGAAACCAAACCGTAAACACCAAATATTAGAATCCTTAGCGTTAATGTTACAAAACTGTCCTGGGCAGCGTATCACTACCGCAAAACTAGCGGCTGAAGTCGGCTTTTCAGAAGCGGCTCTGTATCGTCATTTCCCGTCCAAAGCACGTATGTTTGAAGGCTTAATCGACTTTATTGAAGAATCTATTTTTTCACGAATCAATTTAATTCTTGCAGACCATAAAGAAGCGCTCGTGCGTTGCCATCACATATTGCATGTTTTATTAGTGTTTGCAGAACGCAACCCTGGTATGTGCCGTATATTAGCAGGCGATGCCTTAATGGGTGAAAATGAACGCTTACGCGGAAGAGTTCATCAATTTTTTGAAAAGTTAGAATCTCAATTTAAGCAAGTATTAAGAGAACGAAAGCTACGTGAAGGTAAAACTTTTACCATTAATGAAGCCGCTTTAGCTAGCCTATTAGTATCGTTCGCAGAAGGTAAAATGAGTCAATATGTTCGCTCTGGCTACAGTAAAAAGCCAAGTACCGACTTTAATGAACAATGGCAATTTTTAATGGCCAACAAATAATACCAATCGGAAGCAATCATTTACAAAGTGCCTTGAATTGAACTAGTTCAAGCACGCTGAAACATGCATCTTGATTGATAACAGGTATATACTGTTTTTAGTGAAAAATTACAACTTCTTGAGGAAAACGATGAGTACTCTCTCACAGTTAAAACCTGCCAGCTTATGGCAATTATTTGAAACAATTTGCAGTATTCCACACCCGTCTAAGCATGAGCAAAAAATATCATTATGGATCCAAGATTGGGCTAAAGAACTTGGTTTGGCCATTAAAGAAGATGCTGTCGGTAATTTGTTTATTAAAAAGCCAGCAACCGCTGGTATGGAAGATCGTAAAGGCATTATTTTACAAGCACATATGGATATGGTGCCACAGAAAAATAATGACACTGACCATGATTTTATAACCGATCCCATTAAGCCATATATTATTGATTCAGGTGACTGGGTAACTGCAGAAGGCACTACTTTAGGCGCTGATAATGGCGTTGGTTTGGCGTCAGCATTAGCGGTATTAGCCAGTGATGATATTCCCCATGGCCCGTTAGAGGTACTGGTAACCATTGATGAAGAAGCCGGGATGACTGGCGCTTTTGGTCTAGAAGCAGGCTGGCTTGATGGTGATATTTTAATTAACACCGATTCAGAACAAGAAGGTGAAGTTTACATGGGCTGTGCTGGTGGTATTGATGGTAATGCCACTTTCACCCTAACGCTAGAAAATGTACCGAGTAATTACCAAGCTTTTAACTTATCTATCTCTGGCTTAAAAGGTGGTCATTCTGGTGTTGATATTCATACAGGCCGTGCGAACGCTAACAAGTTATTAGTAAGATTTTTATTAAATGCTAGCATTGACTTTGATATCAGTCTTACCGAACTAAATGGCGGCAGTTTACGTAATGCTATCCCTCGAGAAGCTAATGCTAGTTTTGTTGTTGCCAAAGACAAAGTCGAGGCATTAAAGGTCGCTTTAGCCGATTATTTAGCCACTATTAGCGCTAATCTAGGTGCAATCGAAACCGATATCGATATGTTATTAATTTCACCAGAAGACTTTGAGCAGTGTTGGACAAAAGCTACGCAAGCTTCAATTCTACGTGCACTAAATGCTTGTCCTAATGGTGTCATTCGAATGAGTGATGATATTGAAGGCATTGTTGAAACATCACTAAACCTAGGCGTAATTCATACTCGTGGCAGCAAACTTAATGCTATGGTGTTAATACGCAGCTTGCATGACGATGGTCGTTTAGAAGCTCAACGCATGGTGCAATCTGTTTTCGAACTTGCCGGTGCTGATGTTATTTTCTCAGGCGCTTACCCAGGTTGGAAGCCTAATACCGATTCAGCCATCATGCAGACTGTTCGAGATACTTACCAAAGCATATTTAATAAAGTGCCTGCGGTAATGGTAATTCATGCAGGTTTAGAATGTGGCTTATTCAAAACAGCGTATCCACATTGGGATATGGTTTCTATTGGACCAACGATTAAATTCCCTCATTCGCCAGACGAAAAAATTGAAATTGCTACCGTTGCGCAATATTGGCAATTATTAGTTGCTGTGTTGGCTAATATTCCGAAAAAATAAAAACTGCAAATGAATATAAACTATAAACTGGTAACGTAGGCTATCAGTTTATAGTGCTGACATTAGCAGCTTACTTCTACCTGAATTCTTCGCTGTTTGCACATACTATCATTGTTACCATCCAAATATTAATACGAACTATTTCAGGTTAATTGCTTTAGCGCACAATACTGACTATTCATAACTAAGCTTTGTTATTAAAAGTTTTTCCGTTAGAATGGATTAATCACTCCTTAGGATACTTGTTATGATTCAGCCAGAAAAAATAATAATAGCTGACGATCATCCCTTATTTAGACAAGCTTTATTAGGGACATTAAAAGCCAAGCTAACTTATACCGTATGGCTTGAAGCCCAAACAATTGAAGAGCTTGAGCAACAACTCTCAAACAATAATGATAGTGACTTGCTGTTACTAGATTTAAATATTCCCGGCGCTCATGGCTTTAATACTCTAATCCATGTACGTAATCACTTCCCTCAAATTCCTGTTGTTATCGTATCCGCTCATGAAGATCATGACACCATAAGCAAAGCGATGTCCTATGGTGCCGCTGGTTTTGTGCCAAAATCAACGCCTGTTGATGACATTTATTCAGCTATTGTTGCTGTGTTATCAGGAGATACTTGGTTACCGGCTTCTTTTGAACAAAAACAAAGAGATAATAGTGACGGCGACATTGCTGAACGTGTTGCCAGTTTAACTCAGCAGCAATATCGTATATTAATGATGTTCGCTCAAGGCATGCTAAATAAACAAATTGCTTATGATTTAAATGTATCTGAGGCAACAATTAAAGCACATGCTACTGCTATTTTTAGAAAACTAGACGTTCGCAATCGCACGCAAGCCGTTATTGCGATCGCTCAGCTAAGTTTAACTGAAGCTGGATTTAAGCAAAGTTAATAGATTTACATAATTAACTTCATAGAGTTACTTTTACTAACGCTATAATTTAGATATAAAAAAGCACGCCAATGACAATTCATTGGCGTGCTTTTTTATTAGGTCTAAAAATTAAATAAAGGCAAATGCATCCGCATACATATGCTCTAACAACGCGCCATGCTCAACAAAGTCACTGCGAATAGCACCAACCATATCAAACCGACCAGCCAAATAAATATCATAAGGTTCAAAACTTATAATATCGTGCATGGCGGCTTGATGAACTAAGCCCGTTTGACCTTGCCATGGATTCTCATTGCTCTCATTAACATTTTCAATGACGGGGATAAAATTAGCGTGAGGCAGTTTAGCTATAGTGGCAATAGTTTTTTCGAGCTCATACACGGCACTTTCTTCACGTAATCCCCAATAGACCATGATATGACGCTGCGACTTTTGTTCAGCTAAATACTCAAACATTGATTTGATATAAGAAAAACCAGTACCACCAGCAAGCAATAATAGTGGTCGTTCACTCTCAGTGCGTAATTGCGCATGCCCTAAAGGAATTTCAATGGTTATAGCCTCGCCACTCGCCTGGCTAGCCTTAATACACTCAATCACCTGCATTGGATAACTATCGGCAACAAAAGCCCCTATTTGCAATTCAATTAGATCACTACTTGGTGAACTAGCAATTGAAAATGGACGTTTATCCTCATCACTCATAATAAAGTTTAAATATTGGCCAGCAATAAAATCAACCTTTTCATCGGGTTTTAATAATACTTTATAAACATGAGGCGTTAACGATGATAACGACTGTATTTGACAACTAACTGTTTTCATTTTTTAACCTTTTCTACTTTCTTGGTGATTTCTCGTCAGCAAACTGATTAGTTGTGCTTAGAGGTATAATACCAATCCGTATAAGAAAGTGATCGCTTAGCGAGAATTTAAAGGCTTATAGGCAAGGCATTGATTGTAGGTAATGGTTATTCCCTTACCAAAATCAATAACGCAGTATATAAGCC
>MAAF01000054.1 GCA_002163005.1 Colwellia psychrerythraea | reverse complement strand
TCGGGGTAGGATTACTCCAAACCCGTTGCCAATTCTCGTGGTAACTTAACGAGTGTTTTAATAAACCAAATCCTGAATATTGTTGCATGGTATGACCTTTTTCTAAATTGTATTCTTGGCTAAACAAGGAGAGCTAAGCCGCTTAGCTCTCAGTCGGGTTACCTAGCGGTAGACCGGATTTTTTTCACATAAGTCCAATACTTTGTTTCGCACGTCATCAATCACTTGTTCATTGGTGATGTCATCTAACACATCACAAATCCAACCGGTTAATGCCGCCGCTTCTTCACGTCCAAAACCACGACTGGTGATGGCAGGGGTGCCGATACGCAGGCCACTGGTGACAAACGGGGATTGTGGATCGTTCGGTACTGAATTTTTATTGACCGTGATATTGGCGCGGCCCAGCGCAGCATCGGCGTCTTTACCGGTAATGCCTTTATCGATTAAATCCAATAAAAATAAGTGATTGTCAGTACCACCGGAAACCACGTTATAACCGCGTGCTTGGAATGTTGTTGCCATCTCACGGGCATTGTCGATAACCTGTTGCTGATACTCGACATACCCTTCAGATAAGGCTTCTTTAAAACAAATCGCTTTGGCAGCAATCACGTGCATTAACGGTCCACCTTGACCGGCTGGGAATACCGCTGAGTTTAATTTTTTGGCCAGCTCGTCATTTTGTTTAGCAATAATTAACCCGCCACGAGGACCACGTAATGTTTTGTGCGTCGTAGTGGTTACCACATCGGCAATAGGGACAGGGTTAGGATATAACCCGGCAGCGACCAAGCCAGCAACGTGCGCCATATCGACAAAAAGCCACGCGCCAATGCTGTCAGCAATGTCACGAAAACGCTGCCAGTCAACCACACGTGAATAAGCAGAAAAGCCAGCAATGATCATTTTTGGTTGATGTTCTTTGGCTAAAGATTCCACTTGGTCGTAATCAATTTCACCCGTTGCTTCATTTAAACCGTATTGCACTGCGTTATAAATTTTACCGGAAAAGCTTACTTTAGAGCCATGAGTCAAATGACCACCATGAGCCAAACTCATGCCCAGGACTGTTTCACCTGGCTTGAGCAAGGCCATAAAGACCGCTGCGTTGGCTTGTGAGCCAGAATGAGGTTGCACATTGGCGTAATCAGCACCGAATAATTCTTTGGCACGATCAATAGCGAGCTGTTCAATCACATCGACGTGTTCACAGCCGCCGTAATAACGTTTACCGGGATAACCTTCCGCATATTTGTTAGTCAGTTGACTGCCTTGGGCTTGCATCACGCGTGCACTGGTATAGTTTTCTGAAGCGATCAGTTCCACGTGATCTTGTTGACGTTTATCTTCTTGCTCCATTGCTTGCCAAATACTGTCATCGAAGCCTGCTATTTGATCATTTTTGTAAAACATTTTTCTTTCTCCGCGGCTGAACCCGCTGTGATTTTTTCGTTTTGGTTTGATTCGATATTAGCTTGCAAAATAATGTGCAACCATTCCGCTAACGTCTTTTTTACATCTATTTACGACATAAAAAAAAAAGATGATATTTTAGTTAAAATATCATCTTCAATTGTTTGTAATAAATATCAATTATTACGTCTAGCAAGTTTATATACCCAGCTGAATCCTGTATCTTCATGTGGAACGGGTATAAATCTTAATACTCGACCGAGACATCACCTTGAGGAACACTGCAACAGCTCAATATGTATCCATCAGCAACATCTTCGTCAGTGATGCCACCATTGTGTGACATAACGACTTCACCGTGAGTCTTTTTCACTTTGCAGGTGCCGCATATGCCCATACCACAGGCTTTAGGAATGTGAAGACCAACTCTTGATGCTGCTAAATGCACTGTGCCGCCAGGTTGTATCTTGACCGATTTACCCGTTTTGCTAAATGCTACTTCTATCAAAATATCGTCGTCGACGGACACGCCTGCGGCATCTTCCATTTGTTGTTCTGCGTCGAGCTTTGCTTCTTCCGGTGGCGCACCAAAACTTTCTTCATGGTAATTTGCCATGTTAAAACCTAGTCTTTCTAACATGCTTTTGACAGCAGTCATATAAGGTGTTGGTCCACAACAATAAACGGTGCGTTCTTGGAAGTCAGGCGCTATCATGCGAAGTTTTTCTTCATCGAAGAAACCAGTATAACCACTCCAGCTATTGCCAATGTCATACTTTTCACAAATTAAGTTGAGATTGAAGTTAGTTATTCTAGAGTCCATGTATTCAAGTTCGCGACGATATATTATGTCTTTAGGGGTGCGAGCACTATGGGCAAAAATCATATCAACATCACCGTTGGTATCAAACCACCAACGGGCCATTGACATCACTGGGGTTATACCAACACCACCAGAGAGTAATAAAACCTTATCAGCAGTAATATCAATGCAATTGAATATACCTACCGGGCCATGCACTGCGATTTGATCACCTTGTTTAAGGTTATCATGTAGCCAGTTTGAAACTTTCCCACCAGGCGCTCTTTTTACTGTGATTGAAAAACTGTATGGCACCGAAGGAGATGACGAAATAGTGTAACTACGTAATACTTGAGCACCGTCAATTTCTAACTCTAGTGTCACAAATTGGCCAGGTTTAAAAAAGTGTATTACAGGCTCAGTGCTGGTAAAGCAATAAGTACGTGCATCAACGGTTTCGTCAATTACTTTGACGCATTGAACGTTGTGTCGTCCGTTGGTCCATGTTTGGGTGTTAACCGAGTGCTGAGGAGGGTTTTTCATAAGTGTGTCCGAATTTTATAGTTATACTAATACGATGCGTTAAGTGCTTGTTCATCACTTAACTAAAAGCGACATTGATCTAGTCGTTTTTGCCATGGCAATAATTCTTTCATGAAGTACTAATGTTGATTTAGATCAACTTATTTTTGAAATACTTTTTTTTGGTCGGTATTAATTAACTTTCTGGTCGTTTTTAGGTAAATCGATTGACGCCGTGACACTCACTATCTAACCAACAACGTAGGTGAACACTTGATTAGTTAAAGTTGTTCATTATCTAAATAAAAAGCGGCATCTAGTTTGTCGAATAGAGAGAATAGAGGAATTACTTATGTCATGTTCACATGAACACGAAAGTTTACTGGTTACTTCAGCAAATAAATCGGCGCAGGCCGTTGCTGATACTCTGGAAAAACACCCAATAACGTTTTCTTTACCGCAGCAGTTTTATAGCGATGCTGATGTTTTTCAAGTAGAAATGGAACAAATTTTTTACAAAGAATGGTTGTTTGTCGGCATCACAGGCGAAATCCCAGACAATGGTAATTTTATCACCTTAGATATTGGTGATAATCCGATCACTGTTATCAGAGATCAAAATGGTGAAGTACGCGCTTTTCATAATACTTGTCGTCACCGCGGTTCTAAAATTTGTTTAGTTAAACAAGGAAAGGTACCTAAACTAGTATGTCCTTATCATCAATGGACCTACGAATTAGATGGTAATTTACTCTTTGCAGGTACTGAAATGGGTGATGATTTCGATAAGAATGATTATGGTCTGCATAAAGTTAATTGTCGCGTTGCTGGTGGTTATATTTTTGTTTCTCTTAGTGACAACCCAACCGATATCGACGGCTTCTTTGACGATTTAACTCACTATTTGGAACCTTACGATTTAGATAATTGTAAGGTTGCCGTAGAAAGTACCTTAGTTGAAGATGCTAACTGGAAGTTAGTGATTGAAAATAACCGTGAATGTTATCATTGTAGCGGTAATCACCCTGAACTATTAAATACCTTATTAGAGTGGGACGACACCGAAGATCCGCGTGCTAGTGATGAATTTAAGGCACAGGTAGCAGCAAAACAAGCAATGTGGGAAGAGGAAGGTATCCCTTACAAACATGTTTCTCATGGCCATGGCTTACGTAATCGTATAGTGCGCATGCCGTTGCTCGAAGGCACAGTATCGATGACAATTGATGGTCAAGCAGGATGTAACAAATTAATGGGCCGTATTAAAAACCCAGATTTGGGTTCAATGCGAATTTTGCACCTTCCTAACTCGTGGAGTCACGCGATGGGGGATCATGTAATTGCCTTTCAGGTGATACCATTAGGACCGCAAAAAACACAAGTAACCACTAAATGGTTAGTACATAAAGATGCCGTAGAAGGTGTTGATTATGACGTTGCCAAGTTACGTCAAGTTTGGGATGCAACCAATGTGCAAGACAGAACGTTAGCTGAGAACAATCAAAAGGGTATTAATTCTAAGGCATACCAACCTGGACCTTACTCAACCACCTTTGAGTTTGGTGTGGTTAATTTCATCGATTGGTTTAGCGATACGATGCAAAAAAATATTAAAGCGTCATCTGAAAAAAAGTAGTAAAATAAAGCGTTTAAAAGTCTCTTTGAATAAATAGTTGGTTGTATTTTTTCAACTATGTTGTCGATCAATTAACGTCTCACCTTAAAACCAGTGATTTATATCACTGGTTTTTTTTGCATGGATTTATACCAATCGCACTAATTTATTGATCACTTAGCGAGCATAAAAAGACTTGCCTAAAGGCGTTTATAATTCTTGCTGAATCCTGGATCTTCAAGTGGAACGAGTATAAGTCGGTACATGTTATTTCCGTGTCGTGTTTAGATACCTTGATCTAAATCAACTCTGACTTAATGGGATAAGTTGATTTTTTCAATTAACTTGACAGCAAATTATTTTAAGTGATTCAAATTATAAGTAAGTCACTTATTAATAATAAATGTAAATGTACATTCTTCATCTAGATGCTTATAAACTGATACCTAAATTAACAGTTTATAGAAATCTATACTTTTACTTATAACAACTAAAAAAAAGGTGGTTTCTCATGGTAGCGAATCATGGTCTGTTAAAAGGCATGAATCCAGTTACAACACTTGTATCAATGGCTATTATTACTCTGTTTGTTTTGTGCGGTGTGTTTTTCACTGAACAAACAGCAGCATTATTTACGGCGGTATCGGGTTGGATACTGTCTTATCTTAAATGGTATTACATTGGCATTGTTGCAATATTTTTGTTTTTCTGTATCTGGCTGGCATTTAGTCGCTACGGTAACTTACGTTTAGGCGATGATGATTCAAGACCTGAATACAGTAACTTCTCGTGGTTTGCCATGTTATTTAGTGCAGGAATGGGCATAGGTTTAGTATTCTGGTCTATTGCAGAGCCTATTTACCATTTTCAAAGTAATCCATTTATCACTGAAGGATTAACTGCGGAAGCGGCACAAGTAGCGATGCGTCTAACCTTCTTCCATTGGGGACTTCACCCATGGGCAATTTATGTAGTTGTTGGTTTGTCGTTGGCTTATTTTTCTTATAGAAAGAAATTGCCTTTGACTATCCGCTCTGCACTTTATCCATTAATCGGTAAAAAAATGTACGGTCCAATTGGACATGCCGTTGATGTGCTTGCCGTGTTTGGTACTGTATTTGGTGTAGCAACGTCGTTAGGTTTAGGTGTTACTCAAATGAATACTGGCCTTAATACCATGTTTGGTATGGAGGTTTCTCTTAGTAATCAAATTATACTGATTGCTGTTATATCTGCTATTGCTACACTTTCTGTGGTTTCAGGTGTCGGTAAAGGTGTAAAAATCTTATCAGAAGTCAATATGTGGCTAACTATCGGTATTTTGGTATTTTTACTTTGCTTTGGTCCTACTCGTTACTTATTGGGTAGCGTATTGCAAAGCACAGGTGATTATTTAGGTAATGTATTATCACTAAGTACTTGGACAGATGCTAACGAGAATAGCCAATGGCAATCTTGGTGGACCGCCTTTTATTGGGGTTGGTGGATGTCTTGGGCACCATTTGTCGGTATGTTTATTGCGCGTATCTCTAAAGGTCGTACTATTCGTGAGTTTATTGTTGGCGTATTGTTAGTACCAACGATGTTAGGTTTTATTTGGTTAACACTTTTCGGTGGCACCGCGATATACCTTGAACTGTTCCATCAAGTAGCTAATGAAGCAGGAGAGTTGGTCTCTGCTGTTGGGCAAGCAGGCATTGTTGATGCTGTTAAGGCAGATGTAACTTCAGCGCTATATGTAACATTAGACAAGCTTGATGCTGGTTTCATGGGCACTATCGCTGCGTTTATGGCAACATTACTCATTGCGACGTATTTCATTACTTCATCAGATTCAGGCACATTAGTGGTTACCACTATTTTATCAATGGGTAATGAACATCCACCAACTGCTCATCGTGTAGCATGGGGATTAGGTGAAGGTGCAGTTGCAGCCATCTTATTATTAGTAGGTGGACTGAAAGGTCTGCAAACAGCTGCTATTACTGCCGCATTACCCTTCTCATTAGTCATGATAGTTATGATGTGGGGCTTGATGAGATCACTACGAGATGAGAAGTTAACTCCGACAGTATACACACCTGCTAAGCTAGCGACTAACTAGTGAGAAATTAAGACGAGTGTTAATTAAAAAAGCCAGAGCGATAATATGCTCTGGCTTTTTTGTAACTGATTGACGGGATTTTTAACTTCGCGTAAAGGTAAATATCAGGTATAAATTTTATTGATAAATACTTCTCATATCATCACCTTAAAAGCAGGGGAATACTATTCAGGCTAGGTTGTTCATTTCCTGTTATTCAAGCTCAGAGTTAACGATAATAAAACCATCACCTTTAGAGAAAAAAGCACGTCTAAGCAGAATGTTTTTTTGTTCATCTTAAGTACATATTTTAACCAGCACAAGTGGGCAATAACTTAATGGACTTGGTATAAGTTTGTTATTGCCTGTTAGCGATAAGACTGGATATTGTCAGGGGCGATTTGGCTTGGTATTTTTGCCCTTAAGGCTAAGAGGCACAGTGTCGGTGCCGTGAGCTAAGCCTGTTAGCGCCAAAGAGCCATATAAATCTATACGAACTCTCGTAGTGTGTTTGAACAAGTCTAGCTGCTTGAATGAAGCAAAAAATGACTGCCTGTAATTATATACCCAGCGTATGTTTTAAATAAACAGCACATAGTGTGCGCTATGTTAATTAATCTTGTTGATTGTTAATAGTCGCTATTTTGGACAAAATATTGGCGCTTAAAGCTTTGTGAACTCTACTATTTATAATACGGTGGATTGGATAAAGAGGGACAATATTGGATGGTTTTGACAATTTACATCGGAAGTTTTGATAAAAAATGGCGATTATCATCGCCATTAATATTGTGTTATTGGTCGTTTTTGATTTTCTTAAGCGCCAAAATAACCATATCTTCGAGCTGATAGTTATCATTGCTTGCGGCTTCTGCAAGTTGTGCGCGCATGCTTGGCGCCCAAAAACGATTGATATGATGACTAATCTCAGTCACACATTGTTGCTGCTCTTTACCGTGTAATAAATTAAGCGCAATTTGATTGGCCATATCTACCACATATTTTAAACGATCATCTGACATATGTTGCTCTCTTGCTTTTTTGTTTTACGGTAATTAGTTTTACTGTAATTTGCTTATTGAAACTGGTTTTATTGTGTATACCCGCTCCACTTGATTATGAGTCGCTCAGACTTCCTGAAACGAGCATATTCAAGTGGAGCGGGTATATAGTTTAGCTGTAAATGGTATGACGACCATTACGGGCAAAACCCACTAAGGTCATACCTGTATTTTTTGCTATATTTATCGCCAACGCTGTTGGGGCCGAAACGGCTACCAACATACTAATACCTGCAACTTGTGCTTTGCTGATCATTTCATAGCTGGCACGGCTAGAAATGAGCAAAAAACTGCTATGGTTAATGACTATGTTTGACGCACACAGTGCGCCAATAAGTTTGTCTAATGCGTTGTGGCGGCCAATATCTTCGCGAATGAGTTTAATGTTGCCATTTTCATCACACCAAGCAGCAGCGTGCACCGCACCGGTCATCTGTTGCAATGGTTGGTGCGCTTGCAAGTCAACCACTGCTTTTTGTATCGCCAAATTGGTTAACTCACTTAATTCGCGGGGTGCTTGTTTGTTTTTTTGCCCATCAGCTATCGTGGTTTGCTGATTTTTCATCGCTTGTTGTAACGACTCTGCACCACACAAACCACAACCGGTGCGACCCGTCATATTGCGCCGTTGTTGTTTTAAGCGCCAAACTGCTCGATTGGATACCGTGATATTTACTTCAATGCCTAATGCTTGTTTAGTCGCACTAATATCGAGTATTTCACTGGCGTCATCGACAATTTTTTCGCTTAAACTGAAACCTATTGCCAAGTCATAAAGATCATTGGGTGTACTCATCATCACCACATGAGAAATACCGTTATAAACCAAGGCAATAGCAGTTTCCTCAGCGATGTCGTCCATCGCTGTTGTTAGAGTGTCATTGGTACAGCGCAGCACTTGACGCTGCTGTGCTGAAGGCACATTAACGTCGGTGTCTGCTACTGTAATGTCATGTTTTAGCAACTTCCCCCCCATTTTTATTCTTCAAGTATTTTGCTTGTCGCTGACTGAACTGCGCATATTCTGCTTGCCATTGCGACGGCTCATCAACTTTAGTTGCTTGCACCGCTGTTACTTTATATTCAGGACAGTTAGTTGCCCAATCAGAATTGTCAGTGGTGACCACATTAGCGCCACTTAACGGATGATGGAAGGTGGTATAAACAACCCCAGGCTGCACGCGCTGGCTAATGAGTGCGCGTAATGCGGTGGTACCTGCACGACTGGCAATGCCTACCCAATCACCATCATTGATGCCACGATCTTCAGCGTCATTAGGGTGAATTTCTAATACGTCTTCATCGTGCCAAACTTGATTGGCAGTACGTCTTGTTTGTGCGCCGACATTATATTGGCTTAAGATGCGACCTGTGGTCAATAACAACGGAAAATGCTTATTTGCTTTTTCAGGTGTGGCCACATACTCAGTAATAGCAAACTTGCCTTTTTCACCAACAAAATCTTCGGTGTGCATGATTGGTGTACCTAACGGCGTTTTTTCATTACATGGCCATTGAATAGAACCGAGTTGATCTAACCTGTCATAACTGACACCACTAAAGGTTGGTGTTAAGCGGGCAATTTCATCCATTATCTCACTTGGGTGCTCATAATTCATTTCATAACCGAGTACTTTGGCAAGGGCGACTGTGACTTGCCAATCTTCTTTACCAGCTAAAGCTGGCATCAGTTTACGTACTCTAGAAATACGTCGTTCAGCATTGGTGAAGGTACCATTTTTTTCCATAAACGATGAACCAGGCAAAAATACATGGGCGTATTTTGCCGTCTCGTTAAGGAAGATATCTTGTACAATGATACATTTCATCGAACTTAACGCTTTTTGTACATGCTGAGTATTTGGATCTGATTGAGCAATATCTTCGCCTTGGCAATACAAACCTTTAAAGTCACCGTGTATTGCTGCTTCGAACATATTTGGAATGCGCAAACCAGGCTCACAATCTAATGAAACTTGCCATTCTTGTTCAAATAAGTTGCGCGTGCTTTCATCGCTAACATGGCGGTACCCTGGCAGCTCATGTGGAAACGAACCCATGTCACAAGAGCCTTGCACATTATTTTGACCACGTAGTGGATTAACGCCAACACCTTCTCGGCCAATATTGCCGGTAACCATGGCTAAGTTAGCAATAGCCATGACGGATGAACTGCCTTGAGAATGTTCAGTAACACCTAAACCGTAATAAATAGCGCCGTTGTTCGCGCTAGCATACAGTCTGGCTGCGGCGCGTAATTCTGCTGCCTCTACACCCGTGATTTCCATGGTGTTTTCAGGTGAATGGCGTTGGTCTTGAATATGTTTATACCATTGCTGGAAGCTAGCATCATCACAACGACTTTGAATGAAATCAACATCTTCCAATCCTTCATCAACAATGACATGGGCTAGGGCATTGATTAATGCTACGTTAGTGCCTGGGCGCAGTTTAAGATGATGTTGTGCTTTAGTATGCGGACTGTCGATAAGATCTATGCTGCGTGGGTCGGCAACGACTAACTTAGCACCTTGGCGTAAACGACGTTTAAGTAATGAACCAAATACTGGATGCGCGTCGGTAGGATTGGCACCAATAATGAGTACCACATCAGCTTGCATTACCGATTCAAAGGTTTGTGTTCCTGCTGATTCGTTTAGGGTGGCTTTTAGGCCATAACCTGTCGGCGAATGACAAACTCGGGCACAAGTATCAACATTATTATTTTGAAAAACAGCTCGTACTAGTTTCTGTACTAGGTAGGTTTCTTCATTGGTACAGCGAGACGACGTTATCGCGCCTATACTATTGCGACCATGCTCTTCTTGAATGTCGGTTAAGCGCTTAGCGGCAAAGGCTAATGCCTCTTCCCAGCTCACTTCACGCCAGTCTTGTTCGATGTTATCGCGTATCATTGGGCTAGTTATTCTGTCCTGGTGAGTAGCGTAGCCAAAAGCAAATCGCCCTTTGACACAAGAATGTCCTTGGTTCGCTTTACCATTTTTATCTGGCACCATTCTAATGACTTTATCGCCTTGCATGTCAGCGCGGAACGAGCAGCCTACACCGCAATAGGCGCAAGTAGTAATGATGCTATGATCTGGCTGACCATTATCGATTACTGACTTTTCGGTGAGTGTTGCTGTTGGGCACGCTTGTACACAGGCACCACATGAAACACAGTCAGATTCTAGAAAATTATTATCTTGACCGGTACTTATACGCGAATCAAAGCCTCTGCCTTCAACGGTTAAAGCAAAGGTACCTTGTACTTCTTCACAGGCTCTGACACAACGAGAACAGGCAATACATTTAGAGTCGTCAAAACTGAAATAAGGATTTGATGAATCTGTTGCTCCGTCGAGATGATTTTTTCCTTCAAAACCATAGCGTACTTCACGTAAACCCACGGCACCCGCCATATCTTGCAACTCACAGTCGCCATTGGCTGGACAGGTAAGGCAATCTAACGGATGGTCAGAAATGTAAAGTTCCATTACATTACGACGCAATGTAGCTATTTTAGGATTTTGCGTTTGTACCTTCATACCCTCTCTTACGGGCGTGGTACAAGAAGCGGGCATACCGCGCATGCCTTCGATTTCTACCGCACACAAACGGCATGAGCCAAAGGCTTCTAAATTATCACTGGCACATAATTTGGGAATATTAATGTCGGCAATAGCGGCAGCGCGTAATACTGAGGTTCCTTCAGGGACGACAATATCAACGCCATCAATTTGTACGCTAACTTGTACGGTAGATTTAGATGGCGGTGTGCCTAAGTCTTTACTAAGATCAGCTGATTGATTGACAGCAGGCTCTGTTTTGGGATCATAATAAGTTATCATTTTATTGAGCCTTTTGTGTTGACGGTTGTGGCAAAAAATCATCAGGGAAATATTTAAGTGCACTGCGCACCGGGAATGGGGTCATGCCACCCATAGCACACAAAGAACCGAATTCCATGGTGTCACATAGATCATGTAATAAATCTACGCTGTCTTGTCGTTCTTGTTCGTTACTTTTTTCATTGATAATCTTATCAATAACTTCAACGCCACGTACGGCGCCAATACGACATGGGGTACATTTACCACACGATTCGACTTCACAAAATTCCATGGCAAAACGAGCCTGTGCGGCCATATCGACGGTGTCGTCAAAGACAACAATACCGCCGTGGCCTAATACGGCACCAATGCTGGCAAACTCTTCATAATCAAGCGCGGTATCCCATTGGTCTGCTGGCAAATAAGCACCTAACGGTCCACCCACTTGTACACTGCGCATGGCTCGCTTGCTTTTACAGCCATTACCATATTGCTGCAGTAATTCATTTAACGATATACCAAAAGCTAATTCAACTAAGCCACCTTGAGCAATGTTGCCCGCTAATTGAATGGGTAAGGTGCCACGAGAGCGGCCCATGCCGAAATCACGATAACTTTCACCGCCATGGCTTAAAATATAAGGTACAGAAGCGAGTGATATGACGTTATTTACCACGGTTGGTTGACCAAATAAGCCTTCAATAGCAGGTAGTGGTGGTTTAGCGCGAACTAAGCCACGTTTGCCTTCAAGACTTTCTAATAATGATGTTTCCTCGCCACAAATATAAGCACCAGCGCCCAAACGCACTTCTAAATGAAAGTTGTGCTCAGTGCCACAAATATTGTGGCCTAGATAACCGGCAGCTTTTGCATTGTTAATCGCTTTATTTAATATGTCATGGGCTTGCGGGTATTCACTGCGTAAATAGATATAACCTTGGTCTGCTCCTACGCTAAGGCCTGCGATGATCATGCCTTCAACCAGCACTAACGGATCACCTTCCATTAACATGCGATCGGCAAAAGTACCTGAATCACCTTCATCGGCATTACAGACAATATATTTCTGCTGCTCTGGTTCATTCAATACGGTTTGCCACTTTATTCCGGTAGGAAATGCAGCACCGCCACGACCTCTTAGACCAGAGTCTTTTACTTCATCAACTAACTGTTGGGCGGTTTTTGCGAAGGCATTGGTTAAGCCGACAAATCCGCCATGACTAATATAATCATCAACATCGATTGGATCGATAATGCCGACTCGGGCAAACGTTAACCGTTGTTGAGATTTAAACCAGGGTAATTCTTCGGTCAAACCAAGGCATAATGGATGCTCAATAGCATCATCAAAACATTGCAGGGTAATGATATCGTTTACATCTTGCGCTTTTACCGGACCATAAGCGACACGACCCTTTGGGGTATTAATTTCTAATAAAGGTTCTAACCAGAACATGCCGCGAGAGCCATTTCTTACTAATGTTGCTGCTAGTTCTGGTTGCGAGTTAAGTATACTTTCAACCTGTTTTGCTACCTTATCACTACCGCGGGATCGGGCAGTAGTATCTAAAGAAACGAAAATTTTTCGTGACGCTACTGGCATTGAGCTGTCATCGGAAGGTGAGTGATTCATTTTAACTCCAACGAATAAGTATTTAACGATGCAATAATTTGTTCAAATTTTTGTAGATCTAATTCACCATGAATGTCATCACCAATACGAATCGCTGGTGAGCAGGCACAATTGCCCAAACAATAAACGGGTTCTAAAGTATATTGTCTATCTTTGCTGGTTTGATGATAATCAATTGACAAATTTTGTTTGATGTTTTCCTCTAACGCGCGTGAACCCATAGCTTGGCATGATTCTCCTCGGCAGATTTCAATAACATGAGCACCAGGTTCTTCGGTGCGAAAATGATGGTAAAAGCTAATCACGCCATGAACTTCGGCTTTAGATACATTTAATGCCTTGGCGATTAAAGGCAGTGCATTGGACGGAATAAAAGATAAGTCATTCTGAATGGCATGTAATATGGGTAACATCGCTCCGGGCAATGTTTGGTTTCGCTCGATAATAGTCGCGATCTGTTGCAAGCCTTGCTCGTTGGTAGCAGTCATAGTAATCCTCTGGGCATTTTTACATTAATACCATTATCAAATAAGTGATTATAATAAATATAGCCGATTAAGACATCTTCATAGCTAATTAAGACATTCATCCGTTGTTAACATCACTAAAAAATTAACTAAGTAATTAACTAAAAATCAAATATTTATAAAGTTACGTCGTTATTGGACATGAATAACGTCGTAATTAGGATGATTTTAAAGTACTGTGAATCTATTGTATGTGCAGATTTAACTTTGAACTTTGAGCTTTTATTGATTTAAATCATTCGTTGTTATTAATTAAGGGCTGGCTTTTTGATCTAAATCAAATTATAAGTGACAATGAAGGTAGGTTGAAATTTAACCGGTTAGATTTGAAAGGGAGAAAAGTAAAGTTATTAGGGGAATCGACACTCTGTTTTTTAATCAAAGCTACAATAATAATAAAAACTGCAATAATAGTAGGAATGAACCACATGCCATCAGCAAATCCAAATAGCAGTCAGACACAGATAAAATGTAAACACGTGGGTTTTTTATTACAACCCAACTTTACCATGTTAGCCCTGTCATCGGCAATTGAGCCAATGAGAATGGCTAATCAACTGTCTGGAGAAATCCTATACCGTTGGACCATTCTGAGTGAAGATGGTCGCAGTGTGACTGCCAGTGATGGCCTAAGAGTTGAGGTTGATTCTTGCATTAATAATTATGTTGAGTTTGATACTGTGTTAGTTTGTGGTGGTGTTGATATTAAAGGCACTGTGACGAGAAAAGTACTTAGCTGGTTAACCCATTTATCTCGCTGTAATATCGTTCTAGGTGGCATTTGTACGGGTAGTTATTTGTTAGCGAAAGCCGGTTTATTAGACGGTTATCAAAGCACCATTCATTGGGAATTATTAGCGAGCTGTCAAGAAGAGTTCCCCTTAGTAAAAAACTCTAATCAATTGTTTATCCTTGACCGAGATCGCATGACTTGTTCAGGTGGTACTGCGCCAATTGATATGATGCTGCAAGTGATTTCTAAAGAATATGGTAAAGCATTAACAACGGCTATTTCAGACATGTTTTCTCATGAAAATATTCGTGATGAAAACGACCAACAACGCATACCATTACAACATATTGTTGGTGCTACTCAGTCAAAGTTACAAGATGTAGTTGCGTTAATGGAAGCAAACATTGAAGAAATACTATGCCTGGATGAATTAGCTAGTTTTGTTGATTTATCTCGACGTCAGTTAGAGCGGCTATTTCAAAAATATCTAGACTGCTCGCCGCATCGTTATTATTTACAGCTACGATTGGGGAAAGCTCGTCAGCTATTAAAGCAAACCAATATGTCTATTATTGAAATTGCTATAGCCTGTGGTTTTGTCTCTACGCCGCATTTTAGTAAATGTTATCGTAATTCGTTTAGCATCCCACCGCGAGATGAACGCAACGTTTTAGCTAAAAACAAGCAATTTGCCGCCAGTAAAGAATCCAGTTTGGGTTCGGTCAAGGTTCAACATCATTAGCTGACAAGGCACAGTAGAATACCGTTTACTCTCAAAGCTAAACGGTACACCTTACTTTATGAATACTTGACGATATGAAATTATCATCCTTGTTAAATTCTGAAAACTCAGAAAAAAACCTTCTTCAAATACAACAGAGTGGTCAACGTCGTATCGATCGCATGGCGCAATCTGGAGTAGGTAAATCTTCATTATGGAGTCTCGCTGAAGTTGGTTGGACGGCGGGTCCGGTAACCTTCTTAGCGGCCCAAGGTGGATATTATCTAGGGTTTGGCACCTGGTTGCCCAATGAAAATTTGATTTTTTTTGTCGGTTACACCGTATTAATGGGACTGATTGCCGTCTTGGTAAAGTTCATCTACAAAGCGACAAAAGGTCAAGTACTTGAAGATGCTAAGGAGCAGTTGTTACTGGTTATTGGCAGCTTGCCTGATTTTATTCTTTCGGTCAGAGATCTCACCCTAAGTCGTATGGAACCTGAGTCTAGGCGTTATGAATCGGCGCGTATATTGTTGCAAAAATCAGATCTTGGTCCGCAATGGTTAACGCTTGCGGTAAATAGCATCATTGATTCACCCGTGATTGCTCAGGCCGTGGCGAATATTGAAATTTACTGGCGCGCGGGTATGTATAGTCGCATCCACGATATTAACCAAGAACTTTCTACTGAAGTTTTAGCCGCTCTCGCAAGCTTAGAGCCAGATCGTCCACGCTTGGCTCGGTTGTTAGAGCAACGCCTCCAAGGTAAAAAAAATACCCTGCGTAGCGGTGTAGAACGAGAGCCCTTTTTCATTGAGCGTATATTTTCGGCGATTGAGGAAGATGACGAAGACATCATGAGCTTAAGCGATGTTGAAGAAGTATTAACCTTAGCCTTTGAACTTTTGTCTGGGCGACGCATTCCAATGCTGGTAGTTAGCTGTGTTGGCTCATCGCAATTGACCATTGCCACCGAAAAACTGGAAAAAGAGCGCTCCAAATATCGCATTGCTAGAGCGCGTGGTTACAGCCAGCTATTGGCTTTGGCTAATTTTTTAAGTGACAGTAACTTACTCGATTACTCAACCGTGGCTGAGCGTTTGCCAAGCAGGGACTTGTTACAAATTTGTCTAGAAACCTTAGATCGATTTTGCCAGAATATTTGCTGTGATATCGAGCGTGTACAAAAGCGTGAAAACGTTGATATGCGTGCGTTAAAGCTCAATCATAGCGTGTTGATTAAGGCTATAGAGTTATATCAGCAAGCCTATCAAAGTAGTGCTATGGTGATCAGTGAACATGCTGATTTCTTAAAAGATATTAAAAGCTGGCAGCGAATTAATCTAAAATATGCGGATGCTAATACTAAGGTATCGGTTACCGGCAAGCAGGGTTTACATATTATCGAGCGGCAAATACAGTTAACGGATAAGGATAAAATTACGGTCGTTAAAAAAATTGCCCATCACTTTAGTAGTCAAAGCATATTGTCAAAGGGATTAAGAAATCGCACGCAGCAAAGTAATTGGCAGGTAAGTAATCAACATGTTCGAGCCGCGAAACAGTTGGCAATAGACTTGGCATTGGCCCTAAATCCCTGTGTTTTTATTAGTTTACCTGAGGTGCAGCGCGCCATATATTCCTCTAATGCCGTCGATTTAGGTAGCTTCGAACCTGGTTTGAGTACCACCACCAAAGTTGGCTGGGGCGAGTCGGTAGCCAAAGAAGTGCAAAAAGATATGGTAAAGGCATCTGAGCAGATGGCACAAGCGATACATCGTTATTACGGTATTTGTTTAGGGGATAAAGAACTCGACTTTATGCATCAAACTTATGGTATGAATAAACAGCATGTTATTGATTACTACAACGAAAATGAACAAGGCGAACAATCGAGTAATATTTTTGAGCCTCGCTCGCCATTGATGATCCCCGAAGTTAAGTTTGCTTGGCGTCGAACGCTAGCATTGTACCGAGAGCACTTATAACCCTGATTTCAATAATCACTTTGGGCAAGGAAAATAAAGTCATTTTAATCCATCGAAACAGTACTTGAACAATATCACTTCATCACAGTGCCTTGAGTTGAAATAACTCGAGCGCTCTTAAACCTAAAGCTTGATTTGTAAAGGGTATCAGTGTTTTCTAAGCTTAACCCAAACTTTACTTAGCTATCCAATTAACGACACCTACGCCGTTTTTAGTAAGGTCGGTGTCGCATTCTCCCAAACCAAGCTATTTGCCTTTGTTAGACTGACTTTAGTTTAAATTTGCCTGTGATTGATCAGTATAGATCACAGCATAGATGAGGTTAATTTAATGAATACAGATCAAGCTTTAGCGTTACATGAAAGCTCAATCATTTTCGATGGCTTAGTCATCGCAAAATGGAACCGAGATTTATTTGAAGACATGGCTAAAGGTGGCTTAACTGCCGCCAACTGTACCGTATCAGTGTGGGAAGGATTTAAAGATACCATCGACAACATCACCGAATTTAATCAATTTTTCTGTGATAACAGTGATTTAATTATGCCTGTGCATACTACTGCTGATATCGCTAAAGCGAAAGAGCAGGGCAAAACAGGTATCATTTTAGGCTTTCAAAATGCTAATGCTTTTGAAGACAAAATTGGTTATGTCGAAATATTCAAAAAATTGGGTGTTGGCATTGTGCAAATGGCATACAACACGCAAAACTTGGTAGGCACTGGCTGTTATGAACGTGACGGTGGATTATCTGGCTTTGGTCTTGAAATCGTTGCTGAAATGAATCGAGTTGGCATCATGTGTGATTTATCTCATGTTGGCCCAAAAACGTCAGAAGAAGTTATTTTAGCATCAACTAAGCCGGTGTGTTATTCACATTGTTTACCTTACGGGCTAAAAGAACATCCGCGCAACAAAAAAGATGAAGAATTACGCTTCATCGCTGAGCACGGTGGTTTTATTGGTGTGACCATGTTTGCCCCCTTCTTGAAAAATGGCATTGACTCTACGGTTGATGACTACGTTGAAGCCATTGATTATGTAATCAATATTGCAGGAGAAGACTGTGTTGGCATAGGCACCGATTTTACTCAAGGCCATGACCAAGCATTCTTCGATATGTTAACTCACGACAAAGGTTATGCCCGTAATTTAACTAACTTTGGCAAAATTATTAATCCTGAAGGCATTCGTACCTTAGGTGAATTTCCTAACCTGACCGCTACGATGTTAAAACACGGCTGGTCAGAATCTAAAATTAAAAAAATCATGGGCGAGAACTGGGTTCGCGTTCTACAAGACGTCTGGGGAGAATAGACAATGAGTAATTTAAATAACCTGAATACCGCGAGCCATAGTCCTGATATGCCGATTTTAGTCGACAATGAGACTGGCGTTTGGACCACAGATGCATTACCTATGTTGTATGTACCGCGTCACTTTTTTGTTAACAACCATATGGGTATTGAAGAAGAACTTGGCGCCGAAAAATACGCTGACGTTTTATATAAAGCCGGGTATAAATCTGCTTTTTACTGGTGTGAAAAAGAAGCCGAAGAGCACGGTATTGGTGGTGAAGCATTGTTTGAGCATTACATGAAACGTTTATCACAACGTGGCTGGGGCTTTTTCATCACTGAAGAACTTGATCTTGAAAAGGGCACTGCCAAAGTACGGTTAGAAAATTCTGCCTTTGTTTATCAATACGGCAAGGTCAATCGAAAAGTTGATTATATGTTTACTGGTTGGTTTGCTGGGGCAATGGATCAAATCGCTGCTACCTTAGGTTACACAGTGAAAACCTTTGCAGAACAAACACAATGTGCTGCCGAAGAGGGTTGTGATGTTGGTTACTTTGAAGTAACACCAATTAATTAATCTCATTGGTATAACACCACGTTAACTTTTTATTACAAACAGCTTTTTACAGAACTATAAATATCAGGAGCTCATCATGGCGCAGTTCGATGCACTATTTCAGCCATTAAAAATTAATCAACTCACCATACGAAATCGTGTGGTGAGTACGGCACACGCCGAAGTATATGCTACCGAGGGTGGCATGACGACCGAACGATATGTTAAGTATTACGAAGAAAAAGCCAAAGGTGGAGTTGGCCTGTCAATTTGTGGCGGCTCAAGCGTAGTGTCTATTGACAGTCCACAAGGTTGGTGGAAGTCGGTTAACTTGTCTACCGACAGGATCATTCCTCATTTTCAAAATTTAGCCGATGCAGTACACAAGCACGGCGGAAAAATCATGATTCAAATCACCCATATGGGACGTCGGTCTCGTTGGGATGGTGGTAATTGGTCGACGTTAGTTAGCCCTAGTGGTATTCGTGAACCTGTGCATCGCGCCACTTGTAAAACTATTGAAGTTGAAGAAATGCAACGCATTGTTGGTGATTATGCCAAGGCGGCGGGGCGTGCAAAAGCGGGTGGTTTAGATGGTATTGAACTGTCAGCAGTGCATCAGCATTTAATCGATCAATTCTGGAGCCCTCGGGTTAACCAGCGTGATGATGAGTATGGCGGTAGCTTCGAAAACAGAATGCGTTTTGGTATGGAAGTATTACATGCTATTCGCGAAGAAGTGGGCCGTGATTTTGCTGTGGGCTTGCGTATTTGTGGTGATGAGTTTCATCCTGATGGGCTAAACCACGATGACATGAAACAAGTTGCCGCTTATTATGATGCCACAGGTTTACTTGATTTCTTCAGCGTAATCGGCTCTGGTTGTGATACTCATAATACACTGGCCAATGTTATCCCGAATATGAGCTATCCACCTGAACCATTTTTACATTTAGCTGCGGGCATTAAAGAAGTGGTTAATGTGCCGGTAATGCATGCACAGAACATTAAAGATCCGAATCAGGCACAGCGTATTCTCGAAGCAGGTTATGTTGACTTTGTTGGTATGACCCGTGCACATATTGCTGACCCGCATTTGATCGCTAAAATAAAACTGAACCAGGTTGACCAAATAAAACAATGTGTTGGTGCTAACTATTGTATCGACCGTCAGTACCAAGGTTTAGATGTATTGTGTATTCAAAATGCCGCTACATCACGTGAATCGACGATGCCACACATTATCGAGAAAACCGAAGGTAAAGTGCGTAAAGTTGTGATTGTGGGTGGCGGTCCTGCAGGTATGGAAGCTGCACGTGTTTGTGCCGAACGTGGTCATGACGTTACGTTAATTGAAAAAAATCCGGAACTTGGCGGACAAATTACTATTGCCTCAAAAGCGCCACAGCGTGATCAAATTGCCGGTATCACCCGTTGGTTTGCCTTAGAGCTAGACCGCTTAGGTATCGATCTACGTCTTAATACCGCCGCTGATGAAGCAATGATCCGTGACCTTAATGCTGATGTAGTAATTTTGGCTGTTGGTGGTCAACCTTTCTTAGCACAAAACCCGCATTGGGGTGTTGAAGAAGGCTTATCAGTCAGCACTTGGGATATTTTAAGTGGCAAGGTTGCACCGGGTAAAAATGTTTTAGTTTATGACACTATTTGTGAATTTAGTGGCTTATCTGCAGCAGACTTTTTAGCACAAAATGGTTCATTGGTTGAGATGGTAACTGATGATATTAAACCAGGTGCCGCGGTTGGTGGCACCACGTTCCCGACCTATTATCGCAGCTTGTATGAAAAAGACGTGATCATGTCCTCGGACTTAATACTAGAAAAAGTCTATCGTGAAGGCGATAAACTGGTGGCGGTATTAGAGAATGAGTATACCGGGCAGCAGGAAGAGCGTGTTGTTGATCAGGTTGTGATTGAAAATGGCGTACGTCCTGATGAAGAGATTTATCTGCAACTGAAAAGTGATTCTCGCAACAAAGGGCAAATTGATATTGAAGCGCTTTATGCGGCTTTACCTCAGCCAATGTTGGCAGAAGAAGGTGAAGGCTACTTACTCTATCGCATTGGTGATTGTGTATCGCAGCGTAATACTCATGCGGCAATATATGACGCATTGCGTTTGTGTAAGGATTTCTAGCTTAAGCAGCTTTTAGAATGTATACCACCGTATGTGCGGTGGTATACATATCCAAGCCATATGAATATCCATCTTCAAGTCGCTTGGGTATACACCTAGGATAATTAATAGGTCTTGTTATGTCATCATCCGAATTTCTCTCCCAATTTTTGTTTACCCTCATTTCGTTTGCCTTACTGCTAACGTTAGTCGGTGCAGTTAAACGTATGTTGCTGTGGTCACAGGGACAATCATCAACAATACATTGGCTTGGGTTATTACAGATCCCTCGCCGCTACTTGGTTGACTTACACCATGTAGTTGCCCGTGATAAATATATGTCCAATACTCACGTCGCTACGGCGGGTGGTTTTGTTCTGTCTTCAATATTAATCATATTGCTATATGTCTTTCAGCTAAAGCTGCAGATACTGACTTGGGCATTGCTTGGCTCTTCGTTATTAATGTTTGTTGGCAGCATCTTTGTCATGATCAGACGTCGTAATCCTCCGCCTAATTTATCATTGGGTAAATGGCAGCGATTACCAAAGAGCTTGATGGTTTTTTCATTGAGTTTTTTTATCCTTACCTTACCCGCAACAGGAATATTACCTAGTGATACAGGCGGTTGGTTATTAGCAGTGCTGTTAGTCGCTGGCATTATCTGGGGTATTGGCGAAATGTTTTTCGGCATGACCTGGGGCGGGCCAATGAAGCACGCTTTTGCAGGTGCTTTGCATTTGGGCTTACATCGACGCCAAGAGCGTTTTGGTGACGGTCAGTCAACGGGATTAAAAGCGATAGATTTAAGCGCTAAGAAGCTTGGCGTAGAAAAACCAATCGACTTTAAGTGGAATCAATTATTAAGTTTTGATGCTTGTGTTGAATGTGGACGTTGTGAAAATAACTGTCCGGCGTTTGCTGCAGGGCAGCCGCTAAACCCGAAAAAACTGATCCAAGATATGGTGATTGGTATGGCAGGTGGCGATGATGCAAAATTTGCAGGCAGTCCTTATCCGGGCATTAAAGTAGGCACCCATAAAGGTGGTGCGATCATTCCTATTGTTAACGTATTGGTAGAAAGCGAGACCTTGTGGTCATGTACTACTTGCCGTGCCTGCGTTGATGCCTGTCCTATGATGATTGAACATGTTGATGCCATTGTTGATATGCGACGTTTTGAAACTATGGAGAAAGGACAAACTCCGGGCAAGGGTAGTGAGATTTTAGAGAATCTGAGCGCAACAGATAACCCGAACGGTTTTGATCCTAGCTCTCGGATGAACTGGGCGGCAGATCAAAACCTTACGGTGTTTGGTCACGATGAGAAAAAACAGGAAGTTACTGAGGCTGATGTACTGTTATGGATTGGTGACGCGGCTTTTGACATGCGCAACCAACGTACACTACGGGCAATTATTAAATTACTACGCGCTGCCGATGTCAATTTTGCTGTCTTGGGTGATGCTGAATTTGATAGTGGTGACTTAGCAAGACGTTTGGGTGATGAAGCGACTTTTCAGCGCTTAGCCACCAGTAATATTAGCACCATGAATAAATACCAATTTAAGACCATAGTGACTGCCGATCCGCATGCCTTTCATTGTATTAAAAATGAATATGTTGAGTTTGGCGGCAACTATAATGTTATGCACCATACCGGATTTTTTGCTGAACTAGTTAATCAACAAAAACTTAAGTTAGACAATAGCAAAGAGTTAGCACTGACCTATCACGATCCTTGTTATTTAGGTCGATATAACGGTGAGTATGACGCCCCAAGATTCTTGTTAGAAAGCATGGGTGTCAAAATAAAAGAAATGGATCGCAGTAAATCAACCGCACGTTGTTGTGGCGGCGGGGGCGGGGCACCAGTTACCGATATACCGGGTAAGCAGCGTATTCCTGATATGCGTATGGCAGATGTTGTTGAAACCAAGGCAGAGATTGTTGCCGTAGCCTGTCCTCAGTGTAACTTGATGCTTGAAGGTGTGGTTGAACCAAGACCTGAAGTGAAAGACATTGCTGAGTTAATGTTAGATGCGCTCATAGATGATGTGGTTGAAGATATGGTTGGAGCACAAGTATGAGTGAATTATTCCGCCGAGATCCAAGAGCACAATGGATAGCACGTAATCGTCTACACCCAATGCATCAAGCATTGGTTATTGGACCTGTATTTGGACCCTCAGGATTACTGCGTAAAAACCTGCATATCATAGGTTTTATTGGTCCTAATGGTCTTAAAAGGATCGATCGCTCAGGGGCATCTAACGATAGTGAGCAAGGTTCACGTCGCTCTGCTACAGCAAGTGAAGTGATATTGCCATTGCATCAAGTGCTAGAACCCGCATTTTATATTGTGGTGGTACTGGACTTGGTTTCAGGACGTTTGAACGGCCATGACAAAGATACTTTGGGTCTGGCGCAGCAATTAGCGAATCGCAACAGTGGTGGTGGCGCAGTGGTCGCCATTGCCTTTGGTGAACTAAAAGATGATTCGTTAAATAAGGCGGGTGTTGATCGTTTAATCCACATTAACGATGAGCAATATGCCCATTATAACCCTGAGCAACGTTGTAATGACCTTCAAGGTATTATTGGCGAGTTAGATCCACAACATATCCTATTGCCCGATAGCATTAATGGTGGCGGCGATTTAGGTCGTCGCTTGGCCGCAGCATTACAACAGCGACCTGCGTGTGGCGTATGGAAACTAAATGATGATACCGTTATTTGTCGTGGCAGTGCAGGTAAGAGAGATATTACCCGACCTTTAAGCAAGTTATTGTTGGTCATGGAAGAATGTAGCGAACCCATTAGTGAAACGCGACATGAGAATATATTAATGCCGCAAGCGCCAAGCCCATCAGCTAACGGAAAACTGCTTGATCAAGGCAATATTAGTGTTGATCCTAATGCCATTCCTCTGGCTGAAGCTGGTTTTATTCTTTCCGGTGGTAATGGTATTAACGACTGGGAACAATTTCATCACACGGCAAGTGTGTTGGGTGCTACCGAAGGTGCGAGCCGTGTCGCTGTTGATGATGGCAACATGCCACGCGAGCGACAGGTGGGTGCCACAGGTACTTGGGTAACGGCGCAAGTTTATATTGCGGTCGGCATCTCGGGCGCTATTCAGCACATGCAGGGTATTGGTCAATGTGACAAAGTGGTAGCGATCAATACTGATGAGGGTTGTGACATGGTTAAACGTGCCGACATAAGTGCCATTGGAGATAGTACTGAAATATTAGCTCGATTGGTTGAACTCGTTGAGCAAAGAAAACAAACAATTAATGAGGGGACGACAAATGAGTAACAATAACTTGTCGGTGATATCGTTAGTTTCTATTGGTGAACATCCAACGTCACGTCGACCAAGGCGTGCTGAGCAAGATGCAAGAGCGATAGAGTTAGGTATTAAACTCGTTGGCGATAATTTACAAACCTTGCACGCTGGAGAATTGTCTGACGATGCTAGTCAACAAACGGCATTGCGAAGTTATCTAGGTATGGGGCTTACGGAGATAAATCTATTAGAAATGCCAGAAAATGCAGACGCTGTTCTGGTTATTGCTGAGCATTTAAAGCAGAAAAATCCAGACATTATTTTGACTGGTGTACGTGCTGAAAATGGTGAGTCTTCAGGCATGTTGCCTTACCTATTAGCAGAGCAGCTTGACATGGCCATGGTTACTTCGATTGCCGAGATTTTATCTATCGATGAAGTCAATAAACAAGCGGAAGTATTACAAGCTTTACCGCGTGGTCAGCGTCGTAAACTCAAAGTTGATTTACCCTTTATCGCGAGTGTCGACATGGCTGCTGCACTGCCAAGGCAAAGTGCTTTTGGTCCCGCGATGCGTGGTCAATTTGAAGCGACATTGGGTGCTACCTTCACCGATGAAGAATCTTCAGATTGGCAAATAGTCGATGCCAAAAAACGTCCTAAACGACTTAAAATAATCAAGGCAAAAACCGCAGCAGACCGCTTTAAAGCCGCGACGGCCAAAGCATCAGGTGGCGGTGGTAAAGTGGTACATGGCGTGGAAGAGTCGGCGCAAGCTATTTTAGATTTACTGGTAGAAGAAGGCTTGGTGTAATACTAGGGTCTGTTGATCTTGCGCGGTTAAATTTTGTTCGAGATAAAAGCGTTTTAATCGAGGCGAGTAGTGTGTAGCCTAGTCACTCTAAGCAAATACTACTCAACAAAGAGTAAAACGCTTTTAGCCGAATCATTCGGACAGCGTTTGTTGGTCATTTATACGGTGTTATCGCCTTTTGATGTGGAACAACCACATGACAAAGGCTCTGCCTTGTATAAATACCCAACAAACCGCTGCAAAAACAATCTCGAAAGATCAGCAGTCCCTAATGAGGTTGATTAAATGATCAATCTCATGCCGATATTTCTGTTCTGAATTACCGTGTAATACCAAATGAAATAATGAATGATCTATTCATTACTTCAATTGGTATACCATTGATTGTTTATGCGGTAATTTTTCTACCGGCAGAAATCATTTACATTTTTCATCTCATCCCCAAAAAAACACTAAGAGAAAACTTATCAATATCAATTGGATAAGTAATTAGGTTGGAGAATTCATTATGCGAGTTGCTGCTGTTTTTGGTTTGAACCAAATTGTTAGTCACGGATTTGGACTATTTCTATTTGCTGCTTTAGTTCCGCTAATGCGAGAGTCTATTGCCATTACTAATTGGCATTTAGCCGCTATTGGTGCACTTACCCAATTGTCATACCTTGCTGGGGCATTATTACTCGGGTTTATTGGCAATAAAATTTGTTCCGCACGACTGGTCTTAGTCACGGGTTCACTCACCACAGTATTGCTGTATAGCATGTCACAATTACAACATCCTTTAATTATTACTTTGGTACTGGTTGTGTTAGCCGCCAGTGCTGCTATTAGTTGGGGGGCGATTGTTGAAATTGTTGGGCGTCACTCTAAACCTGAAAGATGTTCCACTTATTTGTCTTTTGCTTCGAGCGGTACAGCGTGGGGTTATGGGCTTAACGGTTTACTTATTTTACTGGTAGTGCCTACGCTTGGTTGGCAAAGTAGCTGGCAAATTGCCGCATTAGTAGGTTTGATAGTTGTTTCAATTACTTGGCGCTTATTAACTAAATTGAACCGCCAGCCATCAACTCATACCATCCCAGTACAAGCTATGATCCCAGCATCAAAACTATTGTCTACCATTATGCGAGAACGTACTGCACTGTTTTCCTGCGTTGTGAGCTTGTTGCTTGGTTTTTCTACTATGCCCTTTGCCAACTGGCTTAGTACCTACCTGAATGAATTGCAATTACCCGCCACACTTGGCGGTTATACCTGGACTATTGCTGGAGTAACAGGCATGTTTGCTGGGGTTATTACTGGTTGGATAGCCGATCGTACCAGCCATGCTACGGCATTAATGATTATCTTTACCGGCTTTGCTCTCAGTTTAATGGCCTTTGTTTATGATCCTACTCAGTTTGCCGTTTTAGCGGGCTTTGGCTATGGACTAATGTACTTTCCTGTCTGGGGCATTTTGGCTGGTTGGATTAGGCAATCTTTCTCTTCTACTGCCACCATGCAAATTTGCAGTATCTGCATGGTTACTTTTGGCTTAGGAGGCGCTTTGGGTAATCTGCTAGCTGGATATATTCGTGACGCTACCGGGTCATTGGAGCTTGTCTATATAATAGTGACACTGACGGTAATATTAATGGTCTTGCTAACCTTAATAATAATGCGGGCCCCCCCAGGTTACCGTAGCACTGGTTTACTTACCGATCCTTAATCTTCTCCCTGAAGATAATCTTATAAAATCTCTCGTTTAGTAACTGCTTTTATGTAGCTCGAAGTTGACCAATTACATTAATTCATTGGTCAACTTCGAGCTGCATTAACGAGCTTAGAACAATAGCACTAAACATAGGTTTATTAATGTTGTGATATTATTAGTTTGTGAGATGCTTTTTGTCGGACGCTTACGTTAGAGTTAAAAGGTTAATTGATCAATCGTTTTTAAGCTTATTTATTGAAGCTATAAAATAGTCACAATAACTCTATAAAAAATTCATAAAAAAGCCATAAAAAAATCACATGTATATTGTTAAAATTAGGTGGGAATATTAAATAAAAAGGAATTTATTTCATGTTAAGTTATAAAACGATTATATGTTTATCAACTTTGATTTTGAGCACTAACACTTTAGCATTTTCCTATACGGAAGAAGTAGTTGTCATTGGAAAAAGAGACACTGCTGTAAATAGATGGGACAGTGGTCTAGGTCACTTGAGAGACCAAGAAAGATCAAGAGAAAGAAGAAGAGAAGATCGCAGAGACCGTTCGGATAGACGTAACTTAAGACGTTGTAATAAAGACGTTAGTAAATTTCAAAATACGTGTGTTAGAGACAAGGATTTGGAAATAAGTAAACTTGCCGATACATGTTATATTGCTACTGCCGCTATTGGAGGAGCCACAGCAGTGTGGGCTAGCCCTATTACTGGCGTTGTAGTTACTTTAATTGGAGGAACAGCATGTAATACAGCTAAACATAATGATTTAGCTAAAGTACCTGTGTACTGTACAAATAAAGTTACGGATAAAAAAAGAAGTTGTAAGCGTAAGTATGGCTAAGGAAAGATTATGAAAATTAAGCTCCTTGCTGAATATATAATAGTTATAAGTATATTTACTTCTATTAATATTTTTGTTGAAGATCTACAATTCAAGACGCATATATTAAATGCTATGTTCATTTATGTTGCAGCTAAACTTTATCATCTTGAGAAGAAAAAGGCTGATAAAGAGTGAAAAAATCAATAATTGTCTTTTCTGTTTTAGTTATGGCAATGTGGTATTTAATAGGTTCTAAACAAGAGTCTATTAATTATCTAAAACACTCTAATGAATTATTTTCACCACCTAAATTAACACAAATAGAAAGTCTTCCCACATCTGAGGTATTTCAAACTAAATGTGAGAATTATATTGACTTATCTGAACTCAGTGGGCAATGGATAACACAGCGATATCACGCAATAAAGTCACTACTAAAAACCAAGCAAGACAACGCTGTAAGCGAAAACTGGCTTGACTATGCTACGTGGAAATCTGGTTTAGGTGTTATCGATGGCAGAATAATGCGTGAAGGCTTTAATGATAATCTACTTGACTATGATTTAGAGTACGCTACAGATATTGAAGCAGATTTACTTGAAGAACTCATTTATAGCAGCAACTTTAATGAGTTATATAGTCAAGTATATCAAGGTAATCTGCCAGTAGGAAAATTGTATTTTGGTGAGCATATTTATATCCTTATTGGCTATTTATTAACTTCGAATACACATAATAAACCAAGGGCTATAAAATCATTGCTCAATATCAGTGATCTCTATGTAGGCTATTCTGATTTGGTTTATGCAACACAAGAAGGGTTGCCAGTAGATTTGGTTAATCAGCTTTATGATGCCAGTAACTTAGATGCGGACTATATTTTAATTGAAAGAGGTTATTTAGATTCTTTTCTAACCATAGCCCTTACATATGGCCGCTATGATCTAGCAATGTTTTGGTCATCAGTAGGAAGCTCTGTGCAACCAGATATTTTTAATGTTAATGCTTTAGATTTGTTAGCACAAAATCATTTTAAATTTTCACAAAAGCAAATAGATAATTTGTTTACTCGTATTAGTAAAAATCACAAACAGCCAAATCTTAGAAAAACTTACGACTTACTTAAAGTTATCACTTCTGATGATAGCTTTACTAAAGGAGAAATTAAATCTTCCATAAGGCACCCGCTAAATAAAGAAAACATTATAAGCGCTATGGATATTGTTGATAGTATTTATGATATTTCTCTTAATGATTTTCATGGGGTTTCTGATGAATACAAAAAAAATTGTTATTCCAAACTAGGTAAAAAACTAGTGATACATATTGTTAATAATTTTGTAGAGGAACATGTAGAAGATCCTAAGGAAGGTCAAATTAGTGAAATTGAGCAACAGATAAAATCAGTCAAAGACAAGTTCATCTCTGCTAATGATATTGAAACTGAATTGGGTGGTGAACAGAGGCTTGGTCAAAAAAATTTTGTAGAGCATTATAGAGAAGGAAGGATTCAAGAAAAAGTTAATTTATTGAAAGAATATAATAAGTCTAATTCTGAATATATGGAAATAAAGCCAACAATTGATGAGGTTTTTAAGCTTGCTAAATTAGGTAAATGGGAAGAAGCATTAACGTTATTGAAGTCTTTAAAAATGCAAAATAATGAAGCAGCCAATACTTTAATTGTATTGGCTGCTACGACAAATGCTAGCTCTGATATATTCGATTCACTTTTAAATGAGGGAGCACAACTTAATGAAATTGTGACTTATTGGCTGGTTAGATTAAATAATATTGATGTCCTTAATCATCTAGTTCCAAAAGGTCTAAGCCTTCATCACTTAGATGGTTCAAATAAAACTACTGTTTATAATGCCGTTAAGTTCGAAGCATTTGAAGTGCTTCAAGTATTGTTATCTAAAGGTGTTGATATAGGCATAGATGATCTTGGATTAGATGCTTTAGATATTGCACTTATGCGTTTGTCACAATCAGGCGCAAATGATAAATATATTGATGAATTGATTAACACTGGTGGAGCTGAAGTCGAGCAAAGCCACAAAGATATTGTAAATAATTTATTTGATAACAATTTATTGCTTTACATTCAATTGAAGAATAAATACCCAGGACTTCATTAATAGCATTAGAGCTTAGTGGTATTCTCTAGATAACCTTCGAATAATACTAGAGCATTGTTTGATCACTCTTTAGGCATCATAAAAAGCGTTCTAAGCTCAGCTAAATTTTTAATAATATCGTCATAGCTCTTAATTCATCGATTCGCTAGCTTATTTTGTCTCAACCATTGGCAAACTTGCTCTATTGGGTTTAGCTCAGGTGAGTATGGCTGTAGTTATTTCGACAATTTAAATAGTCTTGTAATCGGAGATGGCCCATATAGATTTCATTTTTTGCTAAAATTGACTGTAAACCACTCCAATTTTTATCAATATTACTCATAAAAGTGCTCATAAATTAATTATTTTTAAATTAAATCCTCTCAAAATTTGAATAACTTGCCTTGTCATGACAGCGCATAATTTACCTTGATACTTCTTGAAATCGATTCAGGTTAAAAATAGTTAGTGAATAGTCGTTATTTATAACTTAGCTAATGCCGACATTATTCTTGTCAATAGCGTCGACTTTTTTAATTTGATGTAAAAATAAGCAATATTTCGTTTGGTTATCAGTAAATGATTATTGATTTTAATTAGTGTGCTAATTAATTATTTAATCGATATCGTCTGTTTTAAGTACGATAATTTGATTTAAATCAAACTTTGACGTCGAGAAATATGATTTTAGAACCTATTGGTAGGCTTGACAGTTCGTTTACTAAGTATTATTTTTATTATTAATTAATCGTTCAATTAAAATAAAAGAAGACAGAAGTAGATCAGATACATAATGAAATTGGTATAACAATTTAACTTACTATGGGGAACTACAAGATGCACAAGAAAATGATATTGGCTTTAGCTATCTCATCACTGTTTTTATCAGGATGTAATAATGATAATGACGAAAATATAACAACTGAAGCGATAACAGAACAACCAACGAGTGAAAATATCGATACCGTTAAAAACGTTATTTTAATGATTGGCGATGGCATGGGTCCGCAACAAGTTGGCTTACTTGAAGAATATGCTCGTCGTGCACCTAATTCTATTTATAATAATAAGGGCAATAAAACAGCTCTTTCAAAAATCGCTGATGCAGGACAAATGGGATTATCATTAACTGCACCCTTTGGCAGTAACGGCAGTTTAGTGGTTGACTCTGCCTGTTCTGCCACACAATTAGCCACAGGGATTGCGGCGGGTTCAGAAATGATAGGTTTAGACAGTGATGGTAATATTGTTCAAACAATCCTAGAAAAAGCTAAATCACTAGGTAAAGCGACAGGATTAATTTCAGATGTTCGTATTACTCATGCTACACCTGCAGCATTTGCAGCTCACCAAGCCCATAGATCATTTGAAGATAAAATTGCTGAAGAGTTAATTGAGTCCGGTAATGTTGATGTTTTACTTTCTGGAGGGGCAAGAGTATTTTTGCCAGCTGATATAAAAGAGAATGCAGCAAGTCAGCAGCTAATGAGTGATTTAGGTGCGTCTAGCAGTATTTATAAAAAGTCAAAACGTAAAGATAGTCGTAACCTTATTCTCGAAGCAAAAGATAATCACGGTTATAGCTTAGCATTTGACAATGCGCAGTTGCAGAAAGTCACTGGTGATAAAGTTTTAGGTTTGTTTGCCAACTCTATCATGAGTGATGGTATAGCTTATCATGCTTGTAAAGCAGCAAATACCTGTACGCAACCCTCGCTACGTGAGATGACCCTAACAGCGTTAGATATTTTGTCAAAAGATGAAGATGGTTTCTTCTTAATGATCGAAGGTGGTCAAATTGACTGGGCAGGACATATTAATGATGCGGGTTGGATGTTGCATGAATTAGTCAAATTCGATGAAGCTGTAGAAGCTGTTTATGAATGGGCAAAAGATCGCGAAGATACTTTAGTCGTTGTTACTGCAGATCATGAAACCGGCGGCTTTGGCTTTAGTTATTCCCGTAAAGACCTACCAGAAGAAAAAACATTAGATGGTGACGGCATGGCTGGTAATACATACAAGCCTTTATATAATTTCGGACCATTAGATAATTTAGACCGCATATATAAGCAATCAGCTACATTTTACGACATGATGACTGCGGTGAATGCTGATTGGGACTTTAGCAATACCACAGGCCAGCAGTGGGCTGACGTTGTTAATCAATACAGTGATTATAAAGTTACTGTTGACCAAGCTATAGCTATTGCTGAGCGTGAAGTCAATGAATACCAAGTAGATGGTCATCCTTATTTAGGTGCCTCAGAATTCCCAAAAATAGTAGATTTTAAAGAATTTTATGTTTATGGAGATGATCTCCATGCCGACTTGATAGGCCGAGCTATAGCCGCACAACAGAACATTGTTTGGGGTACTGGTACGCATACTGCTTCGCCTGTAGCCGTTTACGCTTTTGGTCCTGAGAACATTACTAAGCAATTTTCAACTATGCAACATCATGTTGATTTAGGGCTGAAAATGATGGCAGCAATAAAATAATCAGCCTGCATTAAGCAATTTGTGGTGCAGTGGGTCTTAATTGCCACTGCCACCACCGTTGTTTTGGTCACTCACTATTTGCAAGAAGCGATTTATTTGGTAAATCGCTTTATATTTTTGAGTGACCCTCCTAGCACCGTTACCCACCAGAACTTTGTTAATTTCCCTAGACCACACAAAGAATCGTGTGTGTCTGAACTAAATGGCAAGCGGAACTCATGGCTAAGCTTCCCAATTTACTTGCCAGCACATTGATTAATCCGTTTGACATAATATATTGGAGTGAACCAGTGACTGTTATTTGTCCTATTGAATCAAAATATCCTACTCAGGCTGACCTGTTACGTATTAGCGTATCGTCGTTACGACAACAAATATCGCAAGAGTTGCATAACAGGCCGTCGCCACAAGTAAATGTACCTACGTCAATCGCACATATGGCTGTACGTTTGACTGAAAAGCAGCGAGAACAAGAGTATCAACAACTATGTTCTTTGTGTGAACGCTACAGTGTTAATCCTCCCAGTATTGAGGCAAGTTGCTATTACCAAGATTTTGGTGGCTTTGAATTACG
This sequence comes from Colwellia psychrerythraea, assembly GCA_002163005.1. GTDB lineage: Bacteria > Pseudomonadota > Gammaproteobacteria > Enterobacterales > Alteromonadaceae > Colwellia > Colwellia psychrerythraea_C. Next base: position 82,016 of record MAAF01000054.1, on the reverse strand, counting down.
TTGGGAACGCCATCTAGAATTTTCAAGTTATAGCTTTATTCGCAAGGGCTTAGGGAAACAGTTATTTGATGGCTATGCGATAGAGTACGTGCCCCAAGAGTGGTTTGACAATATTGTTGGAGAACTGGTCAGTGCGGTGAACCTGGTTATTAGCCAAGATAAACTGTCGGAACAAGAGCTCTATCATGCTTTTGAAGGTCATCAGGTACTTGGCAGTAATGTTGCTGATAATCGAGCAAATGTTTATGCCTCATTCAGACTGCATAGTGATGGTTTTGGACGGATTATTATTCAAAGTAACATGCTAAACAACTATCAAGCGGGTCGGTTAATACAGCGAATGCTAGAAATAGAAACCTATCAAATGATGGCATTACTTAGTTTGCCAATGGCTCGTTCTTTATCACCTAAAGTGACTGAAATGGAACTTGATTTAGTTGAAATCAATCAAAAAATGGCAGGTTTTTGTGATAAAAATGACAGTGAAATGCTCGATGAGCTTTCCTATTTGGCCGGAAAAACCGAGCAACTTATTTCCGATATTAGTTATCGTTTTAGCGCAACAAACGCTTATTACGAACTGGTTTGTTCGCGACTTGAACAATTAAGAGAAACCGATATCGAAGGGATTGAACGGATCAATGAATTTGTTACTAGGCGATTAAGCCCAGGCATTCGCACTTGTCAGGCATTGTCTATTCGTCTGGAAGGGCTAACCCTTCGTATTGCGCGTGCAAGTAGCTTACTCAGAACGCGTGTGGACTTAACAATAGAGCAGCAAAATCAACAATTGTTGTCTGCGATTAATCAGCGCGGTGAAGTGCAATTACGTTTACAGCAAATGGTTGAAGGTGTCTCTATTGCGGCAATGGCTTATTACTTAATTGGCTTGCTCGACTATATGCTTGACGCCGTTAATATTTCAGGTTTTCATCTGAATAAAATTCTAATCAAAGGGTTCGCAGTACCAATTATTTTATGCCTAACTTGGTTATTGCTACGGTTTGCTATGAGTTATATTAAAAAGCCCCCTGTTAAAGTCTCGAAATAAAATTTATTGTAACTAAGTTTCTGACGATCCCAGATAACAAACAGCATTGCGCAGATATTTGAGTACGTGGCTTGCGAAAATAAACCCCTTGGTTAATGCGAGATCGAACCGCAATGTTTGCCTGCAGGGTTAGCTTCCTGCTAGGATTTTCCACTATGCTATTTGCCAACTGGCTTAGTACCTACCTGAATGAATTACAATTACCCGCCACACTTGGCGGTTATACCTGGACTATTGCTGGAGTTATTACTGGTTGGATAGCCGATCGTACCAGCCATGCTACGGCATTAATGATTAGTTAAACATAATGGGTAATCAAGGCTTAATAAATGCGATAACGGCGACAATATAAAGTTCTAGCCTTGTCTTTTATTTTAAATTTATGCAAACAAAAATGAGTTTTTACACCGGCTGGCCACTCAACTGACGCCAAAATCCTTACTCGCTATTCCATCGTTTAAACGAACTCTACACTAGCGTTATTTTTTATCGCTCTTTATTGCTAAAGCTGAATGTAAATAACTCCGATTTTTTATGAATATTACTCATCAATGTGTTTATTAATTAATTATTTTCAAATTAAATTATCTCAAAATTCGGACCTTTTGACTTGTCAGGACACAAGGTAGTTTACCTTGATACTTCTTGAAATCGATTCAGGTTAAAAATAGTTAGCGAGTAGTCGTTATTTATAACTTAGCTAATGCCGACATTATTCTTGTCAATAGCGTCATTTTTTTAAATATGATGTAAAAATAAGCGATTTTTCGTTTGGTTATCAGTAAATGATTATTGATTTTGATTAGTGTGCTAATTAAATTTTTAATCGATATTGTCTGTTTTAAGTACGGTAATTTGATTTAAATCAAACTTTGGCAGCGAAAAATATGATTTAAGAACCAATTTTTAGACTTGACAGTTCGTTTACTAAGCATTACTTTTGTTATTGATTGAACGTTCAATTAAAAACAAGAAGAGAGTTAATATGCCGAAATTAGGTATCAAACCGTTACGCAGGCAACAGCTTATTGATGCTACGTTAAGATCTATTTCTGAGCGTGGTTTGCAAAATACTACCATAGTGTCTATTAGCCGAATTGCTGGTATGTCGTCGGGTATTATCAGTCATTATTTTGGTGGGAAAAAAGAGTTGATAGAGGCGACTGTTAGTTATTTACTCGATCAATTACAACAATCTCTTTTAGAGCGTATTACCGAAGAGAACCCACCCTCACACATCAGGCTGCATTTAATTGTTGAAGCCAATTTTACCGAATTTCAGCGTTCTATACTGGCAACCAAAACCTGGTTAAGTTTTTGGGCGATGTCGATGCATGACCCTGCAATGGCGCGATTACAATCGATCAATAGCAATCGTCTCTATAGCAATTTACTTTTCTCTTTTAAAGAGTTGCTTGATCCTGAGTCTGCAGCTAACGCAGCCAAGCAAACGGCAGCGATGATTGATGGATTTTGGCTTAGAAGTGCTTTGAGTGAAAATGCCGAACAAGAATTTATAGCAGCTGAACTGCTATGCAAAAAATTTATTAATGATGTTATTAAACAGGAGATATCGAATGCCTCTAATCAAATATAAAAACTATGTTGATGGTGCATATACAAGCAATGGCACAGGGGAAACGTTTGATGTTACTAACCCTGCAACGGGTCAGGTAATTTATCAGGTAGAAATAGCTGATGAACTGATAAAACGTAAGGCTATCGAAAGCGCTAAGCGAGGATTTGCCGTGTGGTCTGCGATGAGCGCGACCGAACGCAGCCGAATATTACTAAAAGCTGTCGACTTGCTGCGTGAACGAAATGATGAATTGGCAGAAGTTGAAGTCTTAGATACGGGCAAACCATGGCAAGAGGCTAGCGTGGTTGATGTGCAGTCTGGCGCCGACTCTATTGAGTTTTTTGCAGGTCTGGCACCAGGCATTGAAGGTAATCAGCAACAAGTTGGCGCTGATTTTTACTACACACGCCGCGAGGCTTTAGGTATTTGTGCTGGTATTGGCGCATGGAATTACCCATTGCAAATTGCTTGTTGGAAGGCTGCGCCAGCTCTAGCTTGTGGTAATGCCATGATATTTAAACCCTCAGAAGAAACACCGTTAGGTGCTCTCAAACTAGCAGAGATTTTTAGTGAAGCAGGTTTGCCAGATGGAGTATTTAACGTACTGCAAGGAGACGGAGAGGTTGGCTCTTGGTTAAGCCATCATCCAGATATTGCTAAAGTTTCTTTTACTGGTGAAGTGGGTACCGGTAAGAAGGTAATGGCGGGTGCTGCAACCACTTTAAAAGATGTCACCATGGAACTTGGTGGAAAATCACCGCTTATTATTTTTGATGACGCTGATGTTGATAATGCTGTGTCGGCGGCGATGTTAGGTAATTTTTATACCCAAGGCGAAATTTGCACCAATGGCACACGCGTTTTTGTGCAAAAAGAGATTTATCCAACCTTTATTAAGAAATTAGTAGAGCGCACTAAAAACAACATTATTGTTGGCGACCCAATGGACCCTGAAACTAACTTTGGCGCACTTATCTCAGCCAAGCACCAACGTTTAGTACTCGATTATATCGACCTAGGCCTTAAAGAAGGTGCGACCTTGTTACAAGGTGGCGCTGCGGTAAGCCCAATAGGTTGTGACTCCGGCTATTTTGTCGAACCCACCATATTCACTGATTGTAACGATACGATGCGTATTTGCTGTGAAGAAATTTTTGGTCCGGTAATGTCAGTGTTGACCTTTGACGATGAAGACGAAGTGATCAAGCGTGCTAATGCCACTGAATTTGGCTTAGCTGCCGGGGTATTCACCCAAGACATTAGTCGTGCTCATCGGGTTATACATCAAATGCAAGCGGGCATTTGTTGGATCAATAGTTACGGACTTTCACCGGCGGAAATGCCTGTTGGTGGCTATAAACTATCGGGCATTGGCCGAGAAAATGGTCTAGCGACATTAAACCACTATACCCAAATTAAAGCGGTATATGTTGGCTTAGAACCACTTGAAAGTCCTTTTTAAACTTAGTCCTTTTTGAACTTACTTGGTTATAAAATTATGAAAACACATCTATATGATTACATTATTGTTGGCGCGGGCTCTGCGGGCTGTGTATTGGCTAATCGCTTGTCTGAAGACGGTAACTCAAATGTACTGTTGTTAGAGACAGGTGGCAGCGATAAAAGTATTTTTATCCAAATGCCCACCGCTTTATCCATCCCGATGAATAGCAGTAAATATGCTTGGCAATTTGAAACAGAGCCAGAGCCTTTCATTGATAATCGACGTATGCATTGCCCACGAGGCAAGGTTTTGGGTGGGTCTTCGTCGATTAATGGCATGGTGTATGTACGTGGTCATGCGCGAGATTTCGATGAATGGCAGCAGTATGGCGCAGACAATTGGGATTATGCCCATTGCTTGCCTTACTTTAAGAAGGCTGAAACTTGGGCTTTTGGTGGCGATGAATATCGTGGCAACGACGGACCATTAGGCGTTAATAACGGCAACAAAATGGCTAATCCACTTTATAAAGCTTTTGTTGATGCGGGAGTCGATGCGGGATATTTTTCCACCGATGACTATAACGGTAGTCAACAAGAAGGCTTTGGTGCCATGCACATGACGGTTAAAAACGGTGTGCGTTGTTCGACAGCTAATGCTTATTTACGTCCAGCGATGACGCGTAAAAATTTAACCGTGATCACCCATGCCCTAGTACATAAGGTATTGCTCGAAAATAAAACTGCTGTTGGTATTCGCTATGAACGCAAAGGGAAGATTGTTGATGTTCATGTTAACAAAGAAGTTATTCTATCTGCTGGTTCTATTGGTTCGCCGCATTTACTGCAACTCTCAGGCATAGGTGCAAAGAAAGTATTAACCGCAGCGGGCATTGAAACAGTACATGACTTACCCGGCGTAGGTCAGAACTTACAAGATCATCTAGAATTTTATTTTCAATTTAAATGCAATCAGCCAATCTCTCTGAATGGCAAATTGGGCTTGTGGAACAAGTTTTTGATCGGCACACGTTGGATCTTAAATAAAGACGGTTTAGGTGCCACTAACCATTTTGAATCTTGTGGTTTTATTCGTTCTAAAGCTAATGTTGAATGGCCTGATTTACAATATCACTTTTTACCTGCTGCAATGCGTTATGACGGTAAAGAAGCCTTTGCTGGAGATGGTTTTCAAGTCCATGTTGGCCATAACAAACCTAAGAGCCGTGGCAGCGTTAATGTTGTATCTAATGACCCTAAAGCAGCTCCTAAAATCAGCTTTAACTACCTTGAACATGAAGAAGATCGCGCTGGATTTAGAGCCTGTGTTCGCTTAACTCGAGAGATTATTCATCAACCTGCGCTTGATGAATACCGCGGTGAAGAAATTCAACCCGGCGCTCATATTCAGACTGATGAAGAAATTGATGCCTTTGTACGTTCAGCAGTGGAGAGCGCCTATCATCCATCATGTTCATGCAAAATGGGTGTTGATGATTTGGCTGTGGTTGATCCGCAAACCAGAGTCAGAGGTATTAAAGGCTTACGTGTAGTGGACTCATCGATTTTTCCAACCATCCCAAATGGAAATTTAAACGCGCCAACTATCATGGTAGCGGAGCGTGCTGCCGATATTATTCGCGGCTTGGATACGCTCGCCCCGTCGAATGCAAAAGTAGACGTTACACCAAACTGGCAAGCGCAGCAACGTCCTAAGGAGGCAACACGAAAGGTAATCTAACTATCTAAAATTTATCATAAAACTTTAACATTAATTAAAACAAAAACTAAACATGAGTTAAGGAGAAAAGTATGAATTATTTAAATCAGCAACACAGTAGGGAGCAATTATTATGACAGCTTGGCTATCGGCAGGATTAATTTTCACCTTTGTTGCCATCGTATTTATTTTAATACGCTGGGGTAACGTAAAATGTATTGGGGTGACTCCGGTGCATACCTTTACTTTCATCGCCATTCTTTTCACCTCAGGACTTGATGTGGGACTTATTATGTTTCCATTGACTGAGTTCGCCGGTTATGCCGATTTAGCGGCCAGTCCGGAATATGGCTTTACTAATCCACTCGCTATTGAGTTCGGCTTCTGGGCCTTCCTCATTTGGGGCTTCTATTTCCTGACTTGTTTCTATTTTTGTGTGATAGAACCACGCGTTAAGTTTTTTGAACTGCCATTAATTAAGTTTATCAATAACTTCGTTATTATTGGTACTTGTGCCTTTACCGCTTACTTGTTGTTAACCAATTTACCTTGGTATATGCCGCAACTGGGCGATGGCGAAACGCTGGTTACTAGCTTCTATTTAATTGTGTTTGCCGTGATCTGTGCCTCGGTTTATTCAAGCACTCACATTCGTTATGTGCGTCTGTTAAGTCTGGCAACTACCTGGGCCTTTTTAGCCTTAATTGTTGTGATGTGGGCTGGTGCCTTTATGGGAGAAGGTTCAAGTGTTGGCGAATTTGTTTCAACCATAGGTTTACTTGGTGGTTATTTCGGTAATCTAGATAAATTTGTCCTGCCGCTTAATGATTATCATGAATTTTACCTTTATTGGTGGTTTGCTTGGAGCATTATGATCGGTCAGTTTACCTCACGTTTTGTTGGCGGTTTACGTACTTACCAAGTGTTGGCTGCGATGTTAGTTATTCCGTCACTCCCCATAGCTGCCTGGTTTGCCGTGTTGTATTACTACAGCGTCAACAGCATTGATACCAGCGGGTTTTATAACTTAGCTATGATTATCGTCGGCATCACTTTTGTTATCAACTCGCTTGATTCTCTGGTTCGTTTATACACCGATAACCTTGGCATGACTGTGAAGAAACTAGGGACAGCAAAATACCTTGTCGGCAATATCGTTGCCTTGAGTTTATTAACTCTGCTATTTAAATTGGATTTCTTACAAATACAATGGGTTGGAGCTGTAGTTATTGGACTTTTCTTTGGCTGTTTTGGCTATATTTTAGTCAAGAAGTTCAAGGCGGTAAAAGCAATAGATTGCTCGTTATCAGCTAATCAAGTTGACTTTCATAGAATTGACTTAGCCGATTAATTTATAAAATAAAAACTAATAAAATAAAATAAAAACTAAAAATTATTACAGGAATTTACAATGAATATAATGAATAAAAAATTAATCTCATTAGCTGCTACTTGCTTATTAGCCGCAGGTAGTGCACATGCTGATGTCTCATCAACGGTAAATCTTGCTTCGGATTACACCTTTAACGGGGTCAGTCAAACGAGTAATGATCCAGCTTTACAAGCAAGTGTAGACTATGCGGGAGAGGGTGGTTTTTATCTGGGGACCTGGGCGAGTAATGTTGACTTTGGTGGAAGTGATGATACCAATATTGAATGGGATGCTTATGTTGGAAATTACTGGCAACTGAACGAAAAAATCGGTTTAGACGCTGGCGTAGCTTATTACACCTACCATGGTGATGATGCGTCAAGTGATTATGCGTACGGTGAGGCATATACCAAGTTTGGCTATAACTCATCTATGGGTGATACCGAGTTAAACTTTTGGTATGCCTGGGATTACTTTGGTACCGGCGCTGGTCATTATATTATGATGGCCGCGCACACCTTCACCGTAAGTGAAGGTCATAATATCCGTCTAAGTATCGATCGTTCAACGTCAGACGATGTTAATAAGTGGGGTTGGGGTAATAATTTTGATGAGAAATCATATAACCATTACCGTATCGAATACATGGCCAGCTTCAGTGGATTTGACTTTAACCTAGCGGCAGAAGATACCAGTATGGATTGGGAAACATCAGACAGTCGAGTGGTGTTATCGGTATCAAGAACGTTTAGTTTTTAAGTTGCCTTAGTACAAAAGTAAGTAAACTCCTTTGATTTAGGCGAAGGGGTTTACCTTTTATACCATTTGTATTAGATAAGGTTACAGAATTCAGTGAGAATAAATTTTCAAGAACAAGGCGCTTGATTGAGCAATAGCTGGCTATTGGGATTGAAAGTAACGCTGTTATTGGATATTTAAGCCACTTGAAAATGACCACTTATTTAGTTCAATTGGTATCAGTCACTTAGTTAATAGTTGGATTGATACTGTGGAAATATATGAGCAGCTCATATTGTCTTTACGGCAAGTTAATCGTGAGGTTGACCTGCACTCTAAACAATTAAACAAGCAGTTTGGCTTAACTGGTCCTCAGTTATTGGTCATAAAAAAAATTGTCGAATTAAAGGGACCAATGGCAAAAATGGTGGCGCAAGCCGTTAACCTCAGTCCTGCCACGGTCACCACCATTATTGACCGTTTGGAAGTAAACAAACTAGTGCAACGCAAGCGCAGTGACTATGATAAACGAAGGGTAGAACTTTTTGTAACCAACAAAGGGGCAAGCTTGTTGCTACAAGTGCCACAATTATTGCCCGCTGCTTTCATTACACAATTTCAAGCGTTGGAGCCATGGGAACAAAACCAATTGCTTTCTTCAGTGCTACGAATTGTCGCTATGATGGAGTCAGAGTCTGATGTCATACCAATTTGATTGTCTATGTGACTTACTTTTTTATGAGGAAAAACGGTTAAATACAAGACATTAAATTTAGTAAGTACTTGCTCTATTGATGCACTTTATTACAAAGTTTTTTTAATTAATAAGTTTAATTTCTCTGTATTAATTTACAGTTATGACTATCGAGCTTAATAACCGTCCCCAATACAGATCCAGCTTCATTAGAAATGGTCTAGTTCTATATTGGAATGATCACAATTACAAGGGAGAGTTTTTAAGCAATGCTTGCAACATACCGAGCGGTTGGTTATTATTTAGGTGATTAAACCGTTTAGTAAAATAATTGAGTCGTAGCCATGAGTGATGCAGAGCAAACCCGCCAGAATATTTTAACCGTGGCTGCTGATGAAATTCATCAACATGGTTTTAAAGCAACCAGCTTATCAGTTATTCTCAATCGCTGTGAAATATCAAAAGGTGCACTGTACTACCACTTCACTAGTAAAATAGAGCTGGGTTATGCCGTATTTGAAGAAGTTTATACTCCGATGTTTCTAAACGTATGGCAGACACCGCTGACTGTTGATGACCCTATTGAAGGCTTGTGTGATTTTTTAACTTCAATGACTGAACAAATGTCTTGCAGTGAAGTTGTTTGTGGCTGCCCACTTAATAATCTTTGTGAAGAAATGGCCAATGTTGATGAGGGCTTTCGTTTACGTATACTGTGTATGCAGGAACAATTGAATCAAATGATTGTTGATGCGCTTGAGCGAATTCGTGGTGATTTACGTGAGAATTTAGCGTTTAGCCAAGTGGGGTACTTTATTGTTGCTACCTTGAATGGCGCTACAAGTTTGAGTAAAAGCTCGCGTAATAAATTATTATTTCAGCAAGTTATTGCTGAGTTATGTCTTTATATTAGAGCATTGAAAAAGTAATTCATTTCATCTCAGTGCTTTGTTCTCTCCCTTAAAGCACTTATCTGATTTTAATAATACGTGGTATATACAGCAACACGTGCTTATTCCTATTTACACTTTCGTAAACTTTTTTATTCTTTAAAATACCTTTAACATACCGATCGGTCGGTGGTATTATCTCGCTATCAATTATAAACCGCTTGGTCGGTATGTAATTGCCAATTTCCAATACTTCTTTTATATTTAAGGATCACTTTCTCATGCGAGCACTCATAACAACAAGCATTATAGCTTTTGTATTACTCTCTACTACTCCTGAAGCATTAGCAACTTCATCTAGTGCAACCGCATCGGCAAGTTCAGTATCTTCTTCTGTTTCTCCGGTAGAGAATGCCTCACCTTATGTGGTATTAAAAACAGCGGGCACCAACTTGTTTTCGCGTATTTCAGCTAATCAGCAAGCGATTGAAAAATTCCCTCATTTAATGCGCGATATTGTAGAAGAAGAATTAATGCCATCGATAGATTATCGCTATGCTTCATATCGTATTTTAGGTAAACATTTGAAAAAGATATCGAAAGAACAACGTGCTGAATTTGTAAAAGCGATGCGTCATTATTTGGTAAGAACTTACTCTGTTGCTTTATCTAAGTATAAAAACCAAGAAGTCATTTTTGAATCTGAAAAACCCACTAAAGGTAAAAGAATTATTGGTGTGAAAACACAAATCATTGATCAAGGCGCACCAACCATTGATATTGTTTTTCAAATGAGAAAAAACAAAAAAACAGGACAATGGAAGGCGTTTGATATCACAGTAGAAGGTATTTCTTTATTAAGTGCTAAACAGGCTGAGTTGAATAAGAAAATCGCTAGGCAGGGCATAGACCATGTTACATTAGAGTTAGCGGCTTTAGCGAAGTAACCTGAACTCTAGCGGTACTCACTCAACACTCCCTTTTAGGTGATTATCGTCATTAAAACGTCGAGAAATAGCCCGTTATTCAGAAAGTTTAGAGCTATTTGATTGTAGGTGTTTTTATAGGTTAAAGATTATTGGTTCTTTTCATCAGTTAAGAAACGTAAATATAAAATTGATATCAAGATGCAAATAAAGTGCTTAACTGTATAATCGATAATATCTATTAAAACAGCGAGTAATAGAATTAATTAATGTACTTGGTATTATTTAGTCCATTATTAAACGGTCTTTATTCCGCTAATTTACAGTCACTATTTAAATGAATCATAAACCATTGTTACTCACCGAAGCGGTCAATGTCCTACTAACAAAAAGTGCTGTGCCAGCAACGCTTACCATAGAGCAATGTGCGGCAGCGTTAGCTATGAGTATGACATCGTTTCGGCGTAAACTTAGCCAAGAAGAAACTACCTTTAAGCTTATTCAGCAAAAATACTTAAATGAGTTGTGTGTATACGCTTTACTTACTAAGCACGTGAGTATTGATAGTTTAGTAGTAAAGTTAGGTTACTCTGAACGTTCTACTTTTGAGCGTGCTTTTCGTCATAAGTTTGGCATCACTCCTTCTCAATTTCGTGATTTATCTCTTGTTGGTGATAAAAAAAATCAGCAAAATTTAAGTGATATCGCCCAAAACATGTCTCCCTTACCTAATAGTTGTCTGCAGCTACTCCAGGAAAAAGAGCAAGATAATTTAGACGTAGAGAGAGTGGTTGAAATTGTTGCTAGCGATCCCATTTTCACTGGTCGAGTGATGGGGTTAGCGAGTAAAGCTATTTATGGTAAAACCCCCAGAAATACTCAAGAAGCAATCAGTCGAAATTTAGGGATTAATACCGTGATAAATATGGCGGTAGTTTACGGTGTTAAAGATGCACTTGAATCACAGGTAGAGCAAAGGGTTATTGATCAATCTACCCATGCCTTTTTAATTGCACCTAAGTTTTTTCAATTAATGCGTAAATCAGTGGTAGGTGATATTAAGTTTAACAGTGCTTTGACCGAACAGGTGCTGATATTTGCGTTGTTAGGGATTTTACTACTGACACATAAAAACTCAGCTAAACATGAACTTATATTGCACTCATTGCAAGGAATTAACGATTTACAGTCGTTGAATCAGCATATCAATCAAGCAATGAATATTAGTATCTATTCAGCTTCTACCTTAATGTTGTCTTTATGGCACATTGACGCCAGCGTAATTAAGCAGCTTAATCATTTAGATAAAGTGAGTCAGCAAAAAATTAAAGGCAGCAAGCAAGATGAGTTGGAATTGTTCATGCTGTCTTGCTTGTATGTGTTAGCCACAAGGCATAGTGATTTCAGTGGATTAGAACAAAAATCTCAATTGTTAGGCCTAGAAAACTTTACCGAGATTAAAACGTTGTTATTTACCCAAAGTTAACGAAAACCGTATCGAGAAAGGAAACTTTCTCAGCCACTCTTTTACAAGAGGGGGGCTGACCGAGAAAGTTATAACGTGCGAGCATTATTCTTTACTTATAAACGTTTATATCAAAAATACTGAGTCGCTTTATTTGGCTCTTTTATGCTGGCGGCGAACTAATGCAGCAAAACCAAGTAATGATAATGCGAACGTTGAAGGCTCAGGGACATCTGCTACAGGACCATTACTGACTTGTACTAAAGATACATTATCAAGTAAACCACCAAGCGAGTTCTGCTTGCCAAAGGCACCAAAACTTAAATCCATAGTTTCTGCTTGCGCGGTAAGTAACACTGATTGTACTGACCAATTTGGGTTCTGTTTGCTTCTACCATTAATGGCAAAATCAGCAATCATACTTGGATTGAAATCAGTGCTGGCATCATACCAAAATACATTAATACCATTATCGTTTTTATGATTAGTGCGTGCCTTGTAATAAAACTCCAACAAATACTCTGCGCCAATGGTTAATGAGTCTAGCGATTGTGTCATCACCGAATTTGATGAGCCATTTTGGTGGGAATCAAGTTCAACATGATTTTCACCGTCTATAGAATTAGTGACTACATTTTTTTGTAATTCTATACCGTTACCTGCTGTTGTTATCCAACCCGGTAGTGCATAAAAAATATCCCAAGCGCTATTTTTATTTTCAAATGCTTGTAAATCAGTTTTGTAAACTTTACCTTGAGAAGTCGAGTTATCAGCAAAGACTAATTTTTCGAAGCTACCATTAGTGATTAATGATGCGTTAGCTATTGAGCTAGTAATTAAAAGAGATAAAGTTATAAGGGTTTTATTTAACGTTGGTAACATGGGAATAAACCCCTAAACAGCAATAAGTTGACGCTAGTATAAAGAGCTAGATACTTTATACATATGGCTAAACTGTCCAACATTTATTTATTAAGTGTAATGTAATCACTTCTTAGTATTTTGTAATTGTTCCACCATAGAGAGGCTATATATGAGCACCAAGTTATATTATATTTACGATCCAATGTGCAGTTGGTGTTGGGGCTATCGTCCTGTTTGGGATCTTTTGCAGCAAAATTTACCCAAATCGATAATGGTGGAATATGTTGCAGGTGGTTTAGCTCCTGATTCAGATAGCGCAATGCCAATTGCCCAACAGCAGATGATTCAGAATCATTGGCGTACCATCGAGCAAAAATTAGGTACTCGATTTAATTATGATTTTTGGCGTGATAATACACCAAGGCGCTCAACTTATAATTCCTGTAGAGCAGCAATTGCAGCACACAAACAGTCTTGTCAAAAACCTATGATAGATGCAATTCAGCAGGGGTATTACTTACGCGCTTTAAATCCGTCTGATGTGGATATATTAATTACTGTGGCGAAAGAGTTAAGCCAGCAAGCATCAATGAATTTAGATTTAGAGCAATTTATTGCTGATATTGACTCATCAGAAACAGAGCAAGAGTTGGCAAGACAAGTCAACTTAGCAAGAGAATTAAGCCAGCAGGGTTTTCCTTCTTTAGTGCTTGAGATTGATGGCGTAATCCAACAAGTTCCGCTTGATTACAGTGACTATAGAGCAACCTTGGATTATATAATCAAAAAGTCAAATTAGTGTTACATTTTTAGATTTAGGCTGCTGGTTGTGAATATTAGCTTTTTACATTTTTTGCTAGTTTTTTATCAAATAAAGTACTCGCTTGTAACCAGAACTGACTTGATATTTTATTGATCGCATTAGACTCAGCGTTAATGACTATGGCAAAGCCGATATCTAAATCGGGCGAATAGCCTATATCAGCACGAAACCCAGCAACCCAGCCTGAATGGTAAATGATGGGGTGACCTTCAAATTGATAAATTCTCCAGCCGTAACCGTAATGGGCATCGGTTAAGTGACCACGCCAAAAACGTCGGCGTAAGTCTTTTTTCGTTCTAATTCTTGGTGTTGTTAATTCAGCTAATAACGAGGGGGATAATACTTCGGGTTTGTGTCCTAAATTAGCAATTAACCACTTGGCTAAGTCACTTATACTGGCATTAACACCAGCTGCAGGCGCAACTTTGTAATAATCTGGCGCTACTTTTACGGTACGCCATACATATTTTCTAATATCTCGACCTTGGGGGTCTTTGTTTCCTGTTTTGACGCGTTTTCTTAAAATATGGGGCTTAGCTGTATTTTCTTTCTTTTTATATACATCAATACCTAAAGAAGCATTTGTCATATTGAGCGGTGTAAATACGCGATCTTGTAATAGCGTTGCATAGCTTTTGCTCTGGCTCGCTTCTATAGCTGGTTGTAAAAGACCATAGGCTATATTTTGGTAACCATAGCACTTTTCAGGTTGGCAAATAGGTGTAATGCGATCAAAACGACCAATGATTTTATCCATAGTCCAGTTTTCATGCAGAAGATTATCGTAGGCGTTTGGCATCAAACCACTCGAGTGACTTAATAAGTGTTTGAGTTGAATCTTTTGTGCTGCACCGTCTGTGGCTAAGGTAAAGTTTGGTACGTATTTGGTAATAGGATCAGATAAGTTTAACCGCTTTTCTTGCGCTAGCATGGTCGTTACTGTAGCGGCGAACGTTTTAGAAACTGAGGCTAAGCGAAATACCGTGTTGTAATCAACTTGATGAGATTTAGCTTTATCAGTATGACCCATCGTTTCCATGGCAATAATAGTATCATTTTGCACTATGGCATAAGCGCCACCGGGAATGTTATAGGCTTTGAGTTGTTTTTTAACTTGGGTAGAGAAGCTTTTTTTAAACTGGCTAACGTTGTTTGCTGAGGAAAAAGGAGTGAACAATAGCGCCAATAAAAGGAAATTTATTCTAAAAAGCATAAACAGATCTCAGAGCGAAAAAGCAGACAAGTTTATAGGTCAAGAGATAAAATAAAAAGCCTTTAATTATTTAAGTATTTTTTACGCTGTAAATACCACTTGCCATTACCGTTGGAAGAACATCAATATACTGTCGCTTCACCTTGACGTATAGCGCCTTGTTTTGGTCCTGTAACAATCACTCTATAATTTGTCACTTTCAATGGTAGCGGTAGCACATGACCTCTGACGGTAACTCCGTTATAATCCGCTCATCTAATTAAAGAGAAGTAATGATCTTATGAGCGATAACAACAATATTTTGAAAACGTTTTTGGCAGAAACTAAACCTACCCAAGTTATTTGGGCACTACAAGATAAAGCAAGCGAGGATTGGGTTGTACTTGACTCACCTAGTTTTGAAAATAGTGAAGTAATGCCGCTTTGGTCAAGCTCACAATTAGCACAACAGCATTGTATTGAAGAGTGGAGTAATTATGTTCCTTGTGAAATTTCACTAGCCGATTGGTTTGAATTTTGGCTTGAAGATCTCAATGAAGATGGTGTTATTGTTGGTATTAACTGGCAAGGTGATGATGAGTGTTTAGAAATAGAATTGAGTGAATTTACGCAGGCACTTGCAGAAATAGAATCGTTAAAATAAGTCTTAATTAATCTAATTTTACCTGAGCTAATATCGCTAAGTGGTTTCGCTAAGGATAATCATTAAAAAGCATTGTTCATCAAGAGCAATGCTTTTTTATTAGCTAAAAGCTATTAAGGCTTGGAATTACTAAGGTTTCTCTTCTGAGTAGCTTCTCGGCAACGTCAGGCGATACTTGATAAAACTCATTGACGTATTCTTGCGCGTTTAAGTATTTCTTTATTTGTTTTTTTACTTTACAAGGGTTGTTGCACTGCAATGAAAAAGCAACCCTGTATTCACCAATAGTTTTTGCTGATAGTGATTTAGCATATTCTTGTGGATCTTCAGTGGTACAGCCTATTTTCACTACATCGGAAAAAAAAGAATGTGTCATCACATAAACATTGCCTAAAGCAATGTCTTTCTCTGTTGTTGTATCGGTTGTCTTTTCTGTGTTTTTCATAGGGTAGATAGATCCAATTATCTTGAGCAGAGCTCGAAATTTACTCCTGTTATTATAACCTATCTTTAATATCCTCGTTGTACTATCTACCCGCATAGATATAACCAAGTGTTTGATCTAGGTTTACTCTAGGGTAATTTTTGGTATTTAAAGCTTTAGCTGAATCATGCATCTTCAAGTGGAATGGGTATAGATAACTGTTATACTCCGCGCATTATCGTTCCTACCACCTGCATTTTGCCTGCTTTGTATTATACGAAGGCAAATTATCCCCGCAGTGTGATTATTAATATGGCTAAGACACATTATGTCCTTCTCAACACTTAAATTATCGACCCCAATACTCAACGCCATTGCTGATTTAGGTTATACCAAACCAACAGCCATACAACAAAAAGCAATACCTGTCGTTTTATCGGGTAAAGATATTATTGCTGCAGCGCAAACTGGTACAGGTAAAACAGCCAGTTTTGTTTTGCCATTATTAGAGCAACTTAATAGTCGGTACAAAGAAACAGATAAGAAGTTACGAGCTAAACGTATTCGTGCCCTTATTCTTGTGCCTACTCGTGAGCTTGCCGTTCAAGTTGAAGCAAGCATTAGTCAGTATGCTAAATATTTAGATATTAGCTCTATGGCGATGTATGGCGGCGTTGATGCACAGGAACAAAAGCAACGATTGATTTGGGGTGTAGATATTCTGGTAGCAACACCGGGGCGTTTGCTCGACATGACTCATCAAAGGGTTTTGCATTTTGATGAGCTTGATATGTTGATTCTTGATGAAGCCGATAGAATGCTTGATATGGGCTTTATTGATGACATTAATAAAATCATTGAGCGTTTACCTGAGCACCGTCAAAATTTACTGTTTTCTGCCACCATGTCTGATGAGGTTCGTGGTTTAGCGAAAAGAACGATTCATAAACCCGTTGAAATTTCTATTGGTGGGGATAAAGCCTCTAAGCCTAAGATAGAGCAGTGGTTGGTTACCGTTGATAAAAGTAATAAATCAGCATTATTAAGTCATATAATTACTACGCAAAATTGGCAACAAGCGCTTATTTTTATTGAAACTAAACATGGTGCTGCGAAATTAGTAAGCCAGTTAGAAAAGCGTGGTATTGTCGCTGAAAGTATTCACAGTGGTAGAGCGCAAGATATTCGTGAAAAAATACTTAACGACTTTAAATTAGGAAAAATAAAGTTTTTAGTCGCCACCGCGATTGCTGCACGTGGTCTGGATATTGGTGAACTTTCGCGTGTTATTAATTATGACTTACCTGCGCAAGTAGATGACTATATTCACCGTATTGGCCGAACGGGTCGAGCGGGAGCATCAGGTGAAGCTATTTCTTTAGTTTCTAAGGATAACTTCAGAGAGCTTTGTGCTATTGAAAGTCGCTTGGGGCATATTATTGAACGAAAAGAGTTTGAAGAGTTTCCAGTGAAAAAGACGGTACCACTGTCGAAATTAAACTACGTGACTAAATACGCAGCCTCTAAAAAATAATCAGTCTAGACTGATTATTTTTAGACGACTATTGTTAAAGCTAATATCGTAAACATACTACTGTGAAGGTATGCACAATGGTATTGATAGCGAGATAAAAAAAACGTTACCTAATAATTAGCATTTACGCTTGAATTAAATGTACATCGCGTTGAGGGAATGGAATAGCAATATCATTTTTATCAAGGGCTTTCTTCATTGCTTCATTCACGCCAAAGTAAACATCCCAATAATGCTCAGGTAAACAATGCGGGCGAACGGCAAAGTTTACTGAGCTATCAGCCATTTCAGAAACACCAACAAACGGAGCAGGGGTTTTCATTACCTTGTCATTGTTAACTAAAACATCCATTAACACTGCTTTCGTTTGATCAATATCTGCAAGGTAAGAAACGCCGATAGTAAGGTCAACACGAATTTTACCTTCAACGGTATAGTTAACAACAGAGCCATTAGACGTTGCGCCATTTGGAATAATAATGCGCTTTGACTGTGGTGAAAGTAAAACTGTATTGAAGATTTGCACTTCTTTAACAACACCTAAATGACCTTGAGATTCAATCAAATCACCTACTTTGTATGGTTTGAATACCATAATTAACACACCACCAGCAAAGTTAGCTAAGCTACCTTGCAGTGCTAAACCAATCGCTAGACCTGCCGCACCCAGTACTGCAATAAATGAAGTAGTAGCAACACCTATCATCGAAGCAACAGAGATAAACAGTAGTAATTTTAGTAACCAAGAAACCAAGCTACCCATAAATGGGATTAAGGTTGGATCAACTTTTGAACGAACCATTGAAGCTTTTACTAATTTAGTAACGCCACTGATTATCCATAAACCGATCAGTAAAGTAAGAATCGATAAAACTAATCTAGGGGCGTAAATTAGGCCAAGTTCATAGGCCTTCATCGTGAGAGTTTCAAGTTGTGTCATGGGGGCGTCTATTGCATTCATTGAATTTCCTTTATTAGCAATGATTATAATTAGTTACATTTTACCTGACTAATAATAATTACAATTTATGCTTTTGACAAATTTTCCTCAATATTAAAAAGTGAGCTACTCAGCTAAACTAGTATCTAGGGTAAGCTTCATTTCTTTAATCAAAACACGCTATTGGTATTATAGTCAGTTATACTATGCCGATATTTAAAAAAATTTCTCAAGCAATGATTTATTCACTGCTCAAGCAAACAACTTTTAGGCTCTTAAATGATTAATAACGACCTCCTTCGCCGCATCAGCACTATTTTTGATTTAACCGATGAAACTATCCTCACCACATTTGCGCTAACTCAGTGTGAAATTAGTGCTGAGCAGCTAGCAAACTTTTTCAAAGAAAAAGATGATGTTGCGTATCAACCATTAGAAGATGTGCAATTTGCCAGTTTTCTAAATGGTCTTATCGTCGCTAAAAGAGGACCAAGTGATGGGCCAGAACGTGAGGCTGAACAAGAATTAACCAATAATATGATCTTTAATAAAGTGAAAATAGCATTGTCTTTGAAAGCTGAAGAAGTTATTGCCACGCTTGAATTAGCCGATTTAAGTTTAGGTAAGTATGAGCTAAGCGCTTTTTTCAGAAATGTAAATAATAAGCACTATAAAGACTGCTCTGATGAAGTATTATCGGCATTTTTAAAAGGCTTAAAAATCAAGTCTAAGTAAAGTGATTGCATTAGTCTTATTGGTCATAGTCACTAATTAACTCGCGTGTTCATCAAAATGTCACCTTTAGGTCATATTACTTTCATCTAACTCCCTTAAATTGCCATTTAACGTTAGTGAGAGGAGAGTAATATGAATAACGAATATTGGCATGAAGCAGATGTTTTAGACGATGAAGATGAACTAACCAGACCTGATAAAAAGGGTAAAGTTAAAGGCAGTGATCGAAAACGTAAATGGCGTGAAATTGAAGCAATAAAAGAGCAACGCCGTTTAAGACGAGATATTGCCGCCTTTGAGCAATATTCGTATTAGCTGTTTTAGTTACGTCAGCTTTGCAATGTTAACTTTGAAGTCTTAGCCTTGATATATTTTTTGTTGAGGCTTGATACTTTATCGTTAGGTGAGATCGTGGGATAGCATTTTTTTCTAAGCCTAAATTAGGTTAGATTAGTTCAAAAGTGCCTCCAACAAGACCCTCAGCATTATTTTACAATGATGTATCCTCTGTTATTACCATTTAGCACAGTCACTTCTAAGTCTTTTAATTCTCCCTATGTGCTCAATGAATTAGTCGTATCTTAATTCCTCAAAATGTAAAGCAATGTTATTATTGCGTTAAAACATGATACAAATTGATACATCAGCTTAATTTGTGTTACGTCTATTTTTGTAAGGCTTAGTTAATATTACGGTTAACAAAAAACAGACGTTCACAGGGAATATATGAAACATATAACAAAAATAGCCGTCATTAGCCTAATTGCCTCCAGTGTCATTTTGACTTCTTTTACTGCTAGCGCAAAGACTGATATTGAAAAGAAAGCTACTGAGTCAACAGCACAACAGGGTAATAATAACAAAACTAATGCTGTTGAAGCAGACATCGCTGTTGAAAGTAAAGAGAGTGCTAAAGAGGGTGATAAACAGAAAAAATCAACAACTGAACCAAAAGATGATGATGAATTGTCTGTCTGTTTCGGTGACTGTGAAGACCATGAGTCTCGCCACTGTGATGAAGATGATGAAAAATGTGAGACAGTTCATCGCTTCTTCCATAATCGTCGTGATGGGTTTTATGTTGATGTCAGTGCTGTCAGTAGTTTTGGTGATGATTATGCTTTTACTGCGAATGAAGATACTGAGTCAGAGTTTGATGTAGCTATGAGTTACCGAGTACAGTTGCTTGGACTATTTATTGAATCACCAGGAATAAGTACGAGACGAATTCAAGGTATGTATTCTATGCCAGCTTGGGGAGTAAACTTCTATAATAGTGAAGATTACTCTTTTGACTTGTTCTATCAATACAGTACGCGTGGAATTGAGGGTTTAGAAGGCATTCAAACGCGTAATGAAGATGAACGTGCAGGTCTGAGAATGACAGCCTTTTATGAAAACAGTCAATTGCAAATGATATACTCACCCGTTAGTCGCAATGGCGAAGGCAGTGACGGTATAGAGGCTTCTATCTCATACAGCTATGACTGGCAAGTTAGAAACTGGAATTTGTACACTAACTTAGGCGTGCAATACCGTTCAAAAGAAGTGACCCCTTATGGTGTGCAAACGTGGGTTGAAGATGACTTATCAACGAAAGCGGGTATCAGTTATTCGGCCGAAGTAGGTATTGAATATCCTCTAACAACTGATTGGGTTATCGGCAGTTACGTAGGCTATAACGCACTGTCAGACCGTAGTATTGCGACACGCCAAGATACCGTTGAAGACGGTGTTAGAGGCGGTCTTCTACTAACTTTCGTTTTTTAGGGGAGCATCATTATGCACGCTAAAAAGCTTAATAAAATTAGAAAGCAGATTCAAAGGCTACTTTTACAAATAAAAACATCATGCTTGTTATTGTTATTACTGGCAATAAACTCTGTGGCGCATGCAACTGATATTCAAGCCAGCATGAAAGTAAGTCCTGAGCAATGCGTTGCTATGCGTCAAGGTCAGGCTTGTTATGTCTCTGTCGAGTTAAGTTGGCAAGTTGATACGCCGGGCAATTATTGCTTATATACCGCTGGAGAGTCTAAAGCACTTAATTGTTGGATAAATAGCTCTGTAGGTGAAATGAAAAAATCATTTGATAGTAAGGTCAATTTGGAATTCTCCTTAAGACGTCAAAATGAAAACTTATCCGTTGCCACTGCGGTAGTAAAAATGGCATGGGTGCATAAGAAAAAAGGTCAGCCCAGAAAATCATGGCGTATCTTTTAGTTGTGCCTTTTAATCATAATGAAGACATTGAGTAGAGGAATGAGTTAATGACAGCACAAGCGGGGCCGCATATTTTATTGGTAGAAGATGATGTTGATCTCGCTGAGTGGATAGCTGATTACTTAATAGGGCGTGAGTTTAAGGTCACCACTTGTCATCGAGGGGATGACGCGGTTGATCTGATCCAATCACTCAATCCTGATATGGTCTTACTTGATGGCATGCTACCAGGAATGGATGGGCTCGACGTTTGTAAAACAGTGCGAGCTACCTTTGATAACCCTATTATTATGATCACAGCACGTGATGAAGAAATTGATGAAGTGCTTGGACTTGAAATGGGAGCTGATGATTATATTACTAAACCCGTTAGAGCAAGAGTATTACTAGCTCGCATTCGAGGATTACTTCGCCGAGAAGATAAATCTCGTACAGCAAATAAAGCCAGTACTCATCAGTTAACGGATGATGAACTTGAATCCAAGGGCATATTAAAGTTTAGCGGCTTGGTGATTAGCGAACAAGCCCGAAGCGTTACCCTTGACGGCGAGTCGATCAAAGTCTCCTCTAATGAATTTGATGTTTTATGGTTTCTTGCCACAAAAGCAGGGCAGGTAGTTTCGCGTAAAGAGCTTGTCAGTCATTTTCGTGGATTTGATTATGATGGTTTTGACCGCTCAATTGATTTACGCATTTCAAGGTTACGTAAAAAACTGAAAGATGATTCATCAGAGCCTTTTCGTATTAAAACGATTTGGGGCAAAGGTTATTTATTTGCTAATGATGTTTGGTAACCACGTTGCCATTACTTCTTTACTACTCACAAACGTTTATTTCGAACCTTGTTATTTTTTTAAACCTTGAGCCTTTAAATCTAGCTCCTTTAAGGCTAGCTCCTTAACATAAAGTAGGTTAACTCATGCGCAACCTGACACTCTCATTAGTTGCTGTAGTGCTTATTGCAACCATCGGTTTAGGCTGGATGTTTGATGGTATTTATAATCAATTTCTTAATCAAGATATTGAGAAAAACTCAGCTCAATCACGTCAAGAAACTAATGGTCAACAAAGTGTTATCGATGCTTTAGAGCAAGTAGGTACTCACTTATCAATCGCACTTGCTGGCATTGATAATCGCCAAGAATTTATTAAGCAGTGGCCGAATGAGGGATCGTTGTCGTTAAGTTTAAAACCATTAACTAACTTTCCTATTCCACAGGCTTTACTTGCCGATTTAGTTGCAGGGCAGCCGTTATTACTTGAAACCGATGATAGTATCGTCATGCATTTTTATCTGCCAGCTACAGATGAACTTTTGGTGTTAACAACACTTCCTGTAGCGGTTAATCAAAACAATTCATTTTTACCCATTTTACTGACAAGTCTATTTTACCTAGCGGTATTGTTATTAATGTTACTTTGGCTTTACCCGCTAATGAGAAGGTTAATGACTTTACGTCAAACGGCCAAATCATTTGGTGAAGGTAATTTAAACCAACGTATTGATGTTGGTTCTATTTCGTATATCCGAGATTTAGAACTAGAGTTTAATCGCATGGCACAGCGTATAGATGATTTAGTTACTGATATAAAACTGCTCAGTAGTGCCGTTTCTCATGACTTACGGACACCGCTTGCACGTATCCGTTTTGGCATTGATACCATCCAAGAAGAAGACGATCCTGTTTTGAGAAAACGTTTTGAGCAGCGCATTAGTGATAACGTTGATGAAATGGTTGATTTGGTAGAAAGCTTACTGAGTTACGCGCGTTTAGACCAAACCTTAATTACTATAAACAAAGCACCAGTTGATTTTGCAGCACTGACGGCGACCTGCATTAAAAACAAAAGTCAGGATGATGTTCAATTAACTTATCATACACCAAAGCAAGCGGTATTCGTTGATGGCGATCTCTCTTATTTGATGATTTTGATGAGTAATTTATTACAAAACGCTCATCAGTATTGTCAGGGGGAAATTGCGGTGAAAATAATAGCGCAAGGTAATGATATTGTTGTAACTGTTGCTGACAATGGACCTGGGATCCCTACAGAGCAGAGGGAAAAAATGCTTAAACCTTTTATTCGCGGACAAAGTACTGAGAAAAAAGTTAAAGGTTACGGAATGGGCCTTGCTATCGTTAAGCGTATTGTTGAGTGGCACCATGGCGAGATTATTATTGAAAACTCACCTGAGTTACAAGGCGCCCAATTTAATGTGACCTTACCTAAAGCGGTCATTGACTGAGTTAGAATTCAAAATAATTTTTTTAAGAAATTGAAGGTCAGTTTTCTGATCGTATTGCTGTCATATCCTTCTAGCTGCTATGGCACTTCACGCCCTGAGCCTGAGATCAAGTTAAACTTTAAAATAGGTGATAAATTTTAAATATTAGTAATACGTAGCCTACATTAAAACGATAGTACTAGCATTATGCCGAAGCTACTTTGCAGTCATCCAGAGAATTTTCGCGTCGTTCTCACTTACAGAAATAACCACATGCCCCATCATGGCGTCATAATATACACTATCACCCTCTACCAAGTTCACTGGTTCATAATATTCAGTAAGTAATTGGACTTCTCCTTCAAGTACCAACAAGTATTCTTCACCACTATGGCGTACCCATTCACCAAAATCATCAAAGCTACGAGCATGAACCTTGCTCTTGTATGGAATCATTTTCTTATTACTAAATTGTGTAGAAAGCAATTCATGCTCATAGGTTGATGTGAAATGATATTCACCTTGATCTTTTATCGTTATATCACGGCGACCAGAGGTTAGAGTTATTCTGGGTTTAGAGAATAATTGTGGTAATTCGATATTCAAACCGGTTGCCAATTTTTGTATCACGGTAAATGTTGGAGATATTTGTTCATTCTCAATTTTAGATAATGTAGAAGGCGCCAATTGAGTAAGATTACCCGCTTCTCTGAGGGTTAGTTTGTTCTTCATGCGGATCGACTTTAGCTGAACTCCGATACCAGGAGAATTTACCGGGCGTGCTTCATTGCTACTATTTGCTGACGTTAATGACATATATGCCTCCTTTATCTCTTCTGCTACCTATTATTTTGTAACCATTTTTATTTATATTAAGCAAAAAACTTCATAGTTTGATTAAACCATTAAAATATAAAAAGCCGAGGCTCACCAGGAGCCTCGGAAAAAGTACATTTCGGAAGATACTTAATTTAAGTTCAAGAAGTTAACAGTTTATCATCTGGAAAGTATCAGCAACCAAGTGACATCCTTCTATAACTGATTGCTATAATACTTATATAAAAGATGACGGCAAATACAATTAGATCTTGCAATATAATAGTATTGGAAAAGCTTATACCTACGATACTTTACCGAGTGGAGGGACATATATTACGCTTAATTATATTAAACAATAAGTGTCTACATGCTTATTTTACTGATGGTCAGCTCTGTATAATTAAATATCTGGAAGATATTTGGAGTGCTTAAAACTAATCTACAACCAATTTAGTCACCTAGTGTGAGCAAATTTTTAAGCCATGGTTTTTTATCAGACATCTCCGAAAGAAATTCATTTTCTAATGTAGCTATGATTTCTCTGGCTATTTTCTTAGGAAGGTCTCCCAGTTCATCTTTACGAGCAGTTAAGGTAATGGAACGATAAAGGGGCTCTACTGGTAGTGGAAGAATCTGAATCTGATGTAGTTTAATACCACTTTGGAATAGGCATAAAGGTGTAGTAACTGTCCAACCCAGACCAGCTGAAACAGCAGAAACTACAGCATAGGAATTGTCGAGTTGCAGTCTCTCAGGGGGTTCCACATGCATAGAGCGGAGATGACGCTCAATGGAGCGTCCAATTAATGAGTTAGAGGAGTAGCGAATGAAGTCTAGTTCTGTGAGTAATTTACTTAAATCTCCTACCTGATTTGTGTAATCATTGGGCAGAGCTAGTATGAAAGGTTCACGTAATATACGGAAACGGCATAAATTATCAGAATCTTCAAGGGCATCATCAGATATGATTATATCTGCATTTCGAGAGAGTAATGAATAGCCATGAAGATGGGATCGTCCAGTGTTTATTGACCAGTCTTTTGCTCTCTTTGATACAGTATCTACTAATGCTCGACCAACAGAAGTTACCATGGAATCTACCACTGAAATATTAATATGGCGTAACTGTGAGTAATCAGCTTGCTTGATTGCGAGGCTTGTTTTCCTAGCTTCTTGAAGCAACAACTCGCTGCGGTCATAAAGAAAACGGCCTGCGGTGGTTAGCTCTATAGGGCGAAGGGAACGATCCAATAGTTTGGTATCTAGCGAGTCCTCTAAGTTAGAAATAGTTTGTGAGATAGAGCTTTGAGTTATACCGAGTAGATCTGCTGTCTGGCTCATGTTGCCACTTTTAGCAACATGAGAAAAAATATTTAAAGCACGAAGATCAAATTCGAAAAATGAAGCCATATACTTTCCTATCAGTAAAATTAACTAAACGGCAGTCTATCACTAGTTAACTAATGAGTCTCTGGAACCTTTGCGCATGTCTGAAATTGGAAGTATCTTAAGTCAGGCATTGTTGTAATTTTAGGTTTTGTGACAATTCCCATACCATCGGACAATCCGCTTGTTCCAGAGTGATTTTTTAAGTTGTACATGAATACAAAAGGATACTCAAATAATTTACCTCTTTTAGTTTTCCGGAAGCACGTACTGAGAAGTAGTAAATTTACATAATTACTACTTCTAATAGTGTTTAATTATCATAATTGATACGTGTTGAAAAGTGCAGTTTACCAACATATAAATACACCCTCGTTGGTAATATCGTCATCGTTGAAGTACGCAGGTTTAATATGCGTTTGGTTAAACACTAGTGCACATTAAGAAAAACAAAAATTATAAAACAGAAATAAAACAATAAGGTGAAAAAAATGAATATCTTTAAAAAATCATTAGTTACTCTATGCTTACTGGCAGGTACTCAATCAGCACTTGTTTCTACTCAAGCATTAGCAGTAGAAGGCTTATCTGCAAATGTTGCTGCCACTTCTAATTACTTATGGCGCGGCCTTGAACAAACTGGTGGTTCGGCCGCTATTTCAGGTGGTATTGACTATGCTGCTGACTCCGGCTTCTATGTTGGCACATGGGCTTCAAATGCTTCATGGGGTGACATGAAAACTGAACTAGACCTTTACTTTGGTTTTGGTGGCGATATAAACGAAAACGTTTCTTATGACGTAGGTTATGTTTATTTTGCATTTCCTGATTCTATTGCTGATGAAAATGATTTTTCTGAAATTTACGCAAGCATCTCAACTGGTGGCTTTTCTTTTGGTGTTGCTGTTTTAGCAGACTCTGAAGCTGGTGGAGACGGTGCTGAATTTGGTGATTCTGTATACGCCAACCTTGATTATTCATTCGCTCTAAAAAATGGTGCTGAAGTGGCTTTACATATTGGTGACTACAGTGGTGATTTCTCAACCGATTCTATCGATTTTGGCGCATCAATCAGTAAAGATGGTTTCACTTTAGGAGCAACTAAAACAGATTATGACGATGGTGTGGATAGCAATGACATTAAATTTTACGTTTCTTATGCTGTAGATATTGATTTATAACCTAAGCCTACTAGATTTTAAAAAAGCCTAAATGATTATTTAACCTCAGATCGGGTTAAATAATCATTGAACTACGCTCTACATCAGTAATATTAAGTGTGGCTTATTGTCCTTCAGGCAATAAGCCACTAATCCAGCAAGTAAATTCAATATAAATCCATTAGGGCCACGATGACGAGAGTGCTCTATTTGAGATATATTCTTTAGTTGGTCATTTATTGATTCAATGATGAACCTTCTCGAAAGCATGGCTCTATCCCATAATGACATCGCTTTAGCCTTCATATTTCTTGATCAAGTATTGTTAGCCATTTCAGTTATTAGGAGGAGATACTATTTTTTAGATCGTAATTTGAAATATAAGGCAGTAACACTGCTTTTAAAATTGGTTAGGTTAGTGCTTGAATACGAGCATTAACCTGACTTTATTTTGAGGATTTACTATGAAAACCATTGTTATTGTTGGAGGTGGGGCTGGTGGACTTGAATTAGCAACACAGCTAGGACATAGGTACGGCAAAAAGAAGCTGGCGAAAGTTATTTTGGTTGACCGTAACCGAACTCATATTTGGAAACCATTATTGCATGAAGTAGCAACGGGTTCACTTGATGTAAGCACTGATGGCGTAGTGTATCGTGCGCACTCAAGTGCGCATCATTATCAATTCCAATTGGGTACAATGATAGGCCTTGAACAGAAATCTAAACATATAAAATTGCAGGCACTTTTTGATGATGAGGGTAAAGAAGTTCTTCCTGAGAGAGAGCTGACATTTGATACCCTGATTCTGGCGGTTGGGAGTGTGAGTAATGATTTTGGTACGCCAGGTGTTGCTGAGAATAGTTACTTTTTAGACTCGCATCAACAAGCTGAACGTTTTCAAAGCGCATTATTGAACCAGTTTACGCGTATAAATCAGCAGTCGCCTGATTGTAAGCTACAAATAGCAATTGTCGGCGGCGGTGCGACTGGTGTCGAATTAGCAGCAGAGCTTTATCGCGTTGCTGATCTGTTGAATGTTTACGGTATGCCAGATATGTCAGCCAAGCGTATTAAGATAGATCTAATTGAGGCAGGCTCCCGTATTTTACCAGCTTTACCTGAAAGAATCGCCAAGGCAGCCAAACGTGAACTGACTAAGCTGGGTGTGGTAGTTAAAGAGCATGTACGGGTGACAAGTGCAGATGAATATGGATTAGTTGCCAACGAAGGTATACGTATTCAAGCGGATATAACAGTATGGGCTGCAGGAATAAAAGCGCCTGACTTTATTAAAAAATTAGCATTGTTTGAGACTAATCGGAGCGGTCAGATTATTGTTAAACCAACCCTGCAGAGCGAGATTGATGATCAAATTTATGTGATTGGTGATTGTTGTGCTTGCGAGCAGCCTGATGGTTCCTGGGTCCCACCAAGGGCGCAGTCAGCACATCAAATGGCTAGTTTGGTATATAAAAATATTGTGCTATCAGAACAAGGTAAGCCATTGTGTGACTATATTTACAAGGATCATGGTTCATTGGTTAATTTGAGTAAGTATAGTACGGTTGGAAGCTTGATGGGTAATCTTACTCAGGGCAGCATGTTTATTGAAGGTCGAATTGCTCGCCTAATCTATATATCATTGTACCGAATGCATCAGATAGCTATTCATGGTTGGATGAAAGCTACTATAATGATATTAGCTCATAAAATTGGTCGATCTGTAAAGCCGAAAATAAAGCTGCACTAGGATGCAAACCTTAATTTTATTTTAGTTGATGAAGTACTATGGTGACTGTGCTTTTCAATACTAATATACTTCTACACTAACTATGAATACTCCCCTAAATATCAATTATATTCTTTAGGGGAGGTACTGTTGGTGGTTCACTAATCTATTTTTACTACTTTATGCTTGTTAGGTTAACTCTCTGAGTTCCTTAGATAAGAGCTCTGATGAGTTGCTTAGTTCTTTTAATTGTAACGCGCTGTCAGCATTAAGTTTACTTTGGTTATTCGTTTTTTCGACTAATTTACTTATCTCCTGTGTAACACTATTTTGCTCTTCAGAAGCTATTGCAACTTCATTCATTTCATCTGATATATCTTGAAACGACTGTGTTAATACAACAAGTTTATCCGAAGCTCGTTGTGCGTTAATTAATGTTTGCTCTGAGGTTGTTAGCCCTTCTCTAATTGCTATGACCGCATTTCGTGAAGCTTCTTGTAAGTTTGAAGTCATCGTACCAATTTCGTTCACAGATTCAGATGTTCTTCCTGCCAAGGTCCTCATTTCATGAGCAACAACAGCAAAGCCACGCCCATGTTCACCAGCTCTTGCTGCTTCGATCGCTGCATTTAATGCTAATAAGTTTGCTTGCTCTGAGATTGATTTGATCACTTCAAGAACGGCCACTACTTTCTGACTATCATTGTCTAATTGTTCAATAACTTTGGATGAAGTTTGAATCAAAAAAGTTAACTGGGATATGGCTTCAGCAGTATTAGTTACTAAAATACGCCCTTCTTCAGCATTATCCTTCGCACCAATAGCGGTCTTGGCTGTTGCAATGGTTTTCTCCGTTACACCTTCTGCACTGTAACTCATTTCTGTGATTGCCGAGGCAAGCAAATTGTTTTGGTCCGCTTGCAAATCAGAACGTTGGCTCAGTAATGATGATAAATCTTTAATTTCATTTGAATTGTCTGCCATTTCGTTAGATACCCTTAATATTTTCATAAACATTGATTGTAATGAATCTCCATATTCATTAACTGCACTTCTAAGTTTATCAAGTTCATTATTACTCGAAATAGACAGTTTTTCTAAGCCACCTTCGGCTAAGCGATTAATTTGAATTGTCGTTTCAGATATGCCATTTAACAGCCGTTGGGCGAACCAATAGGCAATTAAAAGTAAAATGAAAAGTGTTGGTATAAAAACAATATAAAGTGACCAGCTAATACTTTTCGATGTTTGAGATGTGACTTTATTAGGTAGTACTAAGCCAATGGCCCAATTAATCCCATGCATTTTTTTTAAAATCATGGTCGCTTCATCGTCTTTGATTACACCTTCTTCCAGAGTCGTAATAATCATATTATCGTTATCGGTAATACTGTCAGTTAGTACATTTACAAATGCTTGTAGGGAGCTATCTTTTTCAGACAAGGTATTAATATTTTGCATTGTCATATCAAAATCACGTAATGTAGGCATGGTTACGATTTTACCGAGTTGGTCCATAATAAATAGATGTCCATTAATTTGATGGCTGGCTTCAAGCGAAAACGTATCTAAGTTAGATAGTAAAACATCAACTGTAGCAACCCCCCAAAACTTATTATTCCTATTAATACCTACCGAGCAGGTGACCATTTGTGCTTTTGAAACAGGATCTTGATAAGCACCGGACCAAGCACAGATACCATTGGGTAAGTTTTTTACTGATTTATACCATCCTTCGTTATGGTAGCTAGAACTATTTGGTTGGTTATAATCATTTAAAAAAGATAGCTGACCAGTACTGTTTCTACCCCAGAAAAAAGAGCTTTTCTCTTGTACTGCATTAAAAGCATAAGGTTCCGGCCAAATACCACCACCAGCAATATTTTTTTGACCAAACTTATTAATCAAAGATGGAAATATTTTATGAAATTCTTCACTGTCTAGCGTTAATGTTTGCGCAATCAGCGCCATACTTTGAGTTAAGCTGGCAATATCTCCAAGTTCAACCTTCAACTCATTACTTCTCGAGTTCACTTGTTCAATTGCAAGTTTTTTGGATGCGGCAGCAAGCTTAGGAAGTGCTTGTGAGTTCATCACAAAGAAGATAACTAATACTGAAGCGGTTAATAATAATAATGCTCCAATCTTAATTTGGTTTGAAATTTTTGATAAATACATACTGGTCTTCCATCATAATTATTTGGTGTTGATTATTTCCACCACGATTCCCAAAAGTCCATCATAGTGTTTTGCAAAATCTAAATATAAGCAGGTCATCAAGCGGATTTTATGTATCACAGTGTGCTCTTTATATTGGGTACAGCTGAGTTAGGTGCCATAAGGCTCAATTACTCTTTTTACGACAAAATTTGAAAGGTTTTACATAAAATTCATCTTAGAGCACGAGGTCATGATGCATTGATGTGGTCAATAATTAGTTCCTAAAAAAGCCGAGACTCATTATGAATCTCGGCAAAAGGAGGGGACAGTTAACCTGTTATCTTCACTACTCTTAAAATACTAGAATATGAATACGTATTTTAAGAGTGGCTTTATTCCAGAGAAAATACCTATTAATACAATAACCTAAAAATATTACAGGATTTCTCTTTGGGCAAACATAATAATCCATTGAGCAAATTCATGGTTATTTGGTTCTTTTTCTAGTGATACTAGGCCTTCTTCAATCCTTTTTATGGGAATGATGTTACGTCGATCATTAATAAGTGATTTCGAGTACTGTCTATTCCATTCAGGATGACCTTGGACACTTAAAAAATGCTCACCCCACTGAACCATGAAATAAGGGCAGAAGTCACTTTCAGCAATAACCTTTGTTCCTTTCGGCAAAAGAGTTATCTGGTCTTGATGGCTCACAATAATATTTAGGCAACTGTTTTGTGTATTCATCCAATCGGGTTGAGTAAGAATTCGGTTCGATGAGATACCAATACCCCAGCCCTTATCGGATTTCACCACCGATCCGCCTCTTGCTACAGCTATAGCTTGATGGCCAAAGCAGATGCCAATCAATTTTTTTTGATCGGCATCAAGCTTTTGGATAAACCCTATAAGATCTTTAATCCAGACTTCATTGTCATTCACACTGGCTTTACTTCCTGTAGTGATGAAAAGATCCCAATTGTCGATGCACTCTGGATATTTACCCTTTTGAACATCAAAGATTTCAACTTCCAACTTATCTTCAACGCTAGTCAATAGATCAATGATCATTTGTGGATAATTACCAAAATCTTTTTGGAATTTATCCAATACGTTGTCACATTGTAAAATTGCTATTCTCATTTTACCCCCAGGTATTAGTTATCTCGCAATATTCATCGAAAGTAACTAATCTAATTGACCTTTAACCGCATTTAGAAAAATTTCTGAATATTGCTCTTCAGAAAATGTAATTGGATTACCTCCAGCAGATGGGTCAACTGCGGACATTTTTCCTACCAAAGCGGCTTGGAGTTCGTCGATATCAATCATCGATAATGTATGTGGGATGCCAAGGTTCACTCGCATTTCTAACACCCATGACATAAAACCATCGAAGTTGCTATCGGCTAAATTTAAATAGCGACTAAGGCGCTCTATGCGTTCTTCAATTTCTACTCTGTTAGCTTTAAGCACATAAGGCATCAAAATAGCGTTTAATAAACCATGGTGAGCGCCATAGAGAGCACCCAATGTGTGGGCAATAGCATGCATTCCTCCTAACCCTTTCTGAAATGCGGTTGCTCCCATACTAGAAGCAACCAACATTTGAGTGCGCGCTTCAATATCTTTCCCGTCAGCAACAGCTCGCGGTAGATATTCTTTCACCAATCGAATCCCTTCAATCGCGATCCCTTCGGCCATAGGATGATAAAAAGGTGAGCACAGTGCTTCTAAGTTATGTGACAAGGCATCCATACCCGTAGCTGCAGTAATATGAGAAGGAAGACCTACCGTTAGATTTGGATCAAGAATAACCACAGATGGCAACATGAGCGGATGAAATATAATCCGTTTTACGTGATTGTCTTGATCTGTGATAACTGATGCTCGGCCAACTTCTGAGCCTGTGCCTGCGGTAGTAGGGATCGCAACAATAGGGGCAACACCAGCCTCATTTACTCGTGTCCAATTATCGCCGACATCTTCAAAATCCCATAGTGGTGCATTTTGGCCAACCATAAGTGCTACGGCTTTAGCTGCATCTAGTGCTGAGCCACCGCCAAAGGCAATTACACCATCATATTTACCTGCTTTATAAGCAGAAACTCCATCTTCTACGTTCTTACCTGTTGGATTTCCTTGAATATTACTAAAAAGACCACAACGTAGTCCTGACTTAATACAGCTATTCACAGCTTCACCAACCATCGGCAAATCAGCTAATCCTGGATCAGTAATTAGCAGAGGAGCCTTAATATTCAGATTCTTACATGTTTCAGCTAGCTCACTTATACGTCCTGAGCCTGCTAGAATACTATTAGGATAATTCCAGTTAGCAGTTAAATCATTCATAATATGCTCCTTATATACTGTTTCTGATGTGGAAAGATTTTGCTCTAGTAAAGTTATCGAAACCTAGTTTTGATAATGTACAGCCACGGCCGGTATTCTTAACACCAGTCCATACTAATTCAGGGTCAAGGTAGTCACATCTATTAACAAAGAATGTACCTGCTTCTAATTCTTGACCCAGTGTTACAGCTCTTTCTATATCAGAACTGAAAATTGATGCTGTAAGCCCAAATTCACTATCATTCATCAATTTTATTGCTTCTTCATCTGAAGACACCTTCATAATACCAACAACAGGACCGAAGCTCTCTTCGGTCATCACGCGCATAGTGTGATCAACGTTTGTTAGCACCTGAGGCGCCATATATGGAGTACCTGCTTCATCTAAGTCGAAGTCATAAGGATTAATATGAGCCTCTGCGCCTTGTTCAATTGCTTCGTCAATCTGGCCACGTACAAATTCAGCGGCTGAAGTACGAACTAGTGGACCAAGTGTTGTTTCGGGATTATCAGAACGACCTAACTTATACTCTTTAACTAAGGCTACAAAGGCAGCTAAATATTCATCATAAATGGATTCATCTACGTAGATACGTTCTATGCCACAACAAGATTGACCAGAGTTAAAGAAAGCTCCATCCACAGTACTTTCAACAGCATGCTTTAGGTCTGCATCTTTACGTATGTATGTAGGGTCTTTGCCTCCAAGCTCTAAACCTACATTAATGAAACGACCGGCTGCTGCTGTCTCAACTATCACTCCTGCTGGTACAGAACCCGTAAAAGATACTGCTCCAATTTCAGCTGATTTAATTGCTTGTTCCGTATTCTCATGACTTGTATGCAAGAACTGGAGTACACCTTCAGGTAAGCCTGCTTCAGTGAAGGCTTCAACAATACGTTCAGAACAAAGAGGAGTTTGTGCTGAATGCTTAAGAATGACACTATTACCTGCAAGTAAAGCTGGCATAACTGCATTTATAGGCGTGTGTAGCGGATAGTTCCAAGGCGCTATCACTAAAACTACACCAACAGGTTCGTGTGTTATGTAGCGATCAAAGCCTGCTTTTTTACTTGTTTGTATTGGAGCTAGTACCTCATCTGCAATAGAAATTAAATAACGTCCGCGGTCTGCGAAACTTCCAACTTCCCCTGCGGCATAACGGATCGGCCTACCCATCTGCCAGCAAAGCTCTTGTGCTATATTATCTTTATTCGCTTCAAACGCTTCTACTGCCTGACTACAAATAGTCTTTCTCTCTGCTAGACTAATTTTACTCCAAGATTTTTGGGCTTTATCTGCTTGCGTAATAATATTTTTCACTTGATTTAAATCAGCTAAAGGACGTTCTACATATGTAGAACCATCTATTGGCGATAGTGTTTTTTGTATTTGACTCATTATTTATACCTTTAACAACTGGCCATAGGAGAACCCTGTGGCCGACAATTTCAACTAAATAAATTTAGATAATTTCAAAGTATCGGTTCATTTCAAAATCAGAAACATGCTTACGATATTCAAGTTCTTCCCACTCTCTTGATGTGGCGAAATGATCGACAAAAGTATCACCAAACATTTCTCTAGCAGCATCAGATGCTTTTAAAAGTTGGGTTGCATCCCATAGAGTGGTAGGTAATTTTAAATGTGCAGGGTGTTCCTGATCATATGCATTACCTTTTATTTGTTCCTCTGGCTCCCATTCATTCATGATGCCATAGAGACCCGATGCCAAAGCGGCGGCTAAGGTTAAGTAAGGGTTACCATCAGCAGAGCCCAAACGATATTCAACTCGTTGAGATTTTGCACTACCAGGAATAACTCGCAATGCTGTTGTACGGTTTTCTACTCCCCAAGTGGCATCAGTTGGCGCCCAAAATCCTGGAATCAATCGTGTATAGCTATTAATAGTAGGAGCAATTAGACTCAAAAATTCAGGCATCAAACGCTGTTGACCAGCTAAGAAATTTCGTTGAATCTTACTCATGTTGTATTTCTGCTCTGGATCATGAAAAGCAGATCCAGAACCATCACGATTATTAAGAGAAACATGAATATGACCACTTTGACCTGGATAATCTGTCGACCACTTAGCCATAAATGTTGCCATTAAGCCATTACGCTGAGCTAGCACTTTCATGAATGTTTTGAACAACGCACCTTTATCAGCTGCATTGGCTGCACTGTCTACAGCAATAGCGGCTTCAAGTACACCAGGTCCCGTTTCAGTGTGAATACCTTCAATAGGGAAGTCCATTTTTTCGGACATATCTAAAATTTGTTCATACAAATCAGAATGTACTGAACTACGTAAAACTGAGTAACCAAACATGTCAGATGACAGAGTCTCTAGGTTTTTATAACCTTTTTCACGAGCACTTTCTGGCGTTTCTTTAAACATGAAAAACTCATATTCAAGTGCAGCAAAGGCATCAAACCCCATATCTTCAGCTTTCTTAATAACTCGATGAAGTAACTTACGTGGACAAACTTCTGCTGCTTTCTCTTCAAATTCCCCAATAAATAACAACATACCATTTTCAAAAGGGATCTCTCGACAGCTTTCAGGTACAACGCGAACGGGGGCATCAGGGTATCCTGTATGCCAGCCAGTATAAGAGTCTTGAGTTGCATTACCGTAAAGTTGATCTTTAGAGTCCCAACCTAATACTACGTCGCAGAAAGCAAAACCATTGTCTAATGAGGAGATAAACTTTTCTTTACTCATATACTTTCCACGCATAATGCCGTCAGTATCAAAAACCCCTACTTTGACATGGCTTATACCGCGTTCATTAACAATTTTTTTAGCATCTTCTATGGTTTTAACGTCTCTTGGATTCATCATCTTTTAGTACCTATTATATTTGATATTTTTATCATACGAAAAACTGTTTATTGACTGAATTACTATTTATTTACACTTGCATTTGTCCAACAATATTGTGAGTTACAGGGGACTTAGTAGAAAGTCCCCAATCATTACTGTTATTTCAGGCTGGATTCTGCTTGAGCTATTGCTGCAAACTCTTCCTCTGGTGCGTTATGTACTAAATGATGGCGACTGTAGAAAACAAAGTACGCTAGCATGATTACATAGAACACCGCAGACCACATTGCAGCTTCTAGACTTACAAGGAATGTACTAGCAAACGCTATAATAGATAGTACAAATGCGATACCTGTTGTTAGCACACCACCTGGAGTACGGTATGGGCGGTGCATATTAGGTTCTTTAATACGTAAAATGATGTGTGAAAGCATCATCATAGCGTACGAGATAGTTGCACCAAACACTGCCATGGTGATCATTAAGTCACCTTCGCCAGTCAATGAAAGTAAAAAGCCAATTACACCAGGCACAACAAGCGCTAGGGTAGGTACTTTTCGTTTGCCTGTTAAAGACAACCATTGTGGAAGGTATCCAGCACGTGACAATGCAAATACCTGACGAGAATAGGCAAAAATTATAGAGAAGAAACTAGCAACTAATCCTGCAAGTCCAACCAAATTAACAAACGTAGCTAGAGCACTGCTTTTACCGTAAACATGTTGTAGAGCACCTACTAAAGGAGCAGCGTGATCTTTCATTAAATTGGCACTTGAACCACCAGGTGCAAGGAACAAGATTAAACCACCTAAGAATAAGAGGATTACCATAGCGGTAATAATTCCTTTAGGTAGATCGCGCCCTGGGTTCTTTGTTTCTTCTGCTGCAAGAGGTACACCTTCCACAGCAAGGAATAACCACATAGCAAACGGAATAGCAGCCCAGATACCGAAATAGCCTTCAGGTAAGAATGCACTAGCACCAGCTACAGTCTCATTAACAGGAATATCAAGTAGGTTACTAAGTTCAAAGTAAGGGATCATACCGACAATGAATGCAAGCAGAGCAGTTGCAGCGATGGCAGTGATTACTAACATTATTTTCAGAGCCTCTCCTGCTCCCCAAATATGTATACCGATGAAAATTGTATAAAATGCCGCGTAAACAAGAGGACCACTGAGGCCAAAGAGTTCACTTACATAACCCCCGATAAAAATAACAATTGCTGCTGGTGCAATGGCATACTCTAGTAAAATTGCGGTGCCAGTTAAAAAGCCTCCCAAAGGCCCCATAGCACGACGCGCAAAGCCGTAACCACCACCTGCGGTAGGAATTGATGATGATAGTTCAGCAAGTCCAAGCACCATTAAGGTGTACATAGTGGCCATCATCAAAGTAGCGATCAACATACCGCCGAATCCTCCTTGTGCAAGACCAAAATTCCAACCAGCAAAATCACCGGAAATCACGTAGGAAACACCCAGACCAGCAAGTAAAATCCAACCTGCTGTTCCTTTTTTTAATTGCCGCTTTTCCAAGAAATCATCAGAAGTCGCTTCGTAGTCTACAGAGCCCGAGTGGCCAACATCTGTTAAATGGGTTTTATATTCAGTGCTTGTACTGGTCATACTTTAATACCTCTCTTATAAATTTTAATACATCTTTTTTAAGGTTTTTTCTTGGAGTAATTATTTCTAAAAAACATAAATATAGTGCCAGTTGAAAACCTGTAAAGGTATTAATGCTGACTCATAACTAACTCATCTGAATCCAATATAGGTCTCTCAATAACAGCCATCAACCACTATCACTTTCTGCCATTCACTAGTATAAGGTTTTCTTATACTGCTAATTAATGCGACATGATTGAGTGTTTAAATTTGATTCTTTAGTTTTTAATTATTAAATTGAGCCGTTTATACAACAAGATTTAATGTAGAGTGTTTGATTTTATAAACTTTAAATATTAGTTGAGAATAATTATTTTGTTATCAGCTTTCTAATCTCAACCTTATGAAAATGGTGACCCCACAATTTTTTACGCTCTCTAGAGATACTATCAGATTACTCTTAGTGTAAAGTTTAAGGGCAATTAACTGAGACCAGAGCTTTAGAAAACCTAATTCACTGCAACTTATTTGGTGGGTACTAAATTAATGATTTAGAGAGTCATCGTTGACGATCATTCTTTGATTCACCAAGGTAGAATAACAATGACACCTAAGGTAAATGACTTATTAAGGGAATAAACTTTGTTCTTGAACTAATTTATCGGTCGGGTTTTGTTTTCAGTAAACATGTTTCCTTATTAATAATAAGCAGGCCTTTTAGTTTTATTTTGCTAAAAATAGAAAATGTTTATGATGTGAAAATCGCTAATAATGCTCGCTCGTCTCTTTATAAACGCTTACTTATCCGTAGCTGAATTAGAGCTTTGAAGATTTACTAAGATCTATATTGTTGCCAAAGTAATCAGAAAATATCAAAGAAAATGCAGTAATGGGCTGATCGCAATGTAGCTGTTGACTTAAACAATAAAATGGATATCTAATTCTGGCCACTAATTGATAGTTTCTAACTCGCAATGGGGGCGATTGCGCCATAGAGTATAAAGTCTAAAATAATTTCCTAAGGCAGAAAGGGGCACAAAACGAGATAGGGTTTATGTAATAGATATGTACCTAACATACTTACTTGCAGTTTCAATGTAACTTATTTGGCGTCCAGCAAACTATGGGAAATCCATTAATTACAAGTTCAGATGGAACCTATAAACCCCTCCAATTTTCATTTACTGTTTTTTACTCGTATGAATCACCTCAAAATCACTTGCCATATGAGCTTGATTTTACACTTAAAGCTGAGAGTAGATGGTTTAATCAATTGTTTATTATCACATAAAACTATAGGCTGTGTTGTATAGAAATATTTACAGGTGGAGGGTTGTTAGGAGAGAGGACTATATAAGTACTCTCCGCACAAACGTTAAGGCAAATAAATAGTGAAACCACCAATAATATTGGTTTTACTAAATTCATAATGTAAAACTAAACATGAAAATAGTAGGCATAAATCAAGAGTTGTTTTTTGAAAGTAGCCCTGGGGATTCATTTGTAACTTTTAATATTAACTCCCCAAATAAGGTGTTTGCCCATGCAAACCATTCTCTGGTGTAATTGCTAGCGTCATTCTTATCAAATGACTCATGCATAAACCCTGTTCCAGCGTGGGTACTTTGTAACATATCTAGGCATTTACTTATTTCACTATTATTATCACTAGTCATAGCTCTTAAAATAATTCCCATTGGCCATATACCACTCTTCCCTGTGTGAGGACTAGCTTGGCCTTCTGCCGCTTTTCCTTTTAAAAAGTAAGGGTTGTGTTCACTTAATAAGAACTTGCGGGTATTTTGATAAATTGGGTCAGATTTTAGTTTGGGAGCTAAATAGGCAAGAGACATCAATGAAGGAACATTTGCATCATCCATAAAGTTTTTATTACCAAAACCATCTATCTCATAGGCGTATATTTTTCCGAAATGTAAGTGTTCAAATACGGCGTGTTCATGGACTGCATTTGTAATTTCTTCTGAAAATTTAGAACATTCTTCTGCGAAGTCTAGGTCAAGATTATTGCCTCTATAAAGTTCTGCTAGTTGATTTAAACTTATAGCGGCGAATACATTTGACGGAATTAGAAATGGGTAGAGGGTTGCATCATCTGATGGACGAAACATTGAACAAATAAGTCCTGTTGGCTTTATAGGGCGACCAGTGCCGTTAAATGTCGCAGCGTCAATGTGCTTTGTTGTTTCACGACCAAATGTATAAGGTGAACTTCCATCTAACCTCTGCTCGGTGCGCAATGTATCGACAAGTAAGCGCATTGCCTTATCCCACTGTGCATCAAATGGAGTGGTATCCTGAGTTAAATTAAAATACTCGTGAGCTAGGCGAATAGGGTAGCACAATGAATCAATTTCCCACTTACGCTCATGTACTCCATTAATAGGTGAAGGTTTGTCACTAACCCAATGAGATACTCTGCCCAAGTCTTTATAAAATGCATTTGCATAGGGGTCTACTAAAATACAATTAGTTTGACGATTAATTAAACCTAATATTAAGTTTTTTAGTGTGATGTCTTTTTTGATATAGGGCATGTATGGCCATACTTGAGCAGTTGAGTCCCTTAACCACATAGCATCTATATCACCCGTAATTATAAATGTATCAGGCTTATCGTTGATGACCTCATAATCGACGGTTGTATCTAAAGTATTAGGAAAGCAGTTTTCAAATAACCAAGCCAATTCTGCTTCATCGATACTATTTTTGGTTTTTAATATTAATTCTTCAATTGTTTGGCTAACAAATGTCCGCTCATTTATAGGCGGTCGCTTGGATACGTATTTAGTCTTACCATTTGAGAAACAGTACATTGGTGCCAATGCTGACAATATCCCTAGTGCAGCACAGCTTTTTATAAAACTTCTTTTTTTCATCTTTTTAGAACCTTATTATTTATTTGCTGAATCGCTAAGAGAAAATTTCAATACTCCACCGGATGTTAATAAATCATGACTTATGAAATATGCATCGATAGATTGGTTATTAAAGGTCATGCTAGAAATAAACTTATCGTCCACACTTTTAAATTCAGACTTTATTTCTAATCTCTTGCCCTTGTAATAATCAGGGTTAAGCTCTATGGACACTTGATCAAAAGAAGGGCTAACAATTGCGTAGTTCATATCGCCTGGAGCAACAGGGTAAATACCCATCATGCTAAAAACTAACCAGGCGGAAAGTGTACCTGCATCGTCGTTTCCTGGAATTCCTCCTGGGGTATTATGAAAATGTTTATTAATTAATTCAGCCACCTTTTCTTGGCTGCGCCATTCTTCACCTTTGACATAATTAAAAAGAAATGGGTAGGTAATATCGGGTTCATTCGCCATATCAAAATTATCGCTGCTAAAGGTGAGTGCCAGTTGTTTAATAAACTCCTTATTTCCACCCAATAACGATATCAAGCCATTAATATCATGCGGCACATAGAAGCGATAATTCCAAGCATTACCTTCTATATACCCGGGAGCAGGTTCAAAATTTCTCCCAAGTTGAGGATCGTAAGGTGAGAACCAATCACCATTGATATGTTTGGGTCTTAACATGCCGGTACTTGGGTCAAAGAGCTTTTTATAACCCATAGACCGTTTTAAAAAGCTTCGATAATCTGCTTGATGCCCTAAGGCTTTTGCTAATTGAGCAAGGTTCCAATCGGCAATGTAATATTCGAGACTAGTGGATACTGTACCGCCCCATTTGTCTTCACCGTCAATGGGTACATAACCGAGTTCTCTGTATTGTTTATTTTCCGGACGTAGTAAGTTATTTTCTGTTGTTAATGCGGATTTCTTAACATATTGATATGCGCTATCAACATCAAAGTCTTGAATACCACGCAAATAGGTATCAGCAATTACAGCTGTAGCTGGATCGCCGACCATCACCTGAGTTTCCATGCCGAGTAATTCCCATTTAGGTAGCCAGCCACTTTCTTTGGCCATGTCTACCATGGTATTAACCATTTCTGATTGTATCTCTGGGTATAATAAGCTCAATAGAGGGTGTAGATTTCGGTTGGTATCCCATAAAGAATAAACACTGTAACGGTTTTTACCCTTGGTATTGCCAATACCTGCTTGGCTCATTAGTGGGTAATCTCCGTTGACGTCCTGAATGATATTTGGATGAATTAGGGTGTGATAGAGCGCACTGTAAAAAAGAGTTTTATTATCAGTGCTGCCTGATACTTGAACGCGGTTTAATAATTCTTGCCATTTTTGTTGTGCGGCTTTTTTGGTATGTTCAAAATCAAAGTTAGGTTGTTCTGCATTGAGATTAGCACGGGCATTGTCGATACTGACGTATGAGATACCTACCGTTATTTCAATTTGCTCTTGAGCTTCAGTGTCGAATTGAAAATAGGCGCCAATGTCATCGCCAGCAATTTCCTGATAATAATTCTTATAGGGTTTATAGGTGCCGTTATAACCAATCCATTGTGCTTCAACACCTTTATATTTAGGCATTTTTTTCCATGCACCTGACGATTTTGCCGTCTTACTTAACTTAGCGACAAAATAAACTGGACGAACATCTTCGCTGTGATAACAAAAAGTCCCAACCATTTTGAAACCTTCAACTTCATTATTGGAGACTACTTTTAACATACCACCAGTTTCATTGGTGAGACCTAGTCCCAAGTTGAGTAATATTTGTGATTGGCCTTTAGCAAAAGTATAACGACTGATGCCAGTGCGTAAGGTACTGCTGACCTCAACATCAATATCATATTTATCTAAAGTATTACGATAATAACCCGGTGAGGCTTGTTCGTTACTGTAACTCGAACCATATTTTTCTGCATCAAGCTCTAATGCACCTGAAGTTGGCATAAGCAGTATACTGCCTAGATCAGGACAACCAACACCACTGAGATTAACATGGCTAAATCCTGTAAGGTATTTGTTGTCATGGACATAACTTCTGGAGTTCCAAGCTTCATCTTTCTCAAATTTATTTTCTTGACCCGCTTTAAAAGCAACATTAAATGGCACCACTGATGCCATGCCATGTGGAAACTGTGCGCCGGGGTGCGTTGCGCCAAAGTTGGAAGTACCGATGAAAGGATTCACGTACTTCGTAACTGTCTCAGCAGCAAGCGAAAAGGGTAACAATAGTAATAGAAAAAATAACGAACGCATATTTACTTAGGCTCCGAAGTCATATTAAAGAGTAGAGTTCCACCAGCCATAATATCTTTGTGGCTAATAGTAAAACGAGGATGTTTTTTACCGTTCAAACTCACTGATTCGACATATATGTTTTTAGCTGACTGATTATTAGCTATCACAGTAAATGTTTTGCCATTGGGTAATGCTATTTTAGCGCTATTAACTTCAGGGCTACCCAGTATATATTCTCCTGATACAGGGTTTACAGGGTAAAATCCTAATGCGCTAAACATGTACCAAGCAGACATTTGTCCGGCATCTTCATTACCAGCTAAACCATCAGGCTCTGTTGTATATAAATCTGCCATAATTTGACGTACGCGCTGTTGGGTTTTATTAGCTTGGTTAACGTATTGATATAAATATGGCACATGGTGAGCGGGTTCATTACCATGGACATATTGGCCGATATAACCAGAGATCCATTCGGGTAATTGTTCAGCACTTTGCTCAGTTGTGAACATAGCGTCAAGTTTATCAGCAAACTTTTCTGTGCCGCCCATAAGCGTTATTAAACCATCAATATCGTGGGGTACAAAAAAATTGTATTGCCAAGCGTTTGCTTCGCAATAATCTTCTGGGTGATAGGCGAGCGGATCAAAATTAACTTTAAACTCACCATGTTTATCTTTAGCGCGCATAAAATTAGTCTTGATATCAAAATGGTGCCGATAGTTGTTTGCACGATTTAAGAAGTAATCCACTTCATCTTGCTTCCCTAATGCCCGTGCCATTTGAGCGATGCTCCAGTCATCGA
Organism: Colwellia psychrerythraea; assembly: GCA_002163005.1. Lineage (GTDB taxonomy): Bacteria > Pseudomonadota > Gammaproteobacteria > Enterobacterales > Alteromonadaceae > Colwellia > Colwellia psychrerythraea_C. The sequence continues at coordinate 38,503 of MAAF01000054.1, read as the reverse complement.
AGGCATATTCAAGAGTTAAAGAAACATTCCAGTTGCCCTGTTCAAAGGGAACATAACCTAATTCACGATATTCCTTGATACTAAAATCGTCCTGCATTGCACTTTTCTTCATCGCTGAAAATAGTGCTTCACTGTCAATGTCGTCATTGGTAATAATGCCCTTGAGGTAAGCATCAACCAATACAGGTACGGCATGGTAGCCCATCATCATATCTGTTTCATTACCTTGGAAATTCCATACTGGCAATAAACCATAGGCCTGATAATGAGCCATTAATGAGATCATCATGTCTTTACTATGCTCAGGATCGGTAATCGTCTTCCAAGGATGCAAGGCACGAAATGTATCCCATAATGAAAAAAATGAGTAGCGATGATGTGCGCTTGTTTGATGAATATTGCCATCAGGGCCTTTATATTGACCATTACTATCAGAAAATATTCGTGGCGCTAAATAGGAGTGATACATTGCGGTATAAAATTGCACCATGTTGTCTTTATCTGCGGTAATTTTTACTTTGGCAAGCGCTTGCTCCCATAGTTGCTCAGTCTTCTTTTGGTAGTCAGAAAAAGTTTTATCAAGCCCATCAACAAGTAAGTTTTGTTTGGCATTTTCTATACTTACCGAACTAATAGCGGTTTTAATCTCTATGGTATTTTGTTCGCGTAGATCGAAAGAGAACCATGCTTCGTTTTCTTTACCTTGTACAGGCTCAAGATGAATTTCTTTTTTATCGTTTAATAATACCTTATTGCTAGCAAAAGGCTGTGAAAAAACAGTATAAAAAAAGACTCTTTGATCTTTTGCCCAACCAGTTGATTTACGATAGCCAGCAATAGTGCGGTCGTTAATGATGGTTAGCTTCGTCTCTACCGTGCTATCCCAATTGCGCGAATAGCCTAAATCTAATTTTATTTGTCCTGTTTGATGCTGCAGGTCAAAAGTATACTTTTGCACGCCAGTTCTTAATCCTGCTGTTAGCTCGACATTCACTTGATAATCATCAAGGTAAACCTGATAGTAACCGGGAGACGCCTGTTCATTCTGGTGACTAAAAGCAGACACAATAGTAGGTGTTTTTTTAACATCATCCAACTTCTTCATTTGAGGTGTGCCAGCAATTGGCATAAACGAAATATCGTATAGATCGCCAGCACCTGTACCTGAAAGGTGAGTATGACTAAAACCAGCGATAACATTATCAGGATAGAAATATCCTGAAATCCAGTCCCAACCATTTCGGCCGTTATCTGGACTTAACTGCACCATGCCATAGGGCTGGGTTGCTCCAGGATAAGTTTTGCCTTTGCCATCGGTGCCAATAAAGGGGTCAACATAATCAATCAAAGCTGAGCGCTTATTTTCCACAGGTGTCGATTTAGGCGTTTGACTACAGGAAAATAAAAATATAACGCTCAGTACTAGAACAAAGTGTTTCATTAAAAGTACTCAATAAATTATTAGCTGACGGTATCGTCGAAGTTTGTTGATTCTAACACCCGTAATACCTCAAAACAGGCACCTAGTGTATGGTAATCGCATTTTGCGCCAGCGGCACTTTTTTCATTGCTGTACTTGCTGTTATCGCGTTTTAATACTCTAAACCATGCGCCGTGTTGGTGATCAACCATATGCTGCCAGCTATATTGCCACAAGGCGCTATATTGCTCTAAATATTGAGATTCTTTAGTTGTTTGATAAAGCATAGCGGCAGCGGCAAAGCTTTCTGCTTGTACCCAAAAATATTTATCATCGTCGCAACAATTGCCTTGAGGATCAAAACCATAAATTAGACCGCCATATTTCTCATCCCAAGCAGTTGTATAAGCGCGGTCAAATAAATCTTTAGCTTTCTCTACCAACCAAGCCTCTGGCGCATGGCGGTTAAGCATCAGCAATAATTTACTCCATTCCGTTTGATGGCCCGGCTGAAACCCCCAGGGGCGATATAAATTTTTAGGATCGTCTTTATTGTAATCCCAGTCAGGTTGAAAATCTGTGGTGTAATGCTCCCAAACTAAGCCATCAGTTAACTCTGCCTGTCGAAGCACAATGTTACGCGCAATGGTTTGTGCTCGCACTAAAAACTGTTTATTTTGGGTGGCCTCAAAGGCGGCAATCATTGCTTCACACAAATGCATATTAGCATTTTGGCCGCGATAATCACTTAATGTACCCTCAGCACTAATTTCATCAGCATATAAGCCGAAGTCTGCTTGCCAAAAGCGTTGCTCGAGTAGAACATAGGTGCGTAATAGCGCCTCGTCGCTTTTTATTAGACCGGCTTTTTTAGCCGCAGCATAAGCAAGTAAAACAAAGGCATAACCGTACGCTTGTTGTGTCATATCGTCGGCTTGGTGATCTTGTAAGGTCCAAGCATAGGCCTGTTGCTCTTGCTGCCAGTGATATTGTTCCACATAGTCTAAGCCATGTTTAGCCATAGCAAGGTAGTCTTCATTCTTATAAATGACACCTGCGCTAGCATAGTTAACCACTATGCGGGTGCTGCTGACGAGTTGACGGAAATTAGGCTGAAACAACTGACCATCGTCGTAATAATTTTGAAAATAGCCGCCGGTTTTATCAATTACACGAGTATCATAAAATTTCAGAATAGATTTTCCATGTTCAAGTAAGAATTCACGGCTATAAAACGCTTGAGTATTCGGTGTATTAGCTGGTATTGATTGCGGCATAGTATGCTCCATATTGGGGATTGAACACTAAACGTATAGTTCAGCAGGCCAATGTTCTTTAATGTCATCAAAACGTGGCAGCGCTGGAAAAGCACCGGGTAAGGTCACGGCATGTGCGCCACAGTTAGAGGCGAATTTTATTAATTGTGCTAGCATATCCAATGATGAAAAAGCACTTTTGGGCTCTGACAATTGACTTAAGGCAAACAATAAAGCACCGCTAAAGGCATCGCCACCTGCCGTGGTATCCACTGCTTTGATGGTGGGCACCTCAACAATTGATTTGCCTTGAACTGAGAAAAATTCAATAGGGTGCTCCCCATCGGTGATCACAAGCACGCTGACACCTTTATTCAAGCAATGTTGAATATAGCCATCGCAGTCACCTTGGGCTAGATACTCTAATTCATCTCGGGAAAACTTGATGACATCAGCCATGTAAACCAACTCGTTCACCAAAGTAATATCGGCAGATCCGGTAGACCACAGATTATGTCTCAAATTAACGTCAAAACTGACAATAGACTGGTTAGATTTTGCTTTAGCGACGGCAGCTTTCGTAGCGGCTGTTATTTGTTCATCCGTAAGGGTATTGCTGCAAAAGTGAAATAGTGGTTGATCGGCAAACCAACTCTCATTAACTTGTTGCGGAGAAAATAAAACATCGGCCGACTCTTGGCGGTAAAATGAAAAACTTCTATCTCCGTCATCATCAAGCATGACAAAGGCAAGAGCCGTTTTTGCACTGGGATGTCGAGATAAAAAGTGGGTATCAACGCCGTACTCTACTAGTGCTTGCTCAAGAAAATCACCAAAAGGATCTGCACCCACTTGTCCGGCAAAAAGAGCTTTGCCGCCTAATTTAGCAACAGCGACAGCAGCATTTGCTGGCGCCCCCCCAGGGTATTGACGATAGTTATTTAAAATCAGTGGTCCATCTTGTTGCTTACCGGTGTTTAAAAAGTCAATTAATGCTTCACCAAAACATAATACGGGTCTCATGCTTTCACCTCAATAACTTGTTCATCTTGGACGGTTTTTGAGCCTCTAAGGGCGTACCATGCGATATAAATGTAGGCAAAAGCGGGCACGATAAAACTTGCTTGTACGGAATACATATCAGCAGCAATGCCTTGAAGCATAGGTAATATGGCGCCGCCAACAATTGCTTGACATAATAAGCCTGACCCCCTACCGGTTAGAGGACCTAGCCCTTTGATCGCTAAGGTGAAAATAGTTGGAAACATAATAGAGTTAAATAAGCCAACAGAAATAATTGCCCACATAGCAATACTACCTTGGCTATTAATAGTCAGTATAATTAGCAATATCACCATCAAGGAATTACCAGCTAATAAATAAGTCGGTCTAATGACGCGCATCAAAGCAGCACCGATGAAACGTCCTATCATGGCGGCACCCCAAAAATAGGAGACCATTTTACTGGCTTCGTGCTCTGTCAAACCACCAATGTGGCTCTCAGCAAAAAAGTTAACTAAAAAGCTCCCGATAGAAACCTCCGCGCCCACATACAGAAATATTGCTAAGGTACCGTAAAGTAAAGGTTTGTGCTTGAAAATAGAATCTGTGGTAACTTCCGCTGCGTGGGCATCTTCAATATGCTTAATTACCGGCAATTTAATTCGCCAAAAGATAGTAGCAGTAAGAATCATTACACTAGCAAGAATAAAGTAGGGTAATTGCACTGCTGTGGCAGCGATAACAGTGGTAGCCGTACCAAAAATTAACGCGGCACCAAACATTGGTCCGAGCGTATGGCCTAACGAATTAATAGCCTGTGCTAAGTTCAGTCGACTAGCAGCGGTATTTTCTGATCCTAAAATTGCTACATAAGGGTTTGCCGATACTTGCAAAATGGTCACGCCACTGGCTAATATGAATAACCCTAATAAAAAAATGGCATAAACTTCAACTTCAGCGGCGGGATAAAATAATAAACAACCACTCGCTATGGTTAACAGCCCAATTATAATGCCTCGCTGATAACCAACTTTTTCAATTAGCTTACCGGCAAATGGTGAGATAATAAAATAAGCACCAAAGAAGCAAAACTGTACTAACATCGCTTCGGTATAGCTAAGACTAAATGCCGCTTTTAAATGCGGAATAAGAATATCGTTTAATGCGGTGATAAATCCCCAAATGAAAAATAGCGTTGTCATAGCGACAAATGCAAATTTGGTGTTCATTTGTGTTTTCTCTACCTGGATTGTGTTGCCACTTGGAATATTGCCAGCCATAGTATTACCTTTATTCGTTTTATTTATGCTTAGGCGCTTTTTTTGAAAGCGCTATCGTATTTTATTGTTTTTATATTAATGTGATTTTGATGTAGACATAGAGTAAGGTCTGGCATCACGCAATGTTGCCCACGTTTTATTTGGCACAGCCGACATAGAAAACTCTAGTGTGCCACCCGCTTGAATGGTGTGATGATCAAGCCAAGTTTTATCAAGCGCTTTACCATTAAGCTTCGCGGCATCAATAAAGTGATGTTGCGCTTTATTATCTTTAGCTTGAATAACAAAGTTTTTTCCGTCTTCTAAGGTCATGGTCACTTTGTCAAATAACGGGCTACCAATCACATATTGGGTTGTGCCTGGAGTTACCGGATAAAAACCAAGTGCGCTAAATATATACCAAGCTGATGTTTGACCATTGTCTTCATCACCCGCATAACCATCAGGTGTCGCTGAATAGAGTTTATTCATTACTTCTCTGACTCTGGTTTGTGCCTTCCAAGGCTGACCAGCATAGTTATATAAATAAATCATGTGCTGAATAGGTTGGTTGCCATGAGCATAGTTGCCCATATTGGCAATTTGCATTTCTCTGATTTCATGAATGGTAAAACCATAATAAGAGTCATCAAAAACAGGTGGCATCTCGAAAACGCTATCCAATTTAGCAACAAAAGCTTCATCGCCGCCAATTAGCTGCTTTAAACCAGCAATATCATGGAAAACTGACCAGGTATAATGAAGGCTATTTCCTTCAGTGAACGCATCGCCCCATTTAAGCGGGTTAAATGGGCTTTGGAAACTACCGTCTTTATTTTTGCCACGCATCCATTTAGTTTCAGGGTCTAACATGTGTTTATAATTGAGTGACCTTGCTTCATAAAGAGCAGCATCATCTTTCTTGCCTAATGATTTAGCTAACGTGGCAATATTAAAATCGGCAAAGGCATATTCTAAAGTACGTGCGGCATTTTCATGAATACCAACATCGTAGGGAATATAACCTAAGTCATTGTAATAACTTAAACCTTCGCGACCAACTGAATACACGGGGCGGCCTTCTTCTACTGTGGCGCTTTTAATCATGCCTTGATATAAAGTTTCAATATCAAAGCCTCTAATACCTTTGTTGTAAGCATCAACAATATTCACCGCAGAGTTAGATCCAATCATCACACCTCTATGACCAGGGCTAGCCCATTCAGGCAACCAGCCGGATTCTTTATAGGTATTGGCTAAGCCTTCCATAATTTGCGCGTCCATGGTTGGATACATTAAGGTGAAAAATGGAAAGACTGCGCGGAAGGTATCCCAAAAGCCATTGTCGGTAAACATATAGCCAGGTAATACTTCGCCATTATAAGGGCTGTAATGGACAATATTATTGTCTTGATCAAATTCATAAAATTTACGTGGAAAGAGTAAAACCCGATAAAGCGCTGAGTAGAATGTTCGCACATCATCGACATTGTCATCTTCAATGCGCAAACGACTTAACTCGGTTTGCCAAGCGTCGAAGGCTTTAGATTTGGTGGTAGCGAAGCTGTCTGCACCTATTTCTCTGGTTAAATTCAATAAGGCTTGTTCATGACTAATAAAGGAAGAGGCCACTTTTACGTGAACTTGTTCACCTTTTTTGGTGTTAAAACCTAGGATTGCGCCGACATGATCGCCTTCACTGTTCGTTGAATTTTTAACTAATTGCCAACCATCTTTCCAGGTGTGATTGACCGCGAAATCTTTATCAAACTGGGCAACAAAATAATTATGAAAATTTTCAGGAACACCGCCATGGTTATTACGGGCATAACCAATAATTTTTCTTTCTTCAGGGATGATTTTGACCATAGAGCCTTTATTAAAGGCATCTAAGATAATGTAAGCATTATCGGTATCTGGAAAAGTAAATTTAAAGTGGGCAGCACGTTCGGTTGGTGTGACTTCGGCGGTGACATCGTAATCGGCTAAATATACTTGGTAATGATGCGGTGCAGATTGCTCGGCCTTGTGAGAAAACCACGATGCTCGTTCATCTTCTTTATATTTAAGCTCACCAGTAACAGCCATCAACGAAAAAGCAGCATAATCATTGAGCCAAGGGCTTGGTTGATGGGTTTGTTTGATGCCCCTAATTTTGTCATCGCCATAATTATAAGTCCAACCATTACCCATTTCTGCGGTCATAGGTGTCCAAAAATTCATTCCCCAAGGAGTCGCTATTGCCGGGTAAGTATTACCGTTAGACAAACTATGTTTAGAATCAGTGCCCATTAACGGATTAACGTATTGAACTAGATTTTCTTTTACTATGTTGATTTTAGCGGGAGCACTCGAAGTTTTTTTTACAATACCACCTTCTTCACATGCGGTTAAAAGTGTAGACAGGATTAAGGCAAAACAAGTTAAATTTTTCATTTTTACTCAATTTTTCTTTAGCGTTAATTAGATAATAATCAATTTATTAAACTTGTCCGCTAATATCTAAGATAAACAGACTGTAATCGATTGCAGTTATTTAGGTTATACTATAGAATTTGAATATTCAAGAATAGATTTTGTATATTGAGCTGAGATTTTATAGAATTGCCATGTTACTTTGCCTTTAAGGCGGTAAAATAACATGGGATTGCATAAATTATTCTTGATTTTATGGTGTTTTTTATTTTGTCATCGGTTGCAGTATTTATGAGTAATCAATTAGATTGGACTTTTTAGGTAAATAATTTTTATGTCTACAATTAAGGAAGTTTGTCAGCTAGCAGGAGTTTCAACTGCCACTGTATCAAGAACATTAAAAAACCCTAATATGGTTAATGTTAAAACCAGAGAACGAATATTTGCTGCTATCGAAAAGGCTGGTTATCGACCTAATGTTATGGCGTCTAGTGTTAAGACAGGTAAGTCTAATTCGTTAGTTGTGTTGGTACCGAACCTTTCTAACCCATTCTTTTTAAGGATTATTCAAGGAATTGAAAAGGCAGCCCAAGAAAATGGTTATTCTGTATTATTAGGGGATACCCAAGGTGAACCACATCGTGAACATGAATATGCTGGCATGGTTTTATCTAATCGTGCAGATGGCTTAATTCATTTGGATCATTCATTCCCTTTTTCGGATAATGATGCGCTCCTAGCAGAAAAAGTACCTATGGTTAGTGTTTGTGAACGCATAGTTTCAGATAAACAATATCCCGTGATTGAACTGGATAATTATTCGGCTTGTCGGGCGCTAGCTAAGCACCTTACCAGTTATGGTCATAAACGTTTTGGTATTATTGCCGGACAAAATGAAAGCCAAATTTTTCGCGATCGACTGGGTGGCATCAAAAGTGTATTAAATGAAGAAGGTATTGATTTTGATGATTCCATGGTGGTTGGTAATGAATACAGTTATGAGTCAGGCTCAGCAGGAGCTAAAGCGCTACTTGCCGGTAAAGTACGGCCTACCGCTATTTTTTGTTTTAATGACGACATTGCTATTGGGGCTATCCATGAAATTAAAAAGCACGGATTAAAAGTTCCTGATGATATCTCTGTCGTGGGATTCGATAATATTAAAGTTTCTGCTTATATGGATCCTCCTTTAACAACTATTGATCAACCCGCCTATGAAATGGGAAGAAAAGCGGTAGAGGTTGTGTTGCAGCAAATTAGGAAGAAACCATTAACAAGAAATCGTGAAATCGTTCAATTTCGCATCATCGAAAGAGCAAGCAGCGGTGCTGTTAGCAGTTAAAGTTATTTAATAAATATTAATAGCAATGTTGGCTGTGTTGACTTCTTATGTTAAGTCATTGAAATAAGTAGATAAGTTTTTTTATGTGTGTTTTGACTAATCATGCTAAAGGTATGAATAGTCGCTTATAAAGCAAAATACTCGATAATATAGTTGACAGTTTTAATTTTACTGATTAGTATCAAATACAACTGTAATCGATTGCAGTTTGTAATAAAAGGAACAACCAAAGTCATTTTAGTAACATACTTTGGTTTTTTTTGTAAGATGGCTGCAATCGATTACAGTTAAAGGGTAGGTTAAAACTCTGTGATTACTGTTTCATTAAGTAAATTTAAACATGACGATTAACGCTATTCCAAATCGGTAATAATTAAAATAATTAAAATAAATTACGAAGGAGAATAACATGAAGGTGAGTACTTCTGGTCGAACAGGCTATTTCCCTTTATCTACAATATTCAAACGCTCAGTAATTTGCACCGCCATTATTTGTGCAATGGGCGTGGCAAATGCAGAAGAAGTAGATAAAGAAAAAGCCAGTAAAGAGAAACTTGAAGAAGTTGAAGTGATTGAAGTGAGGGGTATTCTTGCTTCATCGGCAGCAAACCTATCAATAAAGAGGTTATCAAATGCAGTGGTCAATGCAATAACGGCCGAAGATATTGGTAAATTTCCTGATAAAAATATTGCCGATTCATTGCAGCGCGTTCCTGGTGTTGTTATCACGCGAGATGGTGGTGAAGGGGATAACGTAAGTATTCGTGGTTTATCTTCAGACTTTACCTTAACTCAACTAAACGGCAATTTCATTGCTTCATCTCCAGGTAAACCTTCTCGATCTTTTTCATATGCACTGTTACCTTCTACTATGATAGAGCGTGTTGAAGTATACAAATCTTCAGAAGCTCGGTTAGATGAAGGTGGCATTGGTGGTACGGTGTTATTACATTCCCTTAAGCCACTTAATATGGAGAAAAATTCAGGATTCATTAATCTTGAAACTACCTATGCTGATATTACGGATGAATTTGAACCTCAGTTTAGCGGTATTTATTCATGGAAAAATGACGCCGAAAATTTTGGCATATTAGTGGGTTATACCCAGCAAGAACGTACTAATAGAGAGCAAACTTCTCGCGTTAATATCGTTAATAAAAACTTTTCCTATCAGGAACGTGTCGACAACCAATTGGTAGAGGGCGGTGCGTTTGGCTTTGCTCCTCAAAGTATGGTGCAGGAAGTACTTGAAGAAAGCCGAAACCGTATCGGTACTCAGCTTTCTACTCAATGGCAACTTAGCGAAAATTTACAACTGGGTTTTAACTATTTTGGTTTTACCTTAGAGCAAGACTCCGTACTTAATCAATTAGAGTATCCTGAATGGCATAATAACGATCGGTATTGGACTAATGTTCGTGTTGATGCTGATGCTGAATGGGTTACCGGTATTGATTATTCGAACGGTGCCGGTGGTAGTGAACAGGTTTTTGATATTCCAAGAATTAATGGCGAATATACTCGAGAAGAGTCAACTTCTGATACTTTTGATTTTTACGCTGAATACGACGGAGACAATATCAGCGCAAAACTTGTCTTTGGTCATACCGAAGCTGAAGGTGGTCCGTCACAAAAATACCGAGCGGCATATTACCCTAAAGCAGCATCAGCTTTTTATGGTTACGACCTTACAGGCCACCAGTTAACCACTTATATGGATCCTGAGATGTTTAATAATCTTCAGGCTGGCATTGGTGGTGATCCTGATGTTGGTGCAACCGATTCGAGTTTTGTTACTGGTACGCAAGAAGAAGATTATGTACAACTTGATATTGAATATTTTGTCGATTACGGCATTATCGAAACTTTGCATTTTGGAGCTAAATATCGTGATGGAAAGATTCATCGTGATACACGAAATACCTTCTACTTATCGCCAGATTTTGACATAGCAGCTGCAGAAGCGGGGGATGGTATCAGTTTAGATGATGACTATTCTCGAAATGGCGGTATTCCAGCAATCACTGACGTACTTGCAAATGCGCCGTTAGATAACTTATCTGGTGTCATAAATACTAATTTATTCCCAGCGGTAAATTGGAATAAATATGCAAGCATATTAAATGATAACTTTGTTCGTTATACCCGTAACGAACCAAATTTTATTTATGAAGTTGAAGAAGAAATTATAGCGGCTTATATTCAAGCTGATTTCAAATATAAAAACCTACGTGGTAATTTTGGTTTGCGGTTTGTTGAGACGACAACCACAAGTACAGCAACAGATAAAGTCGTTTACCGACTAGATTATAAAGATGAAGATGGTAATCCAATCCCTGACTCTGAAGGACGCCATGAAGAGTTTATCGTAAATGAGAAAGTTAATGATAACTCACATGTCTTACCTAGTTTTAATATTGCTTGGGACATTGATGATAATTGGGTACTTCGTGGTGCAGCGGCACAGGTTATATCACGCCCTGATTATGAAGATTTAGGTGACTTCCAAACACTAACCTATACCTCAAGTGAATATTCGGCCGATCGTTCATTGGAAACCGCTTATGATCCGATAACTGATGGTGAAGGCTGGGTTGGCTCAGGCGGTAATTCAAACTTAAAACCGTTAGAGTCTACACAATTAGACTTATCACTTGAATATTATTATGGCGAGGGTTCTGGAGCAAGTATAGGGCTATTTAAGAAAGATATAGACAACTTTGTTGTACCGCTCATTATTGATGTAAGTCGTAGCTTACCAGAGCGTAGCTTTACAGTTGAAAGTGCGAGTAATCAAAGTGTATCTGCAGGTGGCGATGATTTCTTGGTAAGAAATTACAGTACTAATGCGAATGGCACGAATGCTGAATCAACAGGTGTTGAAGTTTCTTGGCAACACTTTTTTGATAATGGTTTTGGTTTTTTTGCAAACTACACCTATAACGATACCAACCAAGCAGACGTTGAATTAAATGGTGCCAAAGTTGGAGAATCACCACTCATTGGCTCGTCTGATTACCAAGCAAATTTTTCAGCGTTTTATGAGGATGACTTATTCAGTGTTCGTGCATCCATAAACAGAAAAGGTCCATCTGTCGGCAGTTATGTTTCTTCATGGGAAACTAATTTTTATACCGATACTTACGACCAAGTTGATGTGAATGCTAGCTTTAGCCTAACAGATAAACTTGTACTTTCAGCCTCTGTAGTCAACTTAACGGAATCTGAGTCTTATACGTATTTAGGGAACGACACTAAAAATCGCTTTAGATCAAATTCATATGGTGGTCGTCGATTCTACGCTGGGATTACCTATAGATTTTAATAATTATTATCTCCAACTCTAAGCGCTTAAACGCGTATATAAAAAAATATTGGATCGAGGAATGAAAATGAAGAATATTAATATGACTAAAACGTCGTTAGCGGTATTACTTGCTATGAGTACGTTGGTAGGTTGTGGCGGTGCAGACACGCCAAACCCAGAGAATATTCCTGAGCGCGCTGCAGTAAATGATATTACCGCCGCAGATATTTCGGGCTCAGCAGTAAAAGGTACCTTGAGTAATGCTGATGTTTCAGTCATTCAAATGAATGGCTCAACAGCTAATATAACCACTGATAGTCGAACGGATAGCAGTGGCGCAGTTAGCTTTACTGTTCAAGGTGATGCCGGTTTTGGCATTGACAGTATGTTTAAAGTGGTAGTTACCGCTCAAAGTGATACCAACATGATGTGTGATGCCATTAGTTGTGCGGGCACAGAGCTCGGTGAGAGCCTTAGTGGTTCGCCATTAACTGGTTCGCAGCTGACAACATTAACGTATGTTGCAGTCCCTTATGCAAATGCCTCTGATAGCCAAGTAGATGCGATCTTTCAAGCGAATGCATTAACAACTATAGCAACATCATTAATTGAAAAATCAGTAGAAGAAGGAAGGAATGTCTCGGTAAGGCCGCTCTATGAAATGGCTCTTGCAGAGTTTTCAACAATAACACTTAAAGCTATTGGTGTATTTTCACCGAGTTCAAATATTTTCCAAATGCCGCTGATTAGTGCAGAAGCCTATGAAAATTTTGTTGTCGACCAAGATTGTGAAATGGTGTCTCCGATAGACGAAAATGGTGATCCGCTTGTTGATGAAAATGGCGACCCTCTTGTTGATGAAAATGGTGACTCTTTTGTTGATGAAAATGGTGATCCGCTTGTTGATGAAAACGGTGACGAAGTAACCGTAGAATCATGTACTGACATTCTTGCTGATACAGAAGTTATTAAGCTATCGCTTGCTAATGCTGCCTTTGCGAATATTAATGAATTTGAAAGCTTTAATGCGCTTTATGATGAGACAGTATCACGTACTACTGCTGCCATGTCTGGCGATGAGACAGTTTTAAAACCTATTCGTGAAAGGTTATTTGCTTCTGTTGAAGCAATTCCATTTCTTGGACAATTAGGGATAGCTGCTGAGCAAGTGATTAATGTCGAACTACCGTTTTTAGATAATGTTTCAAGTGGCGGTCCAGTTCAAGAAGTGACTACAGCTGAAAACCTTGCAGGTGCAATAATTACAGCAAGAAACCGTATTGGTGATGGTGAAGCTGAAGCTATGGCATTTGATGGCGATGTTAATACTAAATGGTTAGATCACAATGATTGGGCTGGTGCGCCAACGGTTGAAAACCCTGCGTGGGTTCAAGTACAGTTTGAGCAAGCACATGCGGTAAGTAGCCTATTTATTACCAGTGCAAATGATGCCGATGGCCGAGATCCAGAGAACTTTAATATTCTTGGTTCTAACGACGGTGTCACTTGGGTAACGTTAGCTAAATTTGTAGGTGAATCATTTGATGAACGCTTTGAGCGTAAAGAGTTTAGATTTTCTAATGGTCTCGCTTATAGCTATTACCGAGTCGATATCACTAAAAATAAAGGTGATGACACATTAATGCAATTGGCAGAAATTCAGTTGGTAGGTCCAATCTATGAGAGTGTTGATCATACTGACCCAGTCGGTACCGGCACTATCACTGCACGTAATCGAATTGGTGATGGTGAAGCTGAAACCATGGCCTTTGATAATAACCCTGAAACTAAATGGTTAGATCACAATGATTGGGCAGGTGCACCAACAGTAGAGGATCCTTCATGGACGCAGGTTGACTTCCCTGAAGCTGTAGCCGTTAATGCTTTGGCTATCACCAGTGCTAACGATGCTGATGGTCGAGATCCTGAAAACTTTACCTTGGTTGGTTCAAATGACGGTGGTGTTACTTGGGTAACGGTTGGTTCTTGGATCGGTGAAGGCTTTGATGACCGCTTTGAACGTAAGGTATTTAGCGTTGATAATTTATTAGCATTTACTAGCTATCGTTTGAATATCACTAAAAACAAAGGTGATGATACGTTAATGCAATTAGCTGAAATAGAGTTAATTGGACCTGAGTTAGCTGGTCTAAATCATGGCATGACGCCAGGCGTAATCATTACAGCACGTAATCGCATAGGTGATGGCGAAGCGGAAACAATGGCTTTTGATGGCGATGCTAACACTAAGTGGTTAGATCACAATGATTGGACTGGAGCACCTACGGTAGAGGATCCTTCATGGGTACAAGTAGAGCTACCTGCAGCGGCAACGGTGAACAAATTAGCCATTGTCAGTGCAAATGATGCCGATGCTCGTGACCCAGAAAATTTTGACCTACTAGCTTCTAATGATGGGCTAACTTGGGTTGTGCTGAAAAGCTGGGTTGGCGAGAGCTTTGATGAACGTTTTGAACGTAAACAGTTTAGCTTTGGCAATGATCTTGGTTTTAGCTTCTATCGCTTAAACATCACCAAGAACAAAGGCGATGATGGTTTAATGCAAGTAGCTGAAATCGAGTTGATAGGTCCGCAGTATGCATCTGTCGATCATTCATCAGACCCAAGTTCGGTTATTACCGCACGTAATAGAATTGGTGATGGTGAAGCTGAAAGTAAGGCCTTTGATGATGATGTAAACACCAAATGGTTAGATCATAATGATTGGGCTGGAGCACCGACAGTTGAAGATCCTTCATGGGTTCAAGTAGACTTCACAGAAAATAAAATTGTGACGAGTTTAGCCATTACCAGTGCTAATGATGCTGACGGTCGTGACCCAGAAAACTTCAATTTGCAAGGTTCTAATGATGGTGGTGTTACTTGGTCTCCTATCGCTATTTGGGTAGGTGAATCTTGGGATAATCGTTTTGAACGTAAATTATTTGAAATGGGTAACGGATTTGCTTATAGCAGCTACCGTCTAAATATCACTAAGAACAAAGGTGATGATACCTTGATGCAAATAGCTGAAATCGAGTTAATAGGACCTGACTTATAAACTAGCACTTTACTTGTGTAGAGACAGTGTTCATGTGAGTAATCTCCCTTACACACGAACACATGAGCATTGTCTTCTACACACTTTTAATCAATATTGAATTATTGGTGTGTGATTTGATTCTCCATACCAGAACACAGACCAATAAAAGACATTATTATGAACATAAAGAAAACAACCCGAATAGATATCTTTTCCGTTACGATTTTTTTTCTTAGCAGTACAATTTTTACTGCCGGTGCTACTGCAACGGATGAAATTAATAAAGACAAACCGCCATTTTCATTAACCTTAGAGCAGGTTGAAAAATGGTCTCCTAATTCAGCGTTCACTGATAAAAACAATATCTCATCGGTGCCGCTGAGTAAGCGATTTGTTGCTGACCTGGGTAATAATAGCCAGCCACTTGATGCTCAGGTTAAGGTGTTAATGGCGCCTGATGGTATGAACAATTTTGCTAATTACCTCACAGAGCAAAACAAGTTTAACTTGTATAATTTTACCCATTGGTCACACATTGATGTGCTTAATTGGTTTGCCGGCACAGCAAATGAAACAGTAAACTTGCCTGCGAGACCATGGGTAGAAACCGCACATCGTAATGGCGTAAAAGTTATTGGTACTGTGTATCTATCTGTTGCGCAATATGGCGGTAATGTTGAAACGGTCGCTCGGTTGTTGCAAAAAAATGCTAACGGTGAATTTATCTTAGCCAAAAAATTAGTCGCGATAGCCGACTTTTATGGCTTTGATGGTTGGCTCATTAATCCTGAAACCAATTTAACTTATGTTAAAAATGCGCAAGGCGAAGTGGTTGAAGGCAAGTTTGAGTATCAAAATTCCGCCTTGTTAGGCAAAAAAATGCAAGCGTTTATGCAGTATTTAACCGCTATTGCACCAAAGGCAATGGAAATTCATTGGTATGACTCAATGTTGCTTGATGGCTCAGTTAAATGGCAAAACCAGCTAAACGAAAAAAATGCGCCTTTTTTACAACATAAAGAGCAGCGTATTAGTGATGCCATGTTTATGAATTATTGGTGGAACGCGAAGATGGTCGAAGCATCGCGGGATTATGTGACAAAACTAGGTCGTTCTCGATATGATTTATATTTTGGTGCCGATCTTTCTCCCGCACGTAATGCTCAGCGTATGTTTGAGCAGAGTGAATGGTTATATGCGCTCTTTCCAGAAAATACAGCCTTAAGCTCTATTGCTTTGTTTGGTAACGATGTTAACTACACATTTAAAGGTAACAAAGATACTCAAGCGTTTAGTGACTTTAGACACAACAAGATGGATTATCGACGTTTTTATCAGACAGAAACCCAACTGTTTGCTGGTAATGATTTAAACCTTTATAGCCATGATGAACGCTCGCAGTGGCCAGGAGTAGGTCGCTTTGTACCAGCAAAATCAACGCTTTCTCAATTACCCTTTACCACCAGCTTTAATACTGGTCATGGTTTATTCAAAGCGAATAACGGCAAAGTAACATCAGGCGAGTGGCATGATGTGGCTCAGCAAGATATTTTACCTACCTGGCAGTTTGCTATACAAGGTAACGATTCGCTAGAGATCTATTATGATTTTGAACAAGCGTTTCACGGTGGTAATTCGCTCGCTATCCGAGGTGATTTGAGCAAAGGGGATGCCAATATTCCACTTTATCAGAGCGCGTTTATACTAAATAAAGCGAGCAAAATAACCTTGGTTTCTAAACAAGAAAATTTGGGCCATCAGATGTCAATTTGGCTATTAACATCGGAGGATGAGTTACTCAGTTTTGCAATAAACCCCACTGATAAACAATGGCACAAGCAGGTGAGTTCGTTAGCTCAATACAGCGGAAAAACTATTGTGAAAATTGGTGTGCAATTGAATAACGATTCAGTCGCTAATTTTTCAGCCAATATTGGCTATTTGAGTATTCAATAATGGCTTGTCTTGAAGTGTGTATCAGCAGTGATAACCTTGCGAAAATGACCGTTAATATTAGTAGTGCATATCAAGCCGGTGCTCAACGCATAGAATTGTGCGCTGCTATGGAACTAGATGGTTTAACACCTGAAATAGCTGCCGTTACACTAGCACGTCAAGCCTTTAAAGATCGAGCTGGTTTATTAGTGATGATTCGCCCTCGGGCGGGAGACTTTCATTATGATGAAGCTGAGATTTTATTAATGCTGCAACAAATACAACAAGTAGCTGATGCAGGCGCAGATGGTGTCGTCTTTGGTGCTTTAGATAAGTTAAATACTTCGATAGATATGCATACCATGGAGAGGTTTTTGTCCTTAAGTAAACGACTTAATTTAGAAGTGGGCTTTCATCGCGCTTTTGACGCCATTACTGATAGAGAACAAGCATTACAGCAGCTTAAACAGCTTAATGTTAAACGAGTGCTAACCAGCGGCACTGTGTGGGGAGAGTCAACCTCAGCATTATCAGGTATCAATACTTTAGTGAAGCTTATTGGCTTAGCCAAGCAAGACATTGAGATTGTAATTTCTGGCAGTATTAACCCGCTTAATGCGCGAACCATATTTGACCAAATAACCCAACTCAAAACATTAGTCTCTTTTCATAGCTATTCAAGTGTATTGACTAATGGTGAAATTAATCAAGATACCGTGAAAGCCTTACTCAAAATAGATTAGTAATCATGTGTAAGTTTTCTATTTTTTTTTGTAATCGATTGCTGTTTGCTTTCTATTTACCTCGATAAACAACTAAGTTAATTACCTATGCCAACTACAGAATTATGTTACACACCTAAGGAAGAACGTTTATGCCTCAATGGCGACTGGCAATTTCGCCAACACGGCCAAGAAGCGTGGCTAGCTGCACAGGTACCAGGTTGCAATTTTACCGATTTATTAAATAATCAGCAGATAAACGAACCTTTTTTTCGTACAGAAGAAAACCAATTACAATGGATAGAAAAGCACGATTGGGAATACCTTAAATTTTTTCAGGTCAATGAATCCATGTTTAAGGCATCTGAACTAGCCCTTATTTTTGCAGGACTTGATACCTATTGCGATGTTTTCCTTAACGATGTACTTATTTTACAAAGCAACAATATGTTTGTCGGTCATAGAGTATTATGTAAACCACACTTATGTATTGGTGAAAATATTTTACGAGTTGTTTTTCGCTCACCCATTAATGAAGTAATGCCGACATTTAAAGAAAACGGCTTTACTTACCCTGCAGAGAACGACAAGTCAGAAGAACGTTTGAGTGTTTTTACCCGAAAAGCACCTTATCATTATGGCTGGGATTGGGGACCAAGATTTGTTACTTCGGGCATATGGCGCGAGGTCTATTTAGAGGCTGTTAATAAAGCATGTATTGAAGATGTTTATGTGCAGCAAAAACAACTGTCTGAAGAATCTGCTCAGTTAAATTTTCAAATATCGCTAAGCAATGCTGAACAATTTAACGGGACGCTCCATATTGAGTGTCTCAATGACAGTGCCTTATCGCAGCAAATAGACATTAGCGTGAATGCGCAGCAAAATAAAATAAACCTTCCTTTGTCGATCAATAAGCCGAACCTCTGGTGGCCAAATGGTCTTGGTGAAGCTTTTCTTTATCAATTTAAAGTATCTTTATCATCTGAGCAGCAATGTATTAGTTCAAAAAAAGTGGCTATCGGGTTGCGTACTATTGAAGTAATTAATGAAGCGGATGAGTTTGGTGAGTCTTTTTATCTGAAAGTTAATGGCCTGCCAACGTTTATGAAAGGTGCTAATTACATTCCCTCAGATAGTTTCTTAAATCGTGTCTCTGGCAGTAAATATCAGCGCATATTTGACGACGCCGTAGCAGCCAATATGAATATGCTCAGAGTGTGGGGTGGTGGTATTTATGAGAACGATGAATTTTATCAACTAGCAGATAAGCACGGTATTCTCATTTGGCAAGACTTTATGTTTGCTTGCAGTTTGTACCCTGCCGATAATGATTTTTTAAATACCGTGGCCGACGAAGTTGAATACAATGTTAAACGCTTGCGTAATCATGCCTGTATCGCACTTTGGTGCGGCAACAATGAAACGGAAATGGGCATAGAATTTTGGCAGTGGCCAACAACCTTTAATTACAGCGATGAACTGTATCAGCAACTAAAACAAGATTATGCCAAGCTGTTTCAAGCGGTATTGCCAGAATTGGTCAGACGTTTTGATCCAGAGCGTTTTTATTTTTCATCTTCTCCTATTGGTTTTTGGGAAAATAAAGCCGACGACAACCGTGGTGATAATCATTATTGGGGCGTATGGCATGGTGAAGAGCCCTTTAGTGAATTTAAGCAACGTGTGCCTCGGTTTATGAGTGAATTTGGCTTTCAGTCATTTCCAATTATGGACTCAGTTAAAAAGTATTCACTTGAAGAAGATTGGCATATTGATTCTGTAGTAATGAAAGCACATCAAAAACACCCAAGAGGCAATAGTTTAATTCGTCAATATATGAAAGATGAGTATCAAGATCCGAAAGATTTTGAGAGCTTTTTATATTTGAGTCAGGTTCAGCAAGCCTTGGGGTTGAAAATTGCCTTTGAAGCACACCGTAGCGCTATGCCGTTTTGTATGGGGACACTTTACTGGCAATTTAACGACTGTTGGCCAGTGGCTTCATGGTCGGGCATTGATTATTATGGCCGTTGGAAAGCACTGCACTATCAGGCGCAACGTTGTTTTAAACCTATTGCCGTCTTTGTTGATGAAAGTGTTGATGAAAGTAATGGCACGCTGAAAGTTAATATTGTCTGTGACCAGCGCCAATCATCAAGGCTATTACTGACAGAGCAACTACTGACATTAGATGGGCACATACTCGGGGCAGAGCAAAAAATTATTGAGACCAAGCCACTAACAAGTGAAGTTCATTCAAGCACCAGCATTAATAAGCTTCTAGCGAGTGCTGATAAGAGTAATGTGTTTTTTGTTGCCTGTTTACATGAAATTGATAGTAAAGGTCAGCCTCAAAAGGTGATCAGTGAAGCGATACATTATTTTACTGCCACTAGAGATCTCAAGTTATCAAACGCTACGTTAACCGTGCATAAATCTGTGGTGGATAATCAAATAAAATTATCTTTGTCTGCTGATTATTTGATGCGTCAAGTCTACGTGTCTATTGAGGAACTTAATGGGAATTTTTCTGACAATTTCTTTGATTTATTACCACAGCAATCAAAACAAGTAAGTATATCGACGGAAGGAAAAACTGCACAAGAAGTGTCTTTACTACTAGAAACAATACGTATAGTGTCCATTTTTGATACTTACCAATAATAATAAAAATAATAAGGTAAATTAATGTCGTTACATTTACTCGATCTTGTCATCATTGCTTTGTATTTAATAGGCACCATAGCGATAGGTTTTTACCTGTCTAAGCGGGCTTCTAAAAACTTAGACTCTTATTTTTTAGGTGGCAAGAAAATCCCTTGGTGGGTGTTAGGTGTATCTAACGCTTCAGGGATGTTTGATATAACGGGCACCATGTGGTTAGTCTCCATGTGCTTTGTTTATGGTATGAAAAGCGCGTGGTTACCGTGGATTTGGCCGATATTTAACCAAGTGTTTTTAATGATTTATTTGTCGGCATGGCTGCGCCGCTCTAACGTAATGACTGGCGCTGAATGGCTGAGAACGCGCTTTGGCAGTGGTCGTGGCGCTGAGCTTTGTCATATTGCCGTGGTTATTTTTGCCGTTATTAGCGCTATTGGTTTTATCGCTTATGCCTTTAAGGGCATAGGTAAATTTGCCGTGATTTTCTTTCCTTGGGATTTATCCCCTGATGTTTATGCCATTATCATCTTCAGCATTACTACCCTTTACGTAGTGAAAGGTGGTATGTATAGCGTGGTTTTCACCGAATTACTTCAATTCGTTATTATGACCATCGCTGCTATTGCGGTTGGCGTTATTGCGATGAATTTAGTGAGTGTCGATGCCTTAAATGCAGTCATTCCCGCGGGTTGGAAGGATTTGTTTTTTAGCTGGCAGCTTGAATTAGACTGGCGTGGTGTTATTGATTCAGTCAACGACAAAATACAAGATGATGGTTTTACCCTGTTTGGTTTCTTTTTTATGATGATGCTATTTAAAGGGGTGCTATCGAGTATTGCCGGGCCAGTACCTAACTACGATATGCAACGCATTTTAGCGACAAAAAATCCTAAAGAAGCAGCAAAAATGAGTGGTATCGTTTCATTAGTGATGTTTTTTCCACGCTACATGATGGTGGCAGGGTTAACGATATTGGCATTGGTATATATGGGGCCAGAAATACAAGCCAGCAATGAAGTCTTCGATTTTGAACAAATATTACCTTACGCCATTAAAAACTTTATTCCAGTAGGATTAACGGGGTTGCTAATCGCTGGTTTATTGGCAGCGTTTATGTCGACTTATGCCGCCACGGTTAATGCAGCGCCAGCGTATATTGTTAATGACATCTACAAACGTTACTTCAAACCTAATGCTAGTCAAAAAGAATACATTAAAATGAGTTATTGGGTTTCTACAATACTCGTTATTATCGGTGTTGGTGTCGGTTATATGATTACCAGCATCAATGACATCATGCAATGGATTTTCGGCGCTTTGTTTGGCGGTTATGCGGCAGCCAATGTACTAAAATGGCATTGGTGGCGATTTAATGCCTATGGTTATTTTTGGGGCATGATGTCGGGCTTAATGGCGTCACTTGCGTTACCGTTATTTTTCCCAAGCTTACAACCTTTGTACGCCTTTCCTTATTTATTACTGGCCGGACTAGTAGGCTCTGTTATAGGCACCTTATTAACCGCGCCAGAAGATGATGTTGTATTGATGTCTTTCTATGAAAAAGTTAGACCTTGGGGCTTTTGGCAACCCATCAAAGAAAAGGTCATCGCACAAAATCCAGAATTTAAGCCGTGTAATACCTTGCCACGCGATGCCTTTAATATTGTAGTGGGCATGACTTGGCAAATATCACTGGTGGTATTACCCATTTATCTAGTGATCAAAGAATTTGAGTCGATGTTAATGGCTTTTACGGTAACGTTGCTAACGTCATGGATTTTGAAAAAGAATTGGTATGACAAGCTTGAAAATTAGTTTGAATCATATAAAGACGCACGAATGAATTACTTTAAATAAACACTTATTTACATGAGATAACGAAGCAGATAAATATGAATAAAATAATGAAAACTACTGCAGTAAAGCTCTTATCTGTATTGATGCTGGTCGGTTGTGGCACTGCTAATAACAATACAGAATTATCTAGCCAGCAAGCTAAAGAGCACGGGAGTGCAGCAATTAGCCAAGCAACGGATGTCTTAGATTTTGTTGACCCTTTTATTGGCACCGGTGGCCATGGTCATACATTTCCTGGCGCAACAGTGCCTTTTGGCATGGTGCAATTAAGCCCTGATAACTTAACCAAATCGCGTTGGGATTGGACCTCAGGCTATCATTACTCTGATGAAACCTTATTAGGGTTTAGCCATACCCATTTATCAGGGACGGGCGTTGGAGACTTATTGGATATTTTAGTGATGCCTTTTGTTTCTACTTATCCAGAAAATAGTCAAAATGAGGTAGAGCACCTTTTTGCAACTTATAAAAAAGAAAATGAAACCGCGTCTGCGGGCTATTACTCTGTCTACCTTGAAGATGAAGAAATAAAAGCAGAGCTAACGGCTACTGCCAGAGTTGGGGTACATAAATACACTTTTGGTGATAAAGGTGTACCGAAAATATTAGTGGATTTAGGCTACGCGCAAAATTTCGATAAACCGGTCGATACTTATTTTAAGATTGAAAATGAAACGACTTTAGTGGGCTATAGAAAATCTAGCGGCTGGGCAAAATTTCAACCAGTGTATTTTGTTATGGAATTTAGTGAGCCCTTTACTTATCAATTCTTCGCTGATAAACAAAGTGTTGATGGTAGTGAAATAACTGCGGTTAAAAGCGAAGCGGTGCTAAATTTTTCACAATTAAGTAACAGCTCAGTAATCGTTAAAGTGGGCTTGTCGTACGCCAGTATCGAAGGCGCCAGAAAGAACATTGCTGTTGAAACATCTGGCTTTAATTTTGATGAAGTGAAACTAGCGGCAGAAAACACTTGGCGTAAACAGCTCAATAAAATAACGGTAATTGATGATAATAAGGTAGAAAAAACCAAGTTTTATACTGCTTTGTATCACTCCTTTATGGCGCCGCATTTATTTAGTGATGCCAATGGCGAGTATTATGGCGCCGACGGAAAAACGCATACCGCAGAAGGTTATAAGAGGTATACGCTATTTTCTTTATGGGATACGTTTAGGGCTTTACATCCGCTTATCACCATTACCAATCCTGAGTTGGTTGACGACTTAGTTAAATCAATGATGGCTTTTTATGATGAGGCTGGTTTGTTACCTAGCTGGGATCTGATGTCAAATGAAACCGACGTTATGATTGGTTATCATGCCGTACCGGTATTGGTTGATGCTTATCTTAAAGGCTTGACCAGTGTTGATGGCGAAAAGCTGTTCACAGCAGTAAAAAAATCGGCGATGCAAAAACGCTTTGGTATTGATTTATTTGACCAATATGGCTACGTGCCTTCAGACTTAGAAGTAGAAGCTGTTTCAAAAACACTCGAATATGCCTATGATGACTGGGCAATTGCACAGCTGGCGCAAGCACTAAATAAAACCGATGAATATGAGTACTTTAATCAAAGAGCGCAATCGTATAAAACCTTATTTGATAAGAGTGTTGGTTTTATGCGCGGCAAAGATAAAAATGGACAATGGGTTGAAAACTTTAGCCCAACCCATGTTGATCATAGAACCACGGATTACACTGAAGCGAATGCTTGGCAATACACTTGGTTTGTTCCACACGATGTTGAAGGTTTAATTGATTTATTTGGCAGTGAACAGCAATTTATCAGCAAGCTTGATTCACTCTTTACCGTTAGTTCTAAAATGGAAGGTGACGTATCACCTGATATTTCAGGACTCATTGGCCAATATGCCCATGGTAACGAGCCTTGCCATCATATTCCTTATTTATATGCCTTTACTGAGGACAAATGGAAAGGTGAGCAGAAAATAAGAGAAATTCGCCAAACGATGTATCGAGCCGATCCCGATGGCTTGGCAGGTAATGATGATGTTGGTCAAATGTCGTCATGGTATGTATTGAGTGCGTTAGGCTTCTATCCGCTAAATCCTGCCGATGGCCGATATGTTTTTGGTACGCCTTTGTTTGAGCAAGTAACGTTAAATCATGACAATGGTGAGAAATTTATTATTGGACAAACTAATAATAATGGTAAAAATTATGTAGAAAACGTTATGCTTAATAAGAAAAACCTAGAGAGAAATTACATTAATTACAAAGAGTTAATGAGTTCAGGAAAGCTAAAGTTTTCATTTAAATAATTAACTTTATAATAATTATACACGACAGTGATTCACTGTCGTGTATGAGATAATTTACCTTTCTTAATTATACTTTAAAATATATTTATTTTTAATAGCTCTGCAATCGATTACAGTTTATAAGGTAAAATTATAAAATTAACGGGGTTCTAATGAATCCTCTTGGAAAGATACATTTGTGGAAAAACAATGTTAGCGAATAAAAACACATTATTTATGGGTATTGACGGCGGTGGTACTAAATGTCGGGTACGTATCGAGTCAGGAACAGGGCAACTGCTTGGCACAGGCCTAGGTGGTACTGCTAATCCATCACAGGGTTTAATAAAGGTAGCCAGTTCAATTACTACCGCGACTGAAATGGCGTTGAAAGAAGCGAACTTATCACCAAGCTGCATGGAGAATATTGTTGTTGGAGCAGGTTTAGCTGGATTACATTTATCGCAATATCATCAGCTTATGCTCAGCTGGCAGCACCCATTTAAAGCTCTATTTTTAACGGATGACTTACAAGCCGCGTTACTTGGTGCTCACCAAGGTAACGAAGGCGCAGTCGTTATAGTGGGTACTGGTTTTAGTGCCATGTCACTGGTAAATGGTGAGAAATCAGCCATTGGAGGTTACGGATTTTTAATGGCGGATCACTGCAGTGGTTCTTGGATAGGGCATCAAGCCGTGCAAGCAGCTTTATTAGATATTGATAATTTAGCAGAGAAAACTTTATTAACTGCAATGCTTGAAGATAAGTTTTATGGGAATGTCAAAGATAATGGCTGTGAATTAGCCAATGCACTTGTTGGTGCCACGCCCAAAGATTATGGAGAGATTGCGCCGTTAGTTTTTCTTGCCGCTGAAAAGCAGGACTCTGTCGCTTTGAAAATTTTACATCAGAGCCGAGAATTCATTGCACGGGTCATTGATCTTCTAGCCAAAACTAACCCCGCAAGAATATCACTTGTTGGTGGTATCGGCGAACAACTAAAGCCTAGCTTTAACCGGGATTTTTTAAATAAATTATCTCAGCCAAAACAATCTCCAGAGCAGGGGGCAATCCATTTTGCTAAAGCTCAATATCAAATTGGCAATAACGCATTTTAAACCGCTTTATTTACAAAGGAATTATAAATGACTAGCAAACGTGAATTTTTAAAAATGTCATTGTTCGGCACTTCATTACTTGGTATCACAGGACTCTTCTCTAAAAGCCAAGCATACAGTGAAGTAAATAAAAATACGACTAAACCTATTGTTATCTCTACTTGGAATCATGGATTAGCAGCTAATCATGTTGCTTGGCAAGTGTTGTCTGATGGTGGCAAAGCCATTGATGCGGTAGAGCAAGGGGTAAGAGTGCCTGAAGCGGACCCATCGGTAATGACAGTTGGTTATGGTGGCTATCCTGACCGAGAGGGTAAAGTAACCCTTGATGCCTGCATCATGGATGAAAATCAAAATTGTGGCTCAGTCGCTTTCTTGCAAAATATCAAACACCCTATTTCAGTGGCGCGCTTAGTGATGGATAAAACCCCGCATGTCATGCTAGTGGGGGAAGGAGCACTTGAATTTGCCAAATCTCAAGGCTTTAAGGAAGAAAACTTATTAACAGATAAAGCTAAGATGGCATGGCAAGACTGGTTGAAAGAATCGAAATATAGTCCGGTTATCAATGTAGAAAATCATGACACCATTGGTATGTTGGCGCTTGATAATAATGGTGATTTGTCAGGAGCCTGCACCACCAGTGGTGCAGCTTTTAAAATGTCAGGTCGTGTAGGAGATTCTCCAATCATTGGTGCAGGACTCTATGTTGATAATGAAATTGGCGCGGCAACTGCGACAGGTATGGGGGAGTTAATGATCAAAACCGTTGGTTGTCATTTAGTGGTTGAAATGATGCGACAAGGGTTAAGCCCAGAGCAGGCTTGTAAAGCGGCTGTTGAACGTATTGCTAAAAAGCTAGGTGATTATAAACAATTTCAAGTAGGTTTTTTGGCGCTAAATAAAGCGGGGGAGTATGGCTCATATTGTATTCAGTCGGGATTCAATTATGCGGTGACTGATAAATCAGGCAGTGAGCTGCAAGATGCTAAAAGTATTTTGTAAGACATAAATACAATCGCCTCATTAAGATAGTGAAGTGCAGGCTAATGATAAAAAATTAAAAAGAGAATAAGATAAAATGAACAAGATATTTTTGCTAACTTTAGGCATTTTAGTAAGTTTAGTTAGTTTAATGGCATCAAGCAACGAGGCAAATAACGCTGAATCATTAATGATAAAATCGCCAAACAACACTGTGGGTATTGAGTTTATACTCGCTAATGGTGCACCTCACTATCGTGTTTTTACCGGCGAAGATGAAATTATTTCGCCATCTAAGTTAGGGTTTCGCTTTAAAGACCAGCAGCCGTTATTAGCAGATTTTACTCTTGTTTCTTCATTTGAGCAGCTTGTGCAAAAAAATTGGCAAAAGCTTTGGGGGCAGTCAAAAAATGTAAGTAATCACTATCGTGAACTGCATGTTAAATTAAAGGAGACGACAGCACAAAATAGAGAATTGCACTTGATATTTAGGGCATACAATGATGGTGTTGCTTTTCGCTATGCGTTACCAGAGCAAGCAAATTTAGGTCAATTCTCAATAACCTCTGAGGAAACAGAGTTTGCCTTTAATAAAGATCACAGTGCATGGTGGATTCCTGCTAACTACGACAGCTATGAAGCGAATTATCAAAAGTCATTATTAAGCGAAGTGACGGCAATCAATACCCCTGTAACCATGAAAACAACAAGCGGTTTATATCTAAGTGTGCATGAAGCAGCACTGACCAACTATGCCGGTATGACACTGATTAAAAAATCACAACAGCCCCTCATCTTGACCAGTGATCTTGTGCCTTGGCCTGATGGCGTAAAAGTAAAAGCAGCAACTCCTTTTGAAACGCCGTGGCGAACTATTCAAATAGGCAAGACTGCTGGCGAGCTTATTGAGTCTAACTTAATTGTCAATTTAAATGAGCCAAGTGTTATTAAAGATACCTCATGGATAAAACCGATGAAATATGTTGGTATTTGGTGGGGCATGCACATGCGTAAATATACTTGGGAAGCTGGTGATAAACATGGCGCTACCACTGAAAATACTAAAAAATATATTGATTTTGCCAAAGAGCACAATATTGGTGGTGTGCTAGTTGAAGGTTGGAATAAAGGCTGGGAGACTTGGCATACTGGCGTTAGTGTGCAAGATTTTACCCAAGCATACGACGATTTTGATCTTGCTGAAATTGCCGCTTATGGTAAAGAAAATAATGTTGCTTTGATTGGCCACCATGAAACAGGTGGCAATATTCCACTATATGAACAACAACTTGAAAAAGCCATGGCACTTTATCAACGGGTAGGCGTACACGCGATAAAAACCGGTTATGCCGGGAAAATGATACCAAAGGGAAGCTATCATCACGGTCAATTTATGGTTAATCACTATCGTAAAGTACTTGAGTTAGCAGCAAAACATCAAATTATGCTTAATGTTCATGAGCCGATAAAGCCAACGGGCATCCGACGTACTTATCCAAATATGATGACCCGAGAAGGCGCTAAAGGCATGGAGTGGAATGGCTGGAGTGATGGTAATTCACCGGAGCATACTGTTACTTTACCCTTTACGCGATTACTCGCTGGGCCACTAGATTATACTCCAGGTATCTTCAATATTAAGTTTGACCCGCAACAACAATACCGTGTGCATAGCACCCTAGCAAAACAGCTAGCTATGTATGTGGTGTTATACAGCCCAATGCAAATGGCCGCGGACATGATAGAGAATTATGCAGACCAGCCGGCTTTTGAGTTTATCGAGCAAGTACCCGTTAGTTGGGATGAAACATGTTTTCTACAAGGTGAAATTGGTGATTATATTAGTATTGCTCGTCGTCAAGGTGAGCAATGGTTCATTGGCAGCATGACAGATGAACAGCCGAGAAATTTCGCTTTTGATTTAGATTTTTTATCGTTGCAAACCACTTATGTGGCGAAAATTTATTCAGATGCAATCGAAACAGAATTTGTTGATAATCCAACAGCGGTGTCTATTGGCGAATATTTAGTGAGAAAAGGCGATAGTCTGGCGACTGTACTAGCAAGCGGCGGTGGCCAGGCTGTACATTTATATCCAGCGCAGGCAAATGATATCAAACAGTTAAAAACCATCGCTAGTTATAATGCAGAAGTTGCCAATAATATTGAGGTGTTTGCGCAAGGTAGTCAATTTGGCGAAATTAAGCATGTGTCACATTTGGCAGTAAACAAAACTATTAAGTTGCTTAGCGAATATGACCAAGGTTATTCTGGCGGTGCTCGAAACGCGTTAGTGGATGGCATTATTGGTAATTCGGATTATAAGAGTTTATGGCAAGGCTATCGTAAGAAGGATCTAGACGTTGTTATTGATTTGGGCAAACAAATGCCGCTTCAGGCCATTGAAATTGGCTTTTTGCAAAGCCAGCTCCATTCTATTTTATTGCCGAGTAAAGTAGAATTTTCGATATCAACAGATGGCAAAACCTTTAATTCTGTTGGTTCACAGTTATATTACACCGCTGAAACAATACCTGACTTTCAAAAGAAACAATTCAGCACTGACTTTAAAGAAACTACGGCGCGCTATGTGCGTGTTCATGCAACAAATTTATCAGAATTGCCCGATTGGCATGTCAGGCCTGGGCAAGAAACCTTTATTTTTGCTGACGAAATACAGGTACATTAATGCTTAGTTATAAAGTGTGTAATCTTAAATCAGTGTTCAATAGCGTAGTGTTGCTATTAATTATTATGACTTGTTCAGCATGTACTGATAAGGGAGACAACAATGAGGCTAAGTCTCAGGTTAGTGAGCAATCCTCTTTAAAGGTAGAAACTGCATCGGCACAAGCTGAATTGAATTTTTTCATTAACGAGGGACAAATTCATAATCATTTTTTTCGTCAAGAGAAGGTTGCTGCCCATACGTTACTCAAATCAGGCACCTCTCCGAGAATGGTGGTGGCTTTTCCTGCCGGAAATAGCGGTGTGAGTTTATGGTTTAAACAATTGGCTAAACCAATACAGTGGCAAGAAATACAGCAAATATCTGCAATTAAAGAGCACAACAGTGACAATGAACCCTTATACGGCATCGAAACTAAGGTAGTGAGTTCTGCCGAACAATTGCAAGTGAAGCAAGCCGTATTAGGTAATATTCGAGTTATTCGTGATTACTTACATAGTGGCATGGTGTCAAACGAGTTCAAAAATAAACTAACTCTTAATGAACAAAGAGTCACTTGGTATCGTGATCGTCTCGATGGCAAAGGTGGTTATAAGCTTGATGTTGAAGTTATACAAGGGCAGGTATCCGGCGGCGGTGGTCAGCCGATAGTTTTTACCGCTGAAAAAGGTTTACCTTTAATATTTAAGATAAGAGCACTATCAGGTGATAAGCCATTAACACCGATTAAAAAAGAGCAATTACTTAACGTTAATGATGAAAAAAATGATATTGCAAAAAATATTTTAGCTTTTTTAAGCTATCAGGAAAAGCTACTGGCAGGCTCTTGGCGTTTTGCCACCTATTTTGGTCGTGATACCTTGATGTCTGTTCGGTTACTTATGCCGGTGCTTCAACCCGCAGTTATTGAAGCAGGGCTTGGCTCTGTTATTGAACGTTTAAATAATCGCGGCGAAGTTGCCCATGAGGAAGACATCGCCGAATTTGCGATATTGCGACACATGAGGGAAAGCGGAACAACGAGTACACGACCAATTTACGATTACAAAATGATTGATGATGACTACTTGCTAGCACCAATTGTTGCTGAGTATTTGCTTAATCAAGACAAGATAACAGCGCAAGCCTTTCTAAATAAAAAAACATCAGGTGGTAAATCATATCAAGAACGGTTATTGGCTAATTTTGACTATGTCATATCAATGGCAAGCCCATATGCTAAAAGCCCTAAGATAGAAAATTTAATTCAACTTGAACAAGGGCACATGGTAGGCGAATGGCGTGATAGTGGCGAAGGGTTAGGCTTTGGCAGAATTCCTTATAATGTTAATGCGGTGTTTGTACCAGCGGCTCTTAAGGCGATTGCCAAGCTACATAACAGTGGCTTATTTGATAATAATAACAATGTTATTTCAGACCCGCTTGATAAAGCCAATATTATGGCGATGGTATGGCAGCAAAAAGCTCCTGTCCATTTCAAAGTAACCATAGTTAACGAAAATGCCGAGAAATCTATAACTAAGCACGCTAAAAATCTCGGTGTGCCGGCAAAGATAGCTTTAGCTTCACTCGGAGAAGGTGCGCTAACATTTAATGCTTTATCATTAGATAAACAGGGTAAGCCCATTGCTGTGATGAATTCAGATGATGGCTTTGCGCTGTTATTTACTGAGCCAAGCGAGCATGAATTATTAAATTCAATCAAGGTAACTTTACGGCCATATCCTGCGGGATTATTGACACCGGTTGGTATGCTGGTGGCAAATCCAGCTTATGCAGACAATGACCTACAGCAATATTTCAGCAATCAACACTATCATGGTGAGGTGATTTGGTCTTGGCAGCAAGCATTATTTGCTGCTGGGCTTGAGCGACAACTATTACGTAGTGATCTATCCCAATACGCCAGAGATCAGCTAAGGCAAGCTCAAGCAAAACTTTGGCCGATTATTAAAGCTACAAAAGACATGAGTAATGCTGAGTTATGGTCATGGTCGTTTGCAAATGGACGATATCAGCTTGAATCATTTGGCCAGCGCTCCGGCGACAAAACAGAGTCTAATGCGGCGCAGTTATGGAGTACGGTTTATTTGGCTATTTCTTCGCCTAGAAGTTATCCAGCCAAATAGATTATAAATAATTGCCAACAACACCAAACAAGCGATGAATGAGTTTATGTTTTAAGCATTTATCAATGTAATCCCTGACTGTAATCGATTGCAGGTAGGGCGGAAGGATATCTAATAAAAAGAGTATAAAGATGATGAACAATAATAATGTTAACAGCATGATTTTAATATTAAAAAGAATAAGCGTTATTTTGCTTTTTACAACCTTGATGTCGACATTAGCTGCTTGTGGTGGCTCGGATTCTGGCGAAGGTGAAAACCCAGGTGGTGGTTCAAATTCGGGAGGCGGCGCTAATTCAGGCGGCGGTGCTAACTCCGGAGGAGGTACAAGTTCTGGCGGTTTAGACTCAGGGCTCGACTCGGCTATCTATGGCGGCGGACCTTTCTATTTTGGCGGCCAAGTCACTATGGATGAGCTGAAGCACTCAGGTTTTACTACCATTAATTTTTGGACCATTCATGTGAATAGCAATGGTGATTTGGTTTATAACGACCAACTCATTGTGCATGAGGGAGAATATGTTGGTAAGGAAAGTTGGCCGGCTGAAATAGCCAGTTTGAAAGTGATACCAACCTCGATAGACAGAATACAGTTTGGCGTAGCTTCATATGGGGTTCCTGATTTTGAGCGTATTCAGAGTTTGATTGCTTCATCTGGCACTGGGCCAAGCAGTATTCTTTACAAAAATTTTCAAGCACTAAAGCAGGCCATTCCGAGTATTGATGCCATCGACTTTGATGATGAAAGCAACTATCACGTTGAATCAGCGGTAAAATTTGGTGTCATGCTGGCTGATCTGGGCTACAAGATCACCTTTGCGCCTTATACGGCTAAAAGCTTTTGGGCTGATACTTTTGAGCAAATTAATAGCCAACGTGCAGGGGCGGTTGACCGTGTCCATGTACAAGGTTATGACGGTGGAGCGGGCAATCAACCTTCAACTTGGAATGCCTTATTCGACGGTATTAACGTGAGCATGGGCTTGTGGAGTAAAAATGGCGATAGCTGCGCGCAGGGTCGTTCTGCTGATAATATTGAAGATGCTTTTCGTGCTTGGCAAGGCAAGCTTGCGGGCGGTTTTATCTGGTTATATGACGATGTGCAAAAATGTAACGGCAGCAAAGGAGCGGCCCAATATGCTTCAGCAATAAATAATGCGCTAGATATTAATAAAAGCTCATCATCCCGTGCCAATACACCACAGCCAGCACATGAAAGTACCTTTGTTGAAACAAGTACTACTTTAAGCTGGCAGGCAGGATTTTCTGGCGAAAGTTATCAAGTTTACTTGGCTGATTCTGCTAATTTTACTGACGCTGACTTACTTACCGATACCAGCCAGACAAATTTTGAAACTGAGACCTTGCTAGAAGATAGCACTTATTACTGGAGAGTTGATCAGCAAGGTGCAAATGGCACCATAACCGGCGAGGTCTGGAGTTTCCGTACTAAAATAGCGGGTATAGCAATTGTTGACAGAACAGCTGATGCAGGGTTAAGCGTTACCGCACGTGGTGAAAACTCACCCAATGAAGGGGTTGCACAACTATTTGATAATGACGCTCAAACAAAGTGGTTAGATTTTAGAGACAATAGCTGGCTTGAGTTTGCTTTTGCTGATCAGCAAGCGTTTGCGATCACTGAGTACACCTTTACTTCGGCCAACGATTCGCCCGGTAGGGATCCAAAAGAGTGGACGCTATCAGGCTCTAATGATGGTGTTACTTGGCAAGCATTAGACTTTCAAAGTGGGCAAAATTTTAGCAAGCGCTATGAAAAGAAACGTTATAGTTTTGACAACGAAATACCTTATGCTTTTTATCGCTTTGAAATTGAAAACCACGGTGAAAACATTACTCAATTAGCTGAAGTTGAGCTTATAGAATATACCTCACAAGAATAAAAACTCGCTGATGCAGAACTAAGGTGACAGAAGAGGCTGAATTAAACAGATAATCAATTTCATATAGTCCTTGTTAATATTAAAAAAGTAAACCTAACGAGTGTTTAATACAAAGCCAAATTGAATTATCCAATTTGGCTTTACCTGCTTGTGCGATCAATAAAAAGTTGTTTTTATTCAGTGAGTTATACATGAAATAATGTTGATTTTATAAACAATTTATACAATAATTTTATGTAATCGATTGCAACCTTTTGCATCGATTCGAAGATATTCATTACTTTTATAATAATTAACAACAAAGAGAGTTTATAAATGAAAATACAGAGTTTAATTCAGTCAGTCATATTGGCCGTTTCATTACTGTCAAGCACGGGAGTTTTTGCTGAGTCGGGTGTGTATGCCGGTGGTCCAACCTATAACAGCTCTTACGCAATAAATGAGCTGAAAACGTCAGGTTTTACTAATGTTGTCGTTTGGACTATTCATATAGAAAGTGATGGGAGTTTAGGGTTTAACGGTGAGTTTCCATTAGTCGCAGGCGGTAGCTATATAGGGGGTAGTCATTACCCTAATTTTAAAGGTGATATAGCATCATTAAAAGAAGGCTCATCTCTAATTAATCGAGTGGAATTTGGTCTAAGTGGCTATGGCTCTGGCACATATAATAATGTTAGAGACTTATTAGCTTGTAGTGAAAGCCATTGTGGTACTGGACCTAATAGTATTCTATATCGTAACTTCTCTGCATTAAAGGCAGTCTTCCCAACTATTGATGCGGTAAATAACGATGATGAAGATACGTATCATGTGTCATCTTCTGTTCAATTTCATATTATGCTTGCAGACTTAGGGTTTAAAACAGCCATTGTTCCTTATATGAATAAATCTTTTTGGCAGTCTTTGGTAACTCAAGTCAATCAAGCTAGACCTGGGGCTATTGATGCGCTTTATTTACAAGCCTATGCTGGTGGGTCTTCGAATGATCCCTGTAATTGGGATCTAGGTTTACCGGTTTATGCGGGGTTGTGGTCGAAAGATTATAGTCCGGTAGGCATACAAAACAAAATGCAGGGTTGGAAAGACAGTTGCCCTAATGTTGTCGAAGGTGGTTTTATGTGGCTTTATGATGATTTTGATAATAGCTCACAAGTGGCAGCGTATTCATCGGCGATTAATAACGTTTTTGATGCCTCTACGCCAACCCCCAACGACCCTGTTATTACCGCTCGTGCTAGTATTCATGGTTCAGAAAATCAAGATAAAGCTTTTGATGGTGTGATATCAACAAAATGGTTAGATAATGCAGGCACTCCAAGTTCTTCTGTCCCTTCATGGATACAAATTAAATATACAAACGCAAAATTAGTAAACTTACTAACCCTAGTTAGTGCTAATGATGCAGATAGCCGTGATCCCCAAAATATAGATATGTTAGCCACAAATGATGGTAATACTTGGAGCACTTTAGGTACTTGGTCAAATGTAGAGTTCCCAGGAAGGAATGTTAGCAAGCAGTTAAGTTTTGAAAATACTCAATTATTTAGTGAATATAAGTTAATTATTACTAAAAATAAAGGTGATGATTCTTTAACTCAAATTGCGGAAATATTATTGGCAGACAACTCTAACCCTCAACCTAATATTGTTGATCATACTGGTTATCAAGGGGTAACGTTTGTTGCCAGAGCAAGTATTAATTCAAATGAAGACGAATCAAAGACCTTTGATGATAATAATAATAGCAAGTGGTTAGACAATGGTGGTGTTCCTACTAGCGCCTCTCCTTCATGGGTACAAGCAACATTACCTGTTGCAAAAACTGTAAATGATATAGCAATTACTAGTGCTAACGATGCGATAGAAAGGGATCCGCAAAATTTTGTGCTTAAAGGTTCAAATGATAATGGTACAAATTGGACTGAAGTTGGTTCTTGGACCAACGTAGTTTGGAGTTCACGTTATGAGCGCCAGGTGTTCAGTGTGAGTAGTCTTGATGCATATTCAACCTATCGTTTAAGTATAAATGCAAATCAGGGGGGCTCTTCTATGACACAAATAGCCGAAATTGAATTATTAGGTCCTGAACTTTAGCGAGAAATAATTCGCAGGTTTACTGCAGATTATATCTACTTTTATTTAGCCTAATCCCCAATTTCTAAGCTACAGGGGATTAGGCTTTAAAATTTTCAAATATAACAATTAAATAGGAAAAGTATGTTACCTCGAAACTCCCTTTCAAGCTGGCAAGCGTTAACAGCTCATGCTAAAGAAATGAAAAATCAGTATATGAAGGAACTTTTTGAAGATGATAAAGAGAGGTTTGAACAGTTTTCAGTCCAATTACCTTCCTTCATGCTAGATTATTCAAAAAATATAATAACTAAGAAAACAATGAAGCTATTATTTGCTCTAGTAAAAGAAACTGATGTTGAGCAGTGGCGAGATAAGATGTTTACCGGAGAAGAGATTAATAAAACGGAAAATAGATCTGTATTGCATACGGCATTACGGGATACCTCACATAAAGCTGTTTTTGTTAAGGGTCGAGATATTTCTGAGGATGTAAAAACTATATTAATCAAAATAAGAGCGTTTAGTGAAAAAGTTAGAGAAGGCAAGTGGTTAGGTTATTCTGGAAAGCGTATAACTGATGTTGTAAGTATAGGTGTTGGCGGCTCTAACCTAGGACCACAAATGGTTACTGAGGCATTGGAACAATATAGCGATAATAGCGTAAAGGTACATTATGTCTCTAATGTTGACGGTACTCAAATTGCAAACGTATTACGGCCATTAAATCCCGAGAAAGTGCTGTTTATTGTTTCTAGTAAAACCTTCACCACAACAGAAACTATCACCAATGCAAAAACAGCAATGCAATGGCTAACCTCTTCATCATTTGATTCATCGGCAGTTGCTAAACATTTTATTGCAGTTTCTTCAAATAAAGCTAATGCGATTGATTTTGGTATCCTCGAAGAAAATGTTTTTGATATGTGGGATTGGGTTGGGGGACGTTTTTCCTTATGGTCTGCTATAGGGTTACCAATTGCAATATATTTGGGTTTCGAAAAATTTTCTGAGCTTTTAGAGGGTGCTAATGAGATTGATCAGCATTTTTGTAATGCACCAATTGAAACAAATACCCCTGTTATTTTAGCACTGCTGAGTGTGTGGAATTGCACATTTTTAGGGGCACAGTCGCAGGCTATATTACCATATGATCAATCGTTACATATGTTATCTGCTTATATGCAACAAGCAGAAATGGAGAGCAATGGTAAATCGGTTAACTGGAATGGTCAGCACATCGAATATTCTACAGTACCTACCATTTGGGGTGAACTAGGTATTAATGGTCAACATGCCTTTTACCAATACCTGCATCAAAGTAATAATATTGTACCAGCTGACTTTATTGGGTCGGTGAAAAGTGTGACTCCGGTAAAAGGTCATCATGAAACATTAATGGCCAATTTTTTTGCACAAACTCAAGCGTTGATGCTGGGGGTGGACGAGCAGCAAGTAAGGGCGGATTTAAAAGCTAAAGGACGTGTAGATAAATACATTGATAAGGTTGCCCCACATAAAGTACATAAAGGTAATAGGCCCACCAATACTATTTTACTCGAACGAATTTCACCTCACTCATTAGGTAGTTTAATTGCTTTGTATGAACACAAAATATTTGTGCAGGGAATAATTTTGCAAATATGTTCATTTGATCAATGGGGAGTAGAGTTAGGTAAAGGTCTTGCAAATGAAATTCAAAAAGAGTTAGAAGAAGGTAATATTAGTAATAAGCATGATAGTTCTACTACGGGCTTAATTAAATTTTATCAGAACTATATTTAAAGAGTATCATAGCTCGAATATTCTATGGTGCTTTGGGGGCGATTGCGCCATAGAATATCTATTCTAAAAATCATATTGTAAAATACGTGGAGTCCATATACGGAAAGGGGGCACAATGAGATAGATTTTATGGCAAGTTTGTGCCCTATAGACATTCGCCTCAGATTTTTTCCATATAGAGTAATCAATAAAGTCACTCTCGCTTAATAATAAAAAGTACAATTTGATAACGGTACTATAATTAAGATATCGCCACTCCTAGTAGAGAGTGATAGCTATGGTTAAACGAATTATACTATTGCTCATAATTGCATTAGTGTCATTTACTATAATAGATGACCCTAGTGAGTCAGTGCAGTATTTGCGTAATAATA
Source organism: Colwellia psychrerythraea (assembly GCA_002163005.1). Lineage (GTDB taxonomy): Bacteria > Pseudomonadota > Gammaproteobacteria > Enterobacterales > Alteromonadaceae > Colwellia > Colwellia psychrerythraea_C. Next base: position 957 of record MAAF01000054.1, on the reverse strand, counting down.
TGCTTAAGCTAATTATCAGTGATACCAAAAGAACAGCTATCTATACCGGCATTTCGGAGCTAAGGCCTGACATTCTTGCTGCTATATCTAATACGCCTAGGCATGAGTTTGTTCCCAAACACCTGCAACAATATGCTTACGATAACAGGCCGTTACCTATCGCATATAATCAGACCATCTCTCAGCCCTTTATTGTTGCCTTAATGACCCAGCTGATTAATCCACACGCTAGTCATACTGTGCTGGAAATAGGTACCGGATCAGGCTATCAAGCGGCGGTGTTATCCAGTCTGGTCGCCAATGTATTTAGTATAGAAATCATACCTGAATTGGCACAACATGCTGAAATTACACTTAAATCACTAAGTTATAATAATATTACTATTCGCACCGGCGATGGCAATCAAGGCTGGCCTGAGCAGGCTCCTTTTGACAGTATTATAGTAACCGCTGGCGGTGATATTCCAGCCAAGTTAATTGCCCAGCTCAAACCCGGTGGCATCATGATTATCCCGGTCTATGACCAATATGGAAGTCAGCAATTAACCTTACTAGAAAAAGGTAACCAAGGTGTGCTTAAGAAAAGCAAGGTATTGCCAGTAAGCTTCGTGCCTTTGGTCAAAAGTGATCACTAACAGGATATAGCAACTCATGCCGGCAAAATTTTATATAGGACAAATAATTTATCACAACAGATTCAATTATCGAGGGGTCATTGTCGGGATAGATGCTGTATTTAGCCATAGCGAGTACTGGTATGAAAGCATGGCAACCAGTAGACCACCAAAAGATAAACCTTGGTATAACGTTTTGGTCGACCAATCATTCCAATTGACTTATGTTGCAGAAAGAAACTTGTTAGCCAATGAAGATTGTCGGCAAATTGATCATCCCTATTTGGGGCATTATTTTGATAAATATGATGGTAAGCGTTATTACTCAAAGCAAAAACTTCAC